>CAZWDM010000005.1:45986-64755 GCA_964632415.1 uncultured Dehalococcoidia bacterium | reverse complement strand
ATCGCTGACAGCCGCTCACCATGATCCGCGATGCTCTCTTCGTTTCGTATTACCCGCTCTTCGATCGTCGCCACTGAACCGCCCTCCGCCTGATTGATACTCGTCGCCAAAATACAAGACTTCCCGATGTCATGCTTTTAGTGTGAATATTATGGTATGCGGTTAGTATTCTGATGTCAATACGAAAGGTCTGCGCAGCTCTCTCTGCGAAGCCTCCGACAACCACGGAGCTGCCAGTTCGTGCAGATGATCCCCATGCCCTTTTGCGCCCCATTCAATCTGACATGCTGCCCATGCTCACCACGTAAGCCTTCCATTTGAGCATCCCCAGTCCGCCCGAAATTTGAACATTGTTCAGTCTCTGACTGCGCGCCGGTGGTATAATCACGCCAATGAATGAAATGCAGCAGATGGAGGCAGCTCTCCCTTGTTCACTCATCTCCACGTCCACACCGAGTACAGCATGCTCGATGGTCTCAGCAGCCTCGAAGGCGTCGTCCTGCGCGCGAAAGAACTCGGAATGGACAGCCTCGCCATCACGGACCACGGCGGCATGTACGGCGCAATCGATTTCTATCAGATCGCCCGGAAACATGGCATTAAGCCCATCATCGGCTGCGAGATGTACGTCGCTCCCGACAGCAGGCACGAGCGCAGCTCCAACAACAAGTCGCCGTACCACATGACCGTCCTCTCTCAGGACGAGCGCGGCTACGACAATCTCGTCAAGCTGGTTACAAAGGCGAATCTCGAAGGCTTTTACTACAAGCCCCGCATAGACCGCGAGATTCTCGAGCAGCACAGTGAGGGCCTGATCGTCCTTTCCGGCTGCCCCAGCGGTGAAGTCCCCAGAGCGATAATGCAGGGCGACATGGATAGGGCGCGTGACACCGCCGCCTGGTACAGGGAGCTGCTTGACGGTCGCTACTTCCTTGAGCTGATGAGCCACGGCGATGTTCCCGACCTGCCACAGATCAATCAGGGCTTGATGGAAATCCACCGCCAGCTCGATATCCCCGTGGTTGCGACCAACGACTCGCACTACACGCACAAGGAGGACGCACCACTACAGGACATCCTCATCTGTGTCCAGACGAATACCAATGTGGAGGACGAGGGCCGTCTCCGCATGGAAGAAGACTCATACTACCTTCGCAGTCCACAGGAGATGGCGGCTCTATGGGCGGAAGTGCCGGAGGCCATTACAAACACGCAGCGCATCGCCGAGATGTGCGACCTCAACCTGGACTTCTCCCGCATGCGCCTGCCAGAATATCCCGTCCCCGGGGGGTTGAGCGCCGATGAATACCTGGCGCAGGTGTGCCACGAGGCTCTGACCACACGCCTTCCGACCGCAGGCCAGGCTGAGCGCGACCGGCTCGACTATGAGCTTGAAGTTATCCGCCAGACCCAGTTCGCCGACTACTTCCTGGTTGTTTGGGACATCGCCAAGTTCGTACACGAGCGCGACATCTTCTTCGCCGTGCGTGGCAGCGCGGCGGCAAGCCTCGTCCTCTATTGCCTCGGCGTCACAGACGTCAACCCGCTCCCGTACAGGCTTGTCTTCGAGCGCTTCCTGAATGTCGAGCGCAAGGAGATGCCCGACATAGACATGGACTTCCAGGACGACCGTCGCTCTGAGGTCATTAACTATGTAGTTGACAAGTACGGCAGGGAGCACGTCGCTCAGATCATCACATTTGGCACATTCGGCGCAAAGGCCGCGATCAGGGATGTAGGGCGTGCCCTCGCAATGCCCTACGGAGATGTAGATCGCGTCGCGCGCCTCGTTCCGAACCGCCTCAACATCACGCTGGACGATGCCCTCGAACAGAGTCCCGAGATGAAGGAAGTCTACGAGGCCGACGAGAGCGTAAAGCGGCTGATAGATAACGCACAGGGGTTGGAAGGACTGACGCGTCACACCAGCACTCACGCCGCCGCCGTGGTGATCTCCCAGGAACCGCTTGACGACATCGTTCCCCTCCAGCGTCCGACCCGCAGCACCGATGACGGTGCCGGCGTTCCCATGACCCAGTACGCGATGGACCCATGCGCCGACCTGGGTCTGCTCAAGATGGACTTTCTTGGTCTGGCGAACCTGTCAATTCTTGCCCGCGCACGGGACCTCATCGCCGAGACGCACGGCTTCAGGTTCGCCCTCACGGAAATCCCTCTCAAAGACGGCAAGACTTTCGAACTGCTGTCTCGCGGTGACACGGTTGGCGTATTCCAACTTGAAGGCGCCGGGATGACGCGCTATATCAAGGACCTCAAGCCCAGTTCCCTGAGCGACGTCGCCGCGATGATTGCTCTCTATCGCCCGGGCCCGATGGAGCATATCTCCACATTCATCGACTCCAAGCATGGGCGCATAGCTCCCAACTACCCGCATCCGGCGCTCAAGGACATCCTCGAAGAGACCTATGGCGTGATCGTCTATCAGGATCAGGTGCTGCAGATCGCCCGAACCTTTGCGGGCTATACACTTGGCCAGGCGGACATTGTGCGGAAGTCGATGGGCAAGAAGCTCCCCGAGATAATGGCGGAGGAAAAGCAGAACTTCCTCGAAGGCGCGCTGGCTCAGGGCTATACCCGCCAGATGGCGGAGCAGATATTCGCGCTGATAGAGCCGTTCGCAGGCTATGCGTTCAACAAGGCGCACAGCGTAAGTTACGGCCTGATCTCTTACTGGACCGCGTATCTGAAGGCGAACTTCCCCGCCGAGTATATGGTTGCTCTTCTGAACTCGTACAAGGACAACACCGACCGGGTGTCGGGGGCAGTCGCCGAGTGCCGCAGAATAAACATTCAAGTCCTGCCGCCGAGTATCAACTGGAGCGATGTCGACTTCTCCATAGATAGTTCTGAAGAGGGCCATAGTGCCATACGCTTCGGGCTTTCCGCGATAAAGAATGTCGGCGAAGCGGCAGTCACTCCGATTGTGCAGGCGCGCAAGGAGACTGGCGGCTTTCGCTCGATTGAGCACCTGTGCCAGAACGCGGACCTTGGGGGCGTCGGCAAGAAAGCGCTGGAAAGCCTCATCAGGGCAGGCGCACTGGACGACTTCGGAGATCGAACGGGCTTGCTGGAGGTTGTAGACCGCATCGTTTCGCTGGCGCAGAGCGAGGCGCACCTGCGAAACTCCCAGCAGACATCTATGTTCGACATGATGGGCGATTCGATGCCCGCCGAGTTGGCGAGTATCGATGTCCCCGAACTGAACACCTCTGACGCCGAGAAAGGGCAGTGGGAACAGGAACTGCTCGGAGTCTCCACATCCAACAACGCACTGCTGGATCTGCTTGCGCTCAGCCGAGAGCAAAACGACATCGTGATGCTCAACGACATTACGGCCGATATGGTCGGCAAGCGCACCAGAGTAACCGGGATGGTCTCCAACGTCACACGACGCTACACGCGTGAGCAGAAGCCGTTCGCAATTGTAAGTCTCGTGCTTATGGACGGCACACTGGAAGTTTTCGTATGGGACGAGGTGCTGCAGGAAACCGGATTGCTCTGGGAGGACGGCAAACTGGTCGTCGTAACGGGCAATGTGCGCCAGCGCGACGACGAGTTGAGCCTGAGCTGCCTCGAGGCGCAGGAGGTCGTAATTACTGCCACAGCCGTCCCCGCCGAGAATAGCACTGCTGTCACGCCTGAGCCGCCGGTTGCCGCTGAAGTGGATACGCCTGAATCTTCAGTGAGTGGCTCTGATGAGGACAGCCAGGGATCTGAGGTATCCGTAACGCTGGAAGGCACCGCGGAAAGCGATCAGGGCAGTGCCGTCATTGCTGAAGCGGTTGCCTCGTACCCGGAAACCGCGCCCAACGATGGCCCTGATTCCCCACCGTGGGATGACCCCATTGAAGCCCCTGTTTCAGACAATACCGGTGAGACGGAGAGCGAAGAAGAGGACGGTAACTTGCAGGAACAAAGCCCGACAGAATCGAAACTCCCTGCTGCACCCGTTAACGGCGCAAACGGGAGCGCCCCGCAAAATGGCAATGGCGCCGGCACGCTGCCTTCCAGCCCCATAAACGGCAATCAGGACGCTCACGCGCAAGATAGTCAGCGCCTATTGCTACGACTGATCGAGGGCGAGCCTGAACACGACAACCGCTTGCTCTACGATCTCAGGAGCATACTGATGGACTATCGTGGCGACTGCGAGGTCACGCTGGAAATATCCACTGCAGGGCAGATCGTCGAAATGGAGTGGCCCGCCGTGCGCGTCCTCGCGGGGGATGAACTGGTCGCTCGCCTCAACGACGAGGTTCTGGGTTCGTCCGGTGAAGCCGAGCTGGTTCAGGTGGTGCCTGCGCCAGCCCAGTAGGCCGTGCAGCCGGTTACTTTTCCAGGTCGATAAGCCGCTGCTTCAGGTCGAGTCGTTCACGTCCCTTGCCAAACCCCCGCAGGCTGCAGTCGCTCGCAATCACGCGGTGACACGGTATGATGATCGCAAGACGGTTTCTTGCCATCGCCTGTCCTGCCGCGCGCGGCGCAAGGGCATTGCCCGCCTGCTCTGCCAGCCATTTGTAGGTTCGCGTCTCGCCCTTCGGAATCGTACGGCAGGCATGCCAGGCAGCCTGGTGGAAAGGTGATGCGTCCTCGACATCAATCGGCTCGTCCGCGAAGTTGATCTCTTCGCCTGAGAAGTACCTCACCAGCTTTTCCTTGATGTCGGAAAAACGCTTGGGCGATGGTATGGCATCCGTAACTGCGCTCCCCAACTGCTCGAAGCAATCCTCGGGGAATGCCTGCGGCAGTGTGCTCCGCTTCAGCCCCTTGTCGGAAGCCACAAGTCCCATCCATCCTGCCGGAGTTTCGAATATGTCGTAGTAGGTCTCCGTCATCCCTGGTTTCCTCCCGGTAATAGACGCCTGAACGCCCGACCGATCAGCACGCGGCGAATGCGCCGCCAGGACCGGTCCATCTCGTCGTCGCCGTCCTCGTCAATTTCAGCGCTATGGCTGGTGTATCTCAGCGCCGCGAACTCCTGCGCAATGCGCCTTGCAGCGGGTGCTGCCTCTCCCAGCGGACCCGCGAGCGTCGCCGCGTACTCGTTCGGCGTCTGGTACGCCCTCCGCCGCACTCCCGCAATCGCGCCAAGCCTGTTCATCCGCGTGTACGCCTTCTCGACGGGCGACAGCCCTCGTAAACCCAGATTCCACAGCCAGTACAGCAGCAGCCAGCTTAACGCGACTGTGCCTGCAACGATTCCTGTTCGGGTTCCCACGGTGACCCAGTCCACAGACGTAAACAGGTTGCTGCCAAAAGATGCACCGCTGTCTATGACGCTCAAGCCCGGATCGCCGATGTCGTCGAATGGATCGAGGAACTCCGAGGGGTCCCCTACGAAGTCCGTTCCACCACTGCCCGAGAGAGCCGCAGGGCTGCCCGGGCTGTTCGTAAAGTCTCTCTTATGCTCAGGCCACCGCGGCGTCGGCTCAAAGTCGATCCAGCCGTATTCCGGGAAGAACACCTGCACCCAGCCGTGGCTGTCGAAGTCACGAATCACGCGCACATTACTCTCAGGGTCCAGCTCACCCGGTGCATACCCTGCCGCAAGTCGTGTCGGCACGCCAGCAGCTCGCAGCAGCACCACCATCGCCGATGCGAAGTAGTCGCTGTATCCCGTCTGTGTCTCGAACAGGAAGAAGTCCACCCCGTCCGCGTCTCGAGGCGGCGCTTCGATCTCCTGCGAGTATTTGAAAGTCTCGCTCCTCAGATAGTCTGAGACCGCTTGCGCCTTGTCGAACGCATTATCCTTGTCAGCCGTCAGCTCCTCCGCCTTGTCTCGCACGCGCTGCGGCAACGACGCCGGAAGCTGCAGGTAGTGGTCGGTGATGAACGCCGAGTAGTTCGCGCTAGCGCTCCGCAGCTCATCATCCGTCGCCACCGACACGTACGACACCATCGCGTATGGGTGGTTCTCAGGCTGTCTCTGAGCGAAAGACCACGACACGATCTCCGGTATCGCCGATGGCTTACGCTCGATATTCAGCATATGCACGACCATTCCACCGGTCCCGTGCTCGTCCTCCGCGAATCCCACGCTGTTCAGCACAAGGTCGTCCGGCAGTATTCGCGAGATATACGACTCCACGAATCGCTGGGGCGGCTCGCCCGAGTCACGAAGTATCTGTGCCACCTCCTGGATGTCCTCAGGCAGTCCGGCGTCCGTCTCCGGGTTGTGAAGATCGATAGCGAAGTTCTTGGGCCGCAGAGTCTCCACCACGGCGTTATGGCTCAGCCAGTCCAGGTTTCCTCCGGCGAGGAAGCTGTCGCTGTCGAAGTTGAGCTGAACCGTCTGCTCCACATCCTCTCGCCTCAGCCACTCCGGTCGTGGCGGCGGCACCGTCTCCGGCCCCACCTCTATCTCAGTCGTCTCGCCCGCCTTCCATCCCTGCGATGTGTACTCGCTGTATGTGTTCGACAACCAGTACGACGGGTAGTCCGAACTTGCCCAGAACACAGCCTCGCCGCCGAACGAGATCGAGCCGATGAACGGCAGCGTCTTGCCGAAGAACCTGCCCGGCACATTCTTTCGTGACGGAATCCCCGCCAGAAGCCGTGCCACATCCTCCTCGAAGCTGGATATTGGCGAGCGGGCGGTGTTCCACCAGTTCGCGAGGTCCCGAGAAACATAAACCTTCATTGGAAGCAATGCCGCGAGCAGCATCACCAGCAGCGCGAACCAGATCGCTCCATGCATCGTCAGCCAGCCGTTAACCATCTCGAAGCGGATGCCTCGAAGTTTCCAGCGCTGCTCATTCTGCACATCGTTCAGCCTCACGACCAGTAGCATCGCCAGCAGCGTGAATATGAAGAACTTCGACGAAAAGTTGAGCGTTGGGGGCAGGAAGCTCAGGTTCGTGAGTATTGCCACGCCTCCAAGTACCACCGTAACCCACGCGTTATTGAAGCGAAATACGAAAAACGAGCTAAAGAACCCGATCAGCCATGCCATAGACAGCAGCGCCATGGTGAATGGAAGCAGGTCCGTAGAGATGCCGTCGTTCGTCGCGGCATCGTACCAGACGGCAAGCCTGTCCCACATCTCCGGCAGAGCGGCAAGAGCCGTGGTTGAATCCGCAAGTTCCATCGCCCGCCAGGTTACAAGCACAGCCCCAATCAGTACGCCCGCTACGAGTGGGAGTATCGCGGGTATCCGTACCTTCGCGAGCCCAAGTCCGACTATTGCCGACGTAACGAGCAGCGACTGCAGCCCCGGCACCGGCACCCACGCGCCATCCTGCACCGACATCCCGATAATGAGCAGCGAGAGGAGTAGCAGGACGAAACTGCCCCACCCCTGCGCAGGGTGGAACCTATCGTAGATCTTAAGAAGGCGGTGTCGTTCTTCCTTTCCCGGCTCTCGGCGCGGCGGCAGGATAGTCGCAATGGCTTCGCTGCTCATACCCGCACCTCCGTCGCCTCCAGTTGCTGCGCCTCTTCTATTTCGGCGCTGGTGTACACTCGGCTCAGCGCTACCGGTATGTCGTCTCCCTTGCTTACGAGATAGGGCGGAATCCCCGCCAGGTAAAGGTGTGGCACCACATCCACCGTGTTGAAGAAGCCGTCGAACGAAGTTCCGTCCAGAAGCACTACCGCAACCCTCACGCGTCGCCGCATCAGCTCGCGCAGCGCTGTCACCCAATCCGGCCTGTTAGACGGCGTAATGACAATCAGCGAACTGTGATAGCCCCACAGCTGCTCTTCCTGTGCCAGAAGCGTCTCCAGGGCAACGCTCCCTTCCGCCTTGCTGAGCGCGAGAAATTCCAGTATCCGGTCGAATTGACCGGTTCCAGTGTCCGCCGGCAGGAAGTATCGCTGGTCACCCTGTGCCACCAGTCCCACCGGAAGGCCTGCTTCCAGGTACTTGCGGCTGAGCGACGCGCCGATAGAGACCGCGTACTCGTCGGTGCTCTCTTCCAGCTCTCCAGCCTGCACATCCCTGTGAAGGTCCACGAGGATCCATACATCGCTCGACTGCCCGAGGTCGAACTCCTTCGACATCAGCTTGCCCAGCCTGGCGGTGCTGCTCCAATGCACACGGCTGATGCTGTCGCCGAACGCGTACTCTCTCACGCTCGACGCATGCGGCGTCAGGTCATGGGAACGGCGGCGCGTCGAACTATCGCCCGACAGATCAGCTGCCGGAATTGCGAACTCTGGCAAGTAATGGGTGCGTGGATAGACTATGAGCTGCTCAGTGTCGCAGAAGAACCGCTCCCGCCGGAATATCCCGAAGGCGTCCGTGTTCGACACGCGCACCGGCCCCAGCGTGTACACGCCTCGCCTTCGCGCCGGCATCTGCGTCCGCCACGACCGGAATCCCTTGGTCGGCAGACTCACGGCCATGCCGCTCGAGTAGCCCGGCAGGTCCGTCATGTCCTCTACGACCAGCGTCGGCTTGGGCAGCGTGCTAAGGTTTCGTACAGTCAGACGCTCCTCGACATCGTCCCCAACTCGCACGCGACGCGAGCGACGGTCAACGGTGACCTCCAGCGACTGAACGCTCACCAGGTTCCAGATGTAGCTCAGGATCAGCGTCAGCCCCAGTATGTAGAACAGGCGGTAAAACAGCCCGAAACCCGTTGCCGCGCCCGTAATGACGGTTGCGACGCACAGCGCGATTATCAGGTAAAACCGCCGCAGCAGGTAAGCCTTTGCTTCGAAGATGATATTAGCTCCTCAACCAGCCCTGAGCCTGCGCGCCCGGCACAGGTATGCTGTCTGAGATTTCATTCATGACATTGCCGGGATCGACGCCCCGCATTCTCGCGGCAGCCGATATTATGATCCTGTGCCTCATGATCGGCACAATCAGTTCTTTCACATCGTCGGGCAGTGCGTAGTCGCGTCCCCGAATCAGCGCCAGCGCCTGCGCTCCCCTGAACAGGAACAGCGATCCTCGCGGCGAGGCGCCCAGCGCGATGTCCGGGTGGTCCCTCGTCGCGCCGACAATCGTCACGATGTACTGCTTGATCAGGTCGTCAACATATACATCGCGCGTAGCCCGCTGCATCTGCTGGATCTCTTCGGAGCTCGCCACAGGCTGCAGAGTCTCAATCGGATGCCCAACCTGTTGACCGTCTATGACCGCAATCTCCTCTTCGATTGACGGGTATCCCAGCGTAATCATCACGAAGAAGCGGTCAAGCTGAGCCTCCGGCAGTGGGAAAGTACCTTCGTACTCGATGGGGTTCTGCGTTGCCATCACCATGAAAGGCGTGGGCACTGAGTGGGTGATGCCTTCTACCGTGACTTGCCGCTCCTCCATTGCTTCGAGTGTGGACGACTGAGTCTTGGGCGTGGCGCGGTTGATCTCGTCGGCGAGCACAATCTGCGAAATAATCGGGCCCTCCCTGAATTCGAAGTCTCCCGAACGCTGGTTATAAATCGACACGCCCGTTACATCAGTTGGCAGAAGGTCCGGAGTGAACTGTATTCGCTTGAAGGAACATCCTGCAGAGCGGGCGATGCTTCGAGCCAGCATCGTCTTGCCCACTCCGGGCACGTCCTCTATCAGCGCGTGGCCTTCGCACATCAGCGCAATGACACCCAGCTCGATTGCCTGATCCTTTCCGATTATCACGCGCTTCACATTATCTACAATAAGCTGGGCGACTCCTCGCGCGGTATCAATCTGCTGCAACAGCCTCTCCTCAGATAGCAAAATGAAGCGGCGCACCACTTTGTCCGCCGCCGAACGCAGCATCCATCGGCCACGCTCCTCGTCTATATTAATGGATTATTCCCAATGTGTCATTGGCAATCTCGCCGGCGCCCCAGTAATCCCTTCTCGTCTTCTTGTGGGAACGCTGAAATCGGGATGAAAGATGCCTATCCTCTGCCTGGGAGAATGATGCAGCCCGGACCGAGCCTTCACGGTAAGGAGAAATAGTACGCGCCAGGCCACAAGTGCTGAGATTCCCTACAGTGTGGGCTGTAGGTGCCGCACCCGATAACGCCTAAGGCTGGGCCTAATTCTTCATACCCCCCTTCCTAACCTTCCCCCAAAGGGGGCAGGGACAAGATGAGCGGCAATTATGCCCAGCCCTAGATAACGCCGCTGCTCTATTCTCACCCCAGCCGTAATCTGCTATAATCTGAAGGTTCGCTGCACTTCGATGGCGTACGGCGCACATCCAGGGCGGTTAGCTCAGCTGGTTAGAGCGCTTGCTTCACACGCAAGAGGTCCCAGGTTCGAGTCCTGGATCGCCCACCATATAGGCAGCGGGCAGGCGGTTCGGATGAACCTGCCAATGTTAATCAGTGCCGAAGTGGCGGAACGGAAGACGCGCTACGTTCAGGACGTAGTATCCTTACGGATGTGTGGGTTCGAATCCCTCCTTCGGCACCAGCAGATTTCCGCACGCCGGCAGGAGTCCCATTCAAGCGCTTGTAGCTCAGTTGGATAGAGCGCAGCCCTGCGGAGGCTGAGGCCGTGGGTTCGAGTCCCGCCAAGCGCGCCATTCCTCTCTTACCAAACCCTGCCAGTACACCGGGCCCCCGCTATGGCGCCCGCCCGCCTCAAGGGCGATTAGCTCAGACGGTTAGAGCGCATGCTTTACACGCATGAGGTCGGAGGTTCGAGTCCTCCATCGCCCACCACCCGGCTCGAATCCCTCAATGGCGTGCTTCGACGTGTGCCGAAATAGGGAGTCGTAAGACACTTCATCTGTGACACAAGACACCTGCTAAAATATGTGGCGCAGCATCACATGAGGCATCCATCAACTTGAGGAGTGTTTCGCCATGTTCACGAAGGCACTTATCCCCCTGGACGGCACCGAAATATCACAACAGATTATTCCGTTCATGACGCAGATCGCCCGTGGTATGGGCATGGAGGTCGTACTCGGCAGGGCAGTCGATCTGGAGCATATCGAAGGCGGGCTGATTGACAGGCTGTCAAGCCGGATCAGGGATACCCTGCTGGAAGATGCGGCAGCGGAATCTTCCGCCTCTTCGACTGATCCGAGAGCCGTGCTTGAGGCCCAGATACGAGAACGCCTCGACGACCTGGCCGACAGGATGGCCCTCGAAGGCATACCCACTGAAGTCGCAGTCGGATTCGGTCCCGCGTCTGACACCATCATCCGAATGGCACAGGACGCAGGCTGCGATCTGATCGCGATGTCCACAAGGGGAAGGGGAGTGGTGGAAAGCGGCCTTCTCGGCAGTGTTACCTACAAGGTCATGCACGAGTCGCCAATTCCCGTGCTGGCAATCACTCCCGAGCGAGCGGCGGAGCAGTGGGGCATGGACTACGGTATCAACAATGTGGTTGTGCCTCTGGACGGCTCCGAGTTTGCGGAGACGGTTATCTCTTACTCTGCCACACTTGCCCGAAGCATGAAGCTGAAAGTCAGCCTGCTGAGAGTAGTCCATATCGACAGCATAATTTACAGCGACAGCAACTGGCTGGGCGACAGACTGACTGAGGTCGAAGCGGAGGTAATGAATGAGGCCGAAGAATACCTCGCCGGCGTTGGAGAGCGCCTGCGGAGTTCCGGCCTGGAAGTGAAAGAGGAAGTCCGCCGCGGAAAGGCTTCATCCGAGATCTCCGACTACGCACAAACTCTTGGTCACAGCATCGTCACACTGACGACGCACGGAAGGTCCGGAGTCAGCCGTCTGGTACTGGGAAGTGTGGCGGAGGCGGTTGTGAGGGAGTCCGGCGACCCGGTCCTGGTAGTGAGGTCAGCTTCGCCGGCGCACGAGCTGTTGGCGGTGCCGCATGCTCCCGCATAACGGTCCGAAATGTTTGGTTCACTCGCACGAGTCCGGCGGTGCGGCCGTTTTCGTCGCGGTACACTCAACCGTCGCGAGATGTGGTAGTCTTTGTCGCGAAAATGCGCAGGCATATCATTAGCGGCAAGACGATTACCAGCAACAGCAACAGTGAGGTATGAATCAATGAAGATCACGAACGTCAAAGTCGAAATGTTTAACTGGCACTCTGACAGTTGGCGCACCGGCGTCGGCACCAGCTTCGGCCAAACGCGCCAGCTCGGCATCGTCACCGTCGAGACCGACGAGGGCATCAGCGGCAACGCCTTCCTCGGCTCCTCCCGTGTGGGCGCCGACCACTATGCGCCCGCCCTTCTGGAATTTCTGAAGCCTCTTGTCATGGGCCGCAACCCGCAGGACATCGGCGCGATCTGGTGGGACATGTGGAAGATGAACCGCTCCGCATCCACCAACGCCATCGGCGCGATCGACATCTGCCTCTGGGACATCAACGGCAAGATCGCCGGTCAGCCCATCCACCGCCTTCTCGGCACCTGCAAGGAGTCCGTACCCGTTTACTCCTCCACTGCCTACTGGGAGACGAAGGAAGAGTATGTCGAGGAAGCCCTACGCTTCCAGGACATGGGCTGGACCGCGCACAAGATTCATCCCCACGGCAACCCCATGTACGACATCGAGATCTGCAAGGCTGTCCGTGAGGCAGTTGGCGGTGACATGAAGCTGATGCTTGACTCTATGTGGGCGTACCAGTACGAGGACGCCATGCGCGTGGGTCGGGCCATCGAAGACCTCAACTTCTACTGGTATGAAGACCCGCTCGTAGAGGAGGACATCTACAACTACGTCAAGCTCCACCAGAAGCTGGACATTCCCATAATGTCCACCGAGTATGCGCCAGGCCGGTACTACGGCATGACCTCCTGGATTACGCAGTACGCGACTGATATTCTGCGTGGCGACGTCGCGGTCACCGGCGGCATCACGCCCATGATCCGCCTCTGCCACCTCGCGGAAGGCTTCAACATGAAGTGTGAAGTCCACCACGGCGGCAACTCCCTCAACAATGTCGCCAACCTGCACATCACCATGGCCGTGCCGAACTGCGAATTCTTCGAGTTCTTCCCCTGCACCGGCGCGAACATGTACGGACTCGTCGAGGACATCGATATGACCGGCGGCGTGGTCCACGCGCCAAACGAGCCCGGTCTCGGCTACCAGATCGACTGGGACCTCGTAAAGCGAGAGTACACGGCGACCGCCGAATAGAAGCATTTCGCCGGCTGCATCGCGGAGCGCACGTCGTCAATGGCGTGCGCTTTGCTTTATTGCTCTCGCAATGTACTTATGCTGCACCTCTTGATATAATGCTTCCGTTATGAAGAGGCTGGTAGGCGTAGATTGGCAACGGCAACGAATTCAGCTGCCGTCCCGCCTACAACCGCAACCGTCCGCTCATACCCGGGGCGACGGAACGATGAGGAATCTTTGAGTAATGCGCATCGATATCCCATCCTGTGTCTGCCACCTGCAAACGATAGTCAGTAAAGAAGTGTCGCCAATGCGTGACCACCAAGAGGACTGCTGATCATGAACTCTCGCCTTATCACCCTGTGTGCAATCTCCTCGCTGATGCTTATCCTCGCGGCAGCCGCTATTGGCTGCTCGAACGAGCCGGTCGAGATTGTGAAAACCGTTGAGGTCGTCAAGGAAGTCGAGGTGCCGGTCGAAGTAGAGAAGATCGTCGAAAAGGAAGTGCCCAAAGAGGTAGTAAAGATCGTCGAGGTTGAGAAGATTGTCGAAGTCATGAAGGAGGCCGAACCTTCACCTGAGACTCAGCCTGCAGGTCCCCCAATCTACCAGATGGGACTCTTCGAGGAGCCGATCACTAGAAACTACTGGAACTACTATGGGGGTCCCGGCGGCTCGGTGTGGACCCTTTACGTGCTCAGCAGCAACACTGCATCCCTCTACGGCTACTCCGACCAGCGGTTCGACTGGATTCCTGTTGTAGCCGAGGACTTCCCCACCGAGCTTGTGAAGGAGGATGTGGACGGGACCGAGTTCTGGACAGCCGAAGTCAAGATGAAAGAGGGCATTCAATGGAGCGACGGCGAGCCGCTCACCTCTGCGGACTTCGTCTTCACGGTGAACACCGTTCTCGACCTGCAGCTTGGCTCCAGCTGGGCGAACGCGGTCGATCGCGCATTCCTCGATCGAGTCGAGTCTCTTGACGAATATCGCATCAAGGTGTTCTTCAAGACGACCGACGACGAAGGCAACCCGCAGACACCCGGCCTCAGCGTATGGCAGTTCGGGCTCGGATTCATGCCCATCATGGCAGAGCACTACTGGGACCCCGTGGTAGAAGATGTCAAGGGCCTGGGTGACACGGAGCAGCAGATAGAAGCCCTATTCGCGCACGTACCCGAGAACGAGCCGACAGTTGGCGGTTTCGTATTCAGCAAGTGGGAGCCCGGCGCATTCTTCGAGAACGACGCTGATCCGAATTACGCCTGGCAGGGAATGGTCGTTACGGAATATGAAAATGGCGCATACGCCGAATCCAACGATCGTCTGGGCTATGAGTCCGTCTTGTATGGCGAAGCCGAAGGCACGAAGACGCTGGAGTATGAAGTAGGGCCACATGTGGACACTGCACTGTTCAGCATCTACGGCAACCAGGACGCAGCCATCCTCGCCCTCACAAACGGAGATATCGACTACCTGTTCAACCCGCTTGGCGTGGAGAAGGGATTCCAGGAACGGATCAGGGCCGCGGATGACCTGACCATCATTACGAATGCCGACAACGGGATGTTCTATCTTGGCTTCAATACTCGCAAGACGCCTATGAGCTTCAAGGAGTTCAGGCAGGCCGTAGCGACAATTATCGATAAGGAGTTTGTATCGCAGACCATACTCCAGGACTCCACCATTCCGATGTACTCCGTAGTGCCTGAGGGTAACGCTTTCTGGCATAATGCTGACGTTCCGCAATTCGGCAAGGGCTTGACCAGGGCCGAGCGCATGGCGCAGGCTGTCGAGCTGCTCAAGAGCGCAGGCTTCACCTACGAGCAGGAGCCCCAGATGAGCGAGGACGGCAACTTCGTGGAGGTACAGGCAGAGGGTCTGAGAATGCCGGACGGCACCGAAGTCCCACCGCTTGAGCTGATTGCTCCCAGTCCCGGCTACGATCCCCTGAGAGCGACCTTCGCAATCTGGATCGAGCGATGGCTTAACGACCTGGGTGTCCCTACGAAGGCTAATCTCGTCGGCTTCAATGTGCTGGTTGCGAAGCTCTTCAGCGACACGGTGGGCGAGGATTTGGATATGTGGATGCTTGGATGGACACTCTCGCTTTACCCCGACTATGTGGAGAACTTCTTCCACTCCCGTCACGCCCCCGAGAACGAAGAAGGCGGTTACAACTGGGGCGGCTACTCGGATGCGGAGTTCGACGACTTTTCATTCTCATTGCTTTCGGAAACGAGCGTGGAGGAGGCGCGGGAAAAGGTGTTCCGCATCCAGGACATGCTGGCCGAAGACCTGCCCTACGTGCCCTTGTTCACGATACCAAAGCTGGACACTTACAGGTCCTCCAGGGTGGAATATCCCTACATCTCCGTCTTCGGAGGTTTGACGGGCTTGAACGGCATGCAAACAGCGGCGCTGATAAAGTAGCCTGCGGATGGCGATTTACGTCCTCAAGAGACTAGCGCAGATTCTGCTGACGCTGTTCGTCTTTCTTTCGATCGTTTTCTTCATCGTGAACGCGCAGCCGGGCGACGTAAGCAACCTTTACGCACTCAGCCCGGATCTGCCGCCGGAGACGCGAGAGAAGCTGCGGGACCTGTTTGGCGTTAACGAACCACTATGGAAGCAGTACCTGCTGCACGTCAAGAACACGCTTACCGGCAACTTCGGAGTGTCCTTCAGTCTCTATCCCAGGTCTGTCTCTGACGTAATTGCCGAGCGTCTGCCCAGGACGCTGGTGCTGTTCTTAACGGCGACGGTGTTCTCCTTCTACATGGGGTTCGCGCTCGGGAAGATAATTGCCTGGCGGCGGGGAACCTGGACGGAATACGCTTCGACGATAAGCGGCGTTACTCTCTACACGGTGTTCACGCCCTGGTTCGGGCTGATGATGATATGGCTGTTCGCCTTCAAGGCGGGCTGGTTTCCGATCGGAAAGTTCCTCGACCCGGTAGTCTGGAGGGACTCGCCAATCGACGCCAACACCGTGTTCAATCGAATGATTTTCACAGCAATTGTGCTGTCGGTCGTGGTCTTTCTGGCTTTCATTTTGACGACGAGGAAGCGTGTGCCGGGCGCCAGAATAATCCAGGTCGGAAGTGTTGCGATCTCTCTTCTGGCTGTTGCGCTGGTCTGGCTTGCAAGCGGCGCAAGCCACCTTGCCTGGGACATCGTCACGCACATGGCCCTGCCCGTAATCACGCTGACGCTTATCAGCTTCGCGGGCACGATGCTGCTGACCCGAAACAGCATGCTCGAAACCATGAGAGAGGACTACGTAATGGCGGCGCGCGCCAAGGGGCTGCCGGAGAATCAAGTCCGTGACAAGCATGTCGCGCGCAACGCACTCCTTCCCGTCGTGACGAGCTTCGTATTCAGCCTTGCGTTCGCGGTGGATGGCGGGATCATTATCGAATCCATATTCTCTTGGCCCGGCATGGGTCAGACTCTCGTATCGGCCGCAATATCCGAGGACCTGCCCCTCGCGGTGGGTGCGTTCGTTTTCGTGGGCATTTTCGTCCTCGTGGCGCACCTCGCGGCGGATATTCTCTACGTTTATCTGGATCCCAGAATCAGGTATTGAAGACCGTGCAAAGCCATCCCGGATCGAGGGAAGATAGAGCTTACCCTGAGTCACTGGGTAGAGTCCGGCTCGTACTCACCCTGCGCACCTTCAGGCAAAACTGGTCATTGTTCGTCGGTACGCGTGTGGGTCTCATCGGGCTTGCCATAATCTGCTTCTACGCGCTCCTTGCCACCGCGCACCCGCTCTTGATGGGCACGGTATGGGAAGAAAGCGTGTACGATCCTGTCGTCGGCTACTCGTTCGACGAGGTTCGACAACCAGCCCCTCCGAGCCGGAACCATCTGCTCGGCACCGACCCGCTGGGCAGGGATATCCTCAGCCAATTGATGTTCAGCGCGCGTGCGGAGTTTCTGCTTGGGCTGCTCGCCGCGGTCGTGACCGTCACCATTGGGACCACTGTCGGGGCGGTGGCAGCGTACTTCGGCGGTGTGGTCGATATGCTGCTCATGAGGCTTGCGGACATCATGATTATGCTGCCCGGAATCAGCGTGCTCATAGTGCTGAGCGCGCTGATTGGCGTCGAGCATTTTGAGCTTGCACTGATAATTGGCATACTCTCCGGCTTCGGCGGGACGGGCGTCGTGCTGAAGTCACAGGCGCTCTCCGTTGTCGTCAAGCCGTACATCGACGCGGCGCGGATAGCGGGCGGCGGACCCTTCCACATCATATTCGTCCACATAGTGCCCAACCTTCTTCCGCTCTCGTTCCTCTACATGATGTTCACCGTAACCGGCGCCATCTTTTCCGAGGCAGTGCTCAGCTTCCTCGGTCTGCTGGACGTGCGGATGAGTTGGGGGTTGATGATCCATACCACCGAATCCGCCGGTTACCTGCTCCAGGTAACGGAGTACTGGTGGCTGATTTTCCCTGCCAGCCTCTCGATTACGCTGCTGTGCTCTTCCTTCTACCTAGTCGGCCGCTCTCTTGACGAAGTTGTTAACCCAAGGCTGAGGCGGGCATGAGCGCACAAGACGAAGGACGCCGCCGTCCCGAACATGAGGGTCCCCCGCTACTGGAGGTGCGGGACCTGACCATGAGCTACCAAACGCGGCAGGGAGAGGTGCGGGCTGTGGACGGCGTCTCGTTCTCCGTGGAGAGGGGGCAAGCGCTCGGCCTCGTAGGGGAGTCCGGCTGCGGCAAGTCGTCCATAGCCCTGTCCCTACTCAAGTTACTGCCGGAGAACTCGGCAATTGATGGAGGGCAGGTTCTGCTGGACGGCGAGGATATCGTACCGCTTTCGGAGAGCCGGATGAGAGCAATTCGGTGGGACCGCATCTCGATGGTATTTCAGGCGGCAATGAACTCGCTTGACCCTGTGTACAGGGTGGGAGAGCAGATCGTAGAGGCGCTGGAACAACACGTTGATTTGTCCAATGATGAGACCCTGGATCGCGTGCGTGAGCTTTATGAGCTTGTGGGCCTCGACCCTGTTTTCATACCGCGCTATCCGCATGAATACAGTGGTGGAATGAAGCAGAGGGCAATCATAGCCATGGCGCTGTCGTGCGAGCCCGACCTGGTAATCGCGGACGAACCGACTACCGCGCTCGATGTCATCGTGCAGGACCGCATCCTCCGCGAAATGACAAAGGTCCAGCGGGAGCTCGACATGGCAATGATTTACATCTCGCACGACATGGCTGTCATCGCCGAGGTCAGCGACGTGGTTGGAGTAATGTACGCTGGCAGACTTGTGGAGTTTGGGGATACGTACCGGGTCTTCAACAGCCCGATTCATCCTTACACTCAGGCGCTTATGGCCGCATTTCCGAGCGTGAGCGGCGAGAAGCGTGAGCTGGCAACACTGGACGGCGAGCCGCCCAACCTTTTGGAACCGCCGAGCGGTTGCAGATTCCACCCGCGCTGCCCTTATGCAACAGATGAGTGTGCCAGCACCGATCCCCCGAAAGTGAGTATTGGAGAGCGCTGGGCGTACTGCTGGAATCCTCAGAATTTCGGTGGCGAATAAATGGCACAGGGTAGGGCAGAGGAGCTACATAAATTGCAGCCTGCATCGGAGAAGCCCCTGCTAAGGGCCGAGGGGCTAACAAAGCTGTTTCCCGTCGAAACTGGAAACTGGCTGCAGCGCAGCCGGAGCTTCGTACACGCAGTTGACGGAGTCAGGTTCGAGCTTGGTCGTGGCGACAGTCTTGGGCTGGTCGG
>CAZWDM010000005.1:0-45886 GCA_964632415.1 uncultured Dehalococcoidia bacterium | reverse complement strand
CCGCTGAAGACACAGAAGATTGGCGGGCACGCAGAGCATCTCGATAGGGTATCCGCCATGCTGGAGCTTGTCGGGCTCACGCCGCCAGGGGCGTTCCTGTTCAGGCATCCGCACGAGCTATCGGGTGGCCAGCGTCAGCGAGTTGCCATCGCCAGGGCGCTCGTCGTGGAACCGAAGTTCGTTGTTGCGGACGAGCCCACATCCATGCTGGATGTTTCGGTTAGAACTGGTGTGATGCGCCTAATGGAAGACCTTACGGGACGCCTGGGAATCAGCTACCTGTATATCACGCACGACCTCGCAGTAGCGCGGTACATGTGCGACCGCATAGCGGTCATGTATCTTGGCAAGATTGTCGAGATGGGCGAAACGGAGAGCGTTCTGCAGAGCGCCCGCCATCCTTACACGCGCGCCCTGCTGTCGGCGGTGCCCGTGCCGGCTCCTGGCGTCGATCGCCCGCCGGTGAGCATCAGGAGTGGAATCTCCGTCCCAATCGATCCCCCGGCGCGCTGCCGCTTCTACGACCGCTGCCCGATCGCAGATGACTTCTGCCGCGACAACGATCATCCGCCATTGGTAGGCGATGAATCTGGGCACCTCGTCGCGTGCTACAAGGCGTGAGCCGTCTCAGGAATACTGTGAGCAGGTCCAATTCACGATGATGCGAACTGCGGTATTACCTTGGTGGCGAAGTTCTCCAGGTTTTGGAGTGTCTTGCGAAGCGGCATGCCGGCGTGCGTAAATTCAACCAGCAGGTAGCCGAGATTGCAGACTTCGCGGAGTTCGTGAATTCTCTCCGCGACATGATCCGGCGGTCCCACAAGCAGCGTTCGCGGCTCCAGGAAATCCCAGTCCAACTTCACGTCGTCGGCAAGCTCTTCGCCCGGGTTTGTGAAGACCTGCCTGCCGCGGAACGGGTCGTTGAAGATGAACGCCGACATTATCCCGGCTTCGGCGTCTCGCCGCGCCTCCTCCATCGTTGGCGCGACATAGGTGGAGCGCATCACCGCCTGCCCCTCTCCCAACTCGAATGATCGTCCCTCCAGCTCTGATCTAACTTCGGCATACAGTTCCATGCGCTGCCGTATTCTGAGGGCAGGGGGCTGCCAGTAGCAGGCATTCAAGCCCATCTCTGCCGCCGTTGAAACGGAGCGGTCGGTGGACACCGTCATCCACAAGGGTGGGTGAGGCTTCTGGTAGGGCCGCGGCGTGACTCGCAGCTTGGTTACGCGGTCGCCATCCTGCCAGTCGGGGTTGGAGGGATATGACGGGTGCGAAAAGACGGTGTCATCTACCGGGAACTTGAAATTGGCGCCCTCGTGCGAGAAATACTCGTCAGCCCAGATCTTTCGCACGACCTCGACCATCTCTGCGAAGAGTTCCCGGTTCTCCATGTCCTTTCGGGGGTCAGCGTGCGGGTGAAATTGCGGGCCCTCGTATGGCCAGATTCCGCGTCCAAATCCGACTTCGAGCCTGCCCCTTGTCATGTTGTCCAGGATTGCAAGGTCCTCGGCCAGTCTTATGGGGTGCCACCAGGGAGCGATGTTCGCCATCTGGCCGATGCGAATCTTCGATGTCCGCGCCGCAAGATCAGCGCCGAGTAGAATCGGGTTCGGCAGGTCGCCAACTCCGTATGGGCCGAAATGGTGCTCGCCCAGCCACATCGCCTCGAAGCCAAGCTCCTCGGCGAGGACCGTCTGCTGCCGGAGATTGTCGAGCATGTCGGCAGAGTTGGTGGCTTCGCCCGCCGAAGCCGCCACAGTTGTGAACGCTGCGAATTTCACGACGACACCTCCACTCTAGTAACTGTACTAAATGTCAGCACGAATCCCATTAGCAAGCCATTCTGGTCCGACACTTCGATAACGGTTTTGTGCATCTCCGATGTGCGCCGACTACTTGAAGTACTTACCGGCGACCTTCCGTGCGAAGTTGCCACCCATAATCTTGTAGCCCTCCGCGTCCGGGTGCAAGTCATCTGGAAGCAGATGCGCGAGGTCGGGGCCGAATAACTCCAGGCCATCGACGTAATACAGGTTGGAGTCGCCCAGTCCCTGCATGGCCACTACGGCCTCGGCAACCTCATCTCTCATTTCCGCAAGCGTGAAACCTACTGCGTTGCGTGTGTCTTCTCTCGGCGGCGAAAATATGGGAGAAATGACGACGAAGGGAGTTTCCGGATGCTTCTCTCTCACAATCTGAACGAAGCCAATAATCGCGGACTGGAATGTGCGCGGGCTGAGGCTTTCCGAGCCATAGATATTGATGCCCACTTTCATGGAGAGGTAGTCCGCGGGCATATCCCGCATCATACGCGCAACCATGGGTTCCAGGTGGCAGTTGCCCCCGTAGCCAAGGCAGGTCAGATTCAGCCCGTGCTCTCGCGCGGCGATTGCGGGCCAAGTGAAACTGGGACTCGCAGCTGCGCGGCAGTGCGTTATCGAGCTGCCGTATGTGATCCACCTGGGGCGGGTGTCTTCGTATGGCGCTATGGTGGCGTCGTCTGAGAACTCCAGGCTCTTCAGTCGGAACTCGACATGCTGAGGAGGCCACAGCTCGACGAGCTTTTCGCCGGCCGGTAGATCGTCGAATCGGAAGGAACTGAGGCCAGAGAGTTGCACTGAATTCTGGTACACGCCATCGCAATATAGGTCGATGCTGCTGCAGTCCTCTTCGGCATCCACGAACGGCTCTATGTGGCCCTCGATGAACTGCGTGTCTGTTTGGCAGGAGATTCTGACGCCTGCGGGCATCGCGGCGCGTTCCCGCAAGGCATCCGGTGGAAACAGGGCGATCTTGTCGTAAGGAATGCGCCAAGGCATACGCCAGTTCGCCCTGTCGTCGAAGGATATGGCGCCCTGCCAGCTAAGCCTTGGGTCGTTGGGTCGTACTTGCTGCGTCATGCGTTAAGCCTCCCGTTCTAAGTGAATAAGCCTGCCCTTAGGAAGACGTGCCAGTACACAGCAGCGGTTGTGTGGCATTTGCCACACTCTAGCTTGAAGGCGGCTGGTAATCCACGGTTCTGCCGATGGCCTCATCGACCGTCTCCGGCGCCATGAGCACCGTGGTCTTGACGCTGCCCATGCCCGTTGCTCCGACGGTTAACGATGCAGCGGTGGCGGCCGCGTCGTCGGGTAGCTCGGCAATGACGTAGAGGTCATTGTCGCCGAACGCGTAGTAGAACGCTTCCAGACTTCCTCCCACGCTCGCCAGTAACTTCTCTACCGCCTCTCGCCGGTTGGTGCCTCCGTGCTGCAGGAGGCCCTTTAGGCCTTCCTGTGTGTATGATGCCTCAAAAAGGTACTTTGCCATACCTACTCTCCTCACTCGATCTTTCTATGGAGTTGGTGTCCAGGAATCCGCACGGGCAACACTTACCGTGTGCCGCACCGAGTCCATATACAATCTGCGTTCTATGCTGGCTGGTGTCTCACAAGGAATTGCCGCACCTGGTCGATCGTCGTTGCCAGCGTTTCCTCGTCTTCCTTCCAGGGATAAGCCGTCACCTCGGCCTTTGGTGCCAGGTCAACCATCGCCAGCGCCGCTTCAAGTGAATGCGAGGGTGTGTCGTCTGGCATTACCAGCAGTGGTGTCTGGCATGTGCGAGCGAAGTCCCTGGAGACACTGTACATGAAATCGGGCTGGATGCGGTACAGATTGTGGAGGTATTGATCGACAATGTCCATCGTCACATCGGACCGATTGGCGCACAATTCGGGTCCCCACAGATCGTGCCCTGAATCGTACATGGCGTCCGGGGTCTTGCTGGAGTGCCCGACCGGCTGGCACAGGACGGCTGCCGCCACGCGCTCGGGTGCTCGCTCTATGAGCGTCATCGCGAACGGACCGCCGATGCAGTAGCCCATGAAGAAGAACTCCTGTATCCCCAGGTGGTCCATCAAGCCCAACTGGTCGTCGGCAAAGGCTCCCCAAGGATCATCCAGTTGAACCGGTCCCGTGGACTCTCCGCCATTCGCATTTCGTTGGTCCATCGTGATGCAGCGGAAGTCGTCCTTGTACACTTCCATGGCATTAAACACCTGATTGGGCCAGCCACCGATGACGGAGTTCAATCCGCCTCCGGGCGTCACAAGTAGTGGAAAGCCGGAACCGACCTCCTCGTAATGAATTCGAACGTCTCCTCTGGTGTAGAACGGCATCAGTCAATCTCCTAAGTGCATTGTTCGGAATGTTGCAGCAATTGTATATTCGGTAAGCGGACTGTCAAGCCTAGCATCTCCGTCAAGACTGCGCGGGCTGAGCGAACTTCATGCCGCCTCCGTCCAATCTGCAGAATGTGTATGCGTGGTCATTGACGGTAACTGACTCCGTGAATACAATCCCAGCAGCCACTGATGGCGCGACGTTCAAGGAGAATCAGGAGGTAGGGAGTGAAGTACGATTACATCGTCATAGGAGCAGGTTCAGCGGGCGCGATCCTCGCCACCAGGCTTTCAGAAGACCCCGAGAATTCAGTGCTTCTCCTCGAAGCGGGCCCCGACTACCCGGACATGGAAAGCCTCCCGGAGGAGGTCAAATACGGGTACTTGTCCACCAAGAGCATCTGGGACAGCGACCATAACTGGCAGTACACCGCCAGGGGAACCTCTGAAGCAGAGATTGAGATCCCGCGAGGAAGGGTCACCGGAGGTTCCAGCGCCATCAACGGCACGGTCTTCCTGCGCGGTATTCCCGAGGACTACGATAACTGGGCCCAGTGGGGAAACGACGAGTGGAATTTTCAGAAGCTGGTGCCATATTTCAATAGGTTGGAGACGGACACCACGTACCAAAACGATCCCGGAGATTTCCACGGTTCAAGCGGGCCAATCATCTGCCGACGCTTCCTGCCGGATGAATGGCGCGAGGGGAACAAGGCCTGGTTCGAGGCCTGGCGAGAGAACGGGCAACCCTATTGCGAAGACCATAACGCCCCCGGAACCACGGGCGTGGGGCCAATTCCACTGAACAATCCCAATGGTATCCGCTGGTCAACATCCCTGGGGTATTTGAGCTTGTCTCGTCACCGGCTCAACCTGACCATCAGGGCGAATGTGTCTGTAAAGAGGATACTGTTCGATACTTCGGGCGAACGGCCAAGGGCAACAGGAGTCGAGGCCGTCTCCGATGATGAGAACTTCGTTGTGGAGGCTGAGGAGATTATCCTGAGCGCGGGGGCGATCGGCTCGCCTCAGTTGCTGATGCTTTCAGGTGTCGGTCCCTCCGACCACCTGGGCGAGCACGGAATACAGACGATAATTGACGCGCCGGGAGTTGGACAGAACCTCGCCGACCATCCGCTGTTGAGCATACTCTGGGCTACGAAGCCTGAAGTCGAACTCGAACGCTTCATGCCAAATGCCCAGCTTCTGGTCAGGTACACTGCTGAAGGCTCTCCGTTGGAGAACGACATGATCGTATATCTGTCGGCCGCATCCGGCAGGGGGCGCAATCGGGGAGGGCAGCACGAGGATGTAGAGGGCCTGGGTGCCGGGCTTGGGCTGAACCTTGCTCACTCGAAAGGCGAGTTACGGCTCCGCTCCAACGACTACCGAGACCATCCGTACCTCGATTACAACCTTCTGGACCACGAGGAGGACCTCCGAAGGTACCGCGACGGAGTGCGTCTGGTAGTCGGATTGGAGAACCATCCCGCGATGGCCGCCATGATCGATGGCAGAATCTACCCTGAAGATTCAGACCTGGAATCGGACGATGCTCTTGACCTGTGGATGAAGAGATGGGTAGGCACGGGCCACCATATTTCCTGCACCGCCAAGATGGGTCCGAGCTCAGATCCTATGGCAGTCGTCGATCAGTACGGCAAGGTCTATGGGGCAGACGGACTGCGAGTCGTGGATGCCTCCATAATGCCTGAGTGCGTTCGCGCAAACATCAATGTCACCGTCCTGATGATAGGTGAGCGCGTAGCGGACTTCATTCGGCAAGGCAAGTGAGCATCAGTGCGCATCTGCAAGTGCGGTCAACCCAGGTGCTCGAATTAGCGGCTTAAATCGTGCAGCGGCGGCGGAAGCCGAATACTGACTAGGTCCGATACAGCGCTAAGCAAGTAGCGTCGTCCTTCTGTGACGCTCCATCCAAAAACTGGTCGATATGGGAAAATACCATATCAACGGCTTCCTCTGCGCTGAATGGTCCTTTTTCTCCAAATGTCTGACGGAGTCTCTCTAATCCGAACTGCTCGCTGTCAGTGCCTATTGCCCCCGTCACCCCGTCCGTGTGGCAGATCACCGTATCGCCAGGAGCCAGTAGTATTGTGCTCTCCTCGTAAATTTCAGTCGGGGTTACACCCAGATCATTCCCATCCATTCGGGGAAGTTCTTCCAATGCACCGCCCCGGTGAACCAGAAGAGGGGATGCCAGCCCGGCATTTGCATAAGATAGCGAGCCATATGACGGATCGTAAACACCATAGAAGCCGGAGACTGGTATCGCCTCGTCTTCAGCTGCGCAAATCAGCGAGTTGACCTCTTTAAGAACGTCACTCGGATTTGGATAACTAATCGCAGCTCCCTTCAGCATAGTCCTGCAAGACATCAGGAACATAGCGGCGTCAACACCCCTGCCCAGAACATCGGCTACAAAGATGCCTATCTTGTCCTCTTCAAGTCTCACAGCGTCGTAGAAGTCGCCTCCGACCTCCGAGATTGTCCTCGTGCGGGCAGAGACTTCGTACTCCCTTGACTGAGGAAGCGACGAAGGTACCACCGAATCCTGCATTCTCCTGGCAAGTTCTATTTCCCTCTCCGTAGCAGCCAGCCGCTCCTTTGTGGACTGGGCCACGCGCCATTCCTCGAGATGGGACAGCGTCCTCGAGATTGTCACTCTGAAGTCCTGGAAGTTTATGGGCTTTGTGACAAAATCGAATGCTCCCCTGTTCATAGCCGTGCGTATGTTCGGCATATCACCATAAGCTGACACTACGATTGATACAGTGTTCGGATTTATCTCGCTGATCTCGCCCAACAGCGTCAGCCCGTCCATGCGGGGCATGTTGATGTCGGTAATTATGATGTCAATATCCTTGTCCTCTGACAGAATATCTATGGCTTCCATCCCGTCTTCGGCAAAAATGAATTCATATCTGCCCGCACGAATGTCCCTTCGCATTCTGCTCAGAACCAGCGGCTTAAGGTCAGGCTCGTCGTCAACCATCAGTATTTTGCTCGCGGTCATTGCACGCCTCCCCGAGAACCCACAATGTGAACCAAATTGCAACGTCTAATGATCAATTTATAAGAATTGGTTGAAGACCGCAACTCAATATCATCGGCACTTCCGGTCCTTCGCCAGAAACCGCCGCAAGCGCACGAATAAGGCAATTTGATCTGCCGGGAACGGTCTAAGGCGTGTCTCGCCAGTCCGGCGCAATCACTTCTGGCGATATGCCGTAAGGCTCTGATTCTTGGGAGGCTGAGCGCTGACCGAGCGGCGGTGGTCAGACCGAACCGGCTGAGCCTTCACGGTCTGCGACATCGGGGTAGAACTGGGCGCAGTAGTGCCTGAAAGGCATAATCTTGCCGTCGGAACGGCATAGGCGGGGCCGTGAACGGTATTGCTTATTGCTCCAGATTACTACGTCCTGCAGTACATCTTCCCTCTGCTGAGAAGCGATGAACCTGTTCATTATGGGCGCGCGCCAGCTGACGGGAAGGAAGCCCAACCCGGCGAAGACCCGCTTTGGTTTGCGAATCTCACGCACCTGCGAGATCAGAGTCAGGTCGATAAGAGTGCCATCGACGGGAGTCGCCAGTACCCACAGTCGCGCATCCATGCCGATCGAGCGCTCACGGATTTCAACGAACGAATATCCCAGTCCGTAAACGCTGGACTTGGCGGCGACGTCAAATGTGAGCGTTCCCACCCCGGCGGCCCTTCGTATTCTCCTGAAATTAAAGCGGGCTTCGAGAAAATGGCCCTCCACGAACATTTCCTCGACAGAGTCCACGTTGTCATAGCCGTGCACGTAGCGCAGGTGCGCCAGGTCCACAACATTCTCTGTGGTCTCTTGAGGATGTCCGGGAAACCTAAGGGTCTGAATATTCATCCCACTCCAGCCGGCCTGATCAGGCTGTTCCTCGCCTATCCCCCATCTTGATTCCTCCCCCCTTCTGCCCCACCAGGCGAAGATCAGGCCGAGGATTTCACGCGTCTCGAACACGATCAGCTTTGCCGTTCTCGGGGGAGGGGCAAAGGGTGTGGCGACGCAATCGCCGGCTACATCGAACTCATACCCATGAAATGGGCAAACGAGGCGCCCGTCCCGAATACAGCCCCCGGCGGCCGGTCCGAGATCGGCGCCAAGGTGCGGACAGACAGCCTCGGAAACACTTATGCGTCCGGAGTCGTCGCTCCATACGACGATCTTCTCCCCCATCCAGGTCTTCTCAATGATCCCTTCCTTGAGGACGGCTTTCCTTGTCGTTACGAAGTACCAGCCCTCAGGAAACGGATGGAGTGAAGAGGCGTAAGTGAACTCCCTGCGATCAGTTAACATCGGTCATAGCGTCCCTTGAGTGACTTTGTTCCAGTAAATTGTCCTCACAGCTTCGCCTGGAGCACAGCAATTGCCTAATTGCCTTAACAGATGCAGTTTCTGCTCTTGGGAGGCGTGGGAATCCAGGAGAGACTCGCAAGATCGCCCCCGCAAATGAACTCGTCAAATCTTATGTGTCGCTCTCTATGGTTACAATGACTCTGATACAGACATAGTTGCTCTTTTCTCCTCTTATTTATTACATGTACCCCCTTCAGCGCATGACACGCTAGGGTATCCCTGATGTATTAGGTTCTAATTGACCGCAGTTACGCGGGGAGCGAGATTGATGACTCTCACAATAGACGGCGTGAAAACTCAGCCGCTGAGCCCGCCGGAAGAACTGATCCTAATGCTGCTCAACGAGGAGACAGGATAATTCTGCCAGGTTTCCGGCGGAGTTTGAACTGCGCGGTTGCCGGTGCCATGCTAGTGGAACTTCCTCTGATATCCAGAATCGACAGGGATGGTGACGCGCTGATTCTTCTGGATGCGGTGGTATGTGAGCGCGACTGCCGTCGAAGCCTGTCGGAGTGACTACCAGCCGAATGTTGCCGGAGATGTTCGACCGGCTCTGGATCAGCCGCCACTCCTTATGAAGTACGCTGCTCCTGATCGTGACGGAGATGCGTCTCCTCAATCGCGAGATCGAGGTCGCTCCACATGCGTTCCACCATTGAACGCAACCGCATATTCTGATACGCCCCCCAGACCACCATCGCGGGCAGCACGACCAGGATGGAGACTATCAACGAATAGACAATCGTGATTGTTGCCGTGATGCCGAACTGCTGGGAAGCGGTGAGCGGAGACGCTATCAGCACGCCGAATCCCAACGCGGTCGTCAGTGCGGATCCAAGTAGGGCGGAGCCGGTAGTTGCCAAAGTGCGTATGGCAGCTCTCTCCGGGTTGCGCAGACGGAAGTACTCCTCGCGGTATCGGTGAATTATATGGATGGTGTAATCCACGCCGATTCCGATTGACAGCGCCGTGATGATCGATGTTACCAGCGTGTAGGGAATGTTCAGCAGCGCCATCGTACCCAGCACGCAGATGAGCACGAACACGATTGGACCGACGGCGACTACTCCAAGCGCAGGCTGCCGCAGAGTCACCCAGAAGAAGATGCTGAGAATGCCCAACGCCACCGCAATTGTGGTGCTGATTGCTTCCGTCTGGCCGTCCGTGATCTGGTCCGTTACCGCGACAGCGACTATCTCCCCGGAAATTGCCGTGATCGCATCGTCGTCGCCGAACCAGAGTTTCTCCGTCTCCTCCTGGATCATCCTCGACTGCACCGGATCGCCGAGGTACGTCGGGAACTGCAGGAGCATGGTGTCAATGCCGTCCGGGTCGTTGAACAGGAAGTGCGCCAGTTCAGGCTCCTTCTCGACAAGTTTATCGAGAACTTCCTGCATCTTCTGGGGGTCGAGTTCCACTTCAGCAGATGCTTCGCGGAAGAGCCTCTCCAGCTCGCGGTCGTAGTTGTCCCCCGGCTCACCTGAGTCAACTATCCAGTCGCGCAGATGGGAATAATATGAGGTTTGGATTGGACCGGCCACCGCTTCCGGCCGGCGACTCTCGTCCTCGAAGGCTGCTGTGAGATCTTGGAGATTCAGCAGTGTGCGTGTCTCAGTAGCCTCCGCCTTCACTAGAAGGCTGGCGATCTCCGTGGATCCGCCTACCGCCGCTTCGAGGGTGTTCATGTCCTGCACGACGCTGCCTCCTCGCGGGAGGATGTCGCGGATGCTGAACTCCGATTTCAGATCGGTCGCGGCGAACCCAAGCCCAATGGTGACTAGAATGATCGCGACGATGTATGGAGCGGGCCAGCGAGTTACCCACCTGCCAAGTTGCTCCGCAACCGTGCTGATGCCGGGCAATGCGTTCGCCATTGGCCTGGGCGCCGCCAATGTGCCGCGTGCCTCCCGGCGGCGGTCGATAATTGTCCGCCCCGCCGGGAGCAGGGTCAGCATTACGATGAGGCTCATTCCAACGCCAAGTCCTGCTACGACGCCAAAGTCACCAATTACTCCGATAGGCGAGAACAGAGTTGCCAACAGGCTGACTATCGTCGTTACGGCGGCCAGAGTGAGCGGGACTGTTACATTCCGCAAGCCGATTCGCACCGCTGACACCACCGGCTCACCCTCGAGACGCTGCTCTCGATAATGTGAGATCGCCTGAATCGCGTAGTCCACGGTCAGGCTGATGATGATGACGGGGACCATGGCCGTGAGCGAGCTTGGTGGTCCAATCAAGCCAATCCCGTTCGGGCCTAGCCAGCCTTCCATTCCGACAATCCACGTCAGAGACAGGATGAGGCCAGCGAGCGTCAACAGTGTATCTGAGATCGTTCGAGTAAAGAGCAGAAGCAGAGCGGCGATAAGCAGCAGTGCGATTCCGATAAGCGGAGCCATTCCGGACTCCGTCGCCTCTCTGTATTCGTCCTCGACGACTATGGGCGACAGGCTGCTCACCTGGAGTGGGCCCGAATCCGCTAGCGCCAGCTCGTTTATTCGTCGTTCTGCATCTTTAACTCTCTCGTCGCCGGTGTCTGCCAGGCTGATAGTCGCTATTGCGACCTGCGTGCCGTCTGTGTCGGTCCCAGTCATTGCGGCTAGCGGCCCCTGGA
The DNA here is from genome assembly GCA_964632415.1 of uncultured Dehalococcoidia bacterium. Lineage (GTDB taxonomy): Bacteria > Chloroflexota > Dehalococcoidia > Lucifugimonadales > JADFKI01 > Bin90. The sequence goes on along the minus strand of CAZWDM010000005.1, from coordinate 34,694 downwards.
TCTGCGGCACACTCTGAACGGCATCGATTTCTGCCTGCGTTATCCCATCGAGGGTAGGGGTCTGACGAGCGGCCTGGATCAGTAATGCAGGCGAGACCACTGGATTTGCAGGCACCAGCAGCTCGCTTACGCTCGGCTCACTGACGATCTCGTCGATCAGTGTGGTCATCTGCGACAGGCCCTGTGGCGTCAGAGACTCCCCTCGGAAGATGAGGGTGGCTACGCTGACATCGCCGGAGTCTCTGAAGAACTGCTCTATTTCTTGTGTAGCGTTGGCAACCGCGTGCCCGGGCGGAAGGAAGGCAACATCCGCGCCCTCTGTTGGCGGGACCCGCATCGTAGTTCCTGCCGCGAGCAGGACCGTTATGGCAAGCAGGACTATGATGGTGATATATGGGCGGACTGTCACCAGCCGGCTCAGCTGCTGAAGAACTTGATTCATTATGCTAAGAGGTTCCTCTGCTTCAGTTGCGGTTGGTGTGGCAATTCGCCTGCATGCTATTGCAGAAGACCGATTTTGGATTAACGGTGCAATATAGAGTGGGGCAAACTCATAACGGATTCCGTGCAGTTGCCTAATCTTACAATTGCGCATGACATGTGTAAAGCATAAATGTTTCATGCTGGAATGAAGTCCGCGCACTGGCTGGACAATGCGATAGAGCGATGTGACCTGTGGAGCGCCATCGGGACGCGTATCCTTGACACCTGAAAAAGTTCGGCGGTACTCTGCTCCTCAGTGAGCCTGGCCCTGAGATTGCAGCTACCTTGGAAGCGGATTGGATGCCACCCCCCGCCTACCGAAAGGAGAAGTTCACATGCCTGACAGATTCGACCTGGTGTTAAAGGGCGGGGAGGTCATTGACCCGGCGCAAGGCCTTCGGGCTGTACGAGACGTGGCATTTGAAGCGGGCAGGATAGCTGCGATAGAGGAGGACATTTCTCCGGTGGACGCGCGAGAGGTCGTCGATGTAACTGGGAAGATAGTTACTCCCGGCCTCATTGACATCCACGGTCACTACTTCGAACATATCGTACCCTTCGCCACCGCTGCCGACTCCGTGTGCCTCCCAAATGGCGTCACAACAACCGTTGACGCCGGCAGTTCAGGGTGGCTGCACTTCGACGGCTTCAAGGAGTTCATTCTTTCGCGAGAGCAGACGAGACTGATGGCTCTCGTGAATCTCTCGGCGTTGGGAATGATGGCCCCTCGCAGGAGCATTGGTGATGACTTCGGTCCCACTATTGGGATCAGCGGTGGGCCGCAGACGCTTCTGGACCCTCACAGCGTGGGAGAGCTGCAAGACCTGCGGTACGCTCAGGTAGAGGAGGCGGTGAGGTGCATCAGGGACAATGCCAATGTTGCGCTGGGCGTGAAAATTCGCATTGATCACGAGATCAGTGGCACGGCTAATACGATACCCGCACTGGAGCGCGCCCGGACGGTGGCAGACATGACGGACTCGTTCGTTATGGTTCATGTTGCGCGCGTCCCCATTCCGCTGGCTGAGGTTTTCGAGTACCTGCGTCCCGGTGACATTGTGACTCACATCTTCCACAGCGCAGAAAATAACGTGCTAGATGAGCGCGGCAATGTTAGAACGGAAGTGAGAGAGGCAAGAGACAAGGGCATCGTGTTCGACATTGGAGCTGCCCGGAGGAATTTCGGCATAGGCCTGTCGATAGCCGCCATAGAACAGGGACTACCGCCAACAACCCTGAGCAGCGATATCACAAAGGTCAGGCCACAGAGTCCCGTTGTCTATAATCTGCCGGAGATAATGACACTCTACATGACCTTGGGAATGTCCCTTGAGGAGGTCATAGCGGCCACCACGCAAAATGCCTCTCTCGCCATTGGGCAGACTGGCGAACTCGGCACGCTCGCCGAAGGAGCCATCGGCGACGCGACCGTGATTGAGCTGGAAGAGGGCGACTTCACCTACGATGACGGCGGTGGAGAATCCGTCAGCACCGACCGGCGCATTTCACCGGTGATGACCATCAAGGACGGCAAAGTCTGGAATCCCGACGGTGAACAGCGTTAGTGCCGACTACGCTCTTTGACTGCATAAGGATTATGCACCAGCTCCGATTCGACTCAGGTGGAATCAAGGGTGCAGGCATCGTTGCCGAACGGCAAATGACATCCGGTTTCATGTTTCTGGTGAGGGTCATGTATGCGAAGGCGCGGCGACTCACGAGCCGTCATCGGCCGAACGCAGCTACTGGAGCTTGCTGACCCACCCAAACATCGTGTCAAAGAGCTTCTCTTCGCGTCCTGCATAGCCGTGGTTGGCGCCGTCAATCTCCACGACCTGAACATGCGTGTAACCGGCGCTGCCCAGCCTACGACGTGCCGCTCCGCAGACTGGCAGTTCCTGCGGTCCGCCAACGGCGCACTCCTCCGACCCGAAGACGAAGAGTGTGGGACAGCCCGTGTTCGCGGCATGCGTAGTCACGCTGTATCGGTTGTCCGGATTGAAGCAGTCAACATAGGTCCGAGCGCTCCAGATTGAGCCCCAGGGCACTCCAGGGCGAAGCAGCGTGTCTTGCTGACCCTGCTCGATATTGCGTATGGACTTCTGAAACGGCTCTGTAAAGTCCTCACCATGCAGAGCGATAACCCCTTCGTGGTCGTACTCCCCGGGCGACACAGGTATGACCGCGACCACGTCCGCAAACCGCTCTTTGGCCTGGGCATATGTTGCGCGCACGGCCCCGCCGCTGTGCCCGCCGATTGCAATGCGGCGGTGACCTCTCGCTCTTAGAAGCTCAAGCCAAGCCTCGAAGTCGGCCCGGGAATCTTCAACGGACTCGAAGGCGTAGCCGGCAAGCGGGCCGCCTCTAACTCCATTTGAGACGTGGTCGTGTCCCCTGCGGTTGGCAGTCAGGAAGCCGATGCCCTGCTTCGCCATTCGCTGCCCCAATCCCAGGTAGAGATTGCTGTAGAAGTGACCGCCGTCGCCGTGAAAGAACAGAATGGCGTCAACGAAATGTGAGCGATCCACGCTTTCCGGGGCAAAATAGGCGCCGGACAGGGGAATTCCATCTGGTGTCGTGACTTCTACGAGATCCGCTAGCATTATTGCTCCTTTCGGCGCTGTTTCGATTCTTGAATATGTAAGTAGATGCTAGAACCTGGAAGCTCCGGCTCCGGGGTATTGTACAGGCATATCTGAATCGTAAGTAGGACCGGCTGCCGAATTGACAGGGTCACAGTTGGACTATAATTGATGCCGCCGGGCTGAACACAAACTACCAATCAAATGCAGGTTCAAGGGAGAGATTAATGTCTGAAACGAAGAACGTATTGATAACAGGGGCGGCGGGGCTCATAGGCGGCCTACTTCAGGATGGATTGAAGGACTCGCACAACGTAACCGGCGTGGACATGAAGCCGGTCAATGGCTTCACCAGCCTGGTCGCAGACACTTCGGATCTCGATGCCGTGCTGCCTGCCTATGAAGGCGTGGACACTGTCGTCGATCTCGCAAGCGTGCCGGACCAGGACAGTCCCTGGGATGTTGTTTATCGGAATAATCTATCTTCGACCTATAATGCGCTGGAGGCGGCAAGACGGTGCGGTGCGAAGCGCGTGGTATTCGCCAGTTCGAACCACGCGACAGGCAACTATGAGGAGGACGAGCCTTACGCTTCCATCGTGGCAGGGCGGTACGATGGTCTGGACCCGGCGACATTTCCGCGAGTCACGGTGGATATGCCCATTAGGCCTGACGGACCCTACGGGATCGGAAAGGCGTTCGGAGAGGCGGCGGGACGATACTACTCCGATCACTTTGGGTTATCGGTCATCTGCCTGCGGATTGGTACTCTGAACAGAGAGGGTAAGCCCCTGGTTCCCAGGCAGTTTGCGACCCTGCTGTCGCACAGGGACCTCGTGCAGCTAGTCCGTAAGAGCATAGATGCGCCCGACTCCGTGAGGTTCGCGATCTTCTACGGCGTGTCCAACAACGCCTGGCGTATCTGGGACATCTCGAACTCGCGCGAACTGATCGGATACGAGCCGGAGGACGATGCCGAGCAGTGGAGGACGGCCTGACAATCCGTCCACACTCTGCTCCCTGTCCTTGCGGAGCAACGAAACGACCTGAAGTGGGTACGTGGAAAGGGCCTGAATAACCGCTAGGCAGTCGCTGCTGCCGGCACATGGTTCTTCAGGAAGCGCCGGGCGTGCTCAACCACCTCGTCTATGTGCTCCTGAGTGTCTTTCCACGGGTATATCGTGGTTTCGGCGTTTGGAGCGAGGCCGGCGACCTCCATCGCGCATTCGTACGGGTGGGCAGGCACGTCGTCCGGCGCTATGAGCAATGGCGTCTGTAGGTCGCGCACGAAGTCCCGTGAAACTGTGAAGACGAAGTCTGCACGGCTGGTGTACATGCTTGTCAGGAAGTCGTGGACCATCTCCATCGTGATGTCAGGGCTTCTCTCGCATAGGGGAGGTCCCCATCTGGCAGTATTGTTCTCGTAGAAGATATTCGGCGCCTGCGGATTGAACCCGCTGGGCTGCATCATTGCCGCAGCCACAACGCGCTCCGGCGCAAGTCTCAGCAGATTGTGGATCATGGGACCGCCGATGCAGAACCCCATCACGAGGAATTCGTCGATGCCGAGATGGTCCATCAGCCCAAGCTGGTCATCGGAGTAGGCATCCCACGGGCGGTCGATCTCAAGCGGACCGCTGGACTGGCCCTGATCGGCATTCCGCAAGTCCGCTGCAATGCAGTGAAAGTCGTCCTTGTACGTCTTCATTGGATTGAACGGCACCGCCGAATCCAGGGAGGCAATGCTGGAATTGAGGCCGCCTCCCGATATGATCAGCAGGGGGAAGCCTGAGCCTGCCTCCTCGTAATAGATTCGGTTAGGGCCTCTCTCATAGAACGGCATGGCATCTGTCCTCCATTTTCAATAGGTGTTTTGTAAGTTAGCAATTTCGACTGATTGAAGTCTGTCAGGTAATCTCGGCTGCATGGCAAGTCGCGCGGTTGCGGATTTTGATTTCGTCGTTGATTGCGTCCCATTCAGACTTGATGAGCACCATCACTGCGGCAGGTTGCAAACCTCCAGCGCGGTGAGCGCCAGCACCTTCGCTACCTGCTCCATGTCACTGATGCGGCTGAATTCGTCCGGAATCGTTTCCGACTCCGACCCTCCTCCCGGGCCGTAGAGCACGCATGGAACTCCCGCTCGCCATAGGTGGGTGGTATCGTCGCCCGTGTACGAGCCGGGCAGCACCGTGCCTACGCCGTCGGGTTCGCGTCCGCCGGTAACCGTACCGTACTGTCGCAAGACACAGTCAAGAATGTACTCGTCCCTGGGCAGATCAAACGGCTCCATGACGACGGTGAACACCCTGTGCCTGGGGTCGGGCGGCATCTCGATCTCGTACTCGAAGTCAGGATCGTCGGCCTTGATCCGGTCAAGAGCTCGCTCGATGTCCGCCTTCACCGATGCGGAGGTCATGCCGGGCAGGAAGCGCACATCGACAAGCACGGTGCAGAAGTCCGAGACGAAGTTCGGCCCGCGCAGGTCGTAGTCTCGCCCACGGCCTCCGATTATGGCGCCGACGTTAATGCGCGGCAGTCCGGGGAGATCGTCCCGGGGTGTGTAGGTGAATTCCACACCGTCAATGGCGGGAACCGCCTTGCACATTTTGGCTATCGCATCCACACCTTCTTCCTTGCGGCTGATGTGCCGTGAGTTCCCCAGAACATGTACCGCCATCTCCAGGACGCCGGCGTGTACGGTGAGGATGTTGTCCGCTCCGAACGGCTCCGGCACAACCGCCATGTCGGTGAGTGGACCGTTCTGACAGAGATAAGTAGTGCCCACACCGCCCTGCAGCTCTCCTACGACGCAGGCGAGAACCAGGTCACCCTTCAGGGACACGCCTGAATTGCGAATTGCTTCGGCTGCGGTCAGAAGGGAGGAAACGCCACTCTTCATATTTCGGATTCCGGCGCCATAAATCAGGTCGCCTTCTATGCTAGGTGTCCACGGATCACGCTTCCAGCCCATCGCAAGAGGATCGATGTCGATATGACCGTTGAGCATCAGCGACTTGCCACCGCCGCTCCCCCTCAGCGTGGCAACCGTCTGGAATCGACCCGGTTCCACTTCCTGCAACTGCACCTCATAGCCCCTCTGCTCAAGGTATTCTCCTATGAAGCGCGCAACTTCGCTCTCCTCAGTCTTGAAGCTGGGTATCTTAATGAGCTCCTGCGCGAGGCGGAGCATCGCTTCGCGGTCAACACTGTCCAGAATCTTCCGGGTTGCTTCTGAGTCCATTTTCAACCCCTAGGTATCCAGGCCAACTTGCCAGTAGCGTCTGCCATTTCGCCGTCTCACCGTACCGAAGCCTGGAGCGGGGAAGTGGCAGGATATTACAGGCGTGCCCTGCGCTTCCACGTCGTCAAGCACCTTCCTGCGGGTCACCGTAGATAGGGGCCAGTCGTAGTCGAAGTGGCAGGTCCAGTCGTCCTCGGTTACCTGGGCAGGATGGATCAGCACGTCTCCCTGTATCAGCGCCGACTCCCCCTGAGAGGCGACGAGGACACTCATGTGGCCGGGCGTGTGGCCCGGCGTGTGCAGCGCCCTTACCTCCGAAGTCAGGTCGGCGTCTGCCGTCAATGTGTCAAACAGCCCCAGGTTGACAATCGATTCCACGCACCTGTCCATGAAGGGGAAGCTGGAGGCCGCCTGTATGTCCGGTCGGCGGAAGTGGTCCAGATCGTCCTGGTGAGCAATGTATCGGGCATTGGGGAATGCGGGAACCAGTTCGCCTCCCTGCTCCAGCACATTCCAGCCAACGTGGTCCGAGTGAAGGTGGGAGATGAAGACCGTGTCAATCTCGTCAGGACTGACGCCCTTCGCGCTCAGGTCGTCCATAAGCTCGCCTCGCCGACCGCCGATCGACTCTATGGGGCCTTCGCCATAGCCCGTGTCGATCAGGATCGTTCGGCCCTGTGAGCGCACCAGATAACAACCGATCTCAATGAGCATGTGGTCGTCTTCGAAGGTGTCTGGATAGCTCTCCCTGTAGGGCAACCAAGCGTCGGAGGGAACCGTGGAAAATAGCTCGGGAAGTGGAATCGGGAATGGGAAGTTCATGTCGGAGAGGGCAATTATCTCGACATCACCGATTTTCAGGGCAAAGTCAGCCATGGTCCCTCCTCTTCATGCATAAGGTGCCAGCGGTTGGCGCAATTGTAGGAACTACTTGATTGACGGTCAAGCGTGGGTGTGGCTGCGGCATTCCGGCGCCGCCTGGCTGGCGTTGGAACGGAGTGCCGATTTGGTGTAGAGTGAAGGAAAATCTAAGGAGGGACGACATGCCTCTGCAGCTAGACCACACAATCGTGCCTGCCTATGACAAGATTAAGTCCGCGAAGTTTATCGCCCGCCTATTCGGCCTGGAGTTCAGCGGGACATGGGGGCATTTCGCACCGGTGAAAGTGAACGACACATTCACGCTTGATTTCGACGACTCGGATGATCCCCGCTCCAACCACTATGCCTTTCTCGCCTCTGACGACGAATTTGACGCTATACTCGAACGAGTCAGGGACGAGGGCATTCCATACGGGAGCGGACCCGGCTCTCGCACGGACGGCGAGATCAATCACAAGCACAATGGTCGCGGGTTCTATTTCGACTGCGAGAATGGACATGTGTGGGAGGTCATAACCCACACGTATATCACGGAATAAAGCCGCACGCCTGTTCCGTGCTACGTTGCGAGTCAAGGGCAAAGGGGCGCAGAGATGCCAGCTCTTGCACCCAAACTTCTCTATTACGCCTTGCATCATGATGCGCCCAAGGAGCGCCCGGAGAATTCACTGAGGATGGTAAGTCCTGTTTCCGCGCCGGCTGTCCGCTGACGGCAGTTGTCGGTCGCTTACCTTGACGAAGCTCGCCTACAGTCTATGCGTTACACGGAAGGCAATGGCATATATTGGCGGCAAAATCGCGACATTTGTTGACAAGTATATTCGACACTTGTTATTTTTGCTCAGTAGCATATACGCAATGTTATACAGAAGGATTCAACAATGGCATCTACTGAGCAGCGCGTAAGGGATCTTATTGCGGCAAATCTGGAGGTTGACGGAAAGCCTGTGGATTCATCTGCCGACCGGAGCAAAAGCCTTTCGGACCTTGGCGTGTCCTCTATGGACATCGTCTCGTTCGGGCGAGTGATTCAGGACGAGTTCGGCATCAGGCTCACCCCTGAATGCTGCGATGACCTAAATAGTATCGGGCAGCTGATAGACTTCCTTGAAACCAACGCCGCCTAGTGCATTGAACGTGCAACGAACGGCCTGAAATGCTTGCTGACCCTTCGCATCGCTGGTGGAGTTACTTCCGGGAAATCGGCAGCGTTTCTATCGTACATCTGGACCTGACGCCTCATGCCGAGCATGAGGCGTCAGCCTTTTTGTGGTTGAATGAAGAAGAGCGGTCCCGTTGGAGGAAATTCGAGCATCCGGGCGCCCGGCGTAGATTCGTACTCTGCCGTGCCGCGCTTCGCTCCTTGCTCTGCGACGAGCTACTATGCAGCAACGATAGACTTTCCTTCGAGAAACTGGAACACGGCAAGCCGGTCGCGCTAGTGAACGGGTCGCGAGCACAGGTTAGTTTCAATGTAAGTCACGGCGGCAATCATGGGCTGATTGCAATCTCTCCTCAGGGGCATCTGGGAGTTGACGTAGAGGAGCGCACGCCACGCCGCGACTTTGACAGGCTGATAGATGCCGCCTTTGGCCCGAACGAGCAATACGACCTGAAACTGGAACGCGCGAGGGGAGGATATCGGCTTTTTTTCAAGTTGTGGACAATAAAGGAAGCCCTGATCAAGGCACTAGGAACAGGACTCTCGCTGGACCCGGCGACATTTGAGGCCCCTATGACAATGCGCCGTGGTGCGACCTCTGACGACTACGAGTTCCCTCATATGCCGGGAGTCGTCTGGCATGTGGAAGAGATAGGAAATGAGGAATTCGCCGCAGCGCTTGCCTATGATGTATGATTTACCCGAAGTGATGGTACGATGTCATCGCCGGGAGTCTTTACACGTTTGGAAGTAAAGGATTGCGAGAATGACGCCAGAAACCGACTGGAAGTTGCCGGAACCAGTCTGTACGGGTGATGTGCAGGTTGACGATGAGACATTCATCACTCTTCGTAGACACGGAAATCCTGACGGCCCGCGTCTCGTTCTCAGCCATGGCAACGGACTGGCAATAGATCTGTACTACCCGTTCTGGTCGCTTCTGACAGACGATTACGATGTCATACTCTACGATCTCCGGAACCACGGCTGGAACAAAATTACTTCACTGCAGAATCACAATATACCCACATTGGTGCAAGACCACGATAAAGTCATGGAGGCGATAGATCTGCATTTTGGTGATAAGCCAAAAATAGGGATCTACCACTCTGTATCTTCTCTGATAACACTTCTCTCCCCAAATAGGGGAAGCGACTTTATTGCACGAGTGCTATTCGACCCGCCGCTGTGTAAGCCCGGCCGCAGCTTTCGTGAATTCGAAGAGGCCGCTAACAACCTGTCTTCAGCCTCCAGGCGGCGCATGGCGCGATTCAAGAACAGGGAGGACTTTGCATTTCTTCTGTCGTTCTTCCCGATCTTCGAGTTGATTGTGCCTGGCGGTCACGATCTTTTCGCAATGACGACACTGCGGGAGAACGAACGTGAATCGCTTTATGAGTTGTGTTGTCCGCCGGAATATGAGGCGCAGATTATCGAATACGCCGGCACCTTCGCGGTTCTCGTGGATTTCGAGTCCCAGTTATGTCCAACAAAGGTAATCGGCGCAGACCCGACTCTGCCGTTCTCCTATCTGCCGACTCTTGACCTCAGCGATGTCTTCACGGTTGGCTACGACTTTCTCCCGGATGCCACACATTTCCTTCAGCTGGAGAAGCCCGTCCAGTGCGTCGAAATGATGCTGGAATTCATCGAGCCGTTAGTTGCCGCCTAAACCGCAGGCTTTCCTGTCGGGCCTGGGCGAATTGCGGCGCTCAATTCGGGCCGAGTTCGCCCAATCACACGCCGACTTGTCAATGGACACTTGCCGCCGGCATGCTTCAGGCATCGACTCAATCGTCAGGCGCATCCGAACAGCCAGGCGAGGGCGTCGCGAGCAACTGAGAGGTGCAGAAATACTGAAATGTGTTGCGGTGCCGGAGTAGCGCCGATCGATCAGAGCGTGCAACAGGCCGCTCTACACGTTGCTAGCCCGAATAGGCAAGGGCGGCAGGAACACAACCGCAAAGACTCGTCGTGGGGTTCCTCAGCGCGAATGCCTTCCAGGCCTTCACGGATCAACCACGGTACGAGAAGCAGGGCAGTGACGGCATCCAGCCACCACCAGCCCAGCACTGCATTTGCGGCAAGACCGATCAGCAGGGTAAATGAGAGGTACGAGCAGGCGACAGTTTCCTTTGCCTCGATTGCCACGGACTGCAGATTCCCCTTTGCAGCAATCCGTAGCTTCCACACGGCAATCAGAGGCATTATGATGACGGAAACCAGAGCGAGCGCTATTCCCACCAGGGATTCTTCGGCGCCGCTTTGTTCGGCGAGTGCCCACACTGACCTGAAAACAACCGCAGCCGCGAGAATCAGGAATGTCCACCCGATGAATCGAACAATCCGCTGCTCGACCGTTTCGGCATATTCGAGGTCCTCAATGCCAAGTCTCCAGAGAACTACGGAAGCCGCGGCAACTTCGATGTAGCTGTCGGCTCCAAATGAGACAAGAGCTATACTCCCTGCGACCATCCCCGACCACAGCGCGATAACACCCTCCACCACGTTGTAGAGGATTGTTAACAGTAGCAGAAGTCTCGCATATCTGAGCAATGCACTTGTTCTCCAGTTCGTTGTGCTTGTTTTAGCACTCAATAGTGATACTAGTCAACCGCATTATCCCAGTTTATTCTGGAGATGGTGACCGACACGTAAATGCTAAGAGTCTGAAGAGGGAGAGCTGTCAGGGAGGATGTGGAGCAGAAGGCAGATGTTCGCCCTTCGACGCCGGATACCGAAGGACACATCCATTTGCGCGAGGTAGCAATGGAAACCACCCGAAGGCCCGCACTGACGAAGCCGGGATTGCAGGAAGAAGCGTCGCTTCCCTAAGAACCGATCTCCTCCAAGGGGAATCGTCGAATCCGTCTGCTTATCAGGTAGTAGAAGTCAGGATTTCGGTGCTAGAGCCCCCAATGCGACGGCCAGATGGGATGTTCGATGTTGTCAGGCGCGGGCTTAATTCGTTCCAATCCATCTCATCTACAGGTTGAGGGCAGGCTCTAGTCTTCTAGCATCAAGAGGAGGGTTCCGGAATGTGGTATTTGTGCCTACATCGAACTGTTGCTGCTAATGCCTGACAAGAATCCGCGGACGGGTGTACAATATCTGGTGCCCCTGTAGCTCAGGAGGATAGAGCATCGGTTTCCTAAACCGTGTGCCCCGGTTCGAGTCCGGGCAGGGGTACCATTTCCTATTTTCGCGTTAGGCTATGACAGCCAGGATACGATCGCCGGTGTTCCGCTGCGTCTCGATACTGGTGTTGTCGCGGGCTCTCCGATGAACAGCGCTCCGACCATTTCCCAGTCCTCATCCGCTCCCAGTATCCCTGCCAGCCCGGGCAGCTTGCTGATCCCGCCCGTGCTCCAGTCCAGCACGAGTCCTTCTGCGACGGCTGCTAGGGCCATGTTGTGTACGGCGCAACATACGGATGCGTAATTTTCCTGAGTCGTCTCCTCATCACGCCCGGGCACGCTGTAGGCGTAGATCATTGCGGGCGCGTTCAGCACTCGGCTCTTGTTGGCATCGGCCGAGCTCTTCTTCTGTTCCGGGTTGGGATTAGCGACGCTGTCGTAAGCTGTCTGCCAGGCGAGATCGGCAATCTCGTTGCGTATGGGACTGTCCTTGCCCAGGACAAAGAAACGCCAGGGATTTGTAAGGCGATGGTTCGGCGCCCAGATTGCCGCATCCAGCAAGCGCTCAACTGCTGAGCGCGATACTTCGGCACCCGTGAATTCCTTTGTCATTCGCCTGCCGTAAATTGCCTCGTAAACCGATGTCTGCGTGGCTGGGATCGTCACCTGACTGCTGTTGATCGTATCAGTGGTCATCTGATTCCTTTCGACTTGCTACTTCTGATCTGAAAATACCTGATTCTGTTTCTAACTTCAACTGCGGGTTTAGTGTGACATCAGCGGATGCATCAATGGGGACGCGACTTCAAGATTTCAGAGCAATAGGCAGAACGTAGGTTGTATTAACTTAAAAAGGTAATACATACCTCTTCCAATGTGTGCAACTACTCACCATCAGCTATGTGATTGCTATGACTGAAGTCTCGTACTTGCCAAATGCGGTATTGACGGTAAGCGCCGTACCTGGTTGACATCAGAGTATGCCACAAGTTGCCTATGAAATTATTCCTGGATTAACTCTGGACTTGCCCTACTTTTAATGCAATTATGTTTATAGTATTGACTACCAAGGTGCAAGGAAGCGCCACATTATCAAACCAGGAGGATGAAAGATGAAGCTGAGTGTCAGTCTACTGGATTCATTCAACGAACAGATTAATGCGGAGTTGGCGTCCGCTTATCTCTATCTGTCGATGGCAGCATATTTTGAGGATGAGAATCTGCCGGGATTCGCGCACTGGATGCGGATGCAAAACGAGGAAGAGACGGCGCATGCTATGCGCTTTTTCGACTATGTGCATGACCGCGGTGGGCGCGCAACATTGAAGGCAATTGGCGAGCCGCCGAAGGACTTCCAGAGCCCGCTAGATGTGATGGAAAGGACCCTGGAGCACGAGCGGAAGGTAACCGCCCTGATCAACCGGATGTATCAGCTGGCAATCGAAGAGAGCGATTACGCCGCACAGGTGATGCTCCACGAGCTCATCGAGGAACAGGTCGAAGAGGAAAAGACAGCAGAGGAAATTGTGGACCACCTGCGCATCATTGACGGCGACGGCAGCGGCCTGCTGATACTGGACGCCCGACTTGGTGAGAGAAGCGCTGAAGCCGCTTAAAAGCAAGGCGCCGCCGCCGCTCGGCTTTGCCCGGCTTGGTGCGTGAAGTCATTTGGTGGCCCCCTAAATCAAGGCTAAAGGAATCCACGCCGCTCATCATTGAGCGGCGTGGTTGTGCTTTATGGGCGATGCGAGGGTTGGTTCTTGCCTGTGTCAGGCCCTGGAACCCCGAAGGTGAACGGCGATTCCGGCATTGGCAGAGCTTGTAGTGCTTCTGCCTTTCGGGGAAGTGTAATTGTTGCCCAGGAAGTTAGTGTGCCGTAAGTACCAGAGTGCCCGAAAATGCGCAGTCTGAATTAAGGTATGGAAATATCAAACGCATTTGGGATGCTACAAAAATACATCAACCTATTCACCAAATTTGTGCTCGAGCTCTCTTCATTGGGTGTCCAGGCTTGGCTCCTTGCGCGAACAGGGTTATGACTGTTGCCGTCATTGACTCAACAAGCTGCTGGATGTTATTCTCAGCGCAATCATGAGTGGCAGCGAGGTTGGAAAAATGCCTAGAGCAAGATCGAATACAAGCTCGAAATCCAAGAATGTTCCACCGTCCAGGCAGAGACTATCTATGACGGCGGAAAACTACTTGCTGTCCATCTATCGCTTGAATGAAGAGGATACCGTAGTCACACTGACGCAGCTCGCTGAGCATCTGAAGATGCTCCCGGAGGGAGAAGGTCTGGGCACTTCACTCCCGACTGTTGGGGGCATGATTCGTCGCCTGGAGCGGGAAGGTTTGCTTGCAGTCGATGGCAAAAAACAGCTGTCGCTTACCAGGAGAGGCGAACGACATGCGGAGAGCATAGTGCGGAGGCATCGTCTCGCTGAACGCATGGTCGTTGATATGCTTGACGTGGAATTGCACAGAGCGCACATTGAAGCGCACCTGCTGGAGCACGCCATATCGCCGTACCTGGAAGAACGCATAATGAGGAAGCTTGGGATGCCGACGACCTCCCCGTTCGGCTATCCTATTCCGGGAACCGACTATGTGGAGAGTGGCGAGCCGTTTCGCCTGAACGAAGCAGATGCAGGGCAGCAGCTGGAGATCGACAAGATCCCGGTGGATGACGAAGTGCTGCTTGAGCATCTGGTACGCAACCGGGTGATCCCGGGGAATGCGATCGAAGTCGGTGAGATAAACACTTCCACAGGAATCATTTCGTTCAAGTGCGTGGGCGAGGACGTAGTCGTAGGGTATCAGGTGGGGCAGTTCATCTGGGTGCGCTCTGCGGCTGAATAACCGGGCGCTCAGATTGATCCGCTTCAAGGCGTAGCCTCTCGCTCATCTCAAACTCTTTCAGCGCCTGAATCTGTCTCGCAGTTGGCCTGATAAACGGGCGTGCCACTCTTATGAGGTCCAGCGCATCCTCTGTGCAGTATCCGTTGCTTATCAGGTATGCTGCCGCAATGCTGGGCGCTCGCCCAACTCCAGCCGAACAGTGGATATAGACTTTGCCACCGTTTCGTATCGCGCATTCGATAAACTCGATTCCCTTGGCGATGGCTTCAGCAGAGATTGGTTCGTCGTCTATCGTTGGCAAATGGCAGTAATAGATCGAGTTGTCGGTTCCAAGCGTGAGTCCATGCTTGGCATCGTCGAACTCTAAGCGCATGTTGATGGTATGAGTTATACCGGCCCGCAACAGAGCATTCATGCCTGACTTACGAAACTGCGGTCCCACGTAAAGTGAGTCCGTTACTCGGCTGTACTCGAGCAACGGTACGCCGGTAAGTTTGGGCAGCCCGCGCGCATAAGCCCAGAGTGCGGTGGTGCGGACGCCCTGAGTGCGTAGCCTGTCCCTTACGGTGCGGACGCCCTTGAAGAGCGCCTTTAGCATTCTCCGGTCTCGTAACCGGCGGAGTCTTCTGAAATGAATCGCATCTGTTCGCCGTGGGCCGTGCGAATGCGCGTGATGCGAAGTTCCGCGGAAGCCAGGGCTTCGCTGCACATCCTCGCGAGACCTATACCTTCCTCGTAGAGGCGTGTCGCCTCTTCCAGCGACAGTCCTCCCGACTCCAGGGCCTGCACTGTGTTGTCCAAGCGTTCCAGAGCCTGTTCGAAGGTAAGATCACCGAGATCTTTTCCGGGGCTGCCTGAGTTCGTTTCGGACATGTTGCTCCCGCTATTCCTGTCTGCTGGACGTGACCTGAGCCTGAAGTGCGCCATTCGTGAGAGTTATATCAATGCTATCGCATGCCGTTGCCTGCGAGTGCGTACTGACAACACTGCCATCGTCTGCACGCTGCACGATGGCATACCCGCGACGCAATGTGTCGCGCGGGCTGAGCGCATCCACGCGAAGCTTCAGGCCCTGCACTCGTTCAGCGTACAGCGAGAGCATATGCTCAAGCATCTGGCGAGCGCTTCTGAGTCGGTCATCCACTCTCATTCTAAGAGTATCCAGGTCGGGCAGGCCATTCTGCAGACGTCTGTCAAGTGTCCTTGTCGTGTCGATTCCCGTGTTCAGTGTGCGCGAGATTGAGATGTCCATGCTCTGCGCTGCCGCTATCGCGAAGGCGATTAATTCGGACCTGTCGGGCACAACCAGCTCCGCCGCAGCGGATGGCGTGGGAGCGCGCAGGTCTGCTACAAGGTCTGCAATCGTATGGTCCGTCTCGTGGCCCACCGCACTTACTACGGGCACCGGGCACGCGAATATGGCGCGCGCTACGGCTTCTTCGTTGAACGCCCACAGGTCCTCCAGGGATCCGCCGCCGCGCGCTACTATCACAATGTCTACACCGGGTTCACTTCCGGCGGCCTGCAGGGCTTCTGCGATTGCCGGGGCGGCATCTTCTCCCTGCACAGGTGCGGGAGCTATGGCGAGCTCAACCGATGGATAACGGCGACGAATGACGTTCTGAATATCATGCCACACTGACCCGCTTGGCGAAGTCACCACGGCAATCTTCTGAGGAAAGCGGGGCAGTCCGCGCTTGCGCGACTCGTCGAACAAGCCTTGCTGTTCCAGTTCAAGCTTGAGCTGCTCCAGCTTCAGTTGAAGCTCGCCGACACCCTCAGGCTGCGCAATGTCCGCAATGAGCTGGAGGTCGCCCCGCTGCTCGTAGATTGACACTCGCCCGTGCAGAATGATGGACGCGCCGTTTTCGAGGTGCTGCGCGCCGCGGGAATTGCGGAACATGACGCAGCGCAGAGTGGCTTTGCCGTCCCTGATGCTGAAGTACGAATGGCCGGAACCCGGGCGGGCCAGGTTTGCGACCTCACCGTTAACCCACAGATCCTGGAGCACACTGTCGCGTTCCAATGTCTGCTTTGTGTGCGACGAAATCTGTGAAACGGTATAGACGGCAGGCATGGGTACTACTAGGCTCGCGAGAGGTACTGGCCGGTGCGAGTGTCAACCTTTACCGACTCCCCCTGGGTTATGAACAGGGGCACCTGTACCACGAGTCCTGTCTGAAGGGTCGCCGGCTTTGTACCACCCTGAGCGGTATCCCCCTTTACGCCCGGAACAGTTTCGGTTACCTCGAGGTTGACGGTGATGGGCAGTTCGATAGCGACAGGGTTTTCCCGGTACAGGACAAGGTCAACCTCTATCTGTTCCACCAGAAATTGCAACCCGTCAGCTATCTGGTCCCCGGACAGGGGGAACTGATCGTATGTATCGGTGTCCATGAAGTAATACAGGCTGTCATCTTCGTATATGTACTGGGCCGACCGCCTCTCGACATCCGCGAGTTTGAAGTCAACATCGTACCCGGAGAACGAGCGCTCGATCTGCCTCCCTGTGGTAAGTTCCCGGAACTTTATTCGCATGGTCGGAGCGCGCTGCTGCATCTTGCGCTGCTCGTATTCGAGGACGATGTAAGGGGCATCGTCCATTTCGATTGCCATGCCCTTTCTCAGTTCTCCGTAGTTGACCGTCATTGAAGTTGCCTCCGTCCGTTGATGTGCCGGTTGTGCGCCGCGCCCAATAAGGTGAATGCCTGCATTGACGGGAGATTCCCCAAGTCCGAGGCGCAGCGTACTTGCTAGGTGAAGAGTTTCTGGGCTTTGCTGATGACGCGGGCCTTGCCGTCCTCAAGAACGACCATGTCCTCGATCCGGACGCCGCCCCATCCGGGAAGGTAGATCCCGGGCTCGATCGTGAAGACCATACCGTCTTCAAGCACGTCTTCCTCGGCGGTGGGCCCGACGTGTGGAAATTCATGGACCTCAAGTCCGACCCCGTGTCCGAGGCTATGCCCGAAATCGTCGCCGTAACCAGCGTCGGCGATTATGTCACGCGCTATGGCATCAGCCTCCTTACCGGTCATCCCTGCTCTGACCCGTTCTTCAGCGGTAAGCTGGGCTTCTAGCACGATGCCGTATATCTCCCGGAACTTGTCGTCGGGTTCTCCGACAAAGACGGTTCGCGTGAGGTCGCTGCAATAGCCCTGGTACTTCGCGCCCATATCTATGACGATGGCGTCGTTCGGATTAACGATGGTCGCGTCAGCCCGGTGGTGCGGCAGTGCGCCGTTTGGCCCTGCACCGACGATTGTATCGAAGGAGATCATCTCCGCACCGCGCTCGCGCATAGCCTTTTCCAGCTCCCACGCGATCGATTCTTCGGTAACACCCGGCTCTATGCCCGGGGAGACAGCGTCGATTGCCTCATCCGCTATACGTATCGCCTCGGAAAGCAGGGCGAGTTCGTCGTCATCCTTGTAAACGCGCAACTTCTCCACTATGCCTGTAGTCGGCACAAGTTCAGGATGGTTGGAGCCTTCGGTCTCTTCGATTGCCTTCATGAGGGCTGAATGCAGGGAGACGGTTACATCTTGGCTCTCGAAGCCAACGCGCTTGATGCCGTGTTCCGCAGTCCACTCCGGGAACCAGCCAAGACCCCGCATGATGCGCAGTATATGGAAGTCAGGCGCCTGATTACCCGCCTGCTCCACATAACGGAAGTCGGTGGCGAGTGTGGCGTCGTCGGCAGATATGAGCAGCCAGCCGGCAGAGCCGGCAAAGCCTGACATGTAGCGACGGTTCTCAGGAGAAGAAATGAGAATTGCGTCAAGCTCTTCTTCTTCAATTCGTTGCCGCAAGTTCTGTAGTTTCAGGCTCATTTGAGTCGTTCTCCGATCAGTTCTGTTTCAGGTGTGTTGCCAGGTACTCCACGGCGAAGAGATAGCCCTGCCAGCCGAGGCCGGCAATCTGTCCCTCAGCGATATCGGCTATCACAGAGTTCCGGCGGAACTCCTCGCGGGCGTGGATGTTGGATAGGTGGACTTCGACGATCGGCAGGCGCGAGTCGATGAGCGCGTCCCGTAGCGAAAGGCCGTAATGTGTGACAGCCCCCGCATTCACGACGATCCCCTCCACATCGGGGGTGAGCGCCTGGAGATAATCCACAAGCGCTCCCTCGTGGTTGGACTGGTAGAACTCCGTATCTACTTCGAGCTCCCGACCCTTCTCGGCTACCAGCTCTTCGATGTCGGCAAGCGTTTTGACGCCGTAGTACGACTGCTCGCGCTTGCCGAGCATGTTCAGGTTTGGGCCGTTCAGGACGACAATCTTCATATCATCACGGATCAGCCGCTGATCTTCGTGGCCGCCATGTCTTCAATGAAGTTTGCGATAGCGGAGTGGTCGGCGTTGCCCTTGCCCTCATTCATCAGTGAGCCGATAACCTGCTGAGCCAGCGCCGTGAATGGCAGTGGAACGCTGAGTTCACGGGCGGTCTGCAGGGCGTTGTTCAGGTCTTTCTGGTGAAGGCTGATGCGGAATCCTGGCTCGAAGTTGCCCTCGATCATCATCGGGCCCTTGGCGTTCAGCACGTTGCTGCCGGCGAGGCCGCCCTTTACCGCTTCGAAAACCACATTGGGATCGAGGCCCGCCTTCTTGGCAAGCACAAGCGCCTCACTCACGGCGGCGATGTTTATGGCAACCATGATCTGGTTGGCAAGCTTCGTCGTGTTGCCCGCACCGTAGTCGCCGCAGAATGTGGCATTGCCCATGGGTGCGAACACATCCACGAACCTGTCATAGACGTCCTTCTTGCCGCCTACCATTATGGCGAGCGTGCCCGAAATTGCGCCGGGCTCGCCGCCGCTCACTGGCGCGTCGAGGAAGTCCACTCCCTGTGCCTCGCAACCCGCGGCGATCTTCTGAGAGGATGCGGGCGCTATGGAGCTCATGTCGATGACGACGGAGCCTGATGCTGCGCCCTCCAGAACGCCGTTGGGGCCGAGAATCGCTGCCTCCGAGTCCGCGGAGTCGGGGACCATTGTGATAATCAGGGGGTTGCCGGCGGCCACTTCGCTTGAGGACGATGCGGGTGTAGCTCCCTCCGTCACCATCTCTTCGACGGCTGTTCCGACAATGTCGTACACGGTGACATTATTGCCAGCGTTCATCAGGTTTCGCACCATTGGTCTGCCCATGATGCCCAAGCCGATGAATCCGATATCTGCCATTATTCGCTCCTTTCGAGTGACGCCAGTACGCCGTTGCGTGGGCGCCCATTTAGTGTTCGAAATGTTCTAGTCATTATCAGACTATGGTGCGGGCGCGGTCAAGTGTGGCTGTCCTAACCATGTCTGTTACTGCCGGGAACTTCGTCTGATAGCGCTCCTTATGTGGTGATATACTTCGAACTGTCCAGAGACTGCAAAGAGCGCACCGGAGATATGCCGCAGATGAAGATCGTCGACATTACGACCACACAGCTTTTCTTTCCGCATACTAAGCCAATCCAGGATGCTACGATTCCGACACCTCCTTCGGGTGCCGGCGGTAGGGGACAGCTATTCATTCACATCCACACCGATGAAGGTGTCGAAGGTTTGGGTGTAGGACAATCCTCCCCGGGCGTGAGGCAGGTGGTTGAGGACGGCTTCCGAAATCTGCTGATCGGCAAAGACCCGTTTAACATAGAGCAGCTGTGGAATGACATGTTCTGGCATGTGCGCGGATACGGCCGCAAGGGGGTTGCATTTTGCGCGCTTTCAGCAGTCGATATCGGCTTGTGGGATCTGAAAGCGAAGGCGCTGGGACTTCCGCTGTTCAAGCTGCTGGGGCCATATCGCGAGTCCGTGCCGATTTACGGCAGCGGTGGCTGGACAAACTTCACTGAGGAAGAACTGGTTGGGGAAATGGTGGGATATGCCGAGCAGGGCATTCCTCGCGTGAAAATGAAGGTCGGGAAGGACTTCGGACAATCTGAACGCGAGGACATTCAGCGTCTTGCCGCCGTCCGCAAGGCCCTTGGCGACGATGTCGCCATTTACATCGATGCGAACAACGGCTATTACCCCAAGCAGGCAATCTACATGGCGCGCGAATTCGAGCAGTACCAGGTGGGCTGGTTCGAGGAGCCTCTGATCGCTGATGATATACAGGGACTGGCAGAGGTGAGCCGTGCGATCAACATACCGGTGGCGACCGGGGAGCATGAATACACCAAGCACGGCTTCAGGGAGCTTATCGCAGCAGGTGGTGCGGACATCGTTCAGCCGGATGTGGGCAGGGTAGGGGGCGTTACGGAGTGGATGAAGGTGGCTCATATCGCGCACGCCTTCAATTTGCCGGTGGCACCACACGCTGTGCAACTGGTACATCTTCATCTCGCTTGTGCGACGCCGAACCTGAAAGTAGTGGAGTACATGAACACGGGCCTAGAAGGCGACCGCGTCTGGTACACGGAGTTCCCACAGCAAGACAACGGAATGTGGGCGCCCTATCCGGACAAGCCTGGACTGGGGCTTGAGCTCGACCCTGCCGCCGTCGAGCAGTGGGCGGTATGAGCACATCCGGCGCTCAGAGTGCGGGACGGCAAGCGGGTGCGAGACGAATTCGCATACCGCGCATGCAGACCCTGGATTCGCTGAGGGGATATCCTAATTTCCGCCTGCTGTGGATAGGGGACTTCTTTTCCAACAATGCACTGTGGCTGCAGATGCTGACCGCCGGATGGCTTGTTCGCAGCCTTACGGAGAATTCGCCGTATTCCACATTCTTCGTGGTTACCGTAGGCGGGATGGCGATGCTGCCCGGACTAGTTATGGCGCCCCTTGCGGGCACGCTTGGTGATCGTCTTGACCGGCGGAAGCTTGTAATCGGGATACAGAGCTTCATGGCTGTATTCTCGTTCCTCTTTGCTATCCTCGTGGGGCAGCAGTTGGTATCCGTGTTCCATGTTTACCTTTACGTCTTCATTGGGGGCGTCTGCCTGTCGATCACGCAGACCAACCGGATGGCACTGATAGCAAACACCGTGCCGCGCGAGGCGATGGCGAATGCATTCGCGACGAATGTTCTCACTATTCCCGGCACACGAATGATAGGTCCGTTCGTTGGCGGCATCCTGATAACTACGCTCGGCTTCTTCTGGAACTTCACGCTGGAGTCTGTGCTTTACCTGGGAACGGTAATAGCCTACCTGCCGATGAAAACTCCGTATACTCAGCGCAGGTCCGCGCAGGAGAGCCCGCGATTCATCGACGACCTGTTGATGAGTTTCACCTATGTCTGGCGTGAGAAGCGAGTGCTGCTTTACATCACTCTGCTCGGGTTCATTCCCAATACCATCCTGGAACCCGTGATGTTTCTCCTGCCCGTGTTCACTGATGAAGTGCTCAGGCGCGGCGCGGACGTCGGGGGTTATCTGGTTGCAATTAACGGCCTGGGTGGACTGTTGATGGCATTCTTTATAGCGTCCTTCGGATTCATCTTTCCCAAAGGGAAAATCATTCTTATTTCCGCCATAATAAGCTCGATAGTTATCCTGATGTTCGCCAACGCGATTCTTCTCCCACTTGCATTCCTGCTTATAATGGTCTTTGCTCCAAGCCAGACGGCGTTCAGGACCGCGACGGTGACGCTTATGACGCTGATAGCCCCTGATGAAATGCGCAGTCGAGTAATGAGCCTGATGCGTTACAGCATGGGAGGAGTCGTCCTGTTCAGCCTGGTCGTGGGGTGGTTCGCCGGCATAACGTCCGTGTCAATCGCCTTGACCGTGATGGGACTGCTGGGCCTTGGACTCGGGCTCGCGTTCTGGTTTTCCGCACAGCAGATAAGGGAGCTGGACGCTTAGCAGAATGACCACTCAGAACTCCGCAGGTGACCAACCGACCCCACTGGGATCACGCCCTCGTCCACGATTTTCCGTGCGGATACCTCGGGTTCGCACATTCGACTCCTTTGCCTACTCGAATTACCGCTACCTCTGGATAGGCAACTTCTTTTCCAATAATGCCCAGTGGCTTCAGCTGCTGACCGTAGGCTGGCTGGTACGCGGACTCACTTCTGGCTCGTCGACTTCCACGCTGTTCGTGGTCACTGTCGGGGGAATGAGTCTGCTGCCCGGGCTGATAATGGCGCCTATTGCCGGAACACTCGGCGACCGAATGGACAGGCGAAAGCTGGTCATTGGCATCCAGCTGTTCATGGCGGTTTTCTCGTTCCTGTTTGCAGTGCTGGTTGGCCAGCAGCTCGTAACGGTCTGGCATGCATATATCTATGTGTTCGTCAGCGGAATCTGCGTATCCATCAGCCAGAACAGCCGCATGGCGCTGGTCGCCAACACGGTGCCACGCCACGCAATGGCGCACGCCTTCGCCACGAATGTGCTGACCATACCCGGCACGCGTATGATCGGGCCCTTCATAGGTGGAATCCTTATAACCACCCTCGGATTCTTCTGGAACTTTACACTGGAGGCTCTGCTCTACCTCGGGACCGTGGTGGTCTTCCTGCCGATCAAGACTCCTTACGCGCGCGGCAACAGGGCGAGAGGGCAGTCGTCATTCCTGTCCGACCTGCTTGGTGGCTTCACATACGTGTGGAAGGACAAGCGCGTCCTCTTATACCTCACATTGCTGGGGTTCATTCCCAACACGATTCTCCAACCCACGATGTTTCTGCTCCCGGTGTTCACCGATGAGATCTTGAGGCGTGGAGCGGATGTCGGCGGCTACTTCCTGGCGATTAATGGCCTTGGCGGCCTCCTGATGGCGCTGTTCATCGCCTCGTTCGGCTTCATTTTCAAGAAGGGGATGATTGTTCTGGTATCCGCCCTAGCAAGTTCGATATTCGTGCTCCTGTTTTCTCATGCATTGATTCTGCCTCTGGCATTCCTTCTCATAATGCTCTTTGCCACAACGCAGACTTCATTCAGGACGACTAACGGAACACTGATGCAGCTTCTGGTCTCAGACGAAATGAGGAGCCGTGTTACCAGCCTGCAGCGCTACAGCATGGGTGGCGTGATAGTTTCGAGCTTCGCGATAGGTTGGTTCGCCAGGCTTACGTCTGTCTCAATCGCGCTGGCGGCGATGGGAATCGTAGCGACATTACTTGCGCTTGTTTTCTATGTGTTTTCGAGACAGATCCGCGAATTAGATGCCTGACCCGGAAAGAAAGAGGAGTTGACGATTGGAATATCGCACATTGGGCAAGACCGGGCTGAATGTCTCGCTGGCCAGCTTTGGAACCGGCGGTCCCAGCCAGTTTGGGCAAAACAGGGGCCTCGAGCAGAAGCAGCAGAATTCGCTCGTGCGGCGCTGCCTCGAACTGGGCGTTAACCTCTTCGACACGCACGAGGGCTATGGAGAAAGCGAGACGATCCTCGGTGAAGCTTTGCGCGGCGTGCCAAGGGATTCCTATCACCTCGTGACCAAGTGGTCTTATCACAGCAATGGTGGCGCCGGCCGCGATGCCTCGGCGTTCGCAAATTCGGTCGAGCGTAGTCTCCGTCGTCTGCGCACCGACTATGTTGATGTGATGATGATCCACGGAATCCTGGCAAGCGAGTACGACGAAGTTGTGGATCGCTTTGTGCCTACGTTGGTAAGCCTATGCGAGCAGGGCAAGGTTCGGTTCAAGGGCTTCAGCACCCGTTACATTGCGGATCCCGCGCAGGAGATCGTGCCTGTTGCGCTCCGCTCTGATCCGGGTCTCTGGGATGTTGTGATGCTGAAGTACGGAGTCCTGAATCAGATTATGGCGAAGGAGTCATTGCCTCTTGCGGCCGATAACGACGTCGGCGTGCTGAATATGGCGTCTGTGCGCATCAAGCTGCCGGTGCCCGCGTTGCTGGAAGAACTCATCGCCGAATGGAAGGACAAGGGATATATCTCACAAGATAGTCTGCCATCTGAGGACCCGCTAGGGTGGCTGGTCCACGGCGATGTTGAATCCGTGGTTAGCGCCGCGTATAAGTTCGCAGCCGATCATCCTGCGATAGCGAGCGTTATCACCGGAACGTCGAGTATGGAACATCTTGAAGCCAATATCGCGGCACTGGAAAAGCCGCGCCTGCCCGAGGCGGACAGTGCGCGGCTCAAATGCCTCTTTGGTGATATCGCCGAGTATGCCTGACCTAGATTACGACGACGGAGCGGAGCACCTCGCCTTGTTCCATCTTGTGGAATGCGTCTTCCACATCGTCCAGCCCGATGGTCTCCGAGACAAACCTGTCCAGATCGAGTCTGCCCTGAAGATATAGGTCGATGAACATTGGGAAGTCGCGCGTGGGCAGGCAGTCCCCGTACCATGATGACTTGAGGGAGCCGCCCCTGCCGAATATCTCGATCATAGGCAGTTCAATCTTCATCTGCGGGTCGGGTACTCCTACCATCACAACCGTGCCGGCGAGGTCGCGTGCGTAGAATGCCTGCTCGTAGGTGATCGGATTGCCAACCGCTTCGATGGCAACATCCACACCGTTGCCTCCAGTCAATTCGCGTATCGCCTCGACTGCGTCCGTCTGCGAGGCGTTTACGGTGTGAGTCGCGCCGAAGTCCCTCGCCCATTCCAGCTTGCGGTCGTCGATGTCCACGCCGATTATCGTGTGTGCCCCTGCGAGCCTTGAACCGGCGATTGCCGCGTCGCCTACGCCGCCACAGCCGAAGACAGCGACGGAATTGCCCCGAGAGACATTGCCGGTGTTCACCGCTGCGCCCAGACCTGCCATGATCCCGCAGCCGACGAGTCCTGCCGCCGCAGCCGATGCTTCGGGATTGACCTTGACGGCCTGACCCGCCGCAACAAGGGTAAGCTCGGCAAAAGCGCCAATGCCGAGAGCGGGCGAGAGTGGACTGCCATCTTCCAGGGTCATTGGCTGCAGGGCATTGCGGCTGTCGAAGCAGTACCACGGTCGCCCGCGCAGGCAGGAGCGGCAGTTGCCGCAGGGCGCGCGCCACGCGATTATCACGAAGTCGCCGGCCTCAATGTTTGTAACGCCCTCTCCGACGCTCTCGACTGTGCCTGCTGCCTCGTGACCCAGAAGGAAGGGAAACTCATCGGTGATCGCCCCCTCGCGGTAGTGCAGGTCAGTATGGCAAACACCGCACGCCTGCACCCTGACCAACGCCTCGCCGGGCCCCGGGTCCGGTACGACGACGGTTGTCACCGAAACCGGCTCGCCCTTTGCGCCCGAGATGACTCCCTTAACATGATGCGCCATTAGCTCAAACCTCCAACTTTCGACCGCCGAGCGCGGCCACAGATAATTGATACTTGAGAGCGGCAGATGCTACGGCAAGGTGGTTGCCGCCGTCCATTTACTGCTCCAGCGAGAATATGGCAGTCGCAGTCTCAGTGTCAAGAAGGGGGTGGAAGCTGGTCCGTGTTGATCCGTATTGATTTCTTCAGCAAGTCGCGCTGAAGTCCTCGATCTCGCATCTTGTCGGTGGGTCCGCTCCCTGCCGAGTGCATGTGATTGCAGCCGCAGTGTTGGCGTATGAAAGGGCACAACGGATCGCGTCTTCCTTCAGGCGTGAGAGCGCATTCCGATGTAGGAGGCCCAGGTCGTCCAGCCGGGCGAGTAGCGCCGACATGAAGGCATCGCCTGCACCGACCGAATCCACGATATCAACCGTCAATCCAGGCACGTTCACTGTCGAGTTGGCAGTCAAACCGGCTGCGCCCTCCGCGCCGCGGGTAACTACGACCAGCAGCGGTCCCATTTCGAGCCACCGTCCAGCGACGTCCAGGTAGTCTTCGTCAGGGTAGAGCCAGTCCAGGTCTTCCACGCTCGCCTTGACCAGAGTCGTGAGCGGTAGCAAACTTTCGAGGCGCTGGCGATGCAGTATGAGGTCCGGGACCAGCGCGGGACGAACATTCGGGTCGAGTGATATTACTCGCGAGCCGGACTCTCTGACAATCAGCTGCCTGTATGCGTCTGCGCTGCTGCCGAGCATGAGCGAGTACGACCCAAAGTGAAGAGCTGTCAGGTCGTCCGGGAAGTCGTCAGGTAGTTCGCCGACGGTCAGGCTCTGCTCCGCGGTGCCATTGCCGTAGAATGCGAAGTCGTGCCCGCCATCATCGTCTGGGATGACGAATGCCAGTGCCGTCGGCTCGCTGCCGCGTACTAGCCATTGCAGGTCAACTCTATTACTTCTCAAATAGGCGTGCAGGTCGTCGCCAAATCTATCTTGTGACAGCTTGCCTATGAATGCCGTCGCAATGCCCATCCGTGCGAGGCCGATTGCGACATTGCAGGGAGAGCCGCCCGGACGCGGCAGGTACGCGAGCCTGCCGTCCACTTCAGCAGGAACGAAGTCAATGAGCGCCTCGCCGCCTACGCCAATCACTTTGGCACTTCAGCAAGTTTTGAGAGAGCCGCGAATTCTCCCTTCAACGCGGGATAGAGTCTTCGATAGGCCTCGTATAATTCGTCGTAAGCCTCGCTGCGATCCGCATTCGGCTCAGCCGCGATCTCCGTGCTGATGTGAGCGTGTACGGCTTCGCTAATGCCCGCGAACATTCCACAGCCCACCGCCGCCAGAAGTGCTGCTCCGTATGCAGCACCGCCCGCAGGCCGTACTGTACTTATCGGCAGGCCAAAAGCATCGGCTAAGGTCTGCAGCCACATCCGACTTCGTGCGCCGCCGCCTATTGCTCGCACTTCATGCGGTGAAGCACCCTGTTCTCGCATCAACTCCAGCGAATCCCGCAGCGCAAAGCTGACGCCTTCGATGACGGCTCGAATCAGGTGCGCCCTGTTGTGTGCGAAGCTAAGTCCGAAGAACACTCCCCGCGCGTTCGAGTCACTGTGCGGAGTTCGTTCACCCGTCAGGTACGGCAGGAACAGCAAGCCTTCGCTGCCCAGCGGAGCCTGTTGCGCTTCCGCCGTAAGCGATTCATAGGACTGTCCCGGAGCGACTGTATCTCGTAGCCATCGGAGAGAGCTTCCTGCGGATAGCACGACTCCCATCAGGTACCATAGATTCGGCGCGCAGTGGCAGAAGGCATGGAGATTCATCTCGTCAGGAATGCGGACCTCCCGGGCGGGAAGGACGATTGCGCCGGAGGTGCCTATGCTGACCTGCATTATGCTGGGGTCTATCGTACCTGAACCGATCGCGCCCGCCGGATTATCCGCGCCGCCGCCAATTACTGGCGTCCCTTCCGTTATTCCTAGCTCCGCAGCCGCGCCGGCACTCAACCTGCCGGAGATTTCCGCTGACTCAACGACAGCTGGCAGAATTCTCGAATCCACCTCCAGCGATTCCAGGACCGGCTCGGACCAGGTGCGTCTCCGAACATCGAACAACAGCGTCCCTGACGCATCAGATGGCTCTGTGGCGAGCTCACCGCTCATGCGGTAGCGAACGTAGTCCTTGGGAAGCAGAAGCGTCTTTAGGCGGGCGTAGTTATCAGGTTCATTCGCCCTCAGCCATAGAAGCTTGGGGGCGGTGAAGCCTTCAAGGGGAACATTGCCCACTGTGGAGCGCAGGCCCTCCATGCCGACACTGTCCAGGATTTCCTGGCATTGGGCGGTAGTGCGCGCGTCGTTCCACAGGATTGAGGGCCTGATAACTTCGCCATCAGCATCGAGAAATACGGAAGAGTGCATCTGCCCACCCAGGCCAATTGCCGCGATCTCGTACCTGGATTTTTGCAGGTCTGCCGGCTGCAATAGCTTCCGAACTGCGAGGCAAGTGCTGTGCCACCAGTCCTGGGGATGCTGCTCTGCCCAGCCGGGGCGCGGGATGCTGACGGGGTGTTCAACCTCCGACTCTGCGAGGACAGTCCCGTCACTGCCGACGAGCATTGCCTTTACGGCCGTCGTGCCGACATCGATTCCGACGACAGCTCTATCGGAAGGCAAGGTTCAGCACCCTATATCTGGCGAAGGCGCGGGTCGAAGTAGTCGCGAAGCCAGTCGCCGAGGAAATTCAACGAAACTACGACCAGAGCGATGGCAAGCCCGGGGATGACCGCGATCCACCACGCCGAGTCGATGTAGTTTCTGCCGAAGGAGACCATGCTGCCCCAAGCCGGCTTGGGCGGGGGAATACCGACGCCGAGGAAGCTGAGAGTGGCTTCAGTGAGGATAATCTGCCCGGTGCCGAGTGTTGCGACGACAATCAGAGTATTGGTTACGCCGGGTAGCAGGTGCTTGAAGATGATGCGCGGCGATGAGGCGCCTGCGATCCTGGCGAGGGCGACATAGTCCATCTGCTTTAGCTGCAGAATCTCCCCCCTGATTTGTCGCGCAGTGGGACCCCAGGAGAAAATCGCAATGATGATAAGCAGGGTGGTGAAGCTAGCGCCGAACACACTGACGACCACCAGCGCGGCAAGAATGAAGGGAATCGCGTTCTGCAGGTCCACAAGCCGCATAAGCGCCTCGTCGACATGACCTCCGAAATAGCCTGACACCGCGCCTATGACGGCACCGAGTGCCACACTGAGCATCATCGTTACCGCAGCGAAACTCATGGAAACTCGGGCGCCATGAATGATCCGGCTGAAGATGTCACGCCCCTGGTTATCTGTACCGAAGAGGTGCTCGGACGTTCCACCAAACCCGATGGGCGGCTTTTCACGCGCTCTCAGGTCGCCCTTGACCGGATCGTAGGGGGAAATTACCGGAGCTGCCAATGCCGCGAAAATCAGAATGGCGAGTATTGTCGCCGGAATGTAAGGCCACTGGCGAAACTTGATGTAAGCCTTCGTGATGGCAGAAGGCTCATTGATCTTCAGTAACTCTTCCTGCTGTTGTAGTTGCATCTGAGCTATTACTCGTACCTGATTCGCGGGTCGATTAGAGCGTAGATCATATCAAGAATAAACGCGAACACGACATACAGTAGTGCGAAGAACAGCGCCGAACCCTGGAGTATGGGGAAGTCGTTCGCAAGCACCGCTTGAAGTGCAAGCCTCCCCAAACCTGGCAGCGCGTAGATCGTCTCCGTCAGAACCGTTCCCGTGGCGAAGCCGGCGAGCAGCAGGCCACCGTATGTTAGCGGAGCTATGAGCGCATTTCTGAAGGCGTGTTTCCAGACCAGCGTTGTTGTGTTTACTCCCTTTGCCCTTGCCAGCTTGACGAACTCTGAATCCATTACGTCCAACATCGCCGAGCGCGTCAGTCGCAGGAACCCTGCCGACCCGAACCAGCCTAGGATGACGCTGGGCATAATCCAGTGAGAAATCCCTCCCTGTCCCGCCGCTGGCAGCCAACCCAAGTTTACGGAGAAGATCAAAATGAGCACGATTGCCAGCCAGAACGCGGGTACAGACTGGCCCAGAACGGCCACCGTCCTGCCCATGTAGTCCCAAAAGGAGCTTCTGTACACTCCGGACAAGACGCCGAGTGGGATGCCAACGACCACGGCGAACACGAAGCCACCACCTGTCAGCTTCAGAGTAAGTGGAAGCCGGTCAGTAACCGCCGTCCAGACAGGTATGCCGGTGTCGATCGACTCGCCCCAGTCGCCTAGCAGGATGTCGCGCAGCCAGTAGAGGTATTGCAGCGGCAGCGGCTTGTCGAGCCCCAGCTTCCTGCCCCACGCTTCCCACACCTCCGGGCCAACATGCGAGAATGCGTTGAGGTATAGGAGACGCGGATCGCCCGACATTCGTGACAGGGCGAAAACAATAACCGTAGCGAGGATGATGGTTACGAGCGAATAGCCTAGCCTTCGCAGTAAGAATCGCGCCATAGTCTCTCGTGTTTCAGGATGAATTCAGAAACTGTCGGTTCTAATAATATCCCCTCCCTACACAACGGGAGGGGATACCTTTTCATTTGTCCGGATAGGTCGTATGACTTCCGCGTTTATTGAATCAGCGTGATGGTTTCCAGATTATTGAAAAGTCCGGTGATCTCCATCTCCCAGCCTTCAACGAACTTTGGGTTCACCCAGACAGGGTTATCGGCATGCACTACGCCGGTGGAGAGCATCCAGTGGTAGAAGAACTCAGCTTCTTTGACGTTGGCGGCCACCCTCGCTTCTCTGTCTAGCGGGTTAGATTCGACCTCGTTCACGTAGGTCATTACTTCCAGTACCTCGAAGCCCGGGTTCCAGTCGCCTTCTCCGATCGTGGAGCCTTCACGGGCCGCTAGCCTGGGCTGGTCCATCAGCAGCAGTGGGCCGCCGCATCCGGGCCAGGCACAGCAGGAGGTCAAGCCGTTCCACTCGCGGTCAACGAGTCGGGGCCTGAATGCCTGGTACGCCGTGCTGTCCACCGTGACGTCAAGTCCGATGTTGATCCACATGGTGGCGACCGCGTCGAACACCTCGAAGTTCACGTTCGGAAGCTGCTGAACGTAGACCTGGAATGCAGGAAAGTCCTCTACCGGTACTCCTGCCTCCTCCAGCATCGCGATAGCTCCGTCCGGATCGTATGGGATGACCCAATCGTCCTTGTGCTCGGGAAGCGAACTAGAGTAGAAGTTGATGTACTCGGGGAAGCCGTTGCCCAGCAAGACCTCGTCCACGATCAGGTCGCGGTCGATTGCACGTGACAAGGCGTGCCGCACCAGCCTCGCGGACTCCATGCGAGCGGGGTCGTTGGGATCGCCAATCCATGGATGTTCGTCGTCCGGCTCAAAGCCCGGGCGCGGTGTTACCGCCTGTCCGTCGCGTCCCTTGTTGTCGTTCTCCGGGTATTCGAACATCCAGAAGTTGCCACTGAACGTGATAGCCTGCGTCGCGCCACCCTGGTTATCGCTGTTGGCTTCCATACCCGCTTCGAGAAGGTCCGGGAGGAAGCTGAACGGCACGGGGTCGATTATGTGAACGGCGTCAGTCTTGATGAGTGCGACACGGGTTGAGTCTTCCGGTATCTCCTTCACGCTTAGCTCGCCGAAGGATGCCGGGGTGTCCCAGTAGTCCATAAAGGTGCTGCCGATGAACTCGTCGTTAGGAGTCCAGCTTTCCATCTGGAAGGGCCCTGTGCCTATCGGATTCTGGAAGGCATGGTCGCGCCCTTCGTCATTGATGTATTTGCTGCTATAGACGAACACAAGCCCGATGATCGCGCCCTCGTATTCTGATGTGAAGCTCTTCAGTGGGAACTCGACCGTGTGCTGGTCAACCACCACATGCGGCTCCTGGTATTCGTGGAGGTAGCCGACGTTTCCGAAGACGGACTCCTGATTCTCCACACCGGCATCGCCGAAGCTCCACTTGACATCCTCAGCGCCCATCTCGCCCCAACCGTGATGGAACTGGACGCCCTGCCGGAGATTGACGGTGATCTTTGACAGATCCGGTTCAACGTCGTAGGACTCGGCAAGGTGAGGGTAGAAGAGCAGGTCTTCCTTCTTGCGCTCGGTCAGGTTTTCCATGAGGCCTATCAGCCCCGGTATCGTGTCACCCGTGCCGCCGGAAGCCTGGCTGGGCAGACCCTGGGCATTGCCAAGGGTTCGCATGGCCACCTTCAACTGACCGCCACCGGCCGAATCCGCAGGCGCGGCAGCCGGAGCGGTTGTGGGAGCGGATGCGCTAGTAGGCGCTGGTGCCGGAGCTGCTGGAGCCGCCGTCGCAGCTGCAGGTGCAGCCGGTGCCGGAGCTGCCGGAGCCGCCTCTTCAGGAGCCGAACCACAAGCCACGGCGAAAAGCGCAGCCAATGCGACGATGCTCAAAAGAACAATAGGCCTGAGTTTCATTTCTGAACCCTCCTTGATGGACAGCCGACAGCCTTACTCCGTGCTCCTCTATTACCTGCCTGTTGGCATGGGCGCTATTAAAACATTATGTCTAGGAATAGTCAATATGGACTGTCGTGATTGACCTTAGGACTGCGGCTCGATTACATCCAAGACCTGATTGGCGGCGATATCTTCGATGACTTGGGTAATACCGCTCGGCCAGAGGATCTCAACCTCGTTCACTATCTCGCTGTCACCAAGCCCGAATTCGAGGTCAATGCTGTCCATAGAAAGGTAGCTCGAACCCGCCCTGACTTCCTGCACCTGCGTCTGCCCGCCGGCAGTCAGATAGACGCGAGCGCCTATGCCGTCGGCGTTGCTGCCGGTGCCGTCGATGGCCATACGGCCCTTGAGCCGGAGGGTTATCCAGTGGTTTGCGTTATGGCCGTTAATCCAGACGAACAGCGGTCCGGTTCGTGCGGCGGTCGCCGCAGGGCCACCGGGCAGCCCCGGAATGTAGATGTCACCACTGCTGTTCGTCGCTATCAGATCAACGAAACCATCGCCGTTGAGGTCGCCGTGCGCCAGACCTTTGCCATTCTCATGGAGTTGGCGGTCTATGCGCCTTGCCTTAAGCGCATCGGGGTTGCCGCGAACGAGCGGGTCTTCTTCGATTCCATCGTAGCTGACATGCGTGATGTCCAGAAGTCGTGCCCGAACTGTTATGTCCTCGAATGCTCCTGAGTTGTCGCCCCGCAGCATCCGGCCCGCAGCGGGAAATATGTGCCCATCCGGTCCACCGCCTCTGCCCATGGTCGAGCCGAACCAGTACAGGTCCTGGTCGCCGTCATTCTCGTAGTCGAAGAAGGTAGTGCCGAATCCGAAGTCGTAGGCTGCCAGCCCCGTCGGTATCTGGTGTCCCGGGTGGATGGCGGACGGATCAAGAGATAAGGGAGGAAACCACGGGCTGGGCTCCACTATTGTGGAGTTGGCGACGTCGGAGAATATCCCATTGCCGCGGTTATTCAGAAGGAAATGGGAGCAGGTGCCGGTGGTGAATCTGCCGAAGTATTCGCAGGTGCCGCGCGGTATTTGCCGCGGCGCCTGTATCAGTGTATGGAAGCCGACATTAGGGACGAACACATCCAGATCAACGTCGCCATCGATGTCACCCACTGCAAATCCCATCCACGCGCCCACTCTGTCTATGCCAGTCGTACGGGCAACAGGGATGAATCTCACATCGTCCCTGTCGGATTCATTGCGGTAAAGGTGAAGCCTGTCTGCGTCGTTGGCGATCCAGAGGTCCTGGTCACCGTCATCGTCGTAGTCAAAGAACAGTGCGGCGTGAGTTTGGCCTGTCGGCTCGCCAACGCGATTGCCCTGAGCATCAATGGTCTCGGGATCGTACCCTATATATTCATCGCCGGTATCTGCATACATGTAGCTAACCGGACTGCCGTCGGGATGCTGCATCAGTATCTGCGGCCCCTTCACGCCGGCAGCTTCGGTGACGTCCTCGAATGTCATGTCTCCGTTATTGACGAACAAGCGGTTGAAGTGTCCTGGATGGTTTAGGTCCTCAAAGTGCCGGAAGTCCTGGTCCATCAGGTTGCCCACGAAGATGTCGAGCCATCCGTCGTTGTTGACATCTGCGCAGGCGATACTTGTGGCGGAACGGTCGTTGACGGCGTCTCCGAATGCCGTCCCAGTTATGTTCGCAAACGTGCCGTCGTTCATATTTAGCAGGAGTGAATCCAGGTTACCCTGCTGTGGTGATCTGAATCCAAGGCCGTCGGCCGGATTGCCCCAAGCCCCTACATAGAGGTCCTGGAAGCCGTCGTTATTGACGTCGCAAGCCACGGCTCCTGTGCTGTGAGAGTCAAGCAGCGCCGCCCCGGACTCTTCGGCGACATCGCTGAATGTGCCGTCGGCATTGTTCCGGTAGAGCTTGTTTCCGTATCCCGCCATCTGCGTAACGTAGAAGTCCATATCCCCGTCACGGTCGTAGTCGAAAATCACAACGCCCGGCCTGTCGTTCCAGATGCCAAAGCCGTCCAGAAGGGATTCACCCGCGACGTTGGTGAAGGGCACTATTGATTCAGGGTCGTGAAGTTCTTCGACGCCTTCCGCCTCCGTCGCCTGCAGAAATCCGCCAAATTGACAGCCTGCCGCAACAGCCGGGAGAGCACAGATCGTCAGGAGAAAAAGGAGCGACTTCAGTGTGGCTTTGGGCATATCTCCACTGCCATCGTAAGCTGCATCAATATCAGTTTGTGCCAGGGATCTGACTTAGCGTGACCGCCGGGGTCGCCCTGCAATCGTGTGGGACATTCCGGGCAATGTCAAGGAAGCGTCTGGGGTGCAACCCTGCCTGCGTAAGACTCCCTGATGCTGGCAAGCGGAGAAGTGACTCCATTCCCCCAGGCAATCTTGACTATCAACCTAAGTGATGGTTAAATGGCGGCACTCATTCGGAAGGACTGAAAGTTCCGGTTATAGTACGGACGGATATGGCTGTCGAACGCGGTTAGCACGGACAAGTAACTCGATTTGGAGGGAGAATTATGCAAGGATTGCGGACACCGAAGTCTGCCTTATGGCTCGTAGTATGCGCTTTGGCCGCTATGCTGGCATCGGTAGCGTGCGGCGCCGCCGAGCCTGAAGTCGTGACCGTCGTCGAGACAGTTGTGGTGACGGAAGAGGTGGTGAAGGAGGTTGAGGTCCCGAAGGAGGTTGTGAAAGAGGT
>CAZWDM010000004.1:68231-92646 GCA_964632415.1 uncultured Dehalococcoidia bacterium | reverse complement strand
TCATGACGAGGGGGAAGAACCGTCGCGCGCGCTCGGCGCCGGCGATTCGCTCGCACAGGTCGAGGAAGAACTCTAGGAAGACCTCGACCAGATTCTGCAGTCCGGTGGGCACCTCTTTCATGCGCCGTGTCGCGAAGAAGGAAATGACCAACAAGACAACGATGGTAATCCATGCGGTTACCATCGTGTTTTTCAGCGTGAAGCCAAGAATCTTGGTGGGGATGAAAGGCTCGGCGGGGATCTGAATGTGCGCCAGCGGTGCGCCCAGGAAGCCGAACCCGAAGGCATTGCCGAGAGCGCCGCCCAACAGACTGACCACGAATGCAATTAACCCGATTATGAGTATTGCCAGTGTCTTAGGATTGCTAAGCACGCTCTGTGTTGCCCTCTGTTTTCCAATGTCAGCCGGTGTCTGAATTGTCGGAAAAAACAGCCAGGATCATGCGCATCATCCCGACCACCGCCACCGCTATTCCTAAGCCCAGTCCCAGCAGGGTTAGCAGCGGACTCAGATCGAACCTTCGGTCGAGCAGAAAGCCGCCGTAGGTTCCGCCTGCAATGCAGACCGCCACATACCATCCGATGCCCAGAAGACGTAGCACCAGCGCCAATCTTTCGGCGTTCAAACGCGTCTCCTCCGTGGGCTTGTGTAGTATATCACAATCATTTTCTCAATGTAAATTTATAGTTTACAAGGGCTGGGCATAATTCGCCATATCCCCCTTCCTAACCTTCCCCCAGAGGGGGAAGGGACAAATGAGTGGCAACCTTCCCCCGAAGGTAGAAGGGACAACAAGATGAATGGCAAACATGCCCACCTCAGCCAGGTCACGAAAACAGACGACTCCGCCGGATTTCAGCGGAGTCGCATTGCTTTACAGTATCCGTGGGATGCCGGTGACGCTAGCGGTTCTGCGTGGGTGCGTCTCCCTGCTCATGGCCGTGTCCCAGGTCCAGGTCCAGCGAACCAATGAAGTCCTCGAATGCGGAGAGCTTGGCGCGCTCTTCCTCGGTTACAGGTGCAATCTCCTGGCCGTCTTCCTCATCGGCGCGGACCGCCTTGCCGGTTTCCGCGTCCAGCATTATTGCCGCCTTCTCGACGACGGAGTCCTCGGCGTAGATCGGCGATTCGGTGCGAACGGCGAGCGCGAGCGCGTCGCTTGGGCGCGAGTCCACTTCCATTGTGGAGCCGTTGACCTGGAGAACGATCTTGGCGAAGAAGGTATCGTCGGAGAGGTCGGAGACGACTATTCTATCGACCCGCGCTTCCAGCGAAGAGATGACATCGGACAGCAGGTCGTGGGTGAGCGGCCTGGGCACGGTTACATTCTGCAGCTTCAGCGCTATTGCGTCCGCCTCACTGGGTCCGATCCAGATTGGCAGGTACTTGTCGGTTTCCTTCACTCGAAGAATAACCACCCTCTGCTGGTTCATAAGGCTAACGCGAATGCCATCAATGGATAATTCCAGCATCAGACCATCCCCTCCGAAAATTCCACTCGGAATGTGAGCATATTGTATGCACAAGGAATAAGGGTGTCAACGCATGCAGAGCGCGCGGCACGCCGAATTCAGTCCTGCGGCAGGGCGCTGAATGGCTTGCCTTTCATGCGCTTGTCGAGGGCGGAGCGAGGCAGGGTAACGCGGCGCGCGCAGCCGATGCAAGTGATGCCGATGTCCGCTCCCACGCGCACTATCCGCCAGTTGAACTCGCCACACGGATGGCGCTTCTTCAGACGCACGAAGTCGCCGATTTCGTAGCGGGTTACCACGGGCAGCCTTCCTGCTCCAGCACCCGGTTGATGTCGTCGCGCAGTTTCGCCGCAGCCTTGCGTGCGCCGTCCGCGAATCCGCTCTCACTCCGGTCGGCGTAGATTATGCCGCGCGCCGAGTTGATGAGGGCTCGCGGCGAAGCAGTCCGCCTTCCGGTAGTTCGGTCGATGCCGTTCTTGACGGATGCCTCGAGTTCGCCGCCCTGCGCGCCGATTCCCGGTATGAGAATCGGGACGCCGGGGCAGCGTTGCCTCACGTTGCGGAGCTGGTCGGGTGAGGTCGCGCCCACGACGAGGCCGAGGTTGCCATTCTCGTTCCAGTCGGATGAACGCACAGCCATCCATTCATACAGGGGCATCTGGCCGGAGTCGGTGCGGACCAGGGTATCCTGGAACTCACGCGCGCCGGGATTCGAGGAGCGGCAGACGACGAAGACGCCCCTGTCCGCGTATTCGAAGAAGGGGGACAGCGACTCGCCGCCCATGTAGGCGTTTACGGTTACGGCATCGAAGTCCCAGTAGTCGAAGATCGCCTGGGCGTACCTGATGCTGGTAGAATCTATGTCGCCGCGCTTGGCGTCGCAGAGCAGGACCACATCGGGGGCGACTTTGCGAATGTGTGCGACGGTATCTCTGAGCGCTTCAAGTCCTTCCAGACCGAGCGCCTCGTAGAAGGCGATGTTGGGCTTGTAGGCGCAAACGAGGTCCCTGGTGGCGTCCACGATTGCCCGGTTGAATGCCCGTATATCCGCAGTTGGCATGAGCGTGGGGTCCACGTCCAGGCCCACGCAAACGAGGCTTCTGTTTGCCCTTGAAGCGTTGTCCAGCCTCTCTAAGAACTTGCTCAAGTATTCCTCGCTTTGACCTGGTTGCTACGTTGATATCGCCACTCAACCAGTTTAATATCGCCGCAGCAGCCTCACAAGTGATCCTCTGTCCAATTGGATGCAAATTACCCATGCCTGATTCGTCCCTGAGCCGGAGATTGCAGCACATATTCGACCGCATGCTCGAACGCTACGGTGAGCAGCACTGGTGGCCCGCGGACTCGCCGTTCGAGGTGATGGTGGGCGCGGTACTCACGCAGGCGACGGCGTGGACGAATGTGGAGAGCGCGATTGGAAGGCTGAAGGACGCGGGCGCATTATCGCCGGCGGCAATTCGAGAGATGGAGACGGACACGCTCGCGGAACTGATTTACTCCAGCGGGTTCTACAACGAGAAGGCGCAGAGGCTGCGGGCACTGACTCAGTATATGGGCGACGCCTACGGGGACGATATCGAGGCAATGCGGCGGGAGGACGGGGCGCAGCTGCGCCGGGAGCTGCTCGGCGTCAAGGGCATCGGCGAGGAGACGGCGGACGCAATCCTGCTGTACGCGCTGGGCAAGCCCTACTTCGTGATCGATGCGTACACACGCAGGCTCTTCGACCGGCTGGGCATTACGCCTGAGGCAAGAGGATACTCCGCATACCAGCGTATGTTCAGCGATGGCCTGCCCCACGACACCGCGCTATTCGCCGAGTATCACGCGCTTATTGTGGAGCAGTGCAAGGTGGCGTGCCGCACGAAGCTCTTATGCGAGGGATGCTGCCTGCGCGACATCTGCCCTACGGGCCAGGCGCAGGCGTATCCGGTTAGATGCCCTTGAACCAGTCGGTGAACTGCGCTGCCAGCGTCTCGTCGCCGGAGAGCGCGATGCGGCCTCGCCGGACCGAGCGGCGTAGCTGCAGCCTGCCGAAGCAGTAAAGGATGTAGGTGTCCGTGTCGCAGCCGAAGGTGACGTCAGCCTGCGAGTCGTCCGAGGGCGCGTGCCTGAAGTTGTCGCCGTTGACCGTTACATCGTAGCCGCCGTCCGCGTCGGTCAGGTCGAAGCGATATCTGATGGGTGTGTCCAGCGGCTCGCTCTTCTGGAAGCCGGTGCGAAGCCAGCGCCAGACGAAGTCCAGCATGAAGGGCCGGGCGCGATCGCTGAGACCGGCGGTGCGATCGATGGGGTAGCGGACATCCCAGGAATGCACTGCCAGCTCGGAGGCGCGAATGTCGATGAGGCGGTCAACACTGATGACGAAGTACGGGTGCCATGTGGGGAGCGAATACGACGATTCTTCGAGGTCCAGCAGGATCGTGTTGAATCGCTTGCAGCTCGCGTTGAAGTCGTAGAACAGGTCCTCGTGGATGGCGTTGCGGGTGTCCACCAGCCGTGCCATGCCTTCCTGGGGCGATGCGGGCCGGCTCCAGCCCATGGGCGGGTCCACCACGCCGCGGACTGCGTTCGTGATGCTCATGCCGAACACGTTCGCGCCGAGAATCAGGTGCGTGATGACATCGGCGATCTTCCAGCCCTCGCAGGCACTGGCGTACACATCCGGGTCACGCCAGATGTTGTCCGGCAGGGTGTGCAGATATGCCGCCATCTCGTTCGACAGGTCGCGCACCAGCTGGATGCGCTCTCTAACTTGCTGTGCGTCGCTCATAGTGCCGCCCTGATCTCCTCAGCGATTTCGCGCTCGCGTTCAATGTCGATCTGAACCTTGCCCAGTATATCCTGTGACCGCCGTTCCAGCGCCGCGATGTGCGGCGGTCCCGCGCCCCATTCGCTGTCGTTGCGGCGCGGCACCACATGCATGTGGAAGTGCGGGACTTCCTGCAGGCTGGCGACGCCGTTGTTATTGTACAGCGTGATGCCGTCGGGAGAGTAGGCCGTCACCAATGCGGCGGATACCCGGCGCACGGCGTCCATTATAGCGGCGGATTCATCGTCCGTGAGGTCGAGAACGGTCGGTGCGTGCCGGCGCGGGATGACAAGCACTTGTCCCAGCTCGAATTGGCGTATGTTGACGATGGTGAGGGTAAGATCGGTCTCTTCAACCAGCCCCCTGTCCACCCTGCCTGCCAGCATCTCGCAGAATACGCAGGGAGTCATGGCAGGAAGTTCAAAGTGTGTATTCGTCATGAATTTCATGCTTCAATCGGAATCGCCAAGGAGGAGTTGGCGGTGGCTCCAGGATTGCTGTTCATGAGGGCTTCACCCCCAACCTAACCCCTGCCTTCGCTAGGGGCAGGAAGCGGCTAAATGCCCTTGTCGACGATGTAGGCGGTGAGGTCGGCGGTGCGGCAGCTGTATCCCCACTCGTTGTCGTACCAGCCGACGACCTTGACCATGTTTTCGCCCACGGTCATCGTGGAGAGGGCGTCGAGGATGCAGCTGTGCGGGTTCTTCACGATGTCACTGCTGACGAGCGGCGCTTCGCTGTATTCGAGCACCCCGGACATGCCATTGGCGGCTGCATCCCTGAAGGCGGCGTTTACCTCGTCGGCTGCCGCGGGGTTTGCCAGCGTTGCGACGAAGTCGGTAACGGAGCCGGTGGGTGTGGGTACGCGCATTGCCATTCCGTTTAGCTTGCCGTTCAACTCCGGCAGCACGACGCCGACCGCCCTGGCAGCGCCGGTCGTGGTCGGAATGATGTTCACCGCACCGGCGCGGGCGCGGCGCAGGTCGGAATGCCCGCCGTCCAGCAACCTCTGGTCGTTTGTGTATGCGTGAATGGTGGTCATCAGTCCCTGCTCGACACCGAAGCTGTCGTTGAGGACCTTAGCCATGGGCGCGATGCAGTTGGTGGTGCAGGAGGCGTTGGAGACTATGTTGTGCCTGTCTGGGTCGTATGCGCGCTCGTTCACGCCCAGCACCAGGGTGATGTCCTCGTTGCGGGCGGGGGCAGAGATTATCACCTTCTTTGCGCCCGACTCGAGATGGTCGGCAGACTGGCCGGCGTTGGTGAATGCACCGGTGCATTCGATTACGACATCCACACCGTAATCGCCCCAGGGCAGGTCGGAGGGATCGAGAATCGAAAGCGCGCTGATTTCCTGCCCGTCGATAACCATAGTTTCGCCGGATACTTCGACGGCGCCGGGGTAGATGCCATAGGTGGAGTCGTACTTGAAGAGGTGCGCGTTGGTCTCCGCGTCGGCGCGGTCGTTAACGGCGACGACCTGCAGCTTGTCCGAGTGGCGCTCGCTGATGGCGCGATAGACCTGCCTGCCGATACGTCCGAACCCATTGATGCCTACACGAGTGGTCATAGCGCTGCGACACCCCTTTCGTGACTGAATACCGGCTCACGACCTGACCTCTGAATTATATCCATCGCGGCGGGGCACCACAATCAAATGTGACGCATATGCGCTCCGGTTAGATCAGCGCCATTTCGCGGCGCATCTGCGCCAGCCCCATGGGACCGATGTTCAGCGCGCGGGTGTGGAATTCCTTTAGGTCGAAGTCGGCGCCCTTGCGCTGCCTTGCGTCTTCGCGGGCGTTCAGCCACTCGCGCTCGCCGACCTTGTACGAGATCGCCTGCGCGGGCATGCCCAGGTAGCGGTCAACCTCGCTTGCCACGAAGTCCTCGGGGAAATGGCTGCGCTGCTTGATGAACTCCAGGCCAATGTCCGGGTTCCAGACTTCGCCCGGGTGGAAGTCGGAGTCGCCGGGAATCGCCAGTTCAAGGTGCATTCCGATGTCTATGATCACGCGCACGCTGCGGAGTGCCTGCGCGCGCAGCATGCCGAGATAGTAGTCGGGGTTTTCGAGGTAGCCAAGCTCCGCCATCAGGCGCTCGGCGTAGAGCGCCCATCCCTCGATGTAGCCGGATGTGCCGCCCATAGCCGTCTGGAAGCGCGACAGTTCACTGGTGAGATACCTTGCGATTCCGCGCTCGAAGTGATGGCCCGGAACGCCCTCGTGGTATGCGATGGAGACCTCGCCCCACAGTGGGAAGCGCGTCTTGCCGCCTGTCGGATACCAGGTGCGTCCGGGACGGCTGAAGTCCTCGGATGGCGCAGTGTAGTACATCGCGAGCGCGCCTCCGGGCGGCGCGATCATCGCCTCGATAGTCTTGACGGGATCGGGGATGTCGAAGTGGGTGCCGTTCAACTCGGCAATGGTCGTGTCCTGCAGATCCTGCATCCACTCCCGGAAGGCGTCCACGCCCTCGACGGCGCGGTCCGGGTCGGTCTCAAGGTACTGCTTTGCCGCCTCGACTCCCTCGCCGGGCAGTATGCGCTCGGCGGTCTTCGCCATCTCGCTTTCGACCCAGCGCAGCTGCTCCCAGCCCCAGTGGTAGGTCTCGATGAAGTCCATATCCGTGCCGTTGAACGCACGGGAGGAGAGGGCGTAGCGTTCCGCGCCTACTCCATCCTGTTCGACTGCGTCTTTCATGTATTCATCGGCCAGGAACCGTCCCATCTCGGCGTATGCGCTCGCGGCGGCATCCGCGCCCGAGGCGATGTCACTGCGCAGAGCGTCCGACTTCAATCCGGATGCGTCATACGCGTCGAGCAGGCCGTGGAAGAAAGAAGCCGCGCCTTCTGCACCGGACCAGACCTTCGCCTGGCCGGCGCACCCGGCTGCCTGGCGACGGCTGCTCGTCCTGGACTGGCGGGCGCCTTCGGTGAGGCTCCGGCGGTAGCTTTCCAGGCCCTGTGGAACGAGCGCCATGCGAGCAGCGATGTTGCGCCAGTCCTCTTCCGTATCGCGGGGCATGAGGTCGAAGGTCATTCGGATGCCCTGGAACGGGCTGCCCAGCACGCGCAGGCTGCGAAGGTGCTCGCCCGCGTCGTGGGTGTCGAGGCTAGTCTGCAGGTCGTCGAGCATGGCGTCACGGGCAATGCGGTCGCGCTCGCCCTCGACGGCTGCGTCGTCAAGCGCGGCGATAGTCCGGCGATTCAGGTCGGCGTTTGCGTCAGCGCCCTCCGGCGAGAAGTCTGACATTCTGTCGTCGAAGCCGGGTACGCCGATCGATGTGGCGCTCAGCGGGTTGAACGCGGCGTACTGCTCAACGTAGTCGTTGGCGATGTCGTAGATTTGGGACATTTCTGCGATGTAGCCTTTCAGTCACTCCATCAACATTCCATCGAGACTTTGGCTTATCAGCATCCGGCGATTTCACGCCTTGCTTTTGCCCTTTTCATGCCTTTTTCCTCGATATCGTCGAAGAGCTTATGAAGAGTTTCACTGGTATATTCAACGTATTCCCCATCGGCTATCTGTTGAATACCCAACTCCACCTTTGCCTTGATCTCTTCACAATGCAAATCATCGTTGTCGCATTGCGCATCCATTATTCACACGCAATCACTCACGCCCGCTGCGGCACGGGGTCGCCCTTGTAGAGTCGGCCCCTGTCGCCGATGGTTCGGTCGCGCTCGAAGGACATCACCGGGACGCCGTAGCCGCAACTCGTGCTGGTCTTCTCTATCTGGATGTCAATTGCCTGGCGCAGTGGGAGGGCGATGTCATCGGCTTGCTGCCCCAGCAAGAGGTCAGCGAGCGGGGAGTCTTCGATTGGCATTGCTTGCGCGCGCCCGTAGAGGCGGATTATGCCGGCGTTCTCCTCCTCGAAGGCGCAGACCATTACCGTAACGGGACTGCCCACCTCGGAATGCCGCGCCGTCTCGTTGCCGCTGCCGACATAGTCGAGATAGGCGACGCGGTTGGGGCTGATTATGTGGAGCGGCACGCCGCCCTTTGGCGACACGTTCACTGAGTCAACTGCGTCGCCTCCGCTTTCATTGAAGTCAGCCGAGCCGACAAAGAATAGAGGTGCGTTGCGAATCATCTCCGCCTGCTCGTCGGTTATATGAGTGTAGGATGTCGCCACTTTGTGCCTCCATTTTCGTAGTTAGTTCCCTCAAGAGCCTCAAACGCTGATTCTATCCGTGCAGGCGCCCGTACACTTGCCGCCCGGCGAAGTGTGCGTCATCGCCAAGCTCTTCTTCAATGCGGAGCAGGCGGTTGTACTTGGCGGTGCGCTCGCCGCGTGCGGGCGCACCGGACTTTATCTGGCCGGCGTTCGTGCCGACGGCGAGGTCGGCGATGGTTGTGTCCTCTGTCTCGCCGGATCGGTGGCTGATGACGACGCCCCAGCCGGCATCCTGCGTCATCTTGACGGCATTCAGGGTCTCCGTGACCGTGCCGATCTGGTTCAGCTTGATCAGCACGGCATTGCCGGCGTTCATGTCCATGCCCTTGCGGATCAGCTCGGTATTCGTCGTGAACAGGTCGTCTCCAACGAGCTGAATGCTGTCACCTATTGCACCCGTAAGTGCTTGCCAGTCGTTCCAGTCGTCTTCTCCGATGCCGTCCTCGATGCTGACGATTGGATACCTGCCAACCCAGTCCTCGTAGATGGCAATCAGGCTCTCTGCCGGGTACTCGTCCTTGTTCAGTTCGGATGCGGCAACATCCAGTGCGATAAAGCACTGTTCGCCAGGGCGGTATCCTGCACGGTCGATAGCCTCAATTACAAGGGCGACCGCGTCTTCATTGCCCTGAAGCGGCGGGGCGAAGCCGCCCTCGTCGCCGACGCTGGTGCTGAGGCCGCGCTCACCCAG
The DNA here is from genome assembly GCA_964632415.1 of uncultured Dehalococcoidia bacterium. Lineage (GTDB taxonomy): Bacteria > Chloroflexota > Dehalococcoidia > Lucifugimonadales > JADFKI01 > Bin90. The sequence goes on along the minus strand of CAZWDM010000004.1, from coordinate 83,482 downwards.
GATGTCCGCCAGAGCGTGGTAGATCTCGACACCGGCCCTGAGCGATTCCCGGAATGTGTCGAAGCCGGCCGGTACGACCATGAACTCCTGGAAGTCGGTGGAACCGGCCGCGTGGGCGCCGCCGTTGATGATGTTGAGCATCGGCACGGGCAGGGTGACCGCGCCGTCGCCTCCAAGATGCCGGTAAAGCGGCTTGCCTGCGCTCTGTGCCGCAGCGCGCGCTGCCGCCATGGATACGCCGAGGATAGCATTTGCGCCCAGTCTGCCCTTGTTCGGAGTGCCGTCAATCTCGATCAGCCGACCATCGAGGGCTTGCTGATCGTCTGCGGACATTCCAAGCACGGCGGGCTTGATGTGCTTGTCGATATTCGCGATTGGCGCAAGTACGCCGCGTCCCCTGTACCGCCCGGCGTCGGCGTCGCGCAGTTCATGGGCCTCGTTCGCGCCGGTACTCGCGCCGGAGGGGACCAGCGCGCTGCCGACCGTACCGTCAGACAGCGCTACATCCACCTCGACCGTCGGGTTGCCTCGCGAGTCGAGGACTTCCCGTGCTTTCACATCCGAAATTGTCGTCATGTCAGCCTCGTTACCGTTATCGTTATCGTAGATAGATTTCAGGGGTTCGGGATATACCGGCCCGGATGTCGGCCAGCCGCTGTTCGGCTGCGGCAATGGCCTTTTCGGCAGCATCGGCCGGGTCCGTTGCGCGTTCTATGGCGCTGTCGGCAGGTTCACGGCTGCGCGTCATCTCCCAGGTCTCCAGCCCGATCACGGGAACTCCGTCCCCGAGTGCATGCCCGATCTCGGACAGGGTGCCGTACGCGCCGCCGACTGCTATGACCGCGATTCCAGTCTTGGTGACAACGGAGTTGCGCGCGTAGCCCATGCCGGTGATGATCGGGATGTCGATATAGTCGTTGCCAGACAGCGGATTCTCACCGGGCAGGATGCCGATGGTGGTCCCGCCTGCGGACTTTGCGCCCCTGCAGGCCGCTTCCATTACGCCGCCGAGTCCGCCGCATACGATTGCGACGCCACGCGTAGCCAGCTCCCTGCCGACCTGTTCCGCGAGATCGGCGATGTGCGGTCGCGCGTTGCTCTCGCCTATCACCGAGATGATCAGTTGTCTTTCCATTCGTCTACCTGTGTTCGAGGTGGCGATGCAGTCATGCATCCAACGGGGATTATATTACATGCGTTGCAGGGGATGCGTGTTCGATATTGTAATGCCGATCTACCGGTGTTGAATCGGCGTTCGGATGTGGCTGTCAACGGACTTCCTGCACTCGGAAGGATGACGGTTGAGTATGGAGCCGCGGTAAGTTCAATCGACCCATTGTCGATAGACGAAAATGTGTCCTTGCGTTACTCTTGTGAAGGGTTTTCTGACTGCGGACGAACAAGGAGCGCGGCGGTGTGTGACTCACAGAATCCATGCGAACATGGCAGCTGGATCACGCGAATCGTGCCGTGGTTCAAGAACGCCCGCGACTCCGGATTGCCATGGCATATCACGATGTCCAGCTTGCTGGAAAAAATATGGCTGCGGCTGAAAACAGGCAGTATTTGCTGCGGCAGTCCATCCAATCCAGGCTGCTGAAGGAACTGATGCATGCCGGCGTGTCCGGCGAAGGCAAGCCTGAATCTGCAGGCTGTGCGGGTGGGGCATGCCGGGACGAGAGGTGCATGCCTTGAGACCGTCTTCCGGGAGATATCGCCATTTGGAGGCGTAACCGTTCAATATGAGGCGCTATGTTTTCTCGCTTTCGGCGCGCTGAGCGCAAGGGACCGGTTCCTTCCGTCGTTATACTCGGCGGCGGGTACGGCGGCGTTTACGCTGCCCTGGAGTTGCAATCCGCCGCCAGGCGAGGCGAGATCGAGCTGACACTGATAAGCAGGGAGAACTTCTTCCTGTTCCAGCCCATGCTGGCGGAGGTCATATCGGGTTCCATCAGCCCGTTGAATGTGGTGAGTCCGATACGCCGCATCGTGCCGCACGCAGACATACACCAGGCGAATATAGAGTCGGTCGATACCGAAAATCGCACTGTCGCAATACGCTATCCGGGCCATGCGCGCCTCACATACCTCGACTACGACCACCTGATCTTCGCGGTGGGCAGCGCTACCGATCTGTCGCACTTCCCGGGCGTGGAGGAACATGCGCTTCCGTTCAAGACGCTTGGAGACGCGTTCCGTCTGCGAAACCACCTCATCAGCATGCTCGAATCTGCGGAAGTTGAGGAGGACCCCTTCCACAAGCACCTGACTCTCACATTCGTCATTGCGGGCGGGGGCTATACCGGAGTCGAGGTTACCTCCGAGATCAACGAATTCCTTCGCGTGGCAAGCAAGAGCTATCGCAACATCGACCCGGAGGACTTCAGGGTTATTCTGCTGCACCGCTCGGGGCGAATCCTGCCGGAACTGGGCGAACGGCTGGCGAACCTGAGCCACAGGCTGCTGGAAAAGCGCGGCATTTACATTCGCCTGCACACCGAGCTCCGGGGAGCAACGGGCGGGAGCGCGCTGCTTGCCGATGATGTGTATATCCCTACCAGGACACTGGTGGCAACGATCGGCGCTTCTCCCAATCCCCTGCTGAACGACCTGCCGTGTGAGATGGAGCGTGGGCGTCTTGTGGTGGACGAGACTATGGCGGTAAAGGGAGGCGAGAATCTGTGGGCGGTCGGAGACTGCGCTCTGGTGCCGGATGTGCTTCGGGGAGGCTACTGCCCGCCGACGGCGCAGTTCGCGCTGCGCGAAGCGAAGAGTGCGGCGCAGAATGTGCTCGCAAGAATCCGGGGAACGCCGACTAGACCTTTCAGGTACAAGAGCCGTGGGGTATTCGTGCCGCTTGGCGGTTTCGCGGCTGCGACGGAGACGTTTGGGCTGGAACTGTCGGGGTTCCTGGCATGGTGGCTGTATCGCACTTTCTACCTGATGCAGCTGCCGCGTCTTGAGCGCAAGTTGCGCGTTGTAACCGACTGGACGCTGGACCTGATATTCCCGCCGGATATCGTGAAGGTTGATATCGACCGACCTCGCGGCACTTCGAGGCGGCACTTCGAGGCGGGCGACTACATTTACCGCAAGGGCGACATATCTTCCGAGTTCTACGTCGTAGTCGAGGGCGAGGTGGAGGTGCTGCGAGGCGATGAGAGAGAAGAGTCACAGGTGGCGACGCTGGGAGTTGGGGAGTACTTCGGTGAGATTTCCCTGCTGAGCAACGTGCCACACTCTTCGTCGGTAAGGGCGAAGACGCAGGCAGAAATACTCGTAATGACGGGCGAGGACTTTCTTGCGCTGGCGGGGTCCTCGTCGCTGTTCGGGGACATGCTCAGGGAAGTCGTGCAGCGGCGACGATCCATCAACGAGGCGAATGAATCGAAGGGGAACTAGCCTTTTGCTGATCTTATTTCGCAGACGCACCAAGAATGACCGCAGCGCACAGGGCAAAGGCAATGTGCTCATCACCGGGGCATCTACGGGGATCGGGAGGGCGACGGCGCTCTATCTTGCGGTGCGAGGGTACAAGGTAATCGCGACGAGCCGCAGCGCAGCCCGGCTTGAAGGGCTGCAGTCGGAGGCGACGCGACGCGGCCGGTCGGTGACCTGCGTGGAACTAGATATCAACTCGGACGCCGCCGTTTCGCGGGCGATACCTGAGCTGATCGGGGAGCATGGCACGATCGATGTGCTGGTGAATAACGCGGGCTTCGGGATGTGGGGACCGGTGGAGAAGCTGTCCGACGCCGAACTCAAGAGCCAGTTTGAGACGAACTTCTTTGCGGCGGTGCGCCTGATGAAGGCGGTCCTGCCCGCCATGATCGAGCAGCGCAGCGGCACCATCGTTAACATCAGCTCGGCACTGGGACGCATGGGCACGCCGTTCAACGGGGCGTATGTGTCCAGCAAGTTCGCGCTGGAGGGCATCAGCGAGTCGCTGAAGACGGAGGTGCAGCCCTTCGGGGTGCGCGTAGCGATGGTGGAGCCGGGGCTGTTTCGCACTGATTTTCCCGACAACGCGGTCAGAGGAGAGGCGGCTGACGACGAGAATGCGGCATATGCACCATATATTCGGAATTACACCGGAAGCCATGACGTTTTCAAGCTCATGGGCGGAAATCCGGTGCGTGTGGCGAAGGTGGTTCACAAGGTAATCACCTCGCCGTCACCCAACTTCCGCTACCCTGTCGGCCTTGACGCACGCGCCGGCATGCTGGCTTCGAGGGTATTGCCGGAGCGCATCTACTGGCGACTCCTGAGCAAAGCCACGATGCGCGTGTAGGCAATTGGATATGCCCGTCAACGGGGCTGAGATAAGCGGGGACTATGACGAATCGATCGCGCCTTCCTCTTAAATTTCACCCCCATCCCAACCCCTGCCTTCGCTAGGGGGTAGGCTCTTCCCCCATCGAGGGGGAAGGGGGTTTTGAGTCAGCCTATCACGCCATTCTCGCGCATCTGCTCGACCTCTTCGGGCGTGCAGCCGAGTATTTCCGTAAGCACCTCTTCGTTATGCTCGCCGTAGCGAGGCGCGCGCGTGACCGTGTCGTCCTGGTCTGAGAGTTTGATGGGGCAACCGAGCATCGTGTAGTCGCCGCGGACTTCGTCCTCCACGCTGACTACCATGTTGCGGGCGATGAGCTGGTCGTCCTGCAGGAGGTCGTTTGAGTTCATGGTCGCGCCCGCAAGCACGCCCGCGCCTGCCAGAATCTCCATCGCCTCGTGCTTGGTATGCTTGCGCGTCCAGTCCGAGATTATCTCCTCGATCTCGTCGGCATGCTCCGCGACCGATTCGTAGTCCGCGAAACGCTCGTCGCCTATCAGGTCTTCCCTGCCGATTGCCACGAAGAGCAACTCCCACATCTCGCCTCGCGGGAAGACCATGATGTAGTCGTCCGCGCCTCCGGGAGCGCAAGGGTAAATGAGCGGTATTCCCCTGCCCGCCCGGTGTCCGCGCCGCGCCTCGGGCAGATTCAGACCAAGCACGGGCGTCATCTGCATGCGCATCAGGTTCACCACGGCGTCCTGCATTGCCACTTCGACTTGCTGGCCCTTCCCGGTGATGTCGCGCTTGCGGAGCGCGGCAAGGATGCCGATTGCGGCGTGGAGGCCGCTGCCGGAGTCGCCGACGCCCGGCGAGAGATAGACGGGCGGCCTATCCGGGTAGCCGGTCGTCGCCATCGCGCCGCCGACTGCCTGCGCGACCATCTCCCAGCCCTTGTACTGTGAATAGGGCCCGTAAGTGCCGAAGCCCTTGATCGTGGCATAGACGAGGCCGGGGTTGATTTCGTGCATCGTGTCCCAGTCGTATCCGAGCCGGTCGAGCATTCCGAGCGAGAAGTTTTCGACAAGCACGTCGGCCCACTTGAGCAAGCCCGTGAACAGCTCCTTGCCCTTCTCGGTCTTGAGATTGATGCTGACGGCGCGCTTGTTGTTGTTGAAGATCAGGAAGTAGAAGCTGTCCGAGTCGTCGGTGTGACGAAGATCCCTGCGGGTGGAGTCGCCGCCCCAGATGTCTTCCAGCTTGATGACATCGGCGCCCAGGAATCCGAGAACCTGCGTGCAGGACGGGCCCGCCTGCACATGCGTCAGGTCGAGTACCTTAACGCCCTCCAATGCCTTGTCCATATTCATTCCTCCTTATGAACTGCGAGCTATTGCGGTGGGTCAGCCACTTCTCCGGGATGCATATGTTTCCACGCCCAACGCTCCCACAGCAGCCACATAGCGGCTGCCGCCAGGACCATCGCAGGCTGCCAGACCCTCACATGAAGTGTGTCGAAGTGCTCCGGATAACCGATTCCAGTTAGCATCAGGGTAACCACGCGCACCAGGTTCAGCGTGACTATTGCCGGAAGCAGCAACAACAACGCGACTGCCTTTGCCCTGGGCGAGGCAGGCCAGACGAGTGTGGCCGCGCTGACCAGGAGCATTAGCTCGATGGCGGTGCACTGGGTCGCGACGACTGCCACGAATGAACCGGCGTTAATTATGGCACCGTCCTGCGACAGGGGCACACCCAGCATACCCAGTGCGAACGAGGCCGCATATGCGATCGCAGTGGACAGCGCATAGAAGCCCGGCAGCTCAATCGCGCCGGTCGAAATGGCGGCTGCCAGAATGAAGCTGGCACCAAACACGGCTACACGAGCCGCCATATTCCAGTTCTGCATGCGCGTCACCTACGCCTGCTTGAGCGCCCGAGTCGCGATATAGACGGGCGTGTAGCTCGACAGCAGAAGCTCATGATCTGTTGGATCGTCCTTCGGCAGGCGCTTGTCCTCGTAGAAGCCGGTGATTACGAATCCGGCTGCCAACTGCCCGCCAATCTGATCGGTCAGCGTGTGGCCGAACTCGAGCGCGTCCCCGTTATCGAGCAGCCGTTGCAGGTCCTTCTCGGGCAGGCTGCCGGCGTCGGAGTAGGGCAGCTCGTACCTGACCACGAACTCGCCTGTCTTCTCTATTCGTTCGCGGTCGAATATGAACTCGACCGGGTTTATGAAGCCTGCCATCAGCACGCCGCCGGGTCGCAGCACGCGATACGCCTCCCGCCAAACGGGAAGGACGCTCTGGGCGAAGAGGTTTGAGATGGGATGGAACACGAGGTCGAAGCTCGCGTCATCGAACGCAGAGAGGTCTGCCATATCGCCCCGGATCGTGCGGATCGACAGCCCTTCGCGCTCGGCGACGAGCCTGTCCTGCGCGAGCTGACGTGGTGAATTGTCGTATGAGGTTACGTTGTAACCTGCTGCCGCGAGAAGCGGAGCCTGCTGGCCTCCACCTGAAGCGAGGCAGAGTGCGTCCCTGCCGGGTATGCCCTCGAACCATTCGGACGGCACATGAGTCTTGTCGGTCAACCAGGCACCGATGTTACCCTGGCGCGCCGCCGCGATCGCGGATTCATCGACCGGGATGCTCCACTCTATGCCGCCATCCACATACTTGTCCCACGCGGTGCTGTTGTGACTGACGATGTCCATGGATTTCTCCAGCGCTTCAGTGATTGTGCCTCGTGTAAGGAAGGCATGACGCCTGCCTGAGATGCGCGTCAGGCGCCGCCGAAATTCGTGCGCGAATCGTTGCAAACGAACGGCATTCATTATAACCTTTCGCCATCGCAGTTGCGCCAGAGACAGGACATTCGGAACCTGCTATTCAGTGCCAGAGCGCGGGTGCGTAAGGAGGGGAGATGAACTCTGGGAATGTGAGGCTTGGCATCCTCGTCGGCGGAGGACCGGCACCCGGCATCAACAGCGCGATCAGCGCCTGCACGCAGGAAGCGATCAGCAGCGGCGCGGAGGTGTACGGCATCCTGGACGGGTTCAGCCATCTGATGGCAGGCGACGCCGGGCATGTAGTTCCGCTCAAGGTTTCCGACGTGGCGTTCATCAACTCGGAGGGCGGCGCAATACTGCGCACCTCCAGGGCAAACCCCACGCGGAATCCCGAACATCTGAGGAACTGCGTAGACGCGCTGCAGAAGCTCGGCATCACGAGGCTGGCGTCCATTGGCGGAGAGGACACTGCCCTTTCAGCCGCAGAGGTGGCGAAAGCCTCCGGTGGCACCGTTCGCGTGGCGCATATTCCCAAGACCATCGACAACGACCTGCCGCTGCCCGGAGACATACCGACATTCGGATATGAGACGGCGCGGCACCTGGGCACGCAGCTAGTGCAGAACCTGATGCGGGACAGCCGCACGACGAACCGCTGGTATGTGGTCATCGTCATGGGGCGGAAGGCGGGACATCTCGCGCTGGGCATCGGCAGCTCTGCGGGCACGGCGCTCAGCATCATCCCGGAGGAGTTTCCGGACCCGGTCATCAAGGTTGACGATGTGGTAAGGATGATGGAAGGTGCGATGTTGAAGCGGCTGGCGGTGGACGGGCGCGAGGACGGCATCGCCGTGATCTCGGAGGGCGTCGCCGAGCGGTTCGACCCTGAAGAACTGGCGACGCTGGCGGGAATTGACATCAACCGCGACCCGCACGGGCACATCAGGCTGGGCGAACTGCCGCTGTCGGCTATGCTGCGGAGGGCAGTGCAGCAGAGATTTGCGGACGCGGGCAAGAATCTTGGCATGGTAGATGTGACCATCGGCTACGAACTGCGCTGCGCCTCGCCACTGTCCTTCGATATCGACTACACCCGCAGCCTCGGCTACGGAGCGGCGCGCCTGCTGCTGTCGGAGCCGGCTGACAAGAGGTTTGCCAACGGCGGCCTGATCTACCTGGAGGACAATAATCTCAGTACGCTGACATTTGACGAGCTGCGCGACCCGGAGACCGGCAGGACGCGGGTGCGCATGGTCGATACCGAATCCGAGCGGTACAAGGTGGCTCGCGAGTATATGGTGCGCGTGCAGCCGCGCGACCTGGAGAATGAAGAGCTTGTCGCGAGGATGGCAGCATACAGCAACCGCAGCCCGGAGCAGATCAGGAAGCGTTTCAAAGACAATTCGGCATAGGATTCGACACAGGAAATCGGAAATCAGACGGCATATTCCAGAGGAGGAACTGAATTGGCAGAGCACAAAGTAGCATACGTGGGCAGGGCCGCGCCCGATACCACGCTCATTGAGAACGGCCTTGAAGGGTTGGACTACGAGATCGAGATCAGCGTCGTCGAGACGCAGGGCGAGATCATCGAGGCATGCAAGGGGGCGGATGTCATCCTGAACGGCGGCGTGGAGATGCCGCGCGAGGTCATCGAGGAGATCGACACGGCGCAGGCGATCATCGTCGGGAGCCACGGCTTCAACCATATCGACCACAACGCCGCCACCGACCAGGGCGTGATGGTCATAAACAGTGCGGGCTTCTGCACTGAAGAGGTATCGAACCATGCCATCCTGATGCTGATGGCTTGCGCGAAGAAGCTGACTATCCTGCATAACCTGGTGCGCGAGGGCAAGTGGGGCGCGGAGACGCGAGATGCAATAATGCCGATGGCGCCCATCGACGGGCAGACGCTGGGCCTGGTGGCGTTCGGCAACATCGCCCGGGCGGTAGCGCGCAAGGCGCAGGCACTGGGCATGGATGTCATCACCTATGACCCGTATTGCCCGCCCTGGATCACCAAGGAGTACCGGGTCAGGCCAGTTTCCTCGCTTGAGGAGCTTGCCGCAGACTCCGACTTCGTTTCAATGCACACGCCGCTCAACGATGAGACCCGCAAGCTGGTCGGCGCGGACTTCTTCAAGGCAATGAAGCCGACCGCGTACTTCATCAACACCTGCCGGGGTCCCACCGTGGACGAGGCAGCGATGATAGAGGCTCTGCGAAGCGGAGAGATCATGGGCGCGGGCCTCGACGTTTTCGAGGAAGAGCCGACTCCGGCCGACAACCCGCTGCTGAAGATGGACAACGTGATCGTTACGCCGCACTCCGCGGGCAGTTCCAACAACTCACGCGTTACTTCACCGATTCGCGTAGGGCAGGAGACGGCGCGCGTGCTGAAGGGCAGTTTCCCGATGTCCATCGTCAACCCTGAGGTGCGTTCGAAGCTGCCGATACGAGAGCCGGCAGTCAATGTCGACTGATATAACACCTATGACTAACAGTGTTCGCAGCAGGTCTGGGCGGTTACAGGCGTAGGATGAATGGCTAAGAAGCGCAAGAAGAAGAAGCCACAGCCGGGAAAGCGCAAGAACCGGAAGAGGCAGCCGAAAGCCGGCTCTCCCAACTGGCACTGGGAGCGCATCGGAGGCTATCACCCTGCGTACTGCACCTGTGCCGCCTGCGTTAATCTGCGGACCGGAGGCGGTAAGAGCCGACCTCGTCAGGATGACACAAGTGCGGACACCCTGGCGGGCGACCTGCTGCTGCTGGATGCGTTGAGCGAGCTGGAGGCTCGCGACAAAGACGACCCTGGAACGGAGGGGGAGAGTCGCTAGCTAATAGGACAGTAAGAAGAAAGCCGGATAATTCATAGATATTAAGGGACAGGATGGGCGACTATCATGAAGCGCTCATCCTGTCCTTTTTCTTATGCGCTAATCGACGGTAAGCACGAGCTTGCCGAAGAAGTTGGTCGCTTCCATTGCCTCGTGCGCTTTTGCGGCGTCTTCCAACGGGAAAGTCTCATGGATGATGCCGCGGATCACCCCCCTGCCCGCGAATTCGACAATCTGCCGCAGGTCTTCCTTGCGCCCCATGAAGACGCCGAAGACGGTATGGTAGCGCAGGAACATCAGCCCCATTTGCAGATCGGCGCGGTAACCGCTCGTAACGCCGCAGATGCCGTATCTTCCACCCATTGCCAGCGACCTGATTGCCGCGGGGTAGAAATCCTCGCCCACATGGTCTAGCACGACATTGACTCCCTGCCCGTCCGTAATCTCCTTCACGCGGTCGGCTATGTCTTCAGTCCTGTAGTTGATGACCACGTCCGCGCCGAGTTCGCGTGCCTTCTGCGCCTTGTCCTCAGTGCTGGTGGTGGTGATGACCCTGGCGCCCAGCACATTCCTGGCGACCTGTATGCCTGCGGTGCCGACGCCGCTGGATGCAGAGGGAATAAGCAGCGTCTCCCACGCCTTCAATTGCGCCTTGCGAACGAGAATCGTCCAGCAGGGCAGGAAGACGGTGGGCAGGGACGCCGCCTGCTCATAGGAAAGCGAGTCCGGTATCGGCTCCACATTGACCGCGGGTACGCTGACATATTCCGCGTAGCCGCCGCTTATGCTTGAGCCGAGCATGCGACCGCTTCCGCACAGTTCCTCTTCGCCGGAGAGGCAGTAGCGACACTGGCTGCAGGTGATGCGCGGGTTGACCACGATGCGCTGCCCTGCGCTGACGCGGGTTACCTCGCTGCCCACCTCCACGACATCGCCCGACACGTCGCCGCCGAGCACGTGGGGGCCCCTGAAGCGTATGCGGGTGCCGCGCGCGCCCTGGCGAGTATAGACATCGAGGCGGTTGAGGGCGCAGGCGCGCACGCGCACCTTGACGTCGTTCGGTCCAACTTCAGGCTCGGGCAGGTCACCGTAAGTCAGGACATCGGTGCCTCCATGCTCAGTCATGTAAACGGCCTTCAATTCATCCCTCCATTAGTAAGGCTCAGTGAAAGGCGACAGTCTCCCCGAATATCTCCGATAGAGTGTCGCCCGCATTCTTGCTATTATACGACCACGCGGAACATTGTACTTTCAGAGACGGGAGGACATGAAGATGACAAGTCGCTATGAGGAACTGGTGTTGCCTGAACAGCGTGACAGGATCGTGGAGAAGGTGGTCGCCGCGCTGAAGTCAGACGGGCAGTTGCCGGGCAAGACGCTCAGCGCATTCAGGGACTTATTCAAGGCGGGGAAACCAATACCGGGGTTCAATAATGACCCGCTTCGCGCAATGCCTCCCCTGTTGAAGCGGGAATTACTGGAGCGGCTGGACCAAACGCCGGAGATAGAACCGCTTATAGTGGGCGTGTGGACTGACGCCGAGCCGGAACTGCGAGATATAGTCGGCGGACACCTTGACGGTCTTGAGCAAGAGGTCTTTCTGACCGACGACATAGACGAGGAGTTCTGGGATGTTCAGGTAAGCAGCCTGGCGGACAGGCACGCCGAGTATGAAGAAGACGACATCCTGCTGATGACGAAGATCTGCCTTGCGCGGACGAAATCGCAAGCAGGCTCTGAGGGCGGAGCGAATGATGAGGTAGAGGGCGAGCCGTTGCCGATGGAGGGCGACCTGGGCAACGTGCTGGAATCGCTGCGGGATATGCCGGCGTCTTCCCCGCAGTGGCGCGACTCCATTCCCCGCTTCGTTGAGGCTGTCGAGGAGCTTATCAAGGAGAAGAACCAGGAACTCGTGCATGTCAACGGCATCACGTCCGACCTGATTCACATACAGAGCGTCTTCCAGTCGGAGCTGTCGTTCTTCAGGGAAGAGGACGAAGAGTGGGACACGCCCGCACTAGCCACTCTCCTGGCTGCCTCGCAGGGCGTGGATGAAGCGTCGCAGTCCTTGTCGAGACTGAAGGAAGAGCTGACCACATACCGGCAGATCAAGGAGCGCGCCGACAACATCGCGGAGGAACGGGAGCGCCGCGGGCTGCGGCAAGACCTGGAAGAGGCCATCGAAGGCACGCTCAGGGAGATAGACGAGGCTTCTCGCGCTGCAGTCAAGGCGGTAGAACCAGAATCTTCAGGACTGGCAACTCACCCGGGGGAAACAAACGCACATGCGAAATCGTCTCCGGGGGAGAACGCCGAGCTAATCGAGGAACTTCAGGCGCTCAAGCGAGAGCAAGAGTCAGCAACATCCGAGAGCCTTGTGCTGCAGAGGGAAGTTGAAGGGTTGCAGGCTGACAAGCAGGCGCTCGCGGATGAGGTGACGGAACTTCGGGACCAGCTGCGAATCAGTGAGACGAATGCGACAAACTGGCGCAACGCCTACGACGCCGGCATGAGCACCGAAGACATGGCGGCACCGGAGCCGATTCCGGCGGAAATCGCAAGTGTCAGCGAGGCCTGGGACCTCGCGAAGGCACGGCTCGGCCACAGACTGGCGTTCCGGCCCAACAAGAAGTCCGAGATAGATTACAACTACAAGAGACCGAAGGAAGTCTGGGACGCTCTCGAATGGCTGGCGACAACCTATCACGATGTGCGGACAGGCAAGACGCGGGTAATCGACCTGAACGAGTCGATCAAGAACACCTGCAGCGGATGGGAGTACAGGCCCAACCAGACGGACATCACACTCAACACCTTCCGCGAGTGGTACGAGACGACCAAGGACGGCAAGACCTTCGAGCTTAGAGAGCACCTGGCAAAGGGCACGGGACGAGACGCGAATGTAATCCGAATCGCCTTCGCGTGGGACGAGGATTCGGAGCGCGCGATAGTTGGATACATCGGCCCTCACCAGCGCAGCCGCAGTTCGTAGGATTGTGTTGTCCGCCTCATCCATCAACTCTAGCCGTGGGTGTAGAGTTGGCGGGCATGACAGAGTATAATCGCCGCACACTTCCCACGAAGCAGAATAAGCCCAAATGTCAGGAGGTTCCTCATGGAATTTGGATTTGGAGTGCCCAGCCGCGGTCCGCTGGCGTCGCTGGAGAACATAATCACGCTGGCGCAGCAGGGCGAGCAGATGGGCTTCGATATCCTCACGGTAAGCGACCACATCGTCGTGCCAACCAGCATCGATTCCATCTATCCATACAATGAGACCGGCGAGTTCGTATCATCGTCTTCGGGCGAATATATGGAGCAGCTTGCCACAATCAGCTACCTGGCGGGCATCACTTCGACAATCAAGCTGCTGACCTCCGTGATGGTCATCCCGCACCGGGCGCCCGTGCTCACGGCGAAGATACTGTCAACCATAGATGTGCTGTCCAACGGCAGGCTCATCGTGGGCTGCGGCGTCGGCTGGATGCGCGAGGAGTTCGAGGCGATTGGCGCGCCGCCATACGAGGAGCGCGGGGCGGTCAGCAACGAGTATATTGCGGCATTCAAGGAGTTGTGGACGAGCGACAACCCGTCGTTTGACGGCAAGTATTGCAGCTTCTCGGACATTCACTTCGCGCCCAGGCCGGTGCAGCAGCCGCACCCGCCGATCTGGATAGGCGGCGAGAGCCCGCCGGCACTGCGCCGCGCTGCACAACTGGGCGACGCGTGGTACCCGATTTGCAGCAATCCGCAGTTCCCGGTCGGCACATTCGACCAGTATGCCGAGTACCAGGGCAGGGTTCGCGCAAACGCCGAGAGGGCAGGCAGGGATCCGGCGACGCTCGACTTCGCGTACAGCGTAAACTGGTACAGCGACGCGGGAGCGCAAGAAGTCGATGGCGAACGACGGCTGCTGACGGGCGATCCGTCGCAGGTCGCCGACGACATCAAGCGGCTGGAAGGCTTGGGCATCAACCATCTGATGCTGAACTTCCCGGGTGATACGGTTGACGAGACGCTGTCGGGCATGGACAGGTTCGTCAGCAGTGTGAAGCCGTTGCTGGGCTAGAGGAAAGGGCATACTGATATGGCTTTCACGTTCACCGTAGAGACCGAACAGGAAGATGATGGGCGTTGGATTGCCAAAGTCATGGAGATACCAGGCACGATGGTGTATGGCTCAACTTCTGACGAAGCCATCGCCAAAATGCAGGCGCTTGCACTGCGAGTGTTAGCAGAGCGCGTTGAACACGGTGAAGCGGGCGAGAACTTTGTCAACATTTCTTTCCAAGCGGCATGAGGTGGCCTAGTACACGGTCGAGAAGAGTTCTGTCAGCCCTGATGCGGTCCGGCTGGACAGTAAAACGGCAATCAGGTTCGCATCGGATTCTGTCAATGTAAGGTTATGCAGACTATGTTTTCGCGTTCCACGACAGAGAGTAAATTGGGCCTCGCATGTTGTCCCGCATCGCCAAGCACACAGGTCTCAGGCGTGAAGATTTGTAAGTATTATCAATGGAGACTGACTCACTGACTGACAAGCACGGACAGATTCGTCAATTACGGCAAGCCGCTGCTGGGCTAGGCGTGCAGCAAGAATCGGCGCGGGAGAATACGGACGGATACAATGAACGGGACTAACCGGGTGTAAAGGGGGAAAGAGATGATTCAGCGAATGATTGGGGCGGCCATGCTTAGGTCATCCACATACGAGGAGATCGAGGCGGACAAGAGCGCCTTGCCGCAAGCCATAGGGATCGTGATTCTGGTCACTCTCTGCGGTATTATCGGCGAAATCATAGCCAGCGTAATGGGGGGAGATGTACAGCCGGTCAAAATATTGGGCGCGGTCCTGAGTGGCTCCCTGTTTGGGATACTCAGGTGGGCATTATGGGTCACTCTTATCCTTCTGGTCGGTGGGAATATGTTAAAGACGGACACCACCGAAACAGACTGGGCGGAGATCGGAAGGGTCGTTGGATTCGCCTATACGCCGGGCGTACTAGTCCTTCTATCCTTCCTGCCTGGAATTGGTAGCGTCATGTGGCTTATAGCATTTATCTGGACAGTCGTTGCCGTTGTAATTGCCATCAGGCACACGCTGGATTTTGAAGGAACGGGACGTGCTATTGTAGTCGCAGTTATTACCTTTATCATCGGTCTGATACCCTGGGTGATACTGAAAGTCATCGAATGGATGATAACCGCTGGCCCGCCAATGGATCCAATGTAGATTCAGACAAATTTCAGACGGCTGGACCAACAGATCGGAGAGATATTCGGATGCAACCCGACAGACTGCTCGCCCTGAATGAGGACTGGAATACGATGCTCGCCATCGCAGCGC
>CAZWDM010000004.1:40448-68131 GCA_964632415.1 uncultured Dehalococcoidia bacterium | reverse complement strand
GACAGACTGCTCGCCCTGAATGAGGACTGGAATACGATGCTCGCCATCGCAGCGCACCCGGACGACCTGGAATACGGCGCGGCGAGTGCGATTGCGCGCTGGACCTCGCAGGGCAAGCAGGTAATCTACCTGATGGTAACGAGCGGAGAGGCGGGCATCGACTCGATGTCGCCGGATGTGGCGGGGCCGCTGCGCGAGCAGGAGGAGCTTGCAAGCGCTGCCGTCGTGGGCGTGGACACCGTAGAGTTCCTGAACTACACGGACGGCGTCGTGGAGTACGGGCTGCCGCTGCGAAGGGACCTCTCCCGTGCCATGCGAAAGTACCAGCCTGACATCGTTCTCACGAACAACTTCGACCTCCGGTGGGGTGGCGGCCGCTTCAACCAGGCAGATCACCGTTCCGTTGGACTGGCGACGCTCGATGCCGCAAGGGATGCAGACAACCGCTGGATATTCCCGGAGCTGCTTGACGAAGGACACGAACCCTGGAAGGGCGTGCGCACGGTGCTGACGAGTGGTGCCGTGGGCGCGACGCACGCCGTGGACGTGACAGACTTCATCGACAAGGGCATAGAGTCGCTGGAGAAGCATCGGGTGTACATCGACAATCTTGGCACGGACTTCGACCCAGATACATTCCTGAGCTTCAACGCGGCCGCCATCGGTGAGCAGTTCGGCTGCGACTACGCCGTCGGGTTCGAGGTCTTCCAGATTTAGCCGGTAGGCGGATTATAGCGGTGGATGCCGGTTGGGTGAGATCCCATCCGCGAGTTAGTTTAGGCCGAGCGAAATGTGTTAGAACACTTGTCTTGACAATGCCACGGAGCATCTGATATGTTTCAGATGCGGGCTGTCCACCGGATGCCCGCAAAGCCAGAACACTCATTAACCAGGGAAACCAGGGAGGCGGTAATGCCGAGACGAAACGGGGCATCCAAGAACACCGGAGTCAGCACGGAGAGCAACAAGGCAAAAGCGCTCGAACTCGCGATGGGGCAGATCGATCGCCATTTCGGTCAGGGCGCGGTCATGCGGCTCGGCGATGCGATTCAGGACAATGTCTCCGGGGCAATCTCCACCGGCTCCATCTCCCTGGATGTCGCGCTTGGCGTGGGGGGCGTGCCGCGGGGCCGCGTTGTCGAGATATACGGCGCGGAATCGTCCGGCAAGACGACGCTGGCGTACCATGTGATGGCGAACGCGCAGGCGGATGGCGGCACGTCGGCGTACATAGATGCCGAGCACGCGCTCGATCCGAGCTATGCGGCAAAGTGCGGAGTGGATATCGAAGAACTCCTGGTCTCGCAGCCGGATACGGCGGAGCAAGGGCTGGAGATATGCGAGTACCTTGTCCGCAGCGGCGCAGTGGACATTGTTGTGGTTGACAGCGTGGCGGCCCTGGTGCCGCGCGCCGAGCTTGAAGGCGATATGGGCGATACGCATGTTGGCTTGCAGGCGCGGCTCATGTCGCAGGCGCTGCGAAAGCTGACATCCGCCATCAGTCGCTCGAATACCTGCGTGATATTCATCAACCAGCTCCGCGAGAAGGTAGGCGTCTTCTTCGGCAATCCGGAGGTGACCCCGGGTGGCCGCGCGCTGAAGTTCTACAGCTCGGTGCGGATAGACCTGCGGCGGCTGGAGTCGATCAAGCAAGGTACCGATGTGCTGGGCAACAGGGTGCGCGCCCGGATAGTGAAGAACAAGGTCGCGCCGCCTTTCCGAGTCGCAGAATTCGACATCATGTACAGCGAGGGCATCAGCAAGTACGGCGAACTGCTGGACATCGGCGTGGAAGAGGACATCATTCGCAAGAGCGGATCGTTCTACTCATTCGGCGAAATACGGCTCGGGCAGGGACGTGAGAACTCCAAGCAGTTCCTGAGCGAGAATGACGGCATTTCGTCCGAGGTCGAAGAGCTGGTGCGCAACAAGCTGTCTCCCCAGGTCGCATTGCCGGAGGTCGAAGAGGCGGAGAGCGCCGACGAGGTGCCGCTGACGGTGATTGGTGACTGACTGGTCATTTCCGAATAAACGAATCTGCCCTACTCCCCTGGGTCAGGGCAGAAATTCGATTCGGTTCGTTATACGCAATTGGACATCCTTGAAAAACTCGGCGTGAATCCTTAAACTATCAGCACCAATAAGATCTGGAAGGGGAGCTTCAGGGTCCGCGTGACCTGAAATGAACGAAGACAGCGACAGTGACCAGAGGAGGCGCGCAAGCGCCTCAGCCATCCGCTACCTCGCGCGCAGAGCGAGGACCGAACGTGAGGTCCTCACCCACCTGCGCCGAAAGTTCTCCCACGACATTGCCGAGCAGGTCGTCGCAGACCTGTGTGAGCGTTCCCTCATAGACGACGCTGAATTCGCACGCCTCTGGACGGAAAGCCGCCTTCGCAATAAGCCCCGCAGCGCATGGCTCGTAAAGCGTGAACTCTTGAACAAGGGAGTCCCGGCTGACCTCGCGGATGATGCCGTCAGTGAGTGCGACGACGCCGAAAACGCCCACCGAGCTGCATCCACCTATTCCCGGCGCCTCCAGGGTGCCGACTACGAGACATTTCATCGCAGGCTGTACGGCTACATGGCCAGACGCGGCTTCAGCGAATCCATCAGCCGCAACGTCATTTCCAGCCTTTGGCGCGCCCAGGAACAGGGCGCAGTACGGGGGTAATCAGCTATGGCGGACGCACAGTTATTAAGCCTGGTCCTCATTGGCATATGCATACTGCTGTCTGCATTCTTCTCGTCATCGGAGGCCGCGTTCCTGGCGCTGGAGCGGGTCAGGTTGGCGCACCTGGTAAACACTGAAAAGCCGGGTGCCCGCCGAGTCGCCGGCATGATAGAAAAGCCGGAGCGACTGCTGTCAACCATCCTGTTCGGCAACAACCTGGTGAATGTGGCGTTCACTGCGCTTATCACCGTGGTCGCGCTCAACTTCTTCGGAGAGGAGCACGAGGGGCTTGCCGCCGTCGTCGCGACCATAGTCGGCACGGCGCTACTCCTCATTTTCGGCGAGACGATCCCCAAGACCATCGCGGTGCACCAGTCTGAGCGGTTGTCGTTCTGGTACTCCCGCCCTCTGCAAATTCTTGAAAGGGCCTTCTGGCCGGTCGTCATCGTCCTCCAGGGGATGACCAACCTGATGACCAAATACCTCGGTGTCAGCCCGGAAGCGCGGGACTCTATCACCGAAGGCGAGCTGCTCACGCTCATCGACATTGGCGAGGCCGAGGGAACCTTTGACCCGGGAGAGGCTGAACTGCTTAGGGACGTATTCCGGTTTGGCGACAGGCAGGTGCGCGAAGTGATGACGCCACGCCCCGAGATGGTCAGCGTAAAGCAGGACGCCACGCTGAAGGAGTTTCTTGCCGTGTACGACGAGCACTCGCACACGCGGTTCCCGGTGCACAACGAGTCCAGCGAAGACATCATCGGCATACTTTCGTCTAAGGATGTACTACGGGCAATGGCGCGCAACGGCGGGTTGTCGCTGGATGCGTGCGTGACTGACCTTATCCGCGATCCCTTCTTCGTGCCCGAGACGAAGCGCACGGCAGAGATGTTCGACGAGATGAGAAAGGACGGGCACCAGATGGCGCTGATCGTGGACGAGTACGGCGGTCTCGCCGGCCTGGTCACGCTGAAACGCCTGTCGGAAGAGGTCGTGGGAGCACACGGCGAGGAAGGCGAGGCGCCCGAGGAAGAATACGAGAGCCTGGGCGAGAACACATTCCAGGTCGAAGCGGCGATGAGCATTGACGAGGCAAACGAGGAGTTGGACCTCAAACTGCCGGACGGCGACTTCGACACCGTTGCGGGATTCGTGCTGGACCGGCTCGGGTATATCCCGGACGAGGGCGAGTCACTGGAATACGAAGACCTGAAGATCGAAGTCATCGAGATGCGCGCCCTCAAGATAGAGACGGTCAAGGTTACTCGTTCAGGCACGCTGCAGCGCAGCTGGCAACACTCACCGGACGGCAATGACACCCGCTAGCGGACGGACGGTAACGGCGCTGGAGAGGATCGTTAGCAATGCGCTCGATGCGCATGACGTCGCAGGCAAGAGACTGCTGGTCGCCGTATCAGGGGGGCCCGATTCGCTGGCACTCTTGCATACCTTGTGGCGACTCCGCAGCGAACACCGGCTCACGCTGTGCGGCGCGCATCTGAACCACAAACTGCGCGGCACGGAATCAGACGCAGACGCGGAGTTCGTCGAGGAGTCGTTCAGGCAGTTGGGCATCGACTACACCGTCGATAGCGCCGATGTCGCCGGCTACCGGCGCAGGCACAGGCTGTCCCTCGAAGATGCGGCGCGCCAGGTGCGATACTCGTTTCTTGCCCGTGCTTCGGCGGATCACGGCGCTGACGCCGTCGCGCTCGGGCATACCGCCGACGACCAGGCGGAGACCGTGTTGATGCACATCATTCGCGGCAGCGGGCTGGACGGACTGCGCGGGATGCAGCCTTACGACCGTAGATGCGTTGACGGCAGGCGCGTTTCCCTGTTCCGCCCTTTGCTGGATGTAAGCAGAGCGGAGACACAAGCCTTCTGCCAGGCTCTTGACCTCGAGCCCCGCGTCGATGCTTCAAATTCGTCGCCTGAATTCTTGCGAAATCGCGTGAGACTGGAACTGGTACCGCTGCTGGAGCAGATGAATCCGTCGATCCAGGCGGCGCTCATACGGCTGGCCGGCAACGCCACACAGGAAAGCGATTTCATCAGGGCGCATGCTGACGAGGTATGGGATGAAGTCGCGAGTGCGTCATTCTCGGAGAGTGGCGACACGGTCGTCTTCGACACGGATCGCATGCGCACCCAGCACCGGGCAATTCAAAGCCGTCTCCTGCGCAGGGGAATAAACGACCTCGGCGGCGAGGCGGGCCGGCAGCATATCCTAAGAATGATGCGTCTGATCGACGGCGGACCCGGAAAGACGCTGGACCTGCCGGGTCGGTTGACCTTCGCGACAGACTACGGCAGGGCTCTCCTGGGAGCCACCGGTGCCGTGCAGTCCGAGCTTTCAGCGCTGCCCGCTCTTGAAGTGGAACACGCCATATCCGTACCCGGGGAAACTGTTGCCGGCGAGTGGCTTGTGCAGACTTCGGTGCGCGCGCACTCTGGCGGTTCGGCAGCCGGCGGCGTGGTCCAGGTTAGACGCGACGGCAAGGGTGATTCTGAATACATGCCTCACGCGAGCGAGGTGCTCGATATGGATTGCGTGGGCGAAGGGCTGCGAATCAGAGGCAGGAAGCCGGGAGACAGATTTCAGCCGCTAGGAATGGAGCAATCGAAATCGTTGCGGGAGTTCATGATAGACGCCCGGATTCCTCGCAGGTGGCGCGACGGCTTGCCGCTGGTCGTGTCCAGCCGAGGCATCGCGTGCGTACCCGGATGGCGTATCGCGCACTGGGCCCGCGTTACCGATGCGACAGAGCGCGTACTCCGCATCGGCTTCACTCACTGCAGCCGCTGAAATTCGGCGGCCAGGTAGTATCGCTACATAATGCGGTCGAGGCGAGGGCTGGGCGTAATGCCCGGCATTTTGCCGCGACGGGCGATGGGCATACCGTCTATCTCGTGTATTTCCGCGCTGAAGCTAAGCGGAGGCGCGCCGCCGATTGCTTCGTCCACGCTGAAGCCGTTGACGGGGGCACCCTCTTCCACGAAGCGCCGGATAGTGTCCTTGTTCACGCCATGAGTAACGAAGATGTCAACGTGCTGGAATCCCTGGGCATCCAGCTTGGCGCGAATCTCCTTGATCAGTCCCGGCGTTACGCCTCCGCGCTCCACAGGTGTGCTGAGATTTACCCCGCGAAGCCTGTCGCGGAATGCCCGCGCCACGTTGATCGCCTCTTCCGCCTCGTCCTTGAATGTGTCCAGTATCGCGATTCTGGGGACTTCCAGCGGCAGATGCCGGTCGTACGACTGCAGCGCCTTTATCGTGTCGCCCAGAAGGAGTGGAAGGGCGTGCTGCATGTATCCGATCGGTGTCACTCCTGCGAGTCGAGCCCCGAGCATCGAAGAGACTGCCACACAGCCGCCCATGACAGCCGCATAGTCAATAAGCGGCACGACATTCGGATGTGCATAGGCGGGAACGGTGCAGACCACCGGAACGCTGCCCGCCGCATCTACGCACTCTCGCGCAGCGGTCGCCCATCCGCTGGATGACGCAAGCATCCCGCATATCGTCATCTCGTACAGCCCGATGACGCTGTAGGCCGCCCTAATCCGCAGCGCTACCTCGCCTGCGGTTATCCCGCGGCCGTCGCTCAGCGCCCAGACTTCTACGCCCGTATCCGGAAGCACTTTCTCCAGAAGAGTCCGCACTTCCCCGATTCCGCACAGCACGCCGTCACGCTGCGGACTGAATTCGAGCGTGACGCCGGGGCTGACATTTTCACTTCGGAGTATCGTCTGTGTTCTCTGGGACTGCACGTCACTGCGGTCGCCAATCAACACTGAAGGGGGAACATCGAATGCAGGTGTGGTCATAAGGCTTTGTCTGTCACCGTCCGAAATAGTTGTTAGCCGGTTTATCGGCTCTGATGAATTAGCTCTGGGTGCTCAGCAGGCGTGCGCCGAGAATTTTCTCCATGTGCTGCAGGGCGTTGGAATGCGCCTCTGGGTCGAAAGACGCCACGCAGTCCGTGGGAACGTCCACCGAGTAGTCGCGGTTACGGGCATCCGCAACGGTGTGCATGACGCAGATGTCGGTGCAGACGCCACACACGATTACCCGTTCCGGCTGAAGGTCGGCGAGAATTTCGCCGAGGTTGGTTTCGAAGAACGCGCTGTACCGGCGCTTCGGCAGGTGGACGCCATCGTACCCACTGAGCTCAGAAATGATTTCAGGCTCCTCAGTGCCGCGAACACAGTGCACCGGGAACATCTGGAACTCGAGGTCGTCGGGATCGTGCGTATCGCAGATGAACACAACGCTCCCGCCTTCCGCCTGTTCCTTCTCTATCAGGCGCTGCACGTTGGGGATAATTTCCCGGGCGGCATCGCCACAATAGAGGTTATGCCCTTCCTCCATAAAGCCGACGACCATATCCGTTACGAGCACCACATTAGCCATTCGGGAGCCTCACATACCAGTCTGCAACAGGTTCATCTTATATTGAGATGCAATCAACCGCAATAGCGTTTCAGTTAGGTCTTACAACCGATCTTCAAGGGCCATTCGGGCAATGGCGAAGACATAAGCGTGCGGCTGTCTAAAAGCGTGTGCAGCTCATACGGTCAAGTAGGGGCGGCTCTGGAAATCCGACCTGCTCCCGGAACGCTAAGGGAGCCCCTTCAGCGTATATTCGCCTTTACGCCAACCTTCAATCTATTGTATTATGAGTAAGATATGCCCGTCCGTATCGGGATGGAGCGTCAACATGTACAAGCAGGCACAATACTCGCCTGCACCAAGGTTGACACGGAGGAGCGATGAGTCCCCGGTTGATGCGAAACAGCTTCATTTACCTTCTCATAACGGTAGCTGTTCTCGCCATTTTCTTCACTCTGTTTTCAGATACGCTCGGCGGTTCGCAGGAAATACCCGTGAGCGAGGTCATTTCGCGTTCTGTTCGCGGAGAGATCGAGCGAATCGAGGTGCGGGGCGACCGCCTTGCGGTATTCACCACCTCGGGCGACAGCTACACCTCCCGCAAGGAGGAGGGCGCGAGCATGCACGAGATGCTGATCGCCTCCGGCGTCGATCCGGCCACATCACCGGTAAGGGTCGATGTCAAGGGTACCGGCGGCTTGAGCAGCCTGTTCGGCATTCTCATCAACTTCCTGCCCCTTATCTTCTTCGGCGCCATATTGCTGTTCATGATGCGGCAGGCGCAGGGGAACAGTAACCAGACATTCAGCTTCGGCAAGAGCCGGGCGCGCATGTTCGTTGGCAACAGCCCTGCCGTCAGCTTTGAAGATGTAGCGGGTGTTGAGGAAGCGAAGGAAGAGCTTCAGGAAGTCGTAGAGTTCCTGAAGGTGCCCGAGCGATTCGTCAGCCTGGGCGCGAAGATTCCGAAGGGCGTGCTGCTAATCGGCCCGCCCGGAACGGGCAAGACGCTCCTGGCAAGAGCAGTCGCCGGTGAAGCCGGAGTACCATTCCTCTCGATCAGCGGCTCGGAGTTCGTGGAGATGTTCGTAGGCGTGGGCGCGAGCCGTGTGCGGGACCTGTTCGAGCAGGCAAAGCGCAATGCTCCTTGCATCATCTTCGTGGACGAGATCGACGCCGTGGGGCGCCATCGCGGCGCGGGACTCGGCGGCGGCCACGACGAACGCGAGCAGACCCTGAACCAGATTCTCGTTGAGATGGACGGTTTCGACGTCAGCACGAATATCATCATCATTGCCGCCACCAACCGTCCGGATATCCTGGATCCCGCCTTGCTGAGGCCCGGACGCTTCGACCGGCGCGTCGTGCTGGACAATCCCGATGTGCGCGGTCGCGAGCAGATTCTGCGGGTACACTCCCAGGGTAAGCCCCTTGCCGAAGATATCGACATGGAGCGCATTGCCAAGCAAACTATGGGCTTCAGTGGTGCCGACCTCGCCAACCTCGTGAACGAGTCCGCGATACTCGCCGCGAGACGCAGCAAGGTTACAATTACAAACGACGAGTTCGCCGAATCCATAGACCGCGTGATTGCCGGGCCGGCTCGCAAGAGCCGCGTGGTCAACGAGCGTGAAAAAGAGATCACGGCTTTCCACGAGGCCGGGCACGCCCTTGTTGGCTACATGCTGCCCAAGGCGGACATGCCCTACAAGGTAACCATCGTCGCGAGAGGTATGTCGGGCGGTCACACCCGATATCTCCCGGACGAGGACCGTAATCTGTGGACCAAGGGACAGTTCCAGGACATGATGGCTGCCGCGATGGGCGGTCGCGTCGCAGAGGAGATCATATTCGAGGATGTGACCACGGGAGCAAGCAACGACCTCGAACAGGCGACCAATATAGCCCGTACCATGGTTACGCGCTACGGCATGAGCAGCAAGCTCGGACCGCGCACATTCGGCAAGCGCGAGGAGCTTGTCTTCCTCGGCAGGGAGATATCCGAGCAGCGCGACTACAGCGACAAGATTGCGCAGGACATCGACGAAGAGGTTTATAGCCTGGTAGAAAATGCCTACCAGACGGCAACCAAGGTCATCACGGACAATAGATCCAAGCTTTCCCAGCTTGCCCGTCATCTGATCGCCCACGAGACGGTTGAAGGCGACGAACTGAAGGAAATTCTAGACCCTGATTCGGAGGAAGGCGCAGCACCCGCGGAAGCCGCACCCGCGCCCGCATAACTCCGCCAGGCGACAGCATAGCGAAATCAGATTGCAAACATAGAGGCGTCTCAAATCTATGAGACGCCTCTATTTCTTTCCCCTACCCGGCCCTCAGAGGACCGTTGTGCATCAGAGTCTTCGCGCGTTGAAGTTGTCGGTTATCGCTTCCCCTGCACGAATGCTGGCTTCTTCAATGAAGCGCTCCAGTTCGGCAATGCGATCTTCGTCCACATGCTCGCCTTCGCGCCTCATGTCCCGCAGCCCGGACAGTTCCTCTTTTGCCCTGGACACCCGCTCGGTTATATTCAGCGCCTCCAGCTCCGTCTCTGCTTGTCGCCTGATTGCAGCGAGGTGCTTTCGCTGGCTTTCAACGGAGTCCAGCCGTTCCTGGATCTCACCCATAAGATTCAGAGTCACTTCCAGGGGATTGCCGCCCTGAATCGCGTAGCGTGGCGCACGCTCCAGCTGCCGCCGAAACTGTCTCGCCTGCGCGTCAAGTTCGTCCTGCTTGGCTCGCACGGATGCCAGGAGAAGACGCAATCGTGAAATCGCCTGCTGCATCTGTGGCATCTGCGGCATTTCGGGGATTGTCATATCTCAGCCTCTGGCAATCCGGTTGCGTTTGCTTAACAGGGCTTCGGTCGAAAGCGACCGAAGGTTAGAATCAGGTGTCGGAATGGCTTCGCTCGGATGTGCCTTTCCGGTGTTCACTCAGTTAAGCGTAACCTTAATTGCGTCAAGCACTTCGTTTATCTCCGCATCCGTCGTCAAGCCAAGATGACCGATGCGGAATATCTTGCCGCCAAGCGAGCCCTGCCCGCCGGTGAGAATAACTCCATGCTCGTCCCGAAGAGTCCCGACGAACTTTCCGCCATCGACGCCCTCCGGCACATTGACCGCGGTCACCGTGTCCGAAGCCACGCTTTCGTCCGGGAATAGCGACAAGCCCAGATTCTTGACGCCGTCGCGTGTGAGCTTGCCAATCGTTGCATGGCGCTCGTAAACGCTGCCCATGCCCTCGTCCAGGATGCGCTTGAGCGCGACGTCCAACGCGAACATGATAGAAATTGCAGGCGTGTACGGCGGCTGTCCAATCTCGTAGTAGCGCTTGTACATTGCCATGTCGAAGTAGTACCGCGGCATCGTCGCCTCTGCGTGCGCCTGCCAGGCTCGCTCGCTGAAGCTGATGAACGCCAGTCCCGGCGGCAGCATCCAGCCCTTTTGAGAAGCAGTCGCGACCACATCGCAACCCCAGGCGTCCGTGCTGATGGGAATGGAGCCGACGCTGCTGATACCGTCAACAAGAAGCAGCATGTCGAACTCGCCCTTCACGACCGCTGCGATCGCCTGAAGGTCGTTCGTAACGCCGGTGGAAGTCTCGTTGTGCGTTACCAGAACTGCCTTCACATCGGGGTTGTCATTGAGCGTATCCCTGATCGTATCGGGATCGGCCGCAGTGCCGTATTCGAAGTCCAGGCTGATTACTTCTGCCCCGAAAACCTCTGCGATTTCGCCGAAGCGCTCACCGAAAACGCCGACACATACGTTGACGACCTTATCCCCCGGGGACAGGGTGTTCACTATCGCCGCCTCCATCGCACCCGTGCCCGACGAGGTCATGATATACAGGTCGTTCTTCGTCTCGAACACCTGCTTGACTCCCTCGGTTGTCCGAAACAGCAGGTCCTTGTATTCGGGCCCTCGGTGGTTGATCATCTGCCAGGACATCGATTCCAGAATGTCTTCCGGCACAGGTATTGGACCAGGCGTTCGCAGGTTCACTTCTCTGCTTCCTCCGTATGCTCAGTATTAGTCAGGCTTTTGTTCAGTTTGCATCCTTATTCAGGTGTGCATATCGACGAATCCAGCAGTTCGGACTGCTGTCGGGAACCTGAAATATGTGATCGCACATTCGATAATTCTACCATATTGGCATCATATTAGGCTAAAATACTACCTGCGCATTAGTCGTTTAGGTTATATAATGCTCGGCACTACTCAGTGACCGAACTGTCACCCGTCATATTCAAGGTTCACAGCTTTGCTACCTCCGGCGAAACCACAGTTACCACAGTTACAGAGCATTCCCATTGCCGCGCTTCGCAAGTGCCGGAAGTTCCTGTCCGGTCGGCGGATTATGTTTCTGGGCGGTATCAGCTTGCTGGCAGCCGCGTCGCTCGCGGTCCTGACATCGGGCACTACCCTGGCTGCTCCCCCGTCTCAGTCTGGCGGACTTGAGGTGCGCATCCAGCGCGTTACGCTGGTGAGTGACTTCGAGGACAGGATACGAAGCACCTTTGACCGGGGCGCGCGAATAAACGCGGAGCTCGAACTGAAGGACCTCAGGAACCCTGACGACTTCAGCCCCGATGATCCCGACTATGATGCGGAGTACGCTCTCTCTTTCTCCATAAATAGCTCCAGAGCAGGCACAATTCTGGATGGCCGAGACGATCCTGCCAACCTGAGTACTGTCACCTTGAAACCGGGTGAGGACGGCACCGCCACCGTTACCTGGAATGTGCCCTACGACTTCCCGGAAGGGGAGTTCAACTTCCGCGTCGAAATAGGCCCAGCCGATAGTCCCACCCAGGTTGAGCATTACCAGCAGCGCGAATTCAGGGTGATACCCGGCGACGACTATGTCCTGATTTCCAATAATCGCGTTGACTTCGGAAACGTCAAGGACGAGGAGACGCCTCGCAGCCGTCCCATTCTCATAGCCCCATTCAATGGGAAGGCGGGCGATCTCAAGTGGCGGATTACTGAGTGGCCCAAGGAATGGCTGAAGCTCATTGAGCCTCCAATTGACCCACTCGACCCGACACGATCAGTAGAAGTTGTCAATAACGACCACACGATAATTCTGCAGGTCAGCGAAACAGCCCTCTTCGGCAATTTCCAGGATGAAAAAGTAGTGGTCAGCGCCAACGCGGGCGAGTATGTCCTAAGGGTGAGCGCCAATATAAACAGGCACGCCGCCGGCAAAATAGAGGCATTCAGCGTGTTGCGTCCGCGCAGAGTTGACGCGGGTGAGACGATAAACATCCGCTATCGGATCGACAATACCGGCCGCACGGACCTCCAGTACCGGGTAACCTTCTTCATAGCTAATCCGAATAACGCCATCATTTACGACAGCAGCACGACTGGCGAAGACCGGATCGTCGAAGTGGAGGACGGCAACACATCCGGGAACCTTGAGTTCCCATGGCAGGTGCCGTTTGGCGCGTTAGACGGCCGCT
The DNA here is from genome assembly GCA_964632415.1 of uncultured Dehalococcoidia bacterium. GTDB lineage: Bacteria > Chloroflexota > Dehalococcoidia > Lucifugimonadales > JADFKI01 > Bin90. Next base: position 55,594 of record CAZWDM010000004.1, on the reverse strand, counting down.
ATAAGGTCGGCATACAGCTTCGAAACGCATACGACTTCACAGACGCTCCATTCGACACCATCGATATCAGCGACTCCGATGTTGCAGAATTCGATGTGCTTGAAGGCGCAAAGATCACCGTGTCGCCGGCACAATGGCAGTTTGGTTCCGTTCTGGAGCAGTCTTCCCAGAGGCAGGAAGCGACTTTTACGATAAAGAATGCCGGAAGGCCCCCGCTGGAGTGGGAGGTCGCGTCAGTACCGGAATGGATTGAGCTTCTCAGGCCATTGGGAAAGATGACGGGTGAGGGCACAGTCGGTTTGCGGCTGAAGGACGACATCGAGCTTGGTAGTCACTCTGCTGTGATGGTGCTGGACTCAAATGGCGGCCAGGCAAGAGTCAATCTTTCGGTCAACATCCTGTCGGGGCCGAGTCGTACCTCTACGCCTACCCCAACAGCCACGCCCGAGGCTACGAACACGCCTGTGCCCGCGCCTACCGCCGCACCCACGGATACACCTGCGCCCACTATGACTCCAGAGCCAACCGGGACGCCGACTTCAGAGCCTGCACCGGCAGCGACGGATACGGCTACGCCCGAGGCCACACCGACCGCCGCTCCTACCGACACGCCGGTGCCGCCTACCGCTACGAGCGAACCTACTGCAACCAGTGTACCGGCCGCCACGAGCACGACCGTCCCAACGGAGACGCCCACGGCTACTGCCGTGCCTACCAGTACGCCGGAACCTACCGCGACGCACACTTCGACGCCGGTGCCGCCGACTGAGACCCCCGTGCCGCCCACGGCAACGCCGGTCCCGCCTACGGCGACGAATACGCCGGAACCCGCGCCGACCGACACGCCTGAGGCTGCTGCTGCCGCCGGAGATACGCCGGCTCCACCACCGCCGACGGCGATCAGTCCCAGCGTGAGCGATACACCTCCGGGGGGGGCGTGCAGCGAGGCTCCTCAGCCGCTATCGCCGCTGACGGGCATCGCGAATCTTGCGCTGCTGCTGTCGCCCATTGCGCTGGCGGGAGGCGCTCGCTGGAGGACTCGACGCAAACGCGGCGCGGAGTAGAGGGTTGCCGGACTCGGACTATCGGGCCGGACAACAATCATTCCTTGAACCTCTTGCAGCCGCCCGAGTGTGTTAATATACCGCCATGAGTTACGACACAATCGTTATTGGCGGGGGCTCAGCCGGAGCAGTGGTTGCCGCGCGCCTATCCGAAGATCCGGCGCGCTCGGTGTTGCTGCTCGAAGCAGGCAGCGACTATCCCGACTTCGATGCTATGCCGGACGACATCAAGCTGGGGCTTGGCACCGGAGCCGACTTCTTCAACATCGAGGACCGGCACAACTGGCTCTTCACCGGCAAGGCGACGAATTCTGCTCCGCCAATGGATGTCCCTCGCGGCAAGGTCATGGGCGGCACCAGCGCCATTAACGGGCAGGTGTTCCTCCGCGCCATTCCGGACGATTTCGACCACTGGGTCTCGATGGGCAACGACGAGTGGCGATTCGAGGATGTGCTGCCGTACTATCGCAAGCTGGAAACCGACATGGACTTCCAGGACGACTTCCACGGCAGCGACGGCCCCATCATCACCAAGCGGCACAAGCTCGATGACCTGCTCACCGACCAGATCGCCTTCTACAACGCATGCATCGAAGCGGGGTTTCCTTCGAACCCCGACCACAACCACCCCGACGCGACGGGTGTGGGCCCCTATGCCCTCAACAATCCGAACGGCATACGCTGGAGCACCGCGCTCGGCTACATAAATCCGGTGCGCCACCGGCTCAATCTCACCATTCGCGCAAACTGCGCCGTGCAGCGAATCCTGCTTGCGCCCGGCGGCACGCGCGCGACGGGCGTGGAGGTGGAGAGCGGCGGCGAGCGCTTTGTTGTGGAGGCAGACGAGATTGTGCTGAGCGCGGGCGCCGTGGGCTCACCCCACCTGCTGATGCTCTCCGGCATCGGCGAGGCAGAGCAGCTGGAAGCCGCCGGCATATCCGTCTCTCACAGCCTGCCGGGCGTGGGCAAGAACCTCCGCGACCATCCCGGGGTGAATGTGCGCTGGCACTGCAGGCCGGAGTTCCCGATCCCGCCTGACGGTGTGGGCGCGCAGAAAGTGGCATTGCGCTACACCGCAGAAGGCTCGCACCTGCGGAACGACATGATCAAGGTTATGCGCTTCAACTCGGACGAGCGCCTCCTTCTCATGACGGTCGGCGTCTATCTTGCGCTGTCGGCAGGGGAAATGCGGATCGTCTCCGCTGATCCTCAGGTGCAGCCCGCCCTCGACTACAACTACCTCAGCGATCCCTTCGACATCGAGCGGCTTCGCAACGGCGTCCGCCTGGCGTACCGGCTCGCGGAGCACCCGGAGATGGCGCAGATCATAGAGTCGCCGCAGGAGCCCACGCAGGAACAGACCGAATCCGATGACGAGTTGGACGAGTGGATTCGGCGCACCGTGGGCACGATGCACCACATATCCTGCACCTGCAAGATGGGACCGGAATCCGACCCGCTCGCGGTCGTGGACCAGCACGGTCGCGTACACGGCATCGAGGGACTTCGGATTGCGGACGCTTCAGTTATGCCGGACTGCCCTCGTGCCAATACCAATGTGACCACAATGATGATCGGCGAGCGAGTCGCCGACTTCATCAAGTCCGGCAAATAGGCTAAGGCTGTATCCTAACCGCCGACTATGCTGCAACACTTCAAGCACCTCTACACCAACGGAGTCCGCAGCGAGGCGATGCTGCGCTTCGGGTTCACTCCCGTCTCGCTCGAGATTCTGCCGGACGCCAGCCACAGCTACGTGTACGACTGCACGCGCGACGGCAACAGCTACATCCTGAAAATCACTCACACCATCCATCGGCAGCCCCATAACATATTGGGCGAGCTGGAGTTCATCAACTTTCTCGCGGATGGCGGGGTAACGGTACCCCGCGCCGTCGCCTCGACAAGTGGCAGGCTGGTGGAAACCATACCTGCCGACGATGGCGAGTTCATCGTCGTCGCGTATGAGAAAGCCGAGGGCGCGCCGGTTGACTGGCGCGCCTGGACGCCGGAGATGTTCGAGGCTTGGGGCGCGCTCATCGGGAAAATGCACGCGCTAACAAAGGACTACGAGCCTTCGGACGACGGAATCCGCCGCCGTTCCTGGAGCCAGGACGCCGACTGGAACACCGAGATCGAGGTGTACAGGGAACGCCCCATATTCCGGGAAAAAGCACGCCGCACCAGGGACTGGTTGTTCACGCTGCCGACGGACCGGGACTCCTACGGCCTCATACACTCAGACCTGCACCAGTGGAACTTCTTCTACGATGACGGGCGCATCCTGCCGTTCGACTTCGACAATACCCACTACGACTGGTTCATTTCGGACTTCACCACCGTCATCATCAATGTGGTCCACTGCCAGAGGCACCACTACCGACGGGGCGAGTACGACTACTGGACGGCGGGCACGCCGATGGAGTCCGACGCCTTCCTGGACTACTTCTTCACGCCGTTTATGGAGGGATACCGGCAGCACAACAGGCTCGACCCCGTGTGGATGCGCCACCTGCCCGCCTTTCTGAACCGCCACTGGCTCACATTTCTGACGGATGCGCTGCGCGATCCTGAGTTCGGGGACCTCACGCCGGAGCAGCAAGCCGCCAACTTCCCCTGGCGCACGCTATCCCAAACGTGGGACGAGGTGATGAACGACTACTGGAAGCGGTTCTCCTTCGAGAAGTACGCCTGAGTATTTGTGCGATTTCAGTCTCAATATCCGCTAAAATAGAGTCATGAGGGGCTGGACAGGCGGAAATTCCAGACTATAATTCGCTGGGATTCGCGAATCTTCCAGAAGGTGGACTATGACGTCGGCAGCAGACTATCCTGACATTTCGAACTACGGCATCATCGGCGACATGCACTCGTGCGCGCTCGTATCCACGGCGGGCTCCGTGGACTGGTGCTGCTTCCCGCGATTCGACAGCGATGCCATCTTCTGCAGAATCCTCGACTGGGAGAAGGGCGGTTACTTCAGGATCGCGCCCCGCAACGCCCACACCGTCAGCCGCCGCTACATCCCCGGCACGAATGTGCTCGAAACGACCTTCACTACGGTGAACGGCCGCGCGCGCCTCACGGATTTCATGCCCGTACACCACGACGAGGACGCGCCCATCGAGCCGTACAAGGTCGGCGAGTCGCACCAGATCATGCGCATCATCGAGTGCATCGAGGGCAGCGTGCAGATGACGCTGCAGTGCTATCCGCGCTTCGAGTACGGCAGCGTGGTTCCGCACCTGCACCAGAAAAATGCCAACATCGGCTTCGCGCACGGAGGTTCAGGCGCAATCTCGCTGTACTGCTCCGTCCCGCTGCGCATGGTTGACGGCGGCTTTATCGCCAATGGCAGGCTGGTCGAGGGACAGAAAGCGTTCGCCATCGTAACCTACGAGACGCGCTTCTCCTACGACTCCCGCTCGCTCAATAGCAGGGCAATCGAAGCCAGCCTCGATGAGGCGATTTCCTTCTGGCAGAATTGGAGCTCGGACTGCACTTACGACGGGCCGTACAGGGGACATGTGCTGCGGAGCGCGCTCACACTGAAGGCGCTCACCTACGCTCCCTCGGGCGGCATGGTCGCCGCGCCTACGACTTCGCTCCCGGAACTGATCGGCGGCGAGCGGAACTGGGACTATCGTTACACATGGATTCGGGACGCTTCCTTCGCGATTTACGGCCTGCATATACTGGGCTTCGAGAAGGAAGCAAGAGCGTTCAAGGGCTGGATCCAGTGGGCTACGGTCGGACGAGCGCAGGATTTGCACATCATGTATGGGCTGGGCGGTGAGCGAAGGCTAACCGAAGTCGAACTGCCGGACCTCGCAGGCTACCGGGACTCCACGCCGGTGCGAATAGGCAACGGGGCATACGACCAGTTCCAGCTTGACGCGTACGGGGAGCTGATGGACTCCGCCCACCTGTACCGGCGTTTCATCGGGCCCATAGACGCCGAATACTGGTCGTACCTTCTTCGCGTCCTGAACTTCGTGCTGGAGAACTGGAGGGAGCCGGATGAAGGTGTGTGGGAATCGCGCGCAGGGAGGCAGCACAATGTCTTCTCGAAGGCGTGGTGCTGGGTCGCCCTGGACCGGGCTATCAAGATGGTTGCCGCGCTCGACCTGCCCGGCGATGTAGAGTCCTGGAAGAGTGTGCGAAGTGAAATTCGGGCTGAGATCCTTGAGCATGGCTTCAACAATGAGCGTGGGGTATTCGTGCAGTCTTACGGCAGCGACCTGCTCGACGCCTCCAATCTGATGCTCCCGCTCATCGGCTTCATCAAGGCGGACGATCCGCGCATGCTTGCCACTATTCGCGCCACCCAGAGCGAACTCACCTCCGATCAGGGGTTCGTCTATCGTTATCGCGGCTTCGACGACGGGCTGCAGGGCGACGAAGGCACATTCAACATCTGCTCGTTCTGGCTGTGCGACAACCTCATCATGCTCGGCGAGCTGGACGCGGCAACCGAACTGTTCGAGCGCCTGCTCGAACACACTAACGACCTCGGGCTGATGAGCGAGGAGATAGACTCGCATTCCGGGAGAATGCTCGGCAACTTCCCTCAAGCCTTCTCGCACCTGTCCATCATCAACACGGCCGTACAACTGCAGCGAGCCAGATCCCGTCAGGCGCGCAGGACTGACACATAGCCACTGCCCGACATCACTCAACAGGCTAGATGACGAGCGTAAGCAGGCCGGATATTATCAGGCTTATTGCCCATATCCTGTCCACGTTGAACCAGGCACGCCGCAGAATCGCCAGGCCCACCTTCTCGAAAACGAGAATCGCGGTCACAGCCATCACGGAGAACATCGCCACCGTGTGAATCGAAATAGCCGTGACCTGAGAGACCAGGGCAGCAAGGCTTGGCTCCGCTCCGAGGCTCATGTATTCGGCGTGTTGCAGGTCCCGTAGGTCAAACCCTTCCTGGGATAACCCCAGAATTGGAAGCGAAAAGAGTATCGGCACCAGCATCACCCCGGCGCCGTGCGCGGAAGCCATCAGGAAGGACCACGCCGTCAGCGACCGGAAGCCGACGCGCATCCTGACCCAGCGAGGATGCGACAGCGGGCGAACCAGCTTGAAGATGCCCACTCCCAGGAGGACCGCCGCGCCGACTATTTTGAGCGCGGTGAGCGGCACAATGAAGCGCGCAATTACGACGATAGCTACGATAACCGCCACCGACGCCGCATGGCCGAGAATGATGGGGGCGAAGGCGGCATAGACGGCGCCGCGCCTCTGCTCCTGCAGACCGAGCGAGACCGCAAACAGCCAGCCCATAGCCGGATTGATGCCGTGATAAGCCCCGAGGGCTGCAAGCGCCAGCCACGGAACGAAGTCGCTTAGTTCCAAGAGTGGGCCTCATGAGTGCGTGGCACGCCACTGCCTCGCAGGATGCAAAAAAGGCGGGAGTTGCGCTTGGGCAACTCCCGCCGCGTGATGACTATTCCATCCGCTCTTCCGCTAATTCGGGAAGCAGAAAGTGTCTGACGACGAGTCGCCGCCCTGAAGCCTGATCTGGTGTACACGTTCCTCGCCGAAGTCCATGAAGAAGTCTTCGTCCAGCGAGATGCCGCCTTCCGGTGACGCGTTGACCTTTACGGCCCATCCCTTTACGCCTTCAGGGTAGAACTGGTTGTCCCATGCGACATAGAGCGAATTGGTGATGTAGATGCGCTCCCCGTCCCGGCTGACTTCGACCATCTGCGGGCCTCCGTTCAGTTCACCGGACTTGGGATGTGCCGCCTTGTTCAGAATTCCGCCCACATTTACTTTGCCGGTCAGCACCGGATTGAACGGGTCGGAGACATCGTACTGGTGGAACTCGCCCGTTCCCCAGCAGGACACATACAGGAACTTGTCGTCGAGCGACAGGTTGATGTCGGTTATGACCGGCGGCACCGCGCCGAAGCCCTGAAGCAGCGGCGGCAGGTCTTCGGGATCGGCCGGTACTGCCGGAATCTCGATGACTTTCTGCGCCTTCCACTCGTCGCCGTCCTGGTGCCACAGCCAGATGGAACCCGACAGATTCTCGACATTGGTAACCACGCCAGCGAAGCCATAGGTCTTGCGGGGATCGCGCGCCTGGCGCAGCTCGAGGACCATCTGGTTCTCGTCGCCAAGGTCCATGGTCTGCTTCAGCTTGCGAGAGTCCACATCCCAGACATGGAGCTGGTGACCGTACTTCCTGCCGAGCAGCAGTTCCGGCACGACGCCCGACTCCACCATATCCGGCGTGCCCCACTCGCTGGTGATCATGGTATCGTGCAGCAGGTGCCATACGAAGTCGTACGACAGGTGCTGCTCGCCCCGGTCGGCTTCCCATGCGCCCTTCACTTCGAAGGACTCATGGTCGAGCCTGAAGACTCCGCCGGGACCGCCGCCGTCCGGTGTCCCAAGTGCGTTGATGTAAATGGCGTCGGGCCCGCAATGGACTGTATGAGGACGGCTGTAACCGGCCTTTTCCGCCAGTTCGTCGGCCTCGATTATCCTCTTGATCGTCGGAGCCCGCGGGTCCGGCTTCGTGTCGATGACATAGATGCGCGACGAGCGCAGTCCGCAGAATAGCAGGTATCGCCGTTCCACATGGGGATGCGGCATGTTCGGGCAGAGCGAGGCGCTGCAGGCGTTCCAGCCGAAATGGTGAAGCTCGTCACCCACATTCGGCAGTTCGAGCCTTCCCACAAGCTCGCCGTAAGTGTCTGATTCCGGCGACACGTCCATTACGCCCACCGCGTCAGGCTTTCCCGAGCCCGGAGGGCTGACGATCGCAACATACGCAAGTTCCTCTTGCGGCGCCTCCATTGCCATCTTCGGCGATGGATAGAATGTCGGGTCCGGCGTCCAAGTAACCAAGTCCTATTTCCTCCAAACGAGAGACTATTCCTCAGATTCGCATATTCTGTCGGTTGGCCCGCTGATGTCTCCCGGCAATCAGATCGGAAGGAGTTCGTCAACGAGAAACAAGGTGACCAGAATCATGGTGTCGCAGACCATTCACGCCCGTGCAATCTCTCATCTGCATAGCGATTCTCAGAATGGCAACACAAGCAGATATTTTACTCCATCAAATACTGCATCTGTCAAACTTATGAGCACTCTTGTATCAGAGCCATCAGCATTCTGGGTCCTGATGCTCGCCCATCCGAGCAGGAAGTATACAGTCTTACATAAACTGGCGCAACTTCAAGCATAACCAATTCGTAATACTTAATCCCAGGTTTATCCCTGTTCCGCCGTGTCGGGTGCAGGTTCGGGATCAGTGGGGGTATCCGCGGAATGGTCAGAATCAGCCGCTTCGGGGAGAGCTGAATCTTCTTCGTCCTTCTCCCGCCAGACGGCCAGGAAGTACAGCAACACACCACGCCCCGCAGCCGCCAGCGGAGGACCAAGGATCACACCCCATAGTCCTGCGACCTCGCTGCCCACGATCAACGCTGCAAGCACCATGACGGGATGAAGGTTGAGCGACTCGCTCTGAATGCGGGGCACGAGAAGAGAGTTCTCCACCAGTTGCACTCCGAGGTATAGGAGCGCCACCCAGATAAACTTCTCCGGCGCGACGGCGAGCACCACCAGTATTCCCGGAATTGCCCCGAGCCACGGACCGATGACCGGGATTAGCTCGAAGACGCCGGCGACCAGTCCCAGAACGGGTGAGTATGGAACGCCTAGCAGCCACAATCCGACAAACACAACCACGCCGACGAGCACTCCAAGCAGGAGCTGTCCGCGTATATAAGCGCTGAACACGCCATTGAGGATGCTGAGAACACTCTTGGTATGCCTGCGCGGCTCCGGTGAGAGGGTGTTCAGCATGCCCTCGATCAGCTTCCCTCTATCCTTGAGCACGTAGAAGAGTATCAGCGGGACCATAGCGAGTCCGAGCAGAAGGGACATCGTCTGGGAAATGACGCTCACCGTGCGTGAGACCACTTCCTTGCCCGCGTCCACCACTACGCCGCCTACATCTTGCGCGGCGTCCTGTGCTATCGCGCTGAGTTCCGGCGGGATGCTCACGGCAAGACGCGCATTCACATCTTCGAAGGTGGCGCGTGAGGCCTCTATCAGTCGCGGGAGGTCAGCGATGAACGCCTGAATCTCGTGAATCATAATCGTGATTCCGGCGATAAGAACGATTACGGCGACTGCCGCGGAGGCGACGAATATCACCGTGATGATCAGGACGCGCTTCAGTTCGGGGCGCGAGTTCAGCCACGGAAGGCGCCGCTCCAGCCACGAGACGAATGGATCGAGGATGTACGCCAGCGCACCACCGACAACAAAGGGGAGCAGCGCACTCCTGAGCTGGTAGAACACCAGGCAGATGACCAGTGCACCCAGCAGGAGCCAGATGAGGCGGCTTATTTTGAAAGATGAGGTTGGCGGCATGTGAGTTCACAGCGCCCGCCGGCGAAGGGCCGGCGGGAACCGCCGTATCGTTAGAAGCTATTTGGGGTGTATAACTACTTTTCGCCCGTCGCCATAGCCGTCGCTTTCGGTCACTACATCGTCGCTATCGGCAAGTGCCATGTGAACCTGGCGTCGCTCGTTCGGAGGCATCGGCTCCAGGGGCATCGGCCTGCCGCGTTGTGCCACGCGCTGGGCGACACGCCTTGCCAGGTTCGCAACGGAATCGTAGCGGCGCTGCTGGTATCCTTCGACGTCCACCATCAGGTTGGTGCGTTCCCCCATCCTTCGGCTTACCAGGAAGCTGACGATGAACTGCAATGCGCGGAGTGTCTCACCGCGCGTGCCTATCAGAAGGCCGGAGTCTTCCCCTTCGATTTCGAACACGGGACCTTCTTCGTCACCCGTGTAAGGGTCCCTGAGGTAAACATCGGCCGACACGCCCATCTTGCCCAGGAGCGTGCTCAGCACATCGTAGCCGACTCTTACGACTTCTGATGTCTCTTCATCCTCCTCGTATCCATCCTCCTCGTATTCATCCTCATCATAGTCGTCGTCATCATCGTCGGAATCGTCCGGGAATGCGGCGAACTCGGCCAGCGCATCCGGCTGTTCTTCATCAGCGGTCTCGTCGTCGTCGCCGGATTCCTCCGTGGACTCCAGAAGCGTTACACGGACGGTCGCCGGCTCGCTTCCAATGCCGAGCAACCCTCCCCTGCCTTCATTAACGACGTCTATTTGCACCTCGTCGCGACCTGCGCCTAGCTGGTCTAGAGCGGCTTCGATTGCCTCTTCGGGCGTTTTTCCCGTTGTTTCTATCGTCCGCGTCACTTGTTGTCTCCTCCGCCTCGGAAGTCGCCACTGCGCCACTGGACGCAGGCGCACCCGCCACCGCGGGCACAGGCGATTCACGCTTGAATTTCAGCATATCGGTAAGTGGGCCCCAGCCGGTTACGAAGCCCTGGATGACCATGCCAACGATGTTGGACACGATCCAGTACAGCGCAAGGCCGCTGGGGAATGTGGTGGTGAAGAAGCCGAACATAATCGGCATCATCCATAGCATCATACGGTTGGTCTGCGCCTGGCGCGGGTCTGCCGACGGCATCGAGGTGGTCTTCTGCATAAGCCACATGGATACGCCGACCAGGACTGGCATCACCGGAAGAGTGTCCGGCTGCGCAAGGTTCAGCCAAAGGAAAGAGTTGTTTATCGGTATTACGTCGTTTACGCCGGGAAGCCACGGGTAAAGGCGCGAGGACAGTCCCACGAGTCGCTCCGGCGTCGACGGCAGGGTCTGGATGACCGCCTGGAAGAGGCCGATCCAGATGGGGAACTGGATGAACAGGGGGCCCAGGCAGCCGATCGGGTTGACGCCGTTGGTCTTGTAGACCTCCATGGTGGCGCGGGAGAGCTGCTGCCTGTCGTCCTTGTGCTTCTCCTGCAGTTCCTTGAGCTGAGGCTGGAGCTGCGTCATCTTCAGCATCTGGCGGCTCTGGCGCACGGTGAGCGGGATCAGCACGATGCGCACGATCAGCGTGAAGGCGATGATCGCGATGCCAAAGTTAAGGAAGGAGACGCTGTACAGGAACACCAGGCAATTTATCATCGGCTCGATGATCGCCAGGTTCCAAATGTCTATGAATATCTGAAGAAACTGCATAACTGTCCGGTCGGTTGTGGGGTAAGTCAGACCGCTGGCTCACCGCCTAGCAGTCCGGCGCCCTGCCCCTCTCAACCGGAGTGTCCTCGTCCGGGTTGTGTACCCATTCTTCGTCCGGGTTCCCATTGGTCTTGATTCGCAGCGCTCGAATTGTCTTGTCAGTGGCACTCAGGAACAAAACGTCGTCCTGCACTGCAAGTGTCGAGCGAAGCTCAGTGCGCATATTACAGAGATCGACGGGACTGCCGTCGCTCATTCGCACGATATAAAGCCTGCCATCGTCAGAACCCACGGCTATCATATCAAAAATAACGGCGGGGGAACCCACGATAGGCCCCTCCGTTGCAAGTGTCCATCTCAGATCACCCGTGCGCTTGTCCAGCGCATACAGGTTGCCGTCCAGCGATGGCGCGTACACGGTGTCTCCATGAACCAGCGGAGAGCCCCAGTACCAGCTGCCGGCACCGTCGTACTTCCAGCGCAGCGTTCCATCGGAAGCGTTCACAGCGTAGAAGATGCTGTCGAAAGATCCGAAATAGACCGTCCCGTCGTCATAGGCGGGGGTGGCGGCTATGGCGCCATTGGTGCTGAACTCCCAGAGCTTGCTGCCGTCCTCGAGATTGATGGCGTAAAGGTTCTTGTCCAGGGATGTCGCGAACACCACTCCGTCCACGCCGACAGGGGACGACCATACCTTGTTGCCAGTCTGGAATGTCCAGCGCCTGGTGACGGACCAGCGGTCCTGATCGTCCGCCTGCTGGTCAAAGGCATAGACCTTGCCGTTGTCGGCGCCGACCAGCACCACATCTCCCACCAGTGAAGGACCTCCCACGATCCGCGTGAGCTCTTCTTCGGTTCCGTCTTCGTAGAGCGGTTCTTCCCACTTTTTGTCGAGGGTTGGGGTCAGTCTGGCGTAGAGGACGCCATCGTAGCCGCCGAAGTACAGCGAGTCGCCTTCCAGGACGGGCGTGCCGTACACGCCGCGCCGCTCCTCGTCGCCGGACAGCGTGAAGCCGGCATGAATCTCCTCGCCGGTATCTACATTCAGCGCCCGCACATCGCCGGCGCGAGTCCCGATGTAGAGTGCCTCACCGTCCACGACACCGCCGGACCATCCTTCGGGCGTTGCGATCTGCCCGGCACAGCCAATGAGCGCGACAAGCAGCAGGGGCAGCATAATTAGTGGTAGTTTCGTGGTCATCTGCTGGCTTCTTCTAAGGTCTCTCTGCAGGCGCCGATGCAATGGGCGAACTCTGCTGCCTTGTCGTATAAGGGAATATCAAGCACGGGAGTATCAAGGGACAGGGTCATATCCGCTGCTCCCCCCAGGTCTGCAACGGGCGAGACGCTTGACTCCAATCCAGACACCCCTGAAGACGCCATACGTGTCGATCGCTTCGTATGTGTACCGCGAGCATGTGGGTTCGTGGCGGCAGAGGCCCGCAGAGACATACGGGGAAAGCGCCCACTGGTAGAAGCGAATGGCTCCCAGCGCAACCGCCTGCATCATTGGATTACCGCTCCTTTAAGCGCCGGGTGTAGCTCGGTGGCTCTTTCTTCATGTGGCTCTGCTGCTCTCCGTTGTGCGCGAATCGTCACCAGGCACCAGGTTCGCTCGTCTGAATAACCGCTGCAGTGAGTTCTTGAGGCGATGGTAGTCTGCAACTGCGGCATCCTTGCGCGCGATCACTACGAAATCCCAGCCAGATTCAATGTGTGGCAGCAGTTCGACGCGCGCCGCTTCCTTCAGTCTTCGCTTCACGCGGTTGCGCACCACGGCGTTGCCAACTCTCTTGCTGACGGAGAACCCGAATCGACTGTGCTCACCCTCCGTGCGTCGCGCGACCAGCACAAGCCTTCTGTCTGCCCAGCTCTTGCCTTCGCGCCGCACCGCCGCGAAATCTCTCGATTTTCTCAGGCGATGTTGCTTCTGCATAACCGCTCACGGCGTGACGAACTGGAAGGTGATGGTTCAGTTCAGTACATCCACTCGGTGCGTCCCCATGCGCTACACGGTGAGCTTATGGCGTCCTCTGTACATACGACGCTTTAGCACATTGCGACCGTTCTTCGTGCTCATGCGCGACCGGAAGCCATGCACTCGCATCCTTCGACGTTTCTTCGGTTGATAAGTTCTCTTAGGCATATATGTGCTGCTTTCAGACCTGCCGCCAGGCTGCCGATTGAACCTGTTCAATAATCGGACCAAAGCCTCCACGGCCTTGAAACAAATTTACGAAAGTCCAATAACCGATTATACTTATAGCGGAAAAGAAGGTCAATTGAAATGCCGACAGGGACCACTGGGAATGAGGACGCGATGACTAGGCTGGGGATACTGCTCTTGTTGGCTACCCTGCTTTCGGGATGCACGTCCAGGGAGCAGGTGTCCACCCCCATCCCTGCGCCCCGACCGGCTTCGACTGCGGCTCCAACGACCGTGCCGACGCAGCTGCCTCAGCCGACGCCATCTCCCGCCACTCCGGTCGCCGCGGCGACCGCGCCGGCACCAACGCCCGAAGCGAGTCCGCCTGCAATGCCTGCACAGCAGGAAGACATTCGCTGCGATCCTCCTGAAGACGCAGGCGATATTCCACCAGAGATCGGTGATGTTGTAGAGCAGCTGGGTTATGCCATCCAGCCAACAGACCTGCCGGCAGGTTTCGAATTGGCGGGGGTGTCCACCAGCAATAACGGGATCAGGCAGATATACCAGATGAACGGGAAGAACCTGATTCTGGCATATCCGGTCGAGTTTTCTCCTGACGCCTCGTCCGACCCCCTGGGATGGGAGCGGCCGCTGGACGCAGTATATGGCGTGCAGATTGGCAGTCAGGTGGCATACTTCATGGTCGGCGGTTGGTCGGACGCAAGCATCATTGCCGGTCCTGCGTTGAGGCCGGATCGAGCAGAGTGGGACTATGACAAGTCGGTGGCGCTCTTCTTCACCTGCCGCGCAAGTGGTGGGCGCACAGTCGATATGGCGATCCAGGCGCTGCCGGGCCCAATTGACTGGATCGATGCCAACGAGATTCTGAACATGGCGAATTCGCTGAAGCGCTTTTCGCGCTAGCCGCAGCAACTGATATGAACCATGACGACCCGGCGACAGAACCTTCTGTCGATCCCGCAGACGGCAACAGGTCCGACCCGAATACACCTCGCCCCGCCGTAAGTCCCCTGCGCGTTGCGGCGGTCGTTGTGCTGGTGGTGGGAGTGCTGGCGCTTGCCGCGCTGCTTGCATTGGGACTGACAAACCGGTCGCCCGTTACCGGACGCAGCGGCGTCACGCGCATCGACAAGCCCGCTCCGACCATTAGCATGCCGCTGTATGGCGGCGGCAGCATCGCACAGGAGGACTACGACGGGAAGCCGGTTGTGGTGAATTTCTGGGCATCGTGGTGCGGGCCCTGCAGACAGGAGGCGCCGATCTTCGAGCGCCTGTCCCAGGAGTACGGCGAGCGCGGCGTGCTGTTCATCGGCGTCAACATACAGGACGCAGAGCAGGACGCTGAAGCATACCTGCGCGAATTCGACATCACCTACCCGAACGGGCAGGATGAAGACGGCAGCATCTCAATTGACTACGGGGTCATCGGCATCCCGGTAACCTTCTTCGTCAACAGGGACGGCATCGTGCAGCGGCGCTGGGCGGGTGTGATGCGGGAGACGCAGCTGCGGCAGTGGATAGACGAACTGGTCCTCGGGACTGCGCCGACGGGCGACACACAAGGTGAGAACCCGGAGGAGTACGAGCCGCTGCGGTAGCGACGAACTTGACGTAATTCTCAGATCCGTCAAGGGAGTGTTAGCAGAGAAGTGTCCTCGTCCCGACAGAAGGCGCTGATGTCCTCGTAGCGATGCCGAAGCAGACTTGCCACATCTCTCGTCGAAACATTGCCAAGACGAACCCAGATAACCTTCGGCGGATGCCCCAGAGTCGCGCTCAACTGCACGAAATCAGAATCCTTGGTAACTATCACAAGAGAATTGGC
>CAZWDM010000004.1:37796-40348 GCA_964632415.1 uncultured Dehalococcoidia bacterium | reverse complement strand
CACAAGAGAATTGGCTCTGGCGTGCTCCCAGATGAGGTTATCATGCTCAGACTCAAGGCTGACGTCCCGTACATGAAGCGAGTGCGGGTACATGTCCACCAGAAGACGATTAAGATGACGGGACGGATTCTGGTCGAACAGAAGCCTCAAGTTGCGGAACAGGACCTTTCCCTACGCTGTGGGACAGCCGCGAAAGCGAAGCAGGCACGTATGTCTTCGTGCGTCAGTTCGGGAAAGTCGTGCAGGACCTCCTCGACAGACATGCCGCCTGCGAGGTATTCGAACACATCGTACACAGTGATGCGCATTCCGCGAATGCAGGGCTGACCGCTGCGCTTGCCGGGTTCTCTGGTGATGATGCGCTTGTAGTCAACTGACATATATCGGACCTTATCATTGGGCTTCAGAGCAGTCCAGCCATTCTAGCATATCAAACAGAGTTGCCTGGGCGGCATCATTTTGCCAACTCTTCCTGAGAGAGCTTACTGTAATGGGCAGCGTCCGGGAAACTCTGCTCAAGATGTATGACCTTGTCAAAGTCCGCTATCGCCCTGCGGTGGTTGCCCTTGCGATAGTGTGACATGCCGCGTTGGTAGTAGGCTGCGGGGTAGTCTGAGGGGGATGCGGCGACATCAATTGCCTTGTCAAGCAGGCGAATTGCGTCATCGTACAGGCCGGTGTCGTAGTACGCGACCCCGCTCTGGAAATAGACCCGGTGCATCCCGTCGGCATACTGCTCGATGGTCTGAGGGTTGATGAGAGTGCGCGCCCTGTCCATGTCCGCAACTGCGCCGTCGTAGTCGGCTTGCCCCAGGCGAGAGAACGCTCGGTCGTAGTGGAAGATGCCCTGTTCGTGGTCAAACATGCTCTGCGAATCGCTATAACTCTGCTGCCCTTCTTCACCACTTTCGGCCATCGCCTCATCAAATCCGATCGCCATTGCACGCGCAAAGTCCTGGTTTGCCCGCGAACTTTCGCCCAAGCGGGCATGGGCGAGACCTCTCTTGTACAGCGCGAGGGCGTTATCAGGACTGAGGGCGAGAGCCTTGTCATAGTCAATAATTGCCCTGCTGGGCTCGCCCTTCAGATAGTAAGCGCACCCTCGCCACATATACGCATCTGCCGCATCGGGACTCACCCTTATGAAAGTGTCGTAGTCCGCTATCGCCTTATCGTAGTCGCCGCTTCTCAGGTAAATCGCCTTCATGGTGATCGAACTACGCCACTGCTCGTGCTGGATGGCAGCATCTTCTGGTGAAAGCAACTCTGCTTTGAGGGCAATCTCGTGATCCTGCGCCGCGCTCTCGTAATCTCCCCGGATGCCACTGACTACGCCTCGGTACAGATACGCTCGGGGACCGACCGGGGAAATTTCGATTGCCGCGTCAAGACTGGATATTGCCTCGTCGTATCTACCCTCATTCGCCGAAGAGATTCCGAGTTTCAGCAGTTCCCACGCATCGTCGGAAGAGGTGATGGTCAGATCGTCGTACTGCTTCACCTCCTCCTCAGACTCTTCTGAAGTGAGGGGACTTGCGCCCTCTTTTTCTCTGACGTCTTCCGTCAGGGCGCAGGATGCGAGGAAGTTGACGCCGATCACCAGCGAAAGGAGCAGAGTGAGGATCCTTGTTGACATCAGAGCGGGGCGCCTTACGCAAGAAGACCCGCGCAATGGCGGGCCTTCTCCGACTATCCGGGTTGATTGCCTATTCCCAAAACCGTCCCATCCCATTCATCCTGTCCATCGATGTAACTTACCTCTACGCAGGGCGTGACTTGCGGGGCTCCATGTTGCTGTGTACGTCAAGCAGCACGGTGCGACCCTCTGCGTTGTGGTTCTGCGCCTGCCGGATGGCGTCGGCGACCTGGTTGGGGTCGGTAACAGTGATGCCGACCGCGCCCATGCCCTCGGCTATCTTGGCGTAGTCGCCGGTCATCTCGGTCGTGCCGAACAGTTCCCGTGCCGTCGGATATCCGCCCGGGTATGTCGCCATGCCGCCGTTGTTCAGGACGACGGTGGTGATGGGAGCACCCGCGCGCGCGGCGGTCTCGATGTCGAGGCCGGACATGCCGAATGCGCCGTCACCCATGAAGTTCAGGCAGAACTTGTCGGGTGCGGCGAGTTTCGCGCCTATCATCAGCGGTATGCCGTATCCGAGATGGGTCGTCTTGCCCCAGCCAATGTAGCTGTGCGGCGTGGTGGCCGTGTAGAAGGGCATGATAGAGTCGCGCGGCGCGCCGGCGTCGTGGGTTACGACGCTGTTGTCGTGATCGAGAACGCGCTCCAACTCGCCAATCACGCGGTAGGTGTTGATCGGCGTCTCGTCCGAATTGAGAAGGTCCGTCCAGTCCGCCATCCAACCATTGCGAATGGAAGCGATCTCGGCTGCGACACCGTTTTTGCCCTGTCGGCCGCTCTCGCCGAGCTGCGACTTCACCTCTTCTATGAGAGCCTGCAGGGTCAGCTTGGCGTCGCCGGGCACGCCGATGTCCACGGTGAAGTCCTTGTTCAGGTCTTCGATGCTCTCCGTGTTGTGAATCATCACCTTGCC
>CAZWDM010000004.1:35776-37696 GCA_964632415.1 uncultured Dehalococcoidia bacterium | reverse complement strand
TCGCCGGGGGAGGGCTGCTGTGGATGACGCTTCGGCGGCTGGTAGTTGAACGAGCCTTCTGCCACTTCCATCTCGGCGACATCGCCGGGCAGTTCGACCACCACCGGTCCGCCTCGTCCGTTGCGGAGGTTATGGAAAGCGCGGCGCATCGTGCTTGCGACCATGTTCGGCTGCAGGATGACCTCGCTGTACTTGGATACCGTCTGATAGGTGCGCGCCGGGGAGAAATTCGGGCGTACCTGCATTTGCGCTACAGTGGAGCCACCCGGCAGGTAAAGCATCGGCACGTTGTCGGCGAAAGCCTGAGCGAGGCCGCCCATGCTGTTCTCGGAGCCGGGTCCGCCCTGCGTGATGACGACGCCGAACTTGCTGCGGTCGTTCATGCGGCTGAAGCCGTCGGCCGCCATAAGTGCGCCACGCTCCTGCCGGAACATAATTGTGCGTATGCCGACCTTTGCGACCTCTTCTATGAGGTTGTTGGATGGGAAGCAGGCGACCCATTCGACGCCCTCTTCCTTGAGTATTCTCGCAACGGCTTCCATCGTGTTCATAGGGTATTCCTCCGCCTGATTCAGGTTTGACTGTCAAGCAGACAGGATACCTTATCACAGGCACGCGGGCAAGAAAGCGGTCGCCCGGAGAGGATATGCTACACTGGGCGCAATTTACGAAATGGTGAAGGCGCAGCCGGAGGAAACTATGAACGGAAACGCAACGCTATCGCAGAACACTGAGGCGTATGGGCCGCTGGCTGGGGTGAAAGTGCTTGACTGGACGATGTGGCAGTTCGGCCCGGTGGCAGCGTCCATGCTGGGAGACATGGGGGCGGATGTCATCAAGCTGGAAGCGCTGGACGGGGATGTTGGTCGTGCGGTGTCTTCCATAGAATCGGCAGAGGCGGGGATGCCCAACGGCCGCAACGCATACTTCGAGACCTGCAACCGCAGCAAGCGCGGCATAGCGGTCAACCTGAAGACCGAGGAGGGCCGGGAGATCGTCCATAATCTCGTCGCTGAGGCGGACGTTGTCATAGAGAACTTCCGCAACGGCGTGGCGGATCGCCTGAGTATGGACTACGACACGCTAAAGAAGATCAATCCCAAGCTGATATACGCGTCCGCGTCGGGCTTCGGGACGAAGGGACCGGATGCGTTGATGCCATCGCTCGATGCGTGTGGGCAGGCGAGGGCGGGACTGATGATGTCCGCAACGCCGCCGTGGGCGAAGCATCCCATCTCCGTGAGGGGCGCGCCCTCCGACCAGATTGGCGGCATCATATTGTGCCTCGGGATTCTGTCCGCGTTGTGGGCGCGTGAAAGCCAGGGCGTGGGGCAGAAGGTCGAGGTGTCGCACATGAGCAGCACGATGTGGCTGCAAGGACTCGCAATCGGCATGGATCTGCTAATCGGCAATCATATGCCGACACTCAACCGCGAAGATGTTCGCAACTACATGTACAACATCTACAAGTGCAAGGACGGCAGCTGGCTGCGGCTGTCCAATCCACAGCCCAAGCGGTACTGGCGACCCTTCGTGGAGGCGCTGGGCATTCCGCATGTGCTGGAAGACTCGCGCTTCGACGGCGTCGAGGAAGGCGCGGCGGTCGTGCCCGAGCTGCTGACGCTCATCGAGGACACCTTCGCCACCAAGACATACGCGGAGTGGGACGCGATTTTCCGGCAGTACGGTTTCATCTACGCGAAGGTGCAGAGGGTCGAGGAACTCAAGGACGACCCGCAGGTGATCGCCAACGACCTGATCACTGACTTCGATCATCCCGACATGGGACCGATCCGCGTCTGCAACTTCCCGGTGACATTCAGCGAAACGCCGTCTGACATCGTGCGCGGTGCACCTGAACTCGGGCAGGACACGGAGGCTGTGCTGATCGACGAGCTTGGCTACGACTGGGACGATGTT
>CAZWDM010000004.1:0-35676 GCA_964632415.1 uncultured Dehalococcoidia bacterium | reverse complement strand
GCAGGACACGGAGGCTGTGCTGATCGACGAGCTTGGCTACGACTGGGACGATGTTGCGAGGTTCCAGGAGGCAGGTGCGATCCTTTAGTTTCATAGTCGGTTAGTGTGTCGGTGACTCCGTCAGTATCTATGGGCTGAGAGGGTCATCCGACCGAACGGGGAAGCGGAAGAGTCGTGAACGAAGAGGAAAATCGAAGAGTGGATGATGCGCGGGAATCGATGTGGAGTGTGCCGAAAAGATTCAAGTCGGTTTACTTTCCGCTGTTTTACGTTCTTGGTATAATCGGAATAGGCTGCAGTGTGTGGTATGAGGCTGCCCATCTCGGAAGAGTAGCGACTCAGTACGACATAGCCAATGCGGTTATTGTGAAGGTGCCGGCGATACTATTGACCGCTGCCTTCTCCAGCCTTGTAATAACGGAGGTAAGTATGGTCTTGGCAGAGATGGTAGGGAACTACCTGAAGAAGCGCAATGCCAGAATGGAGGCGGCTGCCATAGCGAAAGGCAGAGCGGAAGGCAGGGCAGAAGGCGCGGCCGGACGGGACCGTGCTTGGGAAGAATGGTTCCAGCGCTATCGGAGTGCTCAGGAGCGCGGGCTGTCATTTGATGAGCCGCCCCCGAGTTCACGTGAACAGAACGGGATGAACAGCAGCGATTAGGCAGCACGACCACTTGCTAATGAGCATAAGAACGCCCTCTTCCCTATCGTAGGAAGAGGGCGTTCCATTATTGTCCCGAATTGCTTCGTCGGCCTAGTTCCTGGGCCACCAGTTCGTGTCGGGCAGATCAACGATGCCGGGGTGAAGCTCGGCAGGGCTGGAGCAGCCGACATAAGCCAGCGCGCGGTCGAATTCGACCTTGAGGATCTTCAGCATGTGCTCGACACCGTCCGCGCCGCCATACGCCAGACCCCAGTAGAGCGGGCGGCCGACTAGCACGGCGCGCGCCCCAAGGCATAGCGCTTTCAGCACGTCCAAGCCGCGGCGAACTCCGGAGTCGAGATATATCTCAAGGCGGTCGCCGACTGCCTCTGCGATGGGACCAAGGGTTTCGATGCTGGAGGGGGTGCCGTCAAGCTGCCTGCCGCCGTGGTTCGACACAACGATGCCGTCAACTCCGTACTCGGCACACTGTATGGCATCCTCGACGGTACGGATGCCCTTGACGATCAGGGGCAAGCCTGTGAGGTCGCGCAGCCAGTCGAGCCGGTCCCAGGTGAGGCCCACATAGTCCGGTGGCGCCCAGTCAGCGAGGTCTGGAACGCCTACGTTTCTGCGGTTGATGAGGTCGGGCCTGTCGCGCAGGCTGCCCCAGTGGAGGCCGGGCTGCGCCATATACAGGTTGCGCACATCGCGCTCCTTGGGGCTGCCAACCGGGGTATCCACTGTAAGGCAGATCGCCTTGTAGCCGGCCTGCTTGGCGCGCTTGACCAGAATCTCGGTTACCTCGTCATCCTGATGGTAGAGCTGGAACCAGAGCGGTCCTGTTGCCACTTCTGCGACTTCCTCGATGCTGTAGCCGGAACTTGTGGGCAGCGTGTAGAGGGTGCCGGCGCGGCCTGCGCCCGTTGCGGTGGCGCGCTCGCCGTCGGGGTGCGCCTGGCGCTGTCCGCCGGTGGGCGCGACCATCACAGGGAAGTCGATCTTCTCGCCCAGCACGGTTGTCGAGATGTCGCGATTGGAGACGTCACTGAGAAATCGCGCGTTGACGAGTATTCGGTCGAAGGAATCCCTGTTCCTGCGCTTCGTTATTTCGTCGTTGGATGCAGCATCGACAAATGTCCACATATTATGTGGCATCGTCTGCTTCGCGAGTGCTTCCATATCGTACAAATTGACGGGGTCCATCGGTGCGCTCCCTTCAGATATTATGTTAAGACCTCATTAACGCCACGGGGAATTATACTCTTGCTTGAACAGATTTCAAAGGGATTTTAGCAGTCATTTGACAGGTTTATGGGGAAATTGGCAAGGGACGGAAAATCGGCAGATTGCCTATGGCAAAACGCCACTGTATTGTATCTGTAAAATGAAGTAAGGGGATATTTCAGAGGAAGATGATTCAATGACTGCAAATATCAAGGAAATTGCGCCCGGCGTGCATCAGATGATAGTGGGAGAAGGCGCCCATGAGGGTGTTTACGCGCCGAATGTCTATCTGGTCGAGGGCAGCGAGCGGGCGGCGATTATCGACACAGCCTACGGCAAGGATGAAGAGGTGGAGGCTTACCTGAGCCACTGGCGGTACGTGGGATCACCGGACATCGCGGCGATCGTGCTAACCCACAGGCACGGCGACCATATCGGCGGCGCGGCGCGGCTGCACGATGCGACGGGCGGCGCCGTTACCTGCAATGCCGTTGAGCGGGATGCGATAGAGTCGGATCTTTCGTCGGCGCGGCACACGGGCGAGCCGTATCAGAGGATGGCGGATGACGATGGCGATTCCGAGGACACTGGTGGCGTGACCGTGGATGAAACAGTGGGGGACGGCGACACGCTGGAGCTCGGGGATGTGACGCTGGAGTACATTCACACGCCGGGTCATACGCTCGGCAGCTTGTGCATCCTGCACCGGCAGACAGGCGTGCTGTTCAGCGGGGATATGATTCTTGGCACGGGCACGACGGTTATCAGCCCGGAGCACGGCGATATGACGGCGTACATCGAGTCTATGAGAAAGCTGCAGAGCTTCGATGCGCGGATGATCGCGCCGGGGCACGGGCCCGTCATAGACGATGCGGCGGCGAAGCTGAACGAGCTGATCACGCACAGGCTGGCACGCGAGGAGCAGATTGTGTCGCTCGTGGAGGCGGGCAACCGCAGCGTGGACGCGCTGCTCGACGCTATCTACGCCGGGAATATACACCCGCAGCTGATGGAGACGGCACGAAGTCAGATAAGAGCGCACCTGATTAAGCTAGAAAATGAAGGCAGAGTGTCGGACATTACTGATAACTAACAATGTTATAAGTAATAGAGGATGAAAAGGATGGGTGAGGGTATGCTTGATTTCAGTAGATACAGGGCGCTGACTTTCGACTGCTATGGGACACTCATTGACTGGGAGTCGGGAATCGCCAGCGCGCTCAGGCCCGTAATGCGAGCGCACGGCATACAGGTGGGCGATGCAGAGTTGATGGGCCTTTACGCAGAGATTGAAGGGGAGGGCAAGTCCGGCGATTACCGTCCATATCGCGAGGTGCTGCGCGCCACAGTCAGGGGCATCTGCGCGCGGCTGGGGTTCGTTCCGTCCCTAAGCGAGGTGGAGTGCCTTGCCGAATCGCTCGGCAGCTGGCAGCCGTTCCCAGACACGATCGACGCGCTGCGGCGGTTCCAGAGCAGGTACAGGCTGTGCATTGTCTCTAATGTGGACGACGACCTGTTCGTGGGGACGGCACGAGTGCTGGAGGTTGAACTCGATTACATCGTAACGGCGGAGCAGGCGGGGTCCTACAAGCCGTCGCATAACAACTTCAGAATGGCGATCGAGCGCATGGGCATTCCGAAAGAGCGCGTGCTGCATGTGGCGGAGAGCGTGAAGCTGGATATCGAGGCGGCAAAGAGCTTCGGCATGGACGCGGTGTGGGTGAACCGGCATAGCGGCTCCGATCTTGAAGGCAGCGCGTCGGGCAATCCTACTGACGGTGAGTCTGGCGCAGACCTCGAGGTGCCGGACCTGAAGACGCTCGCGGAACTTATGGGGCTGTGAGCTTGACGGACCTGGCAGGCAGATCCGGTTGCAACTCTGCTGTTTCCGCAGTTCAGAGCGTAATCTTTGATTTCGACTATACCCTGGCGGATTCGTCAGAGGGCGTAATCGAGTGCGCGAACTACGCGCTTGCACGGCTTGGCCTTCCCGCCGCGTCAGACGACGCCATTCGCCGGACGATAGGATTGTCGTTGCCGCACACTTTGACCACGCTGGCAGGAGAGCAGTACGCTGAGCTTGGGGACGAATTCACTGAAGTCTTCTTCGAGCGGGCGAGAGTCATCATGACCGACGCCTCTCTTGTTTACGAGTTCGTGCCGCCACTCCTGGGCGCACTTCGGAGTCGGAATATCACGCTGGGAATTGTCTCGTCCGGGAGGAGGAGGCGCATCAGCGCGGTATTGCAGCGATACGACCTGCACGGGAGTTTCTCGATTATCGTGGGCAGCGAAGACGTGGAGACCATGAAGCCGGATCCGACGGGGCTCCTGCGCGCGGTGAAGGCGCTGAACACGCCAAAGGAATGCTGCTTGTATGTGGGCGACAGCCTGACTGACGCCGAAACGGCGCGTTGTGCGGGAGTGGGATTCGTCGCGGTGATGTCCGGCGTTACCGGGCGAGACGCTTTCGCGGAATATGAGCCGCTTATGGTGCTGGAAAATGCGGCTGAACTGCCCGCCAACCTGCACCTGGACGCGGTCAGCAATGGGTAGGGCCGACATGACCTCTCTCAATTCCGATGTGCGAGCAATCATCTTCGATTTCGATTACACGCTCGCGGACTCGTCAGACGGCGTAATAGATTGCGTGAACTATGCGCTGCGGCGCCTCGAACTGCCAACCGCTCCTGACGACGCCATACGCCGGACCATTGGCCTTTCGCTGCCGCGCACATTGACGGCGCTGGCGGGCGATGAACACGCCGACAAGGGCGACGAGTTCATGCGGCTGTTCATAGAACGGGCGGATGTGGTGTTGAATGACCTGATTGTCATCTATGACTTTGTGCATCCAATAGTTGATGCACTACTGGGCAACGGGTACAAGCTGGCCATCGTGTCTTCCAAGTTTCGGCGGCGCATAGAACAGGCTCTGCAACGGGACGGCCTGGGCGGTCGCTTTTCGTACATCGTTGGCGGCGAGGATGTGGAGGAGATGAAGCCGGACCCGACAGGCCTGCTTCGGGCGGTGGCGGCTCTGGACACGCCGAAGGAGTGCTGCCTGTATGTAGGCGACAGCGTAACCGACGCGGAGACTGCGCGACGGGCACGCGTGCAATTCGCTGCTGTCCTGACCGGAGTTACCAAGCGGCAGGCGTTCGCGGACTATGCGCCGGCAGCGATGCTGGAGAGCGCCGCGGACCTGCCGGGTATGCTAGGTGTCGAACGGGAGCAGTAACCGCGCTGCAACCTTTTCTGCCCGATTTTCAGAAACCGTTTAACATTCCGTTAAAATTCCCCTTACATGCTCGGATATTCTGTGCTAGCATCGGCAGACTAGGCTATAGCTCACACCTGCGGTTGGTTTGGGAGACACAGGGCAATGTCTGACTTCACCCTGCCGAATCACGCCCGAGCGGTCATTGTCGGCGCGGGCATCGTAGGTTGCAGCGTCGCCTACCACCTCACCAAGCTCGGATGGCGGGACATTGTCGTCGTCGAGCAGGGACCTCTCTTCGAGACCGGCGGCTCCACCTCTCATGCACCGGGGCTTGTCTTCCAGATAAACCCATCCAAGACCATGGCGGGCTTCGCCAAGTACACGGTTGACCTGTGGAGCGAGATGTCGCTCGACGGGGAGCCGTGCGCGAAGAGTGTGGGCAGCCTTGAAGTTGCCTGGACGCCGGAACGCCTCGAGGACCTGAAGCGCAAGGCCGGTTTCGGGATGAGCTGGGGCATCGAGGCGCATGTCATCAGTCCCGGCGAGGCGCAAGAGTTTATCCCCATGCTGTCCGACCGCATCCTCGGTGCGCTGTATGTGCCGTCCGACATCCAGACAAAGGCCACTCGCCCTGCCGAAGCGATGGCGCGCGAAGCCGCGCGGAACGGCGCAGCCTTCTACGGCGGCGTCAAGGTTACCGGCTTCGGCATCGACGGCGGCAGAATAACGGCAGTGCATACCTCTCAGGGCGATATCCAGACGGACCTCGTCGTTGCATGCGCGGGAATCTGGGCGCCAAAGCTTGGCGGCTACGCGGGCGTGCCGATACCTCTTTCGCCGATGGAGCACCAGTACGCGGTTACAACGCCTGTTGAAGGGCTAGCGGGGGCGACCGAGGAGATCAGCCAGCCGCTGCTGCGCCACCAGGACGAAGCGATGTACTTCCGACAGGAAGGCGAGTCCTACGGCATTGGCAACTATAATCACGAGCCTCTGCTGGTGGATGCCGGCCAAATCCTCGACCACGAGGACGCGCCCGTCATGCCCTCTGAGACGCCGTTCACGCCTGAGCACTTCGAGAGGGCGATGAAGGCCGCGCACGAGTTGCTGCCGGGGTTAAAGGGCGCAGGCCTGACCCGCAAGTTCAACGGAATGTTCTCGTTTACCACGGATGGCTTCCCGGTGCTGGGAGAGGCGCCGCAGGTTCGCGGCTTCTGGTCGGCGCAGGCTGTGTGGGTGACGCAGGCGGCAGGTGTGGGCAAGGCGGTGGCGGAGTGGATCGTGAACGGCGAGCCGACGACCGACCTGCGCGAGTGCGACATCCGGCGCTTCCACCCGCACGCATACACGCGCCCCTACGTGCAGGCGCGGGCGGCACAGCAGTACCGCGAAGTGTACGACATCATCCATCCGCGCCAGCAGCTGGAGAACCCGCGCAACCTGAGGCTGACTCCTTTCTACCCACGCCAGAAAGAGCTGGGTGCGGCGTTCTTCGAGAGCGCAGGATGGGAGCGACCGCAATGGTACGACTCCAACGAAGGGCTGCTCGACTCGTTGACGGTTACGGGCGAGACGCGCACAGGTTGGGAAGCGCGGGAGTGGTCGCCTACGGTTGCTGCGGAGCATGCCGCAACACGCGAACGCGTCGCCTTGTTCGACATGACACCGTTCGCCGAATTCGAGATTGCGGGTTCCGGCGCACTGGCGGCTATTCAGATGCTCGCGACGAACCAGATGAACAAGCCGGTCGGCAGCGTCACCTACACTTCGATGGTTACGCCGGGCGGCGGGATCAAGTGCGACCTGACGGTTACGCGGCTCGGCGAAGAGCGCTTTATGGTGGTGACGGGCGGCGGCATGGGGTTGCACGACCTCGCGTGGATCGAGGCGCACATGCCGTCCGATGGCTCGGCAAGCGTAACTGACGTGTCGGCATCGCTGTGCTGCATCGGGCTGTGGGGACCACGTGCGCGAGACCTGCTGAGCCGCGTTTGCGATGACGACCTGAGCAACGACGGCTTCCCGTACATGAGCGCGAGACACATCACGATAGGTGAGGTTCCTGCGCTCGCGCTACGCATCTCGTATGTGGGCGAGCTGGGTTGGGAGATATACGCTCCGTCAGAGCAGGGACTTCGGCTGTGGGACATCCTGTGGGAAGCGGGGCAGCCGCTTGGCGTAATCGCGGCTGGCGGCGGCGCGTTCGACTCGCTGCGCCTTGAGAAGGGCTACCGGCTATGGGGCAACGACATCCACACCGAGTACAACCCTTACGAGGCGGGCATAGGCTTCGCGGTGAGGATGCGGAAGGGCGACTTCATCGGGAGGGACGCGCTCAGGCAGGTGCGGGCGGATGGCGTGAAGAGCAAGTTGTCCTGCATGACGCTGGATGATGCGGACAGGGTGGTGATGGGCAAGGAACCCATTCTGGGGACAGACCAGGATGGCGACCGTGTGCTGGGATATGTGACCAGCGCGAACTATGGACACTCAATCGGCAGGGGCATCGTGTACGGCTACCTGCCGACGGACTACGCCGACGTTGGGACGAAAGTGGACGTGGTGTACTTCGGGGAGCGGCTGTCGGCGACGGTAGCCCGTGAACCCCTGTACGACCCGGACGGGAGCAAGATGAGGGCGTAAGTCCCTCAGAGTTGCCTAGCTGATTCAAGTGTAGCGACCGGTTCGCGAACAGGTCGTCGGAGGGAGGAATCAGATGGTCAAGCCATTAAGCCATACGGTGAAGAGATCGGGCAGGCTCTCCGGAGACCCTGACATAGAGATTCCGGTTGCAGAGGAACTCGCTACCGTGCCGGGCATTCCCCAGAACTCAACGGATATTGCTTTCTACACGAGGGAATTTCCCCTGCAGACTCAGACGATCGACAAGTCTGCCGACCGCCAATGGGCGCTCGAAAACCAGTCGAAGGACTTCGACGACTTCAGGGAGGGCCATGACGAGCGCATGACCCCGATGTATGAAGCGGCGTTACTGTCCGGCGAAGTCGAGCCGACGGGGACACCCGTGCCCGGCGAAGACCTCACGGACGACATTCGACGGCTGGCGCGCGAGATGGGATGCGGCGAGGTTGGCTTCACGCGGTACGACAGGCGATACACCTTCGCCGGCAAGAAGCGATGGGCGAAGTACGAACATGCCATCTGCCTTGCGGTCGAGCAGGACTATGTCAAGACGCAGTCGGGTCCAAACCCCGATTCCGACATAGCGCGCTTCGAGACTTACGAGGTGGAGCAGGAGATTTGCCTGAAACTGTGCGACTACCTGAGGTCGCGAGGCTATCACGGGCAGGTGCATGACGGCAGCGACTGCAGCGGACCGTACATACCGATGTTTGTCGCGGCGGGGCTGGGGCAGCTCGGCGCAAACGGACAACTCCTGTCGCCGCACTTCGGTTCGCGGTCCCGGCTGATGCTCGTAACGACCGATGCGCCGGTAACATACGACGAGCCGGCCGACTATGGCATCCACAAGTTCTGCCAGGAGTGCCAGGTCTGCGTAAACCGGTGCCCGGGTCGAGCGATTCCGCGAGACAAAGTCTGGTGGAGGGGTGTGCAGAGGAACAAGCTCATCTACGATCGCTGCCGGCCCGTGATGGTCACCTACCACGGCTGCGCGGTCTGCATGATCGTCTGTCCCATACAGAAGTACGGCATGAAGCCGGTAATGGAGCACTATGTGGAGACGGGCGAGGTGCTGGGAAAGAACAGCGAGAACCTTGAGGGATATTCGCTGAAGGGCAAGGGATACTTTGGAACCGGCGAGCTGCCGCAGTTCAACCGGGGATTCTTCGAGATTCCACGCGGGCGCGAGGAGGACTGGCTGTTCGAGAAGTTCAAGGAGCGACTGAAGTCGAGCGGTGTGCCGGCCGAAGGCGATCTCGTTGAATTCGCGAACGATGTCATGGAAGTTCTGGAGAAAGGTGAGACGACCTTCGACGTAGCCTGACGTCGGGGCTATCGGGAGAGGTCGAATATTCGGGGGAGAGTAAGGGAGGTAAGCGTAGAGTTTAGCACAACTTAATCTTTATGCGTTGCGTGAAGTCAGATTGGCGTTAGTGCCAAATGGTGGAGGTAAATAAGGTGGCGCAAACTCTGGTTATTGACGGTCTCAAGCGGCGTAAACTGCCTATCAACCTGCGTCAAAGCGGGAACAGCGATGCGAAGATGCTGATTTCCACTCGAATCAGGAAGTCCCCGTGGTGGCATCTGTCCAAGGCGGCGGGTTGCTGGGCATACACGACATACAATCACATGTACCATCCGCGAGCGTACATCAAGCCGGAAGATGGAGGGCTTCTGGAAGAGTACAAATACCTTACGAACCATGTGAGCATGTGGGATGTGGCGGTCGAGCGGCAGATTCAGGTGAAAGGGCCTGATGCCGCGGCATTCGTGGACTACATCATCACACGGGATGTGCATACGCTCCTGCCCCCTATGAAGGCGCGGTATGTCATCCTGTGCAACCAGCACGGCGGGGTCATAAACGACCCGGTGCTGCTGCGCGTGGCGGAGGACGAGTTCTGGTTCAGCATTTCGGACTCGGACCTGCTGCTGTGGGCGCAGGGCGTGAACCACACGGGCAGGTTCAACGTGAGCATCAACGAGATTGATGTCTCGCCCGTGCAGATACAGGGGCCCAAGTCCGTGGACCTGATGGAGAAGATGTTCGGCGAGATAGTCCGTGCCATCCCGTACTACGGACTGCTGCGGTCGAAGTTGAATGGGCGAGATGTGACCATATCGCGGACGGGATTCTCCGCGGAAGTCGGGTACGAGATATACCTGCACGACGCGATGCTGTACGCGGACGACGTGTGGCCCTACATCCTGCAGCAGGGGGAGGAGTTCAACCTGCGGGTCATCGCGCCCAGCCATATCAGGCGGCTGGAGGCAGGCATTCTGTCCTATGGGCAGGACCTGGACATCGAGAACAACCCGTACGAGGTGCGGCTCGGCTGGCAGGTTGACCTGAACAAGGGCGACTTCGTGGGCAAGGAAGCGTTGGCGAAGATCAAGGAGGAGGGCGTAAAGCAGAGGCTTGTGGGTCTGAAAATGGGCGGTGAGCCGATTTCCTGGTACAACGAGAGCTTCTACCTGGTGAAGGACAACGACTCGGGCGACGACATCGGGTACTGCACTAGCGCGTTCTGGTCACCGAATACGGGATCGAACATCGCGCTGGCGGTGATGCCGCGCTCCCACTGGAGTCGCGGAACGCAAGTCAAGGTGGAGCTGCCTGCGGATGGGATCGTGGACGCGGAAGTAGTGCGTGTGCCGTTCTTCGACCCGACAAAGGACAGGCCCAAGACGGCTCTGTAAAGTACGGAAGCTTATATTCTGGATGAGAGGACCCCGTGTTACGGGGTCTTTTCATTTGTGGAAGACACGCCCGAACTCTTGTGGAGCCTCCATTGCAATTAAGCGCCCCTCTTGTTTCGCTTACGGCGCGCATTGATATAACATAGGCGACGGACGAGCGAAAACACCACTATGGAGAATTGAAAATGAGCTTTGAGAATGTGAGCCTCTTTCCTTTCACGGCGGAGGTAAACGGGAACGACCATCTTGTGATTGGGGGCTGCGACACGGTTGACCTGGCAGCGGAGTTCGGGACGCCGCTGTATGTCTTCGACGAGGACACGCTGCGCGGGATGTGCCGCGAGTTCGTGAGCGAGTTCGGTTCGCGCTATCCGAACAGCCGTGTAGCTTATGCGTCGAAGGCGTTCGTGAATCCTGCCATTGCGAGGCTGGTTGCTGAGGAAGGGTTGGGGCTGGATGTGGTGTCGGGCGGCGAGCTTGCGGTGGCGCGAGCCGCGGAAATTCCGCCTGAGAACGTGTATTTCCACGGCAACAACAAGACGCCGGAAGAGCTGGAGTTCGCGCTGGACTATGGCATCGGGCAGATTGTAGTGGACAGCTTCCACGAGCTGGAAGTGCTGGATACCATCGCCGGACGGCGCGGCATTCGGCAGGACATCATGCTGCGCCTGTCACCAGGAATCGACGCTCACACGCACGAGAAGACGACGACAGGCATTCTGGACAGCAAGTTCGGGTTCTCCATCGAGACGGGAGATGCTGCGAAAGCTATCCGGCAGGCGATGGCTGCGGACAACCTGGACCTGGTGGGGATACACTTCCACCTTGGCTCACCGATATTCGAGCTGGAGCCTTATGAGTTCGCCATTGAGGTGGTGCTGAACTACCTGACGCAGTTCAAGGAGGAGGGCCTGAATCTGCAGGTGTTCAGCCCGGGCGGTGGATTTGCCATCGGATATGTCCGGGATGAGCCGCCGCCGCAGATTGCGGAATACGCCGAGTCGATTACGAAGTACACCACGCGGATGTGCGAGGACCTGGGATTCGGGACGCCGCAGCTTGTGGTGGAGCCGGGCCGCTCTGTCGTAGGGCGCGCGGGCGTTGCGCTTTACACGGTAGGCGGCATCAAGGAGATTCCTACGGTGCGGAAGTATGTGTCGCTGGATGGCGGCATGGGCGACAACATCCGCCCGGCGATATACGGCTCCGAGTACGAGGCGGTGCTGGCGAGCAGGATGTCTGCCCCACCGGCGGAAGTGGTTACGCTCGCGGGCAAATACTGCGAGTCGGGTGACGTGCTGATAAATGACATACAAATGCCGGTCGTGGAGCCGGGAGATATCATCGCCATACCGTCTTCCGGAGCGTATGCACCGTCGATGGCTAGCAACTACAACCTGAACGGCAGGCCCGCAATCGTGATGGCAAAGGACGGGGATGCGAGGCTCATCCGGCGGCGGGAGACCTACGAGGACATGATGATGGCGGATGTGTTCTAGCGGGGCTGGCAAGATAGACAGGATGTAAAGGACCGAATAGGAGAGTGGAGGGGATAATGAAAGTAACGAAGGTTATGTACATGTTGTGGGTAAGCGACATGGACAAGTCTATTAATTTCTATCGCGACGTGATCGGTCTGGACGTTCAAGTGCAGTCGCCCGGCTGGTCGGAACTGGCATTCGGAAACGCGACCGTCGCACTGCATCTGGGCGGGGACGACAATTATCGGATGACCGGCCTCAACTTCGAGGTCAGCGCCATAGAAGCTGCCTGCCATGAGATCGAGGCGGCGGGCGGACGTGTCGTGGATGGGCCCTATGGCGGAGGCATGCCGGGACTGCAACTTGCCGACGTGGAAGACCTCGACGGCAACAGGTTTCAGTTCAGCTATCACGGGGAATAATGGCACGGGTTGAGGCTTCGCTCGGTATCTGCGCGGAGGAAAGTTATAGGCATCAACATCGATAAACAGGTAAACCGGAAGAGCTGATCAGCAGAGCAGACTGGAGGTTCGGCGCAATGACCGACACGAACGACATCATCTACGCATCCGCGAGAACAATGGCGCGGGCGATTCAAGACAAGGAAGTGTCGGCGGTGGAGTTGGTGGAGGCGCACCTGGCGCGAATCGACGAGGTTAACCCGACGATCAACGCCGTGGTGCAGCTTGCGGCGGAGCGTGCAAGGTCCGAGGCTGAGGAAGCAGACGCGGCGCTGTCCCGTGGCGAGAGCAAGGGCCCACTGCACGGCGTTCCGTTTACCCTGAAGGACTCGATTGATACGGAAGGCGTCGTCACCACGGGCGGCACCCTGGGTCGCAAGGACCACGTGCCGGATGCGGATGCGACGGTTGCGGCACGGCTGCGTGCGGCAGGCGGCATCCTGCTGGGCAAGTCGAACACACCCGAGCTTACGCTTGCCGCCGAGACCGACAACCTCGTTTATGGTCGGACGAACAACCCGTTCGATGTGAGCCGCACGACCGGAGGCAGCAGCGGCGGCGCGGGCGCTATCGTGACCTGCGGCGGCGCGGCGTTCGACATTGGCAGCGACACGGGCGGCAGCGTGCGTTACCCGGCTCACTTCTGCGGCATTGCGGGGCTGAAGCCGAACTCCGGGCGTGTGCCGCGAACGGGGCACATCGTGCCGCACAGCATGGGCGCTGTCGATTCGCTGACGCAGAACGGGCCTATGGCGCGATATGTGGAAGACCTCGCACTGATCCTGCCGATCATATCGGGCCCCGACTGGAGCGACCCGTTCATTCCACCCGTGCCGCTGGGCGATCCGGCGGATGTGAATCTGGGCGAATTGCGGGTGTGCTTCTACACCGACAATGGAATAGGAACGCCGACCGCGGAGACGATTGCCGCGGTTCAGGCTGCCGTCGATGCCCTTGCGGATGCGGGCTGCTCGATTGAAGAGGATGTGCCCTCGATAATCGCCGAGAATCCTGAAATCTCCAACAAGCTATCGGGTGGCGATGGCAGGGAGTGGACGAGAAGGGCACTGGACAAGTGGGGTACAACCGAGGTCTTCCCTTACCTTGCACGGCGGATAGCGCGAGCATCGGAGACGTTTGAGGTGCCGGTGGGCGACTTCACCGCAATGCTGGAGCATGTGGACAACTTCCGCAGCACGATGCTGGGCTTCATGCAGGACTACGATGTCATAATCTGTCCGGTCGCAGCGTTCCCCGCACAGCCGCACGGCGAGTCGCTGGAGGACAGGAACCAGCCGGGCATGAGCTACACGGCGACATACAACATCACGGGCTGGCCCTCGACGGTAGTGCGCGGCGGGACCTCGCCGGAAGGACTGCCCATCGGCGTGCAGGCGGTGGCGCGTCCGTGGCGGGAGGATGTTTCACTGGCAGTGGCGCAGTACCTCGAAGGCGCGCTTGGCGGATGGCAGAAGCCGCCGATCTAGTCCGGGAGTTTGCACGAATTACAGGATAGTTAGGATTGGAGACCTGTGACAATGAACGACACTAACGACATCATCTACGCGTCTGCCAAGAGCATGGCGCAGGCGATCCGGGACAAGAAAGTGTCGGCGGCGGAGCTGGTGGAAGCGCACCTGGCTCGCATCGAAGAGGTCAACCCGGCGCTGAATGCGGTGGTCATGCTTGCCGCAGAGCGTGCTCGCAGGGAGGCAGCGGAGGCCGACGCCGCGCTTGCCCGGGGAGAGAGCAAGGGGCCGCTGCACGGCGTGCCGTTCACGCTGAAGGACTCCATAGACACCGAGGGTATCGTTACTACGGGCGGCACGATGGGCCGCAAGGACTATGTGCCGGATGCGGACGCGACGGTGGCTGCAAGACTGCGGGCTGCCGGCGGCATACTGATGGGCAAGACGAACACGCCAGAGATCACATACGCAGGCGAGACCGACAACCTGATATACGGGCGGACGAATAACCCATTCGACCTCACACGGACGCCGGGCGGCAGCAGCGGCGGCGCGGGCGCAATCGTGAGCAGCGGTGGCGCGGCGTTCGACATCGGCAGCGACACCGGCGGCAGCATCCGCGGACCCGCTCACCACTGCGGCATAGCCGGGATAAAGCCGAACTCCGGTCGTGTGCCGCGCACCGGCCACATAGTGCCGCATAGCTTCGGAGCGGCGGACTCGCTGACGCAGAATGGGCCGATGGCGCGGTATGTCGAGGACCTGGCGCTCATCCTGCCCATCATTTCGGGACCGGACTGGGATGACCCGCACATCGTCCCAATGCCGCTTGGCGACCCGGCGGATGTTGACCTGGCAGGGCTGCGAGTTGCCTTCTACGACAACAACGGCGTTAACACGCCGACCGCAGAGATAATGGCGACTGTGAGAGCGGCTGCCTCCGCCCTCGACGATGTTTGCGCCTCGGTAGAAGAGGACCTGCCGCGCGCGATACCGGACAATCCTGAAATCAGCAACCAGATGAGCCAGGGGGACGGCCAGGCGCCCGCACGACGCCTTTTGGAAAGGTATGGAACGACCGAACCGCACGAATGGATCAGCCGAATCCTGGAGGAGGCGAGCGAGAATATCGTCTCCGTGCAGGAGTACTCGGCAGTTCTGGAGAGCGTCGATGCTTATCGCAGCGAGATGCTGGGCTTCATGCGGAACTACGATGTAATCGTGTGCCCGACTTCAACCTATGCGGCACTTCTTCACGGCGAGGCCATGTTCAACGAGAAGTACAAGGGCATGGGCTACACGGCCACTTACAACATCACCGGTTGGCCCTCGACAGTGGTGCGCGGAGGCACATCGCCGGATGGCCTGCCTATTGGCGTGCAAGTGGTTGCCCGGCCATGGCGTGAGGATGTGTCACTGGCGGTGGCGCAGTACCTGGAGGGCGCGCTCGGAGGCTGGCAGAAGCCGCCGATTTAGAGACGGACAATGTTAACGGGATCCACGGGAAAGACAGGATAAAGGCGGGTTTTCTTATGACTGACACCAACGACATCATCTACACATCTGCGAAGGCGATGGCACGGGCGATTCAGGACAAGGAAGTGTCGGCGGTGGAGCTGGTGGAGGCGCACCTGGCACGCATCGAGGAGGTCAACCCGGCGCTGAATGCGGTGGTGATGCTGGCGGCGGAGAGGGCGCGAGCGGAGGCTGCGGACGCGGACGCGGCGCTTGCAAGGGGCGAAAGCAAGGGCGCGCTGCACGGCGTCCCCTTCACACTGAAGGACTCCATAGACACCGAGGGCGTCATCACGACGGGCGGCACTCTCGGTCGCAAGGACTTCGTGCCTGATGCGGATGCGACCGTAACGGCTCGGCTCCGAGCCGCGGGCGGCATCCTGATGGGAAAGACAAACACCCCCGAACTTACATACGCGGGCGAGACTGACAACCTGGTGTATGGCCGCACGAACAATCCCTTCAATCTCGAACGATCGCCCGGAGGCAGCAGCGGCGGAGCGGGAGCTATTGTGTGCTGCGGTGGCGCAGCGTTCGACATTGGCAGCGATACGGGAGGCAGCGTCCGAGGTCCGGCGCATTACTGCGGAATCACAGGTATCAAGCCGAACTCGGGGCGTGTGCCGCGCACGGGCCATGTAGTGCCGCACGGTCTGGGCGCGCTTGACTCGCTCACGCAGAACGGGCCTATGGCGCGGTATGTGGAGGATTTGATCCTCCTTATGCCGATCATATCGGGGCCGGACTGGAGCGATCCTTTCATCGCGCCCGTTCCGCTCGGCGACCCGGCTGATGTCGAATTAAGCGGGCTGAGAATCGCCTTCTACACCGACAACGGGGTGCGCACTCCCACCGCCGAGATAATGGCTGCGGTGCGGTCTGCCGCCGCCGCACTTGGCGAAGGCGGAGCAACCGTTGAGGAGGACCTGCCCCAGGTAATCCCCGATAATCCTGACATATCGGACGTGATGCGCCAGGGGGACGGTCAGGCGGGGGCACTAAGGATGCTCGCCAATTACGGCACTACGGAAACGCATGAGTGGATGACGCGACAACTCAAGAAGTCGAGCGAGAGAACGCTTCCCGTGGGCGAGTACACTGCCGCGCTGGAGCGGGTGGACGCGTATCGCTCCGATATGCTGGGCTTCATGGAGAACTACGATGTCATCGTATGCCCGGTGTCGTCGTTCTGCGCGCTGCCTCACGGCTTGTCCATGACGGACGAGTACCGCGCCGGCATGAACTACACCGCCACATACAACATCACGGGCTGGCCCTCCACAGTGGTGCGCGCAGGCACATCGCCGGACGGTCTGCCCATAGGCGTACAGGTGGTGGCGCGGCCCTGGCGTGAGGACGTATCGCTCGCGGTGGCGCAGTACCTTGAGGAAGCGCTCGGCGGGTGGCAGAAGCCGCCCATTTAGAGCATGACAGTGTGTTAGTATGTGCGGAACTTAGCAAGGAGGCACACCCCTATGGCATCTCAAGTCGGTCTGGCAATGGCACTGCCCGCCTACACAGTCGATCCCGCATTTGTGGCACGCCGCGCCGAAGAGCTTGGGTTCGAGTCGATCTGGTTCGCCGAGCATCCCATTCTCCCGGTCGAGTCCGACAGCCCGTTCCCGGGCTCGGACGACGGCGTAATTCCCTGGACATACGCGCACTTCACCGAACCGTATATTGCGCTTGCGCGGGCATCGGCGGTTACGACCGACCTGAAGCTCGGCACTGGCATCACGCTCATCACCGAGCGCAACCCGCTCGTGCTGGCAAAGGTCATCGCCGCGCTGGACTTCTACAGCGGCGGCCGCTTCCTGTTTGGCATCGGAACCGGCTGGCACCGCGAGGAGACCGAGCTGATGGGCGGCGACTTCGACCACCGCTGGACTCAGGCACGCGAGGCCGCGCTTGCACTGAAGGCGCTCTGGACCGAGGACGAAGCCGAGTTCCACGGGAAATACTACGACTTCCCGCCGGTGCAGTGCTATCCAAAGCCCGCGCAGAAGCCGCACCCGCCGATTCTGCTGGGAGGCATGGCCACCAATGTGCTGCGGCGCGTCGCCCGCTGGGGCGACGGCTGGCTGCCGAACCGCGTGACGCCGGAGCAGGTTCGCGAGAGCCGACTCATTCTCGACACGCTGGCGGCAGAGTACGACCGCGACCCGAGCGCGCTGACCATCAACATCCACGGGCAAGAGCCTAACCGCGACCTTGTTGAGTCGTACCTGGACTCAGGGGCAAATCGCGTGATCGTGCGCCTGGAACTGTGCGAGAGCGAGGACGAGATGGGCGAAGAGCTAGAACGGGTGGCGGAGGCGGTGCTGTAACAACCGAACCACATAGATGGACAAGAAACTACCCCCACCCAAACTCTCCCCCTGAGGGGGAGGGGCTTTTCTCCAAGGAGCAGACCATGAAACTCGCGCTGCAGTATGAGATGCAAAGGCCGTCGCTGGACGATCACCTGGTGCTGACGGAGACGATGGAGCAGTGCATACTCGCGGACGAGGTGGGCTTCGATTACCTCTGGTTCGTTGAGCATCACTTCCTGACGGGCTTCTCCGCGTCGCCCTGCCCGGACCTCGTGTATGCGGCGCTCAGCCAGCGCACTAAGCAGATCCGGCTGGGGCTTGGCGTTGTCATCCTGCCCTATCATCATCCCAATCGCGTCGCAGAGCGCGTGGCGATGCTCGACCATCTGTCCGAGGGGCGGGTTGACTTCGGCACGGGACGCTCCGCTCCTTACGAGCTTACGGGCATGGGGATCGACCCGCGCGACAGCCGCGAGATGTGGGAAGAGTCGCTGTCGATGGTGCCGAATATCTGGCAGTCCGACTGGTACTCATACGAGGGCAAGTACTGGCAGGTGCCGGAGCGCCAGATTCTGCCGAAGCCGTACCAGGACCCGCACCCGCCGATATGGGTCGCCGCTTTGCAGCCATCGACCTACGAGATTGCGGCATCGAAGGGGATCGGTGTGCTGTCGTTCGGTTCGAGCGCGCCGTCGTCGCTGGAGCCTCATGTGAAGGCGTACCGGGAGAATGTGAAGAAGGCGAACCCCGTAGGCGCGTTCGTGAACGACCAGTGGGCAAGCTCGACGCTGGGCGTGTGCCTGGAAGACGACCGCGAAGCCAGAGAGATGGGGGCACAGTCGCTGAAGAACTTCTTCGGGCCCGACAGGCCGTATGTGCAGGGGCAGAAGGACGTTTACGCTCAGCTTCTCAATAACTGGGGCGGCGTGCCCGATCACCTGAAGGCGAACTTCTCCCGATACGTGGATGTTGACGAGGATGACGAGATCAAGGAAGACATCCTGGACTACTCTGGCGGCAGTGCGATCGCCCATCAGATATGGCAGGACCTCGACGCCGACACGCTGTGTGACCGCGGCGTGGTCATTGCGGGCAACCCGGACAGCTGCATCGAGGCGCTGAAGAAGCACGAGGCGATCGGCATCGACCAGATGATGATCATGATGCAGACGGAGACGGTGCCTCACGAAAAGGTGATGGAGTCCATCGAACTCTTCGGCAAGTACGTGATACCGGAGTTCAAGAAGGGGTAGCAAGTCTGCCAGTTTTTCAGTTGGTCAGTCTGCCACTCTTTCCATGAGTGAATCACCGGCTGACATAATGAAGGCGGGCTTGGCGATGTCAAGAGGGCTAGTCGCCGACGGTCTCCTGAAGCCGAGCTTCAACTTCAGATCGTTCCCTTGCAACGGGTGGGGGGACGCCGCGTTCGCCAAATACCAGCACGTCGGGACTGCCCTGTACCGTGTCCGCCTTGCTACCTATTAATTTCATTTCCCGCTGCATATTTGGGAACTGCTCGTCGTGCTTGTCAACTCACTCGCGAATAGCGTTCAACTCTGTTCTCGCCTCAACAAGTCCAAGCTCAATGGCAGCCAAGCGGTCATCCCGCCTGTCGAATCTTCTGTCCTGCCTTCTTTCCGACCACAGGACCGTGAACAGCAGAGCCGCAAATCCTACGACAACCGCTATGAAAGTCACATCTATCATCTCAATTCCTGTAACATCAAAGTAACGGCAGGCAGCGGATAAGGCAACCAGCCTATCTATCGGTGTTTGCCACGTTTACCGCGGGCTTTGTAACAGCATTGAACCTGCCTTCGGTGGAGGATGTGAATAGGGAGACAGCCATCACCCGAACTTCGATGTTGATTCGAACACCAAGGATCTCCATCACGCTGTTGTAAATGTCGAGCGCCGCTTCCAGCGAAACCTGACGCTGCCAGTGTTCCTTCCAGGGCCCGGGATCCAGCCCTTGAATGTGCGGCAATCTCACGAACTCGGCAATCAGTCCGTCCGCCGCGTCGCGAAGCGCTTCGAAGTCCTTAATCCTGTCGTAGCCGTCGATGCCCCTGCTGCGAAATATCACCAACTGGTAGAGGACCATCCACCAGTAGATAGCGGCGAGACTCTGGGCGTTGAGTCGCCTTCGATGCCTCTTCAGTCCCCAGTCGAGCGTCTTGTCGGTGTTGTCCACGAATAGTTGCTCTACTGTATCTGCGGCGCCCTCGCAGCTGGCTCTCCAGAGAGCCGCAAGCCTGCCGTCCAGCCTGTCCGTGCCAAACTCCTCGGCGATCCGGCGCAGTTCGTTGATATCGGAGCGCAGCCTGGATTTTCCGGATCCTGATAGAAACGGCAATCTCATTTGGACCTTCCCTTCCAGCAGCAGAGTGCGACAGCGGCTTGCCGCACGGCAGGCATACCCTCTTGACGGCATATCCTACCACCAAAGGCAGGTCATCAGTTAGCCCGGCGCATGCCCTTGACCGCGCAAAGAAGGCGAATTATGATTCACTGGCAATCGGGCGCGGCTGTCTCAGGCGTTTTACGCCGCTGCCCTCCAAGGTGTTTATTGGATGCAGCTCGAGTCCTACATCAGGGAGATTCCGGACTTCCCTAAGCCGGGTATCTTGTTCAAGGATATTACTCCATTGCTTGGAGATGCCGACGCTCTGAGGCTAGCCATCGATCTCATGATGGAGTTGTGCGAGCCTTTGCGCCCTGACGCAATAGTAAGCGTCGAATCCCGCGGGTTTCTGTTCGCCGCTCCCCTCGCCTACGGCATGGGCAAGCCGCTGATCCCCGTTCGCAAGCACGGCAAGCTGCCGTATATGAAGCACTCCGTTGATTACGAACTCGAATACGGCACCGATACGCTGGAGATTCACAAGGATGCAATCGGTGAAGGGCAGCGCGCGCTGATTGTGGACGACCTGCTTGCGACGGGTGGCACCGTGGCGGCTACTGCGAACCTCGTGACCCTTTGCGGCGCGGAGATTGCAGGTTACGCCTTCCTCGTGGAGCTCGCCGACCTGAACGGAAGGAGGCTCCTTTGCGAAGAAAAGGTAGTGTCACTCATAACATACGAATAACGTACGACTAAGGGTGCCTCAACAGGGCATTCAACCGGGGTTCAAAGTCGATCTGCCTGCCGAGATTCAACGGCATTGCGCAGTACAATTTGGGAGAGAAAGGGAGAGTTGCAATGACTACCGGAGTAAACATCGATTCTTTGCTGGCGGATGTGGAAGATGTGGTGGCGAGAGGCATCGCCTATGTACAGGAAAACGCCGAGTCGGAAGTCAAGATAGACATCTGGACGCCCCGCGAAGTGCTGTGCCACTGGATATACTGGCATGCCGCAACAGCCGAGGGCATGGAGACTGCTGCCTCCGGCGACGGTCCGCACCATATTCACGCAGAAGTGGACGACATGAATGCGAGGTCAGTGGGACGGAAGTCCGGGGTTTCGGTTGAGTGGCTTGTCGAGGAGATGGAAGAGCTGCAGGAACGACTCCTCAATGCGGCGCGCGCGTTGCCCGATCCCAATGCCGTGGTTGTAGTTCGCAACGATGGCAGTGAAGCCACCGGGGTGCAGCGGCTGGAGACCATTGTGCATCACTGGAACGAGCACCTTGAGGAGATGGCAGAGGCCGCAGCAGAGGCTTCTGCATAGATCGCCCGGCGACGCGGTCGGGGGAAGCTCGCCGTCACTTTCGACGGCCGGCCGCTCGCAGGCAGAACCAGTCGGCGACACATTATCCCTGTCACCCGAACCGAGTGCGATATTACAGTCCGTTCCCTTTGCCCGCTTCGGCGTCCGCAGCGCCCGAATTGACAAAGGGCGCGGGCTTTTGTCATCATGCGGAGCAGAGGGGTATCGCGATTCAACCTGCGGGAATCCGAATCGTAGCAGTTCCGGTGTTGAATCGCCCGTTGGGCCATCTCTACGCCCCGCCTTTTATGAGATACACCCGGCTACCTTTGTGGTTGCTGTTGACGTTGTGCTGGGAGGTAACATGGTTTATCGCACGAATGTTAGTTACATCAGCCACTTCCTGCGCGAAGTGGACATGTTCAGCGGCCTGTCTGAACGCAATCTCGACCGCATCGCATCGCTGTGCGAGGAGCATACATTCGGCCCGGGTGAGCATCTTGGCATGCAGGACGAACTCGGAAGCCGTCTATATGTAATGCGTGACGGAGAGATAAGAGTTACGGTAGGGTCGCAGGATACCGGCGTGGTTGTGCGGACCGTCAGAGGCCGGGAGACCTTTCCCATCGCGGTGCTGATGGAGCCTCCGATACTCGTCACGACCACCCAGGCGGTCACCGAGGTAAATGCGTACGTAATCCCGCGAGTCAGGTTGATGGAACTCTGCGAACTTGAGCCTGAAATTGGAATGAACATTTACAGGGCCAGTTGCGGCATCATAATGAACCGGTACCGGTACACGCTCGCTATGCTATCGGACAGTGTAGGACACCCCACCCGGCTGAATCCGGTCTGGCGGGGTGCGGAAGTCTAAGGACGACATTCAAAGGGGAACGCCGGCTGTGTAAATTCGGTGCCGGCAATTTAGGGATTGAAGATGACTGGGAGGAACCCAAAAGGAGGTGCATCATGACGGTTGTAGCGTTAGGCGGACTAACAGGCGCAGGCGCCAGGACGATGGGCCCGATTCTAGCTGAACAAATGGGGGCCGATTATGTTGACCGGCTCATACTGACCAATGTGGCACGGCACGTTGGGGCAACGGTGGAAGCGCTGCACCAGCGAGAGGAGCGCCCGCCCACGCGCGGGGAACGGTTCACACGCTTCCTCCAGCGCGTTCTTGAGCGCTCGGCGGTTACGGGCGCCGGCGGTGACCCGTACTTCGGCCCGGGCGTTGCCGCATTCCTGACCGAAGAGTATGAAGACCTGCCCGAGCCCACGGTTACGCGCGGACACGAGCTGGAGGACGAAAAGTACATCGAAGGCGTGGAGCACGCTATCAGCGACATGGCCACAGATGAGAACATCGTGATGGTCGGGCGCGGTTGCTATTACATACTCAGGAATCACCCGGCAGTGCTTCGCGTGGGCATCGAAGCCCAGCTCGACGACCGGATCTCTACGATTGCCGAGCGCGAGCGTCTCAGCCTGGACGAAGCCGCGAGAACCGTGGCTGCGCGCGATGAGGCACGGACGTACTTCTTCAACCGGTTCTTCGACATAGATAACCCGGACGCGCCCGAGTTCTTCCACTTCGTGATCAACACGAGCGAGGTCGGCCAGGACTACGCGATAAAGATGATTCTGGACGCGGTCGAGTCGCTGCGCAACGGGAGTATCAAGTAGAGATTCAGTATCTCTTACCGGCAATAATGGGTGAGTCCGGCGTTGCAGTTGCGCTATCGCCATCCTTTGGCTAGAATAGCGCACATTGGGAGACTGCCCCGATCGGGAGCGGGCGTTGCGACTCACACCCGCACCTTAAGCGTCGGTTGCCACATCATCGGCAGTCTTGACATCCGCAACACACATTCGCCGGGCAGTATCGGCAGCGCTTCAGCGCTAAATTGGGAGGCGAGCCTATGGCACTACTAGAGGTAAATGACCTCGCTACCTACTTCTTCACTCAGGAAGGCGTAGTGAAGGCGGTGGACGGGATCAGCTACGAGCTTGCAGAGGGAGAGGTACTGGGAGTCGTGGGAGAGAGCGGCTGCGGCAAGAGTGTCAGCGCGCTCTCGATAATGCGCCTCGTCGCCAACCCTCCTGGCAGAACCGTCGGAGGCCAGGTCATCTTCGAGGGAGAGGACCTGCTGATGATGGATGACTCGGAGATGCGCAGCATCCGGGGCAACAAGATCGCGATGGTCTTCCAGGAACCGATGACTTCCCTGAACCCGGTGCTGACGATAGGTCGCCAGCTCACGGAAACTCTCGAACTGCACCTTGGAATGACCAAGGACCAGTCACAATCGCGTGCCGCAGAGCTACTGCAGCTGGTGGGCATCCCGGACGCCGGAAACAGGCTAAAGGACTACCCTCACCAGTTCAGCGGCGGGATGCGACAGCGCGTGATGATTGCGATGGCGCTCAGCTGCAATCCACGCCTGATTATCGCGGACGAGCCGACAACGGCTTTGGATGTGACGATTCAGGCACAGATTCTGGAGTTGATGCAGGACCTCGCCGCCCAGTTCGGCACGGCAATGATCATCATCACGCACAACCTCGGCGTCGTTGCGCGCTACGCCCACCGCGTAATCGTCATGTATGCGGGCAAGATCATAGAGACGGGCGACGCCCGCGAAATCTACCACAATCCCGGCCATCCATATACTATGGGACTGCTTGCGTCGGTTCCGCGACTGGACGAATCCGAACGCTCCAGGCTGGAGGCAATCGAAGGGCTGCCGCCGAACCTGGTGAACATGCCGGAAGGGTGCTCCTTCGCTCCGCGTTGCCGCTTCGCTGTTGAGCAGTGCTTGCAGGAAGAGCCCATGCTCGTTGATGTCTCAGAAGGGCATGACGCTGCCTGCTGGAGAGCCGCAGAACTGCAAGCGGCCGCCCGCGCCTAAACTAAGGGGAAGTTCGATGACAACTCAGAACGGAAATGCAAACGACAACGAAATCCTGCTCGAAGTGAAGAATCTGAAGATGTACTTCCCGGTAACTTCAGGCATCTTCTTCCAGCGAAAAATTGCCGATGTCAAGGCCGTTGACGATGTGAGCTTCTTCATACGCAAGGGCGAAACGCTGGGCCTCGTGGGCGAGAGCGGGTGCGGAAAGACGACCACCGGTCGCTGCATTCTACAGCTGTACAAGCCGACCGAAGGCGACATCATCTTCGAGGGCGAAGACCTGAACCAGCTGGAAGGCAGGGCAATGCGCGAGATGCGCCGAAAGGTGCAGGTCATCTTCCAGGACCCCTATGGCTCGCTCAACCCTCGCATGACCTGCGGCGACATCGTCGGTGAGCCGCTCATCGTGCACAAGCTCACCTCGTCGAAGCAGGAGTACCGTGACCGTGTCACCGAGCTTCTGCAGACGGTGGGCCTCAACCCGTACATGGCGGACCGCTACCCCCACGAGTTTAGCGGCGGCCAGCGGCAGCGCATCGGAATAGCCCGCGCCCTCGCCGTGAACCCCAGCTTCATCGTTTGCGACGAGCCCGTCTCCGCGCTCGACGTGTCCATTCAGGCGCAGGTAATCAACCTGCTCGAAGACCTGCAGGACCAGTTCGGGCTGACATACCTGTTCATCGCGCACGACCTGTCAGTGGTGAGGCATATCAGCGACCGTATCGCGGTGATGTATCTCGGCCATATCGTCGAGATCGCCGACCGAAACGAGCTCTACGAGAACCCGCTGCACCCGTACACCAGGGCGCTGCTCTCGGCAGTTCCCATTCCCGACCCGATCGTGGAGCAGGAACGCGAGCGCATCATCCTCACGGGCGACGTGCCCAGCCCAATGAACCCGCCGCCCGGCTGCGTGTTCCATACGCGCTGCCCCGACATGATCGACGACTGCCAGATTGAGGTGCCTCGCCTCCGCGAGGTGCTGCCTGACCACTGGGTGTCCTGCATCAGGGTGGAGGGCTACGACTCCGCTCCGCTCGCATAGCGCGAATACGCACATACGATTAGGCATTTGAAGGGGCGCTCCGTTGAGCGCCCCTTTCCTTTGATGCGCCTCATATCCCTCCCTTA
This sequence comes from uncultured Dehalococcoidia bacterium, assembly GCA_964632415.1. GTDB lineage: Bacteria > Chloroflexota > Dehalococcoidia > Lucifugimonadales > JADFKI01 > Bin90. The sequence goes on along the minus strand of CAZWDM010000004.1, from coordinate 10,305 downwards.
CGTGACGGCAACCAGCCATCAACCAATTGTGTTACATTATGCCCATCAAAGAGGGAGGATATGCCTATGCTCGACTATGAACCCAATCTAGTCTTATCCAACGAAGAATTCAGGGTCGTGGGGACGCGCCCCGTTCGTCACGACGGCGTGGACAAGGTTACCGGACGCGCCCGGTACGCCGCCGACACGGCGATGCCGGGGCTGCTGCACGCGAAAGTGGTCCGAAGTCCTCATGCACACGCGCGCATTCGCGGGATCGACGCCAGCCGCGCACACGCGCTGCCGGGGGTGCATGCCGTCGTAACTGCCGCCGATTTCCCCGAGGCATCTGCCGAATTTGTCGACCAGGAAGAAGGCGCAGCAGTCAACTACGGATTTTTCAGCCGCAACATAATGGCGCGCGAGAAGGCTTTGTACATGGGGCACGCGGTCGCCGCGGTCGCCGCGACAAGCCAGCATCTCGCGGAAGAAGCCGCCGCGCTCATCGAAGTGGACTACGAGGTGCTCCCGCCGGTCCTGACGGCAGACGATGCGATGGCGGACGGGGCACCCATCCTCCACGAGCGGCTGCTTACCATGGCGAGCCCCGCCTTCCGTTCCGGCGGATACGGCGACGGCGACGAACAGACAAACGTCTCCAACCACTTCGTCTTCGACGACGGAGATGTGGAGCAGGGCTTCGCCGAGGCGGACGTAATCGTGGAGCGCAAGTTCCACACCAAGGCGGTGCATCAGGGCTACATCGAGCCGCACTCCGCAACCGCATTCTGGAACCGAGACGGCAAGCTCACCGTATGGTGCAGCACGCAGCAGCTATTCGCATTTCGCGACCACATTGCGGCCGTTCTTCATGTGCCCGTGTCTGATGTCCAGGTAATTCCAATGGAGATCGGCGGCGGCTTCGGAGGCAAGGGAATGGGCGGCCTGTACCTGGAGCCCGTCGTTTCGATGCTGTCGCGGAAGGCAGGCAGACCCGTAAAGATTGCCATGAGCCGCAAGGAGGTGTTCGAGGGATCGGGACCAACATCGGCGACGCATATCGAAGTAAAGATGGGCGCGACGAGCGACGGCAAGCTCACCGCCGCATCCGCGACTCTCGTCTATGAAGCGGGTGCGTTCCCCGGCTCACCGGTGCCGTCCGGTTGCCGCACCATGCTCGCACCCTATGTGATCCCGAACGCCCACATCGAGGGCCTCGACGTGGTCGTCAACACGCAGAAATCGGCTGCATACCGCGCACCCGGCTCGCCGGCGGCGGCATTCGCTGCAGAGTCGGTCGTGGACGAACTGGCGAACAAGCTGGGAATCGACCCTATCGAATTCCGCCTGCTGAACGCATCCAAGGAAGGCACTCGCCAGCCTGCGGGTCCCGTCTTCAGGCGCATCGGCAATGTGGAGATGCTGGAGGCGGCTCGTGATCACGACCACTACCGCACGCCAATCGAAGGGAAATACAGGGGCAGAGGAGTTGCGAGTGGCGGCTGGTTCAATGGCAGCGGACCGGCGAGCGCGGTCGCAAGCGTCAACCCGGACGGCACCGTCAGCCTAATCGAAGGCTCGCCGGATATTGGCGGCAGTCGTGCCGTGATGGCGATCCATGTCGCCGAAGTGCTGGGCATCAGCGTGGAGGCAGTCAACCCCGCCGTGGTGGACACCGACTCCGTAGGATACTGCTCCGGCGCGGGCGGAAGCGGCGTGACATTCAAGACTGGCCGGGCTTGCTACGAAGCCGCGCAGGATGTGAAGCGGCAGATGATCGAACGTGCCGCGCGCATCTGGGATGTGGACGCCGACGATGTGGAGTACGATGACCAAAACGCCACGCTGCGCCATAAGCAGGACAGCGAGCTATCAATCACATTCGCCGACCTCGCCCAACGGCTGAACGGAACCGGAGGGCCGATTGTGGGCCGCGCAACAGTGAACCCCGGCGGCGTGGGCAATGCCTTTGCCATGCACATCGTTGACGTCGAAGTCGATCCTGAGACGGGCAAGGTGGACATACTTCGGTACACCGCGCTGCAGGACGTCGGCAAGGCGATGCACCCGAGCTATGTGGAAGGGCAGATGCAGGGCGGCGCCGTGCAGGGCATCGGCTGGGCGCTCAACGAGGAGTACTACTTCGACGATGACGGGCGAATGATGAACTCGTCGTTCCTCGACTACCGCATGCCCGTGTCTCTGGACGTGCCGATGATAGACACGGTGATAATCGAGGTCGCCAACCCGGGACACCCCTACGGCGTGCGCGGCGTGGGCGAAGCCTGCATCGTGCCACCGATGGCGGCGATCGCGAACGCAATCAGCAACGCGACGGGCGTGCGGATGACCGAGCTGCCAATGTCGCCTGCAAAGGTCGTGGAAGCGCTTTCGAACAACGGCGCATAGCCGTCGCGTCTGCAGTTGCCGGTGAACCGATGAGCAGGCTCATAGCGAATGGACATAATTGCATAGTCTAATGCGCTGTGAGCCTGTAATCTTGCCCAGCGAGCTGAACCGCACTCTACCATTACAACTTGATTCCAAGGGGACATACCTGAATGAAATACTACAGCCTCATTGGGCCGGACGGGGATGCCAGACTGGCAGTAGAGACGCAGGATGGCGTTCTTGCCGACCTCACATCGGTGCATAACGAACTGGAAATGCTTGAGGACCTCGCACTGGCGGCTACGCTGTCCGGCCAGAGCATTGACTCACTGGCACTGCAAATTATCGATGGCGGCGCACCGGATGAGTACAGCCTGGACGAAATTGCGGGCGGCGATAGCGACGCCGTGCTGGACCTGCCTTTCGAACCGCCGGAGGTATGGGCCGCGGGCGTCACATACAAGACGAGCGAGATGGAGCGGCGCAGGGAGAGCGAGACCCCTGACGTGTATTCGATGGTGTACAGCGCCGAGCGGCCGGAGGTCTTCTTCAAGGCAACGCCGGAACGATGTGTCGGTCCCAACGACTCCGTAGGGATTCGCGAGGACTCCAACTGGAACGTGCCCGAGCCGGAGCTGGCGTTCGTGCTGTACGGCGGGGAGATTATCGGCTACACCATCGGCAACGATATGAGCAGCCGCCAGATCGAGGGCGAAAATCCTCTGTACCTGCCACAGGCGAAGGTGTTCAATCGCTGCTGCTCTATCGGACCGTGCTTCGTCTCCGCGGAATCTGTTGCCGATCCTCACGGCCTAGATGTAACCTGCACCATCACGCGGGATGGCGAAGAGGTATTCAGCGGAAGCACCAACACATCGCAGATGGCGCGCACCTGCCAGGAACTCGCGGACTGGCTGCAGAGCCACAACGACGTGCCAAACATGACCACCGTGCTGACCGGGACATCCATCGTGCCGCCGCCCGACTTCACCCTGCAGGAAGGCGACACAGTGACCATCACCATCGAGGGCATAGGCACGCTCGAGAACGATGTTATAGTGGTGTAGTGCCCAATGGTGAGAGCAGGAGGTCAGGTGAATGGCGACCGAAGAGAAACAGGAGCGGTCATTACCGAGGAGCGCAGATACCGAGAGCGATGTACTTGTCGCATTGCCAGACACGCCACAATGGATCTATGAAATGGCAGAGCGATATGGTGAACCTACAATTTCACTGGATGAGTTACGGTATAGGTTGGAGAAGGAACTCGGTGGCGTATCACTAAGCGAATCTCTGATGCGGGATCGAGAGAAGAACCCCTACTGATGCCTATCTACTATTTGGACGCATCCGCTGTGCTGAAGCGTTACTTTGTCGATGAAGCGGGAGCAAGATTCATGAAAACACTGCTGGAGGAACCAGAGGACGATGATGTGTTCTGTATCGCTTCATTCGGAATCCTGGAAGTAAACGCCGCAATCAGGCGGCGCGTGAGCAATCAGCAGTTGATGCACGACGCGTTAATGCGATTCAGCCTCGATTCAGTCGAGATGCTAAGAGTCATCCCAATGGACGACGACTCTTTTTCTGAAGCACTGTCGGTCATAGAAGACTATCGCCTCCGCGCCGGAGACGCCATACATCTGGCTACTGCACTATCCATCGCCGCCATTGCCGGTGGGGCGCAGGCGATAATGGTCACAAGCGACACCGAGCTACTTTACGCCTCCGAAGCGGCCGGCATTCCGGCAATAGACCCGCAGGCAGATGACGCGATGGGCAGCTTGCTCCAGATCAGAGGATAGCAGTCACTCCTCATTGACACGGGCATAAGCCGATAGTAACCTCTGCGCTATCACGAAAATAGCAAATTCGCAGCAAAAGACAGGAGAACGGCAGCATGTGCACTTATGTGATTCAGAAGTCTGACATCAGGGGCAGCGGCAAAGGCACGCCGGGCTGGATTCCTATTACAGAGGCACGGGTCTATTACGACCATCCCTTCCATATGACGACCGACCACACGCTCAACATTGATTTCGTAAACCCGGAGCAGGGCCTCGACGCGCGAGTCGCCGTGGAACTTACGGCGGAGTCTGCGCGCGCGCTTATCGCCGATATCCAGGCGGCTCTCGAAGAAGGCAATGCCGCACACGCTGAAGACTAGCGAGGACCGGAAACATACGAAATCCGACCCGTTGGGGCATCTTGCCAAAACCGAGCACATCTATACTTCGCCCCTGCCCTGCGCTGGGGCGACGCCTTTTACGAATGTATAGCATCGAATGACCACCCGTACTGGGCCCTTTCGAACAGGGTTGCAATGACTGCAAAACTTATGTAAAGTTTCGCGATATGGGGTGTTTGCCCCCAATGATACCGACGATACCGACCGGTGATATTCAAAGAGGAGATTGGCGTATAGGCTGAAAAAGTAGATAGTAACGGAGGGTACAAGCATGCCTAACCTGTTGATTCGTCGAAGTGCTACTTTCCTAATGCTGCTTTTATTGCCCGCGCTCGCGCTGGCAGTTGCCTGCTCGAGTGCAGAGCCTACACCTGAAGCGCCCGCGGCTCCTGCCGCACCCGCTGCGCAAGCGCCTGCTCCCGCTCCCACCACTCCACCTGCCGCGCCTGCCCAGGCCGCACCTACTGCGGCTCCCGAGGCGATGATGGAAATCGCGCCACCCAGGCCTGCCGACCCCAACGGGCAGACCGGCGGCGTCCTGAATGTCGCATACTTCCGCAAGGCTTCCAGTCCTGACGGCTACCAGGCGGGCGGCACCTTCGACCGCATGTACTTCTTCACCGGCAACGAGGTTCTTGTCGCCATAGGCAAGGACAGCGTGTACGACCCCTCGGAGTCCCTCGCATACTCGTTCGAGGTTGAGGACGGCGGCAGCCGCGTGAGATTCAACCTTCGGGAGGGCGTGCAGTTCCAGGGCGGCTTCGGTGAAATGACATCCGAGGACGTTGCATCCAGCCTGAACCGCTGGTTCGAAGACGGCTCAGGGTGCAGAGGCTGCCCCAGCACTTTCCGCTCAGTGACCGAGGTCACCGCTGTGGACGACTACACGGTAGATGTCATTATGGACCCGCCGGACGCAAACCTCGTGGTGAAGATGTTCGACAGGGGCAGCATCGTTCACAACAAGGAGAATTGGGAAACGCAGGGCATCGACGACCACAAGAGCAATCCCATTGCAACGGGCCCGTACCAACTCATGCTCTGGGATGTTGGCGTAACACAGAACTGGGTGAAGCACCCGGACTGGTGGCGGCACGAGCCGTTCGCGGACGAGGTAAACATCCAGATCATCTCCGAGACGCGCACAAGGCTTGCCGCGCTCCAGACGGGCGAGGTCAATGTGTCCTGGCTGCAGGCGGAGCAGATTCCCGCAGCGCAGAAGGACGAGAACATAGATGTATGGGACTTCACCGGCGTGGGCTGGGACGGCTGGGTGTGGAATCACGGGCTTACACCACTCGACGACCTGCGGCTGAGGCGCGCGCTCATCAAGTCGGTTGACAGAGGCGCGCTTAACAAGTCCATCTACCTGGACACCCTGCGGGACAGCCAGGCACATACCTTCCCGCCGGAGTCACCGTTCGGCATTGATGCGCAGGACCTGTGGGAGGGCGAGCACTTGCGTTACAACCTCGACGAGGCAAAGGCTCTGGTCGAGGCAGTGGCCGCGGACAAGGGGCTGGAGTTGCCCCTGCAGATGACGGGTGTTTGCGAGCGCAGGCCGGACCGCCAGCAGTTCTGCGAGTTCCTGCAGGGCTCGTGGGCTGAGATTGGCGTAGACTTCGAGTTCCAGATCGTTTCCAACGCTTCCGAGCGCTCAGACGTGATGGAGCAATGCCAGACTCATGTGACCCAGACAGGCTCCGGCATGCTTCTCCCTTGGTACATGGAGGGCTCGCTGCATTCCAGCTCAAACGGCAACTATCCTGCCAAGATCTGCAAGGACCAGGGTTCCGCACTGGACGCCGACGGGCAGGCACTGCAGGACCAGCTGGACGTGCTGTTTGCGGAAGCCTCCGAGAGCTTTGACAGCACCGTGCAGATTGAGAAGTACAAGCAGATACAGCGCATCGCCCTCGAAAACCTGTACACCTACATTCCGGCCATGCTGCGCGTGAACTATGTCGGTTGCCACACGCCGACCACGGGCGGCTGCGAAACGAACCCAATGCGCGGCGACGGATTCGTGCGCAACGGCGACTTCTGGATAAAGCAGTAACTAGCAGTCAGCGTTCAGTTGTCAGCACTCGGGCCTGTCGCCTCACTGAAGAGGCGCAGCGTGATTGCTGATTGCTGAACGCTCTTCATCTGGAAAGGCTGAAAGATGCAGCGTTACCTGCTGCGAAGGGCGATCAACCTCATTCCGGTGCTGGTACTGATCAGCATCATCGTTTTCGCCACAGTAAGGGTACTGCCGGGGGACCCCGCGCGCCTGCTCGCTGCCGTGGATGAGACGGGCTTCGTCGATCCCGATGTCCTCGCCGCGGTAGAAAAACGATACGGGCTGGACAAACCCCTCACAACACAGTATTTCAACTGGGTCTGGGGCCTGATGCGCGGCGACTGGGGTACTTCGCTGCTGAGCGGGCAGGATGTGTTTCCGCAGATACGCAGCCGCCTCAGTTTCACCGTGCAGCTCGCGGGACTGTCGTGGTTCCTGTCGCTGCTGATAGGCATTCCCATGGGGGTGATCTCCGCGCTCAGACGCAACTCCATAGGAGACATCGCCGTGACGAGCTTTGCGGTGTCTGGCATCGCCCTGCCCAACTTCTGGCTGGGAATGCTGATGATTATCTTCTTCGGAGTTTGGCTGGGCTGGCTGCCGACGGGCGGATATACCAGCTACCTCGATAACCCAGTCGAGTGGGCGCGCAAGATGATTATGCCCACCATCACGCTTGGCACCGCGCTGTCGGCGGTAACTATGCGGCAGATGCGCGCGGGCCTGCTCGAAGTGATGCGCGAGGACTACATCCGCACGGCGCGCGCGAAGGGCCTGATGGAAAACCGCGTGGTGATGCTGCACGCGATGAAGAATTCGCTGCTGCCGGTGATCACGCTATCCACATTACAGCTCGGAACGCTGGTCGGCGGAACGGTCGTCACGGAGACGGTCTTCTTCCTGCCGGGCATCGGCAAGTTCATCGTGGACGCGGTCATAGCCAAGGACTTCCTAGTGGTGCAGATGGGGCTGATGATACTGACGCTGGGGGTGCTGGTCGCCAACCTCATTGCGGATATCTCCTACGCATTCCTCGACCCGCGCATTCGCTACGAGTGACTTCTTTCCCGGAAGTCTTCCGAAAGCGGCGAACATAGCAATTGAGCAAGAAAGCCTTTGGACGGGAAGACAGCAGGATATGAGAGAGCACGAACTAAGAGAGGCGACAGATAACGAGCTCGCCGATCGTAATCTGAACTGGTTTCGACGAAGCCGTTTCATTCAGACCCTGAGGGAGTTGGTGAGTGTACGCCTCGCCAAGTTCGGGCTCGCGGTACTCGGGATCGCGATCATCGCAGCCGTGTTTTCGCCCCTGCTGGCGACGCATGACCCCATCAAAATCAACCCGCGAGACAGCCTGCAGGATCCCAGCGCAGAATACTGGCTGGGCGCCGACCGTCTGGGACGCGACCAGCTGGCAAGGCTAATCTACGGTGCGCGAGTGTCGCTAATCATCGGAGGCGCAGGCGTTGGTATCGCGGTAGTTGCCGGTATCGCCATCGGCACCGTATCCGGATGGGCGGGCAAGTGGACGGACGAAATCCTCATGCGGATCATGGACGCGCTCGCGGCATTTCCCACCATTGTGTTTGCGCTTGTGCTTGTGGCGATCACCGGGGGCGCAATGCGTAACATCATCCTGGTGATCGGTCTTGTGTTCACGCCGGCTGTCGCACGTCTCATACGTGCCCAGGTGCTCTCAGTGAAGGAGCGCGATTATGTGATAGCCGCCGTCGCGCTGGGGGCGAGTCCTGTGAGAATCATATCGTCGCACCTGATACCGAACAGCCTCGCGCCCGTGATTGTGCAGGCGTCCATCGCTTTCGGCGCCGCTATACTGCTGGAAGCGTCCCTGAGCTTCCTGGGGGTTGGGGTGAAGCCGCCGACTCCGACATGGGGCGGCATGCTGCGCCACGCCTTCGAGGTGGTTGATCAAGCGCCCTGGCTCACATTCACGCCCGGCATCACGATATTCATAGTGGTGCTGGCGTTCAACTTCGTGGGCGACGCCCTGAGAGACACGCTCGATCCTCGCCTGAGGGGGGCACGTTAAGCCCTAGTCGTTGCCACCCTCGAAGAAGTCGAGGTCTATCGCAAAGGCGGAGGCGAGCATAAGCAGGCGAAAGTTGTTGTCGGTGCCGCTATCCGTAAATTGCACAACGAATGTGTCGGCGTCCGTGAACATCTCCCGACCGAACCCGCTCCACTGCTTTGTCACCCGTGCCAGCTCACCGCCACTGCCATTCGCGATGAATGTGTGCGGACGGAATATGCCACTGGTTATCCGGGTAATCTCTTGCTCATTAGAGTCCAGTAGGGCGAACTTGCGCCCGAGTCCAAACACGCGGTTCAGTGCGCCGATACGCCTGCCGTCTGCATCGACCCGCAGGTGCGACCGGAACCAGAAGAAATCGCGACTCGCCTTCAGAATCGGTTTGCCGTTGCCGTCCACCACATGGATTGTAAGGCCGCGGCGCGATCCGCCGAACTGCCGGCTCAGATCGCCCGATTCCTCGTAGGCGTGCATCAATTGGGCGCCGTCGGAGGAGTGGACGCTGTACCGGTTCGCAGTCTCGAACGGCGTAAAGATCTCCATCTGCTCGACTTGCTGGCGAATTACGAGTTCCGAATACCGGGTAAGGTCAGTCATGGCCATCTCCCTGATATGATGACGGCGCTTTTGTACAACGCCTATCTTTTATTCTATCAGGAATATAGGACTGTTCCAGTGAAATTCCGGTTCTGATTTACGCTGAAATCCCTGCAGGAGTGCAGGAAACCGACGGACTGCTTTCACTACTCGACGCGGATGCGCAGGCGCTTGTTGATGCGACCCTTGCTCTCGTGTCCGACGACGCTGATCCTGCCGACCTCGCTGGTGTTCGCAACGTGCGTGCCACCGTCCGCCTGCAGGTCCAGGCCGGTGATGTTCACGGTGCGGACCTCCTTGATGGCTGGCGGCAGCAAATTGATCTTTGTGCGGATCAGGTCCGGGATGGCAAAGGCTTCTTCTCTCGGCAGGGTCTGGACTTCTATATCGCGCCCCGCCTGCACCTCTTCGTTGATGAGTGCCTCCATGCGCTCCGCGAAGTCTGCGGACATGTTCTCAAGCTCGAAGTCCATGCGCGCGGTGCCGGGCTGCATGTTGCCGCCAGTAACCTGCGCCCCGTAGTCTCGCCATACCACGCCGCAAAGAATGTGCAGAGCGGTGTGCGTGCGCATCAGCAGGTAGCGTCGGTCCCAGTCGAGAACGCCATGAACGCTCGCACCTACGGCGGGCAGGTCGCCGTCGATCTCGTGCACCAGCTTGCCGTCCTGCCGTGAAATGCGCTTCACCATGAAAGAGGCATCTCCGCATGTGAGTGTGCCACTGTCCGCTGGCTGACCGCCGCCACCCGGGTAGAAGGCGGTACGGTCGAGGACGACGCCTTTCGACGTATGGCCAATCACGGCGGCGTCGAACTCGCGGAGATAGCTGTCGTCGTAGCAGAGGATGGTAGTCATAGCCTGCCTTCCTGATTAGTCAGAGATATTCATGACGTGGAATCGTGGTCGCTTTAATGATGCCGTCCCTACTCCGCAATCTCCGGCCTCTGCTTCCAGAAGCCGGTCGCCTGCTGGAAGGCGTATGCCAGTTGCAGCACGGAGAACTCGCTCTGATGGCGGCCTACAATCTGCACACCGA
>CAZWDM010000003.1:86055-93898 GCA_964632415.1 uncultured Dehalococcoidia bacterium | reverse complement strand
ACATGTGGCAAGTTAGTGAAGACGATCTGGTCCATATTGCAACCGGCGCCGGCATTCTTGGGACGGGCGGCGGTGGCAATCCGTACATCGGGCAGCTGAGGGCGCGCGAGGCGATTCGCAAGTGGGGCCCGGTGAACGTGCTTTCGCCCGACGAACTGCCTGAAGACGCACGCGTGGTCTGTGTGGGGGGAATCGGTGCGCCGACCGTGGGCATCGAGAAGGTGCGCGACCTGCAGTCCTATCACGCGCTGCGTGCGATCGAGGAGTACACCGGCGAGAAGGCGACAGCCCTGATCTCAAACGAGATCGGCGGGAGCAACTCGGTGGAGCCCCTAATTCCGGCGGCGATGGCTGGCCTGCCTGTGGTGGACGCTGACGGGATGGGTCGGGCGTTTCCCGAGTTCCAGATGAAGACTTTCTTCGTGTACGGCGTGCCATGCTGTCCTATGGCTGTTGCTGACGAGAAGGGTAATTCAGTTATCATCAGGGAGACGATTACTCCGCACTGGGCGGAGAGGCTTGCGCGGGCAACGACGATACAAATGGGCTGCGTTGCATGCTATGCCGTTGCGCCAATGAGCGCGGAGCAGGTTCGGCGGACGGCGATTCCGCATACACTCTCGCTGGCGCGGGGCCTGGGCAGCGCGGTGGAACGGGCGCGCGTGGACGGGACCGAACCGCTGGATGCGATACTGAACACCTGCCCGGGCAAGGTTCTGTTTTACGGCAAGGTGGTGGATATCGAGCGGCGCACTACGGCGGGATTTGCGCGAGGCTCGGTGACCATTGACGGACTCGACTCGGATGCCGGCAAGCAGATGGTAATCGACTTCCAGAACGAGAATCTGATTGCACGAGTAGATGGCGAAATCGTTTGCATCGTGCCTGACCTGATTTGCGCCGTGGCTACCGATAGCGGCGAGCCGGTTACGACGGAGTTGATGCGCTACGGGCTGCGGGTTACGATACTCGGCTTTCCGGCACCGGAGCTGTGGACGACTGCTGAAGGGCTTGCAGTTGCCGGTCCCAAGGCGTTCGGATACGACAGCGAATATCAACCGCTGGAAGTGTGAGGGCGGGACGATGTATCTTGGCGTTGATGTGGGCGGCACCAATACCGACGCGGTCCTGATGGATGGTCGGAATCTGGTTGCGGCAGCGAAACTGCCGACTACAGAGGATGTGACCTCTGGCATCGTGAACGCCGTCACAGAGCTGATGCGGCAGGGCGTGGGCGGCGGTCAGGTGGACGCGGTGATGGTGGGAACGACTCACTTCACCAACGCGCTGCTGGAGTGCAAGGGGCTGTGCCCGACCGGAATAATCAGACTGGCTCTGCCTGCCACGCAGTTGCTGCCGCCGCTCGTTGACTGGCCGGAGAGGCTCAAGGACGCGACGGGTGGTTTCACGCGGATGGTTGGTGGCGGGAACGAATTTGACGGGCGCGAAATTTCCGCGCTGGACCGAGATGCCTTGCAAGACGCTGTAAGGGACTTCGAGAAGGACGACGTGAGGGCGGTCGCCATCAGTGGCGTATTTTCGCCGGTGGATCCGACTCATGAGAGGGAGGCAGCGGCGCTGGTTCGCGAAGTTGCGCCCGACATGAGGGTTTGCCTGTCGCACGAGAACGGGCGCATGGGGCTGCTGGAGCGTGAGAATGCCGCCTTTCTGAACGCGTGCCTTGGCGATGTGGCTGCTGCGACCGTCAGCGGCATAGAAGCCGCCCTGCAACGGCTGGGCATCGATGCTCCGCTGTATATGAGCCAGAACGACGGGACGCTCATGGACACTTCATTTGCGGCGCGATTTCCGGTGCTGACGGTCTCGTCCGGACCCACGAATAGCATGAGGGGCGCGGCGTTTCTGTCGGGGGTAACTGATGGCATTGTGGTGGACATAGGCGGGACTTCAACGGATGTCGGGGCGCTGGTCAAAGGCTTTCCAAGGGAGTCTGCCGTCTCGGTCGAAGTAGCAGGAGTTCGCACGAATTTCCGCACGCCGGATATGGTGTCGGTTGCGCTCGGTGGCGGCACTGTCGTGGGGGACGACCCCTGGACATTCGGCCCGGACAGCGTCGGATACCGTCTGACAGAAGCAGCCGTCGTGTTTGGCGGGGAGACGCTAACGGCTACCGATATTGCCGTTGCAAGAGGCAGGGCGAGGATCGGGGACTGGAGGCTGCTGGCAGGGACGAATCGTCAAGTCGTGGACCGTGGGATCGCGGAGATCGATGCGCGTGCCGAGTCTGCCGTGGACCGTGTGAAGATCAGCCAGGGCGATGTGCCGGTCGTGCTTGTGGGCGGCGGTAATGTGTTGCTTGGGGATTCGCTGCCGGGCGCATCGAAGGTGCTGCGTCCCGAGAATGCGGGAGTGGCGAATGCGATAGGTGCCGCGATCGCGCAGGTCGGCGGGCAGGTTGAGCGCGTGTACGCCCTGGATACCGGGAGCCGCGAGGATGCTATAGCGGACTGCACGGCTGCAGCGGTGGAGCAGGCCGTTACGGCGGGCGCGGACCCTGAGTCCGTCGAAGTGGTGGAGATAGAAGAGGTGCCGCTCACCTATGTTCCGAGCAACGCGACCCGGGTGCGCGTCAAGGCCGTGGGAGACATTGCGTCGGACAGGCTGGGCGTGGGCCGCAAGGACTAATACTGCATAGAGCGGGCGCTAATCGGTATGCCCGTTGTGGGTTACAGACGTTGTCCAAGCAAGTGGACGTGTCAGCTGTGTGGAGTTGTCCCGCGCGATCACCTATGGATCTTTCCGGTACACCTGGACCCGGTGGCGGCAACTGTCCACGACATACATCCTGCCCTCGTCATCTAACTTGACCGAGGTGGGACCCCAGAAATACTTTTCGATGCTGGCTGACTCGTCGCGGGTGTCGTAGGTGGTCAGCGGGTCAAGGGCGGGTTCGAGGTCTGCCCTGCGGCGCTCCTCCAACTCGTCGGGATTGGCGCGGAAGTAGTCGTCGGACCATCGGGACAAGCCAGCGTCTCCCCGGAAGTCGGTAAGCAGTTTGCCGTCGGGGTCGAGTATTCTGACGCGGTGGTTACCCCAGTCCGCGATGTACATCTCGCCTTCGGTGCCGACAGTGACGCCCGACGGCCTGTACAGTGCCGCGCCCCCATCAGAGGAAGCGCCAAATGATGCCAGATGCCTGCCGTCAGGATCGAACTTCTGCACCCTGTCGTTGCGCCAGTCTGCCACGAGTACATTGCCGACATTGTCCACGGCTATGCCCCACGGGGTGTTGAACTGTCCGGGCGCTGAACCTGTTTCGCCCCAGCCACCGAGGTACCGGCCGTCCGCCGTGAAGCGCTGAACGCGGTTGTTCAAGCCGTCCACTACCAGGAGATTGCCGTCGGGATCGAATGCGATGCCGGATGGACGGTTGAATTCTCCCTCACCCCTGCCCTTCACACCCCAGCAGTTGACAAAGCCGCCATCCGTCTCGAAGATTGATATGCGGTGCAGCGCTTCATCGGAGACGTACAGGTTGCCGTCGGGTCCCATTGCCATCGCGCAGGGCCACATCATCTGTCCTGCCGCCGTGCCGCCCATGGCAAACTCACCGTAGTAGTCCTCGTCAATGGTGCAGATCGAGATTCGCTTGGACACCATACGCTCATAGACGTCTGAGCCAGCGCGGTTGAGGACAAACAGCGTGCCCTCGTCGCCAACCACGAGGTCGATGGGGTTGTTGAATCCGCGCCCGCTGACGGATAGAAATCCGATTACGTGGCTATACTGATAATTCATAAGCGATCTGCCGGCTACGCGAACTGGTATTCGCGGGTGGAAGCGATTAGCTGCATCATCTCGATGATGCGGCCTGTGGACTCCTCTTCGTCGGCGCCCGTGTCGAACCGCAGGTCGCCGAGCATGGAGGCGTGTTCGTCCAATTCACGGCGCGTGCGGTCGGAGGGAGCGATGCCTCCCATCATATCCAGACAGGCATCGACGAACCGGTCGGGCGACAGACTGCCCATAGACTTGATGCTCTCCACGATATAGCGGACTCCGGGCTTGCTTTCGTCCGAATAGAGGTCAACGGCGAAGTTGATACGGTTGACCAGCCCTGCCGTGTTGATCCACTCGGTGCCGGTGTGCCATCCCTCGACGCTCGGCGGGTCGAGGATGGTCTGTCCCATGAAGTTCGACTGGTAGCCCAAGCTGATGTCCTCTACTTCAGGGAAACCGAAGCTGCCACTCATCCGGGCGGAGCCGACTACCATCTCGACCGGGCTCTTGATCCTGCGGAATGCCGACTGCTTGAAGAAGTCCGCATTGAACAGCATCCTGAGCGTGGAGCGCATATCGTAGCCGTTCTGAATGAGTTCGGCCGCAATGGTGTCGATGGCGTCCGGGTCATTGGGCGGAACCGTCTGCCACGCGGGGACCTGTGCTTCGTCTGCCACGAAGAAGTTGTAGAGGTGCCGGGCGAGGAAGCGAGCAGTCGCCGGATTGGCGCAGATGATGTCGATGACGTCTTCGCCGTTGAAGTCACCCTGCTCGCCCAGGAATGATTTCTCGCCCTGGTCGTGATCTTCCGGCAGGTATTCGAACTGCCAGTCGAGGCGTCCGTAGGGCCAGACGGAATCCCGGGATACTCGCGAGGCGTGCAGCGGAGCGTTGCGGATGGTCCAGCCTGTGAACGCCCGCGAACACTGGCGCACGTCGTCTTCCGTGTAGTTGCCGACGCCCATAGAGAACAGCTCGAGGATTTCCCGGCCATAATTCTCGTTTACGGCGTCCTTGTGGTTGTCCTTGTTGTCGAGCCAGAAGATCATTGCCGGGTCGCGGGAGATATGCACCAACAGGTCCCGGAAACTGCCGAGGCCATGCCTGCGGAACATCTCGACCTGCTTCAGAATTGCCTTCGGCTGGTTGAGCTTGGTGTAACCGGTGGCGAATACGTGGTGCCAGAATAGCGCCAGCTTCTCTTCGAGCGGGCGGCGGGTGTTGATCATGCGGTAGAGCCAGTACGCCTGGCAGCTTTCGACATAGATCAGGCTGTTCTGGTCGATGTGGTAGCGCCTGACGAGGTCTTCGTCCTCCAGTGCAGGAGGAGCGTCTTCGGGGTGCAGCAGTTCTTCGACGGTTGCCTCGTAGCCCCTGACGGCGTACCCCTCGATCTCCTGCCTGCTTGCTCCGAAACCGGCGCGGCGCAGCAGGTGTGCCATTAGTGCGAGATTGCTTTCAGTCATGGCATGCTCCTGTCTGCCTCTTCAGGCTTCTTGCTGATGAGCCGCATTATACTTAACGGTGCCAGCCCACTCAACTAACCAGTTCGCTTTTGCCTAGGCGCTTCGACCCGCGCTGAGTTTATGAGAGGCAGTTGGACGAATTATCTGCGGTTAGGCAGGACGTCAGGGTTCATCACTCTCTGCGGGTTTCCCGCGATGAAACTGCGGACGTTTTCGAGAGTCTGACCGTAGAAGTTCAGGTAGGTTTCCTGCGTGACATATCCCAAATGGGGCGTCAGCAGCACATTGTCGAGTGAAAGCAGAGGGTGGTCGCCCGGCAGCGGCTCTTCATCAAACACATCAAGGCCTGCCCCTGCAATCGTGCCCGAGCGGAGCGCGTTCAGGAGAGCGGCTTCCTCGACGATGGGTCCCCTAGAAGTGTTGATGAGGTACGCGGTTGGCTTCATCAGTGCGAGTTCACGCGCGCCGAGCAGTCCCCTGGTCCTGTCGCTGAGGCGGGTGTGGATGGTTACGATGTCGGACTGCGCCAGCAGGTCATCCTTGCTCACCTGCGTCGCGCCGTTTGCCTCGGCGTGCTGCTGGGTGAGGTTCTGGCTCCAGGCGATGATGTTCATGTGGAACGCGCGCGCCACTTCCGCCATCTGGCTGCCGATATTGCCAAGACCGATTAGTCCGATCGTCTTGCCTTCAAGTCCGACGCCGACGGTTCGTTGCCAGTTCCCTGCCCGCGTCGCATGGTGCTCCAGCGGAATCTGACGTATCAGGCCAAGGATAAGTCCCCAGGTAAGCTCCATTGTTGCCCTGGAAGAACCGCCGGTGCCACAGACGACGATGCCGAGTTCGGTTGCGGCTTCCAGGTCAATTGCGGCATTTCGCATTCCGGCGCTGGCGATCAGCTTCAGGTTGGGCAGTCTTTCCAGCAGCGAGCGCGGGAATGGCGTGCGCTCCCGGAGCGCCATGACTGCTTCGAAATCGTGCAGTCTGCCGGCTAACTCGGTTTCGTCAGTCAGGTGGTCGTGAAACACGGTGACTGAACAGTCGGGCGAGAGCGAATCCCAGTCTGCGGATTGCATCGCTACCCGCTGGTAGTCGTCAAGCAGCGCTAATCTGATCATCTGTATGCTTTCCTTCCGGCAAAATTCCTTGAATATCTGCCCTGTCGCTTGGACTTTACTAACCCCTTAACGGCCTGAAAAACGCCCTGATGTCCTCTGCGAGAAGCTGCGGTTCTTCCAGGGCCGCGAAATGGCCGCCGCTCGGCATCTGAGTCCACCGCCGGAGGTTGTAGGAGCGTTCGGCCCATTCTCTTGGGGGTCGGCTGATTTCGGCCGGGAATGCGGCGACGCCCGTGGGAGCCTGAATCTTCTCGTCGCTCTCCAAGGTCCAGGTGTATCGCTGATTTTCCTTGTACATCCTGGTGGAGGAGCTGATCGTTTGCGTTGCCCAGTATATGGTAACAGTGGTGAGCAGTTCGTCCTTTGTGAAGCGGCTTTCGACATCGCCGTCGCAGTCGCTCCAGGTGCGGTACTTTTCGACAATCCACGCGGCGAGTCCCACGGGGGAGTCGTTCAGGCCGTAAGCGAGAGTCTGGGGCTTGGTACCCTGAATGTGCGCGTATCCGCCCTCTGCCTGCTGCCACTCCTCGCGCTCGCGCATGTGGGTTCTCTCCGCATCGGTCAGCGCACGCGCGCCCTCGCCGAGGTATGGCAGGGGCCGGGTGACGGATGTGAGGTGTATGCCGATCAGGTTGTCGGCATGGCCGTAGCCGAGTCGAGAGGTGACTCCTGCGCCGATATCGCCGCCATGAGAGGCGAACCGGGGGTAGCCAAGCGCTTGCATCATCAGCTCTTCCCATAGCGCCGCCGTCTCGCCGACTTCCATTCCGGGCTCGGTCGCATGGTCGGAGAAGCCGAATCCGGGAAGGGATGGAGCTACTACGTCGAAGGAGTCGGCCTCGTCGCCACCGTGAGCGGCGGGGTCGGTGAGAAGCGGGATGAGCTTGTGCATTTCGAAGAACGTGCCGGGCCAGCCGTGCGTGACAACCAGTGGCATAGGGTTGGGACCACTGCCGCGCTCATGGATGAAGTGGATTCCCAAGCCACCAACGTTTGCCTTGAAGTTGGTGAAAGAGTTGATCAGGCGCTCCTGTGCCCGCCAGTCGAAGTCGTTGATCCAGTAGTCAACCAGCTCCTTCAGGTAATCCATGTTGGAGCCGTAGGTCCAGCCCATGCCGGGGAGCTCGTCGGGCCAGCGTGTTGCCCTCAGACGGGTGCGAAGGTCGTCCAGGACTTCATCCTCAATGTTGACCTCAAATGGTTCGGGCTGCATAGAACTCTCCCAACTCGGAACTAGGTGATAAGCGATTATGATGTTGCATCTGAGAGCCGGAGCAGCCATACCATATCACAGAGGGCTGCAGTGGGATGCGTGGTTCCAGGACATCCGAAAGAGCATTGGAGGCGGAGTTGTAGGGCTGTCAAGATCTGGCGGCGCCTGGCTGGGGGGCGTACCGCCGGGAAGTACCTAGATCAACTGGACTCGATCTGTGAATGTGCATCAGTGTAATTTCTGCTCTACACGGGATTTACACACCACTCGCCCATAGCCAAACCTAATGAGTATAATTCAGGCATCCG
>CAZWDM010000003.1:71129-85955 GCA_964632415.1 uncultured Dehalococcoidia bacterium | reverse complement strand
GGCGGCACGGTATTCGACTGGCGCGGGGCGATAGAGAAGGAAGTCACCCGGCTTGCCGCCGAACAGGGCGCCGAGGTCGATGTGCACCAGTTCGCCACGGACTGGCGCACGTGGATGTTCGTCACGCTTGCCCGCGTGAGGTCCGGGGAGCTCTCCTGGCGAAACGCCGACCGGATTCACCGCGATGTACTTGATGATGTTCTGACCAAGCACTCCACCCTGGAGCTTTCCCCGTCGGAACGGGACGAGCTGAACGAGGTCTGGCACAGGCTTAGCTCGTGGCCGGATGCCGCGGATGCCATCGCAAGGCTGCGAGGGCGGTATACGACAATCGTGCTGACCGTACTCAGCTACGCCATTGCCGTGGACTGCTCCAAGTACAACGGAATTGACTGGGACGGGATACTGTCCTGCGAGTTTCTGGGGCACTACAAGACCGACGCCGAGGCGTACCTCACGGCGCTGAATCTGCTGCGGGTCGAGCCGTCGGAAGCGATGATGGTTGCCGCACATGAGCGAGACCTTCGAGGCGCGAAGGCGGCGGGGCTTCGCACGGCCTATGTCCACCGCGACGGGGAGTCCGACGTGTCTCCCGGGTCATCCAGCCTGAGCAACGCCGATTCGGAGTTCGATATTGCCGCAGCCGACTTCCCGGAACTGGCGGACAAACTCCTCGCGTGACCGGCGTAGGCTTTCTATGAGAGCGGTGACGGCGCAGCCATTCGGGCGGTCCAGGGCGCTATCAAATTGACCCAGGGAATTAGCCCAGGAAATGGCGCAGGTGGGCGGCCTCTTCGACGAACTGGAATCTCGGCGTCGCCCCTCCTCCGTCGCCTACACTCGCCCAGATCGCGCTGGTCAGGCCCTCGTGGACCCGGTCGAGCTCGTCAGTGTAACGGTTGACGACCGCCATGTATGAGTCGCCCAGCAACTGCCTGACGTGCCGCTCGTTGGTGAAGCGCAAAGCCGCGCGCAGGTCCTCGTCCATATTGGGATAGACCTCGCGAATGAAGTCCAGGTCGCTCTCGGTCAGGCAAGCAAGCCCCAGCAACTCCGGCGGAACTCCGATGGAGTACAGCGACGCAGCGAAGCCGATTGCCCTGGGAAGCGTGACTCCCCCGACACCGCCGAGAGAGCGGCCGTAGCCGAAGAGTCCGACGTGCATCTTGCGTTCGCGCCGCCTGGGCACGTGGGACGACACAGACGTGATGACTCCCGTAAGCTCCTGGACGCGTGCCTGATACTCCTCCGTGGACTTGTCTATGATCTCTTTCGCGCGCTTCTGATCTATCGGCGTGGGATCGGTGCGCTCGTGGGCGAGAATTGCCGCAATGCCGTCTCGCACTGTGTCCCTGTCGTAGTCGTACTTGAATGCGGATTGCACGGTGTAGGTCTGGGCGCTGGGATATTCCTCCAGCGAACGCCTGACATTGGTGGGTCCCAGATGGCCCCTGAACGGCGCGGAGCCTGCCCCGATGATCGGATACAGCGGCAATCCCAGTTTCCCTTCCAGGTTATGGAGGCGCAGTAACCCGACCTTCAGGATCAGCTCGGCGGCAACCATGCCATAGTTTAGAGCCGGGTCGCTCCTTGCGAGGAACACCCTCTGGTACGGCAAGTCCCTGTCCTTGAGGTACTCCTCGACAATCTTGTCGCAGTAGAAGAGGTTCTCCATGTCCTCGATGAGCGGAATCACGCGGATGCTCTTGGGGTAGAACTCCCCTACCCAATCCTTGACTGCGTGCCCGTCCAGCACCGTCCGGTCTTCCTGCCCCACTATCACCTTCCGATAGTATGCCTCTACCATCGAAAGCTCTTCGGCGGAAGTCGTGAGGGGGAGTATTACCTCCTGGATAGGCGCGACCTGGCCGTCGCCGTAGAAGCCTTCTGCCATGTCCCACGAGGAAGGCACGCTCTGCAGCGCCTCGACCATCGACTTCCGCATGTCGCGTTCGACGCGCGGGTTGGGCACGCGCAGGGTGAGCGCGACGTCCGCGCCGAGCCTGATGTCATCGTGAAAGAAATCCGGGTGGCCCGTCAGCAGCTTGCGCACGACCTGATTGTCGGCCTCTTTACCTTCGGAGTCCCACATCTGCTCGTCGCAGCCAAGCGCGAAAACATCCACCGCTTCCTCGATCTCGCCGTCACCTCGCAGCACTCCGGCGCTATCCGCAAATGGCGCGGGCGACGCATTGTCCGGATGCTGGG
This sequence comes from uncultured Dehalococcoidia bacterium, assembly GCA_964632415.1. GTDB lineage: Bacteria > Chloroflexota > Dehalococcoidia > Lucifugimonadales > JADFKI01 > Bin90. The sequence continues at coordinate 83,747 of CAZWDM010000003.1, read as the reverse complement.
TACTCATCACCTTGGGAATCAGTGGCACGACACACCTCCAACTAAGTCTAAGTGTATTGGGCGGTTTGAAGTTCAAACGGGAATAGAGTGATTGTAATGGACTGCCCTGCAGTCATCACCATAAGTATAATCCATATAGTCCAGATGCGGCGCGAATGTGCCGGGTGACTTGCGAGCCATTTTGAACCGTTGCGCTTGTGTGAAAGCCGCCGTACACTGTCGGCGATTGACCGATTGATACTCAGTAGGAGGCGCGCTATGGCAGAACTGGACGAACGCTACGAACGCGGACAAGAAACACGCAGGATGTTTGGTGGCGGGCAGATCACGGGCGGTTCGTCTCCGGGAGCCTGGGAGATCGCGCCGGACCTGGAAAGGATAATCGGTGAAGCCCTCTTCGGCACGATATGGAGGAGACAGGCGCTGACGCCGGTGCAGCGGGAGATGATCACGCTCTCATGCCTCATCGTGATGAACCGAGAGGTGCAGCTAAAGCGGCATCTGGGCAACGCCTTGAACGTGGGGCTGACGCCGGAGCAGATCGTGAAACTGATCATTCACGACACCTGGTACGGGGCAGCGCCTGCCGGCATTCAGGCGTTGACGCTCTGCAAGGAAGTCTTCGAGGAGCGGGGGATAGAGTTCACGCCATCTCGCGTTCACGACAGTGATGAAGACCCGGAAAGCCTGTTCCAACGGGGCGAGGAACTGAGGCGCCGCTACATGGGTAGCGCGCAAGCCGCGCGTCCCGCAGCGCCTACGGAAGCCGAAAGGGAACTTGGCCGCATCACCGGAGAATACTACTGGGGTGCGACATGGACCCGGCCCGGGCTTGATCTCACGAGCCGGAGTATCTGCACAATGACATGTCTGGCGGCTCTCGGGCGCGAGGGACCGCTGAGGAGCCACATCCGCGGCGCTCTGAACATCGGATTGACGCCAGACCAGATCATAGAGGTGTTTGGTCATATGACGCTGTACGCCGGGATTCCGTTTGCCCGCGGCGCGATGGATCTTGCCAATGAGATCTTCATCGAGGCGTGAGAGAACGGGCCAGACCATTGAGCGTGCCTGTGGCATCCGATGACTTCAGAATGGCGCCGTTACCATTTGTCGTTTGCGCTGGTCCCGGAAGAAAGCAGAATCCAAGTACCGAATAATGCCTTAAGAAATTGGCCAAGAACTGAGGGGGTGCATCGTGTCCAATAAACCGCTTGAGGGGAAAGTTGCGATAGTCACCGGCGCCGGTAGCCCAATTGGGCTTGGGCACGCTATTGTGCTGGGCTTAGTGCGAGCGGGTGCAAAGGTTGCGCTGACCGACATAAACCGTGAATGGCTGGACCAGAGCGTCAAAGAAGCAAAAGAGATTGGCGGCGAGGACTGCGCTATCGGCATCACCTGCGATGTAACAGATGCGCAAGCCTGCGAGAATGCGGTGGACTCTACCGTATCGCAGCTCGGCGGACTGCATATCCTGGTTAACAACGCGGGCACCAATCCCAGAGCCGCCGGGCTTGGGACTGCCAGCGGGACTACGCCCGCCAAATTCTGGGAGAACTCTCCGGAAGCGTGGAGTCATGTGGTAGCGGTCAACCTGAGTGGCAACTTCTACATGGCCAGGGCGGCGGTGGTGCACTTGCTCGAGCAGGAATGGGGCCGAATTATCGGAGTAACGACGAGCATGGATACGATGTGGCGAAAGGGCATGGCTCCATACGGCCCATCCAAGGCGGGACACGAAGCACTCGTCGCGGTGATGGCCCAGGAACTGGCAGGCACCGGTATAACCGCGAATGTCCTGGTTCCCGGAGGCGCCACCTACACCAACCTGACCTACAGGGGCGATCCGAGCCTGAGAGACCAGCTAATCCAGGCGGAGGTTATGCAGGAACCGGCGGTCTGGCTGGCATCTGATGATTCGAGTGAGTTCACCGGTCGGCGCATAATAGCCTACAACTGGGACGGCAGCCTGCCAATTGCAGATCGATTGGAGAAGTGCAGCGCACCGGCGGCATGGCCGCAGTTGGGACAGCAGGCAGTCCGCCTAAACCAGTAAGTTGCGGCTGTAGAGTGCGGCCGCATGCCGTGAATCACCAGTGGCGAACCGGGGTGAAGTGACCGACTTCGGTGGGAAGTGGCCAGAGACCCGGATCAGGATAGAAGTGATCCGGGCAAAGCGCGGGGTCTGGCCGGTCTGGCCGGGAACCTACCCCTGCGTTCCGCGCAAGCGAGGGTCTAGCACATCCCGCAGCGCGTCTCCGAACAGGTTGAACGCCAAGACGACGATGAAGATGGGGATTCCGGGGAATACCACAATCCACCAGGGCGGGAAAAGCGTGGATGTAACTGCCTGAGCGCCGATCATGTTCCCCCAGGTTGGCGTCGGTGCGGGAATGCCGACTCCCAGAAAGCCGAGCGAGGCTTCGATGATGATGGCTATCCCCAGATGCGCCGACGCGATGATGAGGACTGGGGCCATGCACTGCGGCAGGACGTGCCGGCGCATTATTCGAGAGTCTGTAGCGCCGATTGCCCTGGCAGCAGTAACGTAATCGAATTCACGGACAGACAGAGCCACCGACCGGATGACCCTGGTTGCTTGCGGCATCCTCGTTATGGCGATCGCGAGGATTGTCGGCACGATCCCCGAACCGAAGGCGGTCAGAAATATCAGTGCGAGTATGATTCCCGGAAATGCCAGAAGAATCTCGATGAAGCGCTGGCTAAATAGATCGAACTTGCCTCCCAGGTAGCCGCTGGCTACGCCGAAGAGAGAACCGGTCAGGGTGCCGACTCCGACTGATGTAAATCCGACTAAGAGCGAAATGCGTCCGCCGTAGATTATGCGACTCAGAAGGTCTCTTCCAGTGTAGTCCGTACCGAGGAAGTACTGGCCGCTTGGCGGCTCGGCGATGGCGGCAAAGTCGATCTTGAATGGATCGTAAGGGGATATCTGTCCGGCGAAAATGCTGATCAGAATTACGAGGACAAGCACTATGAGCGAAACCCCGCCAAGGGGCTTGCGGCGCCCGAACGACCAGAGCCACGTAAGTACGTGCGCTCCGCGCTGCAGATTACTGTCTGACGCAGACTGATCCAGGACACGGGCACCCGGATTATTCGCCAAGACCGCTGCCTTCCTTTCTCGCTTGAACGCCTATACCGTTAGTGACAGGCGCTAGGCGAACCTGATGCGCGGGTCAATCCAGGCATACAGGCAGTCAACGATGAGATTGATTGCGACAAAGATTACGGCGTAAACGAGCACAAGATTCTGCACAACTACGAAGTCCCTGTCCTGTACCGCTTCGATCATGCTGAGGCCCAGGCCCGGAATCTGGAACACGCGCTCGATGACAACGGAGCCACCCAGAAGGAAACCCAGGGAGACGCTGGAGATTGTTATAACCGGCAGTATGGAGTTTCTGAGAGCGTGGCGAATGACCGTCACGCGTTCGGAGAGGCCCTTTGCGCGCGATGTGCGAATGTAGTCTTCCCGCAACACTTCGAGAAGCGATGAGCGCGACATGCGTGCCACTGTAGCCGCCTGCGCGGTGCCCAACACCGTCGCCGGCACAATTGATTGCTTCAGGCTTTCGAGCGGTGTTACCCAGAACGGCTCCCATTCGAGTGGAGGTATCCATTGGAACCAGATGATGAGCGCAACGAGGACGAGCGTGCCCAGCCAGAAGTTGGGAATGGCGAGGAACTGGATAGTCCCTACACGCGCAACGTAGTCAATCCAAGTGTCCTGTTTGAGCGCGCTGAGGATGCCGACCGGCAGCCCGATTATGTATGAGATGATCACGGAGAGGACGGCAACCTGGGCGCTGATCGGACCCCGTCGAGCCAGCACCTCGCCCACCGTATCGGCGCGCCAGAACGACTTTCCCATGGTGCCCGTGGCGATGTCGCCCAGCCAGTAGACGTACTGTATCCAGAGCGGCTTGTCCAGGCCCAGGTCCGCCTTGAGCTGCTCCCTGCGCTCCGGCGATATCTTCGCCGCGCCCTCGTCCTGGGCGAACAGGACCGACAGCTCGTCGCCGGGAATGACACGCATTGCCGCAAAGATCACCATGCTGACCAGGATCACCGTTGGGATGCTGATCAGCAGTCGGCGAATCAGGTATTTGCTCATTTAGAAAGGCCTACTATGGATCGCAGTCTATTGTGGCTTATTTCAAGGCTGAAATTTCCCAGATCCTGTGATTCCAGTAGTTTGTCGTCCACGCTTCAGGATTTACCTCTAACTTCTCGTCATTCCAGGCGTTCTGGCCAATCGGCCAGTCCAGCACCAGCACAGGCACTTCCTGGTCGAGTATTTCGCGGGCTCTGGTGATGGCTTTGGCGCGTTCTACCGGATCGATAGTGCCGCACACATCGGTGACGGCCGCGTCCAAGTCTGCATTCTCATAGGCGGCGTAGTTTTGCGGGCTGTCTGAGCGGAGCACGTTGCGCCAGATTTCGCAGGGATCGTCGAACATGTTCGTCCAGGTTGCCCTTGTAACATCCCAGTCGCCTTCCCACACCTTGTCGTAATACACGCCCGCATCGCTGACGCTGAAATTGGATTGGACGTTGAAGTGCTCCTTCAGGATCTGCGCGATTCCTTCTGTCTGCGACGTAACCGAGCCGCGCGCAAGGAAGTCTACCTCGAATCCATCGCCGTAGCCGGCGTCGGCCATCAGCTGCTTAGCCTCGGCTATGTCTTCGGCTGTCGGCGTGCGCCAGCCAGGGGTGTTTGCCAGTTCCTCTTCACTCCTGGAGTACTGTCCACCCAGCGACGCGGGAGGGACCCATTCACCAAATTCTCCCAGCCTGGTCGAGCGCCAAAGCTCAAGCATCACGTGGGGGTCGATTACGAGGAATGCTGCCCGGCGAACCCTGGCATCATTCCAAGGAGGCCGCTGAACATTGAACCAAATAGCCGTGTTGTTATAGACCCCCCAGGTCCTAGTCTTTATTCCGGGGAATTCGCCGCGCCCTATCCTCTCGCCATCGTCCTTTATTATCCACGCCGCGTACTCGACCTGCCCGGCAAGCAAAGCAGCAGCAGCGGGGGCACCGGTGCCATGGAAGAGCTTCAGGTTGTCGAGATATGGCAATCCGTCCTTGAAATAATCGGCGTTCTTTTCCAGGTTCCAGACCTCTTTGTCGCGATGGTCGGCGTATTTGAACGGGCCCGTGCCCGGCGCATTGTACGCCTCACGCAGGTCAAAGCCATACTCTTCCAGCGTGTCCTTCGAGACTATGACATTGAAACCGATTGCGACGCTCTTGGGCAGGATGGCGTCCGGCTGTGAGAGCGTGAATCGCACAGTCGTGTCGTCGATCTGTTCAACCGAGTCCACTTTGTCGAAGGCTATCTTGCGGAGGCTGAGGACCCCTTCCTTCGGGTTTAGAATCTTGTCATAGGTTGCGACAACATCGGCGGCGGTCAGCGACTTGCCATCGTGGAAGGTGACACCTTCATTCAGGTGGAATGTGTATGACTTTCCGTCGTCGGAAAGCTCCCAGTTTCTTGCGAGGTCTGCGCCCACGCTGAAGACACCGTTCTCGTCAGGGTCAAAATAGAGCAGGCCATTGTACATGGATATCTGCGGACCCATGTTGTTGAAGGTAATAGACTGGTGCAGATCGTGGTGTGCGAGGCCGGCGGGAACCATAGCCCGGGCAGTGCCACCTGCCTTGGTGGAAGCCCTCGGGTGGCCGTCTGTCCAGGATGCAGAGGACGGGGCGGGTGCCGCTTCGGGTTGAGCGGCAGGGGCTGCAGTGGGAGGAGCAGGGGCTGCAGGTGCAGCCGGTGCGGCCGTTGGTGCCGGAGGAGGAGCGGGCGCTGCCGTCTCAGGCTCAGCCGCCCCACCGCAGGCCAGGCTCACAAGGGCCAGACACGCCATTAACACCAGTGCGATGAGAACGCTGCTGCGGACATTTGCTAACTGTTTCACTATCGCCTCCTCCGTTACCAGAGTATATTCGAGGGGTGACACTACGATTGCGAAATGGGCTAATTCGACTGTCCGATGTACTGATGTGATGGCGGGGCGGAGTCTTCTCTGTCTCCTGGAAAGTGGTTAGGTCAATTTTGCGCAAAGATAAACCCAATTCAATAGAGTGTCAAGTATGGCCGAAACTCGCCATTGGGATACGGGCATTTGAGTATCGTTGGGAGTTGAAGGTTAGCAGGGCAACTTATATGCCGATGACTCTCTGTTGAAAGTCGTAGGAGCCAGAGACATGGCTAAGGCGGAGCCTGAATTGTCCTATATGCCCGTCGAACCGGCTCCGAAGGGGAGCGTATGGGCGCGGCGATTGACGGCGGCGTTGGAAGGCTCTAGGCTTGGCTGATCAGCATCCGAAGTTCAGTCGACTGAAAGGAGCTTGGCATGACGACCAGCACACAGACCACATATGAGGTCCAGATCGAGGACGTGGAGTATCTGCGGCACGGTGATAAGCCCTTCCTGGCACGCCTCTTCAAGCCCCAGGGCAGCGGGCCTTTCCCGGTAATGGTGGAGCTGCACGGGGGCGCCTGGGTTAACGGCGACCGTGAGAACAGCAATGTCCAAAACGAGGCCCTGGCCGCGAACGGGGTCATCGTCGTGGCCCTGGATTTCCGCGTTCCGCCGGAAGCTTCATATCCTGCATCGCTTGCGGACATCCACTATGGTATCCGCTGGAGCAAGGCACACGCCAAAGAGTGGAACGGCATTGCTGACAAGGTAGGCGCAATGGGCACGTCCAGCGGCGCTCACCAGGCAATGCTTGTCGGCATGCGGCCCCAAGATTCCCGTTACGCGGCTCTGTCCATCACCAATGGCGCAACGGATATAGATGGCACACTTGGCTGCGTTGTGATGATCTCACCGGTGATTGACCCGTTGGGCCGCTATCATTACGCCAAGGGGCTGAGAGACGATGTGGAGCGCCCCGAGTCCGTTGGCGAGAATACCGTGAAGATGCACGACATGTACTGGGTGACGGAAGAGGCGATGGCTGAAGGCGCTCCGGCGAGGATCCTCGCGAGCGGTGAACGCACGGAATTGCCTCCGACGCTTTGCCTTGCGCGAGGGTATGAGGCGGCGCATCCGCGACCGGACCTTGAAGAATTTGTCAGGCAGTACCGCAATGCCGGAGGTCGGCTTGACCTTACCATCTTCGAAGAGGAAGGCGACGGTGTGCTAAAGGACCTCTCCACGGATGTCGCGCGGCAGGCTATGGATCAGATGACGGCGTTCATTCGAGAGACATTGGCGTAGGCCAGTCAATCGGTTGGCGGCTGCGTGAACTCAGGGCTAGGAATTGGACAGCCATTCCTTGAGAGCACGGATGTGGCCCGGCGTTGTGCCGCAGCAGCCGCCAATTATGCATGCGCCTTGCTCGCTCCATCCCTTGGCGTATTCAAGGTAGCGCTGCGGGTCCACGGGACGAGGCTCGGGGTCCGGGCCTCCCTGGCGCGGGAAATGAGCGTAGGCTCCGAAGGTTCCCGACCAGTTCTGCCTGACTATCTCCAGGCCCGGACCCGTATCGTCCACGGTTGTGTGCATTATGAATACGGCAGCGACGTTCTTGTCCTCGATGGCGTCCAAGGCATCTTGCAGGGTCTCGCCACCGTGCCTGTCCTGGATGCCAAGGAAGAGCCCGTCGCCGTCCCGGACCAGGGATAGTCCAACCCACACCGGCAGATCCAGCTCCGCTGCCGCGTCGATTACCGCCAGGGTGTCCGAAATCCGCACCAACATCTCGCCCACCACCACGTCGGGTCCGCCTTTTGCCAGCACTCCCAGCTGCTCCCGGTAGGTCTCCAGAGCCAGCTCATAGGGGACTGGGATTTCCGCGTGCGCCTTCGGACGCATTGTGGACACGGATGCCGCAATGACAACTGAATCCCCTGCCCCGGCGTTTTCTCTTGCCTGCACTGCTGCCTGGATTCCAAGCCTGTTGGCCTCGGCAACCTTGCTCTCAAGGCCACCCTCCTCCAGCATGTCTCTCCCCGTGCCAAAGGTGTTGGTTATGATAATCTCGGCGCCGGCCTCGATGTATTCCTGATGAATATCCCTCACCAGGTCCGGGTGCGTGAGCATGGGACCACCCGACCATGTGGTGGGGCTTATCGCGCCACGCCTCTCGATCTCAGAACCCATGCCGCCGTCCATAAGGATCGTTTCCCCCGCTGCAACGCGGCGCTGCAATTTCTCAAAGTTGCTCATTGTTCCCTCCAAGCGAGAATCTAAATTCACACACCGGACGTTCGCTATACGGAAGCGGTGCCGTAAGGGTTTCCTGCGGCGATGTAGGCGAGGTCAATGAGCCTGACCGCCCTGTAGCAGTCGGCGACGCTGACCGGAGGTGGATCGCCGCGCATTGCCGCGTCCAAGCTTCGCCTCAGCACGCTCGGAGCATCGTCTTCCGCCGGCAGGTCTATTGAGCCATCGGTAGTCTCTAGCACGATTCGATCATCCTCCATTTTCAGGATGGCACTCTCGAAGGCTACCTTCAGGTTGGCGTCGGTTCCGTCTCTGGGGAAGCAGTTACCTACTTCGATCGTACCCAAGACTCCATTGCCAGACCGGATGAGGACCGAGGCATAGTCCTCGACCGGCTTTCCGAGCGCCGTCCAACTCAGCTGGGCGCCGGTCACGTCGATATCCTCGCCCGCGCCGGTGAGATTGACGAAGGCATCGAGTCCGTGAGATCCCAGGTTGCGAAGGCACCCGCCGTTGGAGAACGCCGGATCGAGCATCCAGGGAGAGTCCCAAGCAGGATAGCGTTCTGAAGTTGGGCGGTTCATTCTCTGATATATGTGGCAGACAGAACCGTATTCGCCTTCGTCGCGGAGTCTCTTGGCGTGGGCAAAGAAGGGCGTGTCCCGCATGTTGAGCGGCACGGCGGCAAACCCACAGGTGGATTCGGCTTTCTCGACGACGCCCCGGAGCTGCTTGGCGTTGAAGCTCATAGGCTTTTCCATGATGAATGGGATGCGCCTGTCGAGGAGGTGGTTGGCGGTATCTGCCATAGTGTCGTGGCGTCCCAGGGCGAGGACGAAATCGGGTTCGACCCGGTCCAGCATGTCCGGGTATCGGGTGAATGTGGGGACACCGCCTCCGATTTCAGCAACCCGGTGAGCAGCTATGTCGGATTGGTCGTCATGGACGCCGACTATCTCGACATCTTCCATTGCCGCGAGATGCCGAAGGTAAGCCGAGTCATAGATCGAGTGCCAGTGGCAGACGCCGATTGCGGCAATCCGGATGGTCATTACATCGCCTCCGTTACTCTCCCCCAGGTGGAATCAGCCGCCTCGACAAGGGTCGCCGATAGTCTAGGTTAGGTCGCTCAGCTTGCTTGCGATCCCGAGGCCGGGGCACAGGTCGGACACGGAGACGACCTCGCCCGTCGCGAAGGAGTGATTGGCGGCCATTCCGACAAGCACCGATGCCGCGCCCTGCATGTGACCTGCGTCCCTTCGCCACGGGTCCCGCTCCACACCTTGCGCAAAGATCTGGCGCTGAAGCAGCAGGTCGCCGCCGCCATGTCCGCCTACGCCTTCAGGCACGGTTAGTTCTTGCGGGGAGCCAAACATCGGATAAAGGACGAGCCTGGAGCGCCGGCCGCCCACTTCATGGAGCTCCTCGTACTCCAGGCGTCCACGGCTGCCGTTGAAGGCGACCTGGAAACCCTCCCGCGGAAGATAGGCGTTGAGCGAGTAGTTGAGCACAGGGCCGGTGCGATACCTGACCAGGAGGCTCATCGAGTCCTCGATGGTGATGCCTTCTCCGAAGACATTCTGGTCCCGGAAGTAGCCGTCGTATCGCTCGTTCTCAAGGTAGAGTCCTCTCAGAACTTCGTCACCTGCAAGGTCGATGGCAAATGGATCGGCGGACGTGTCCTGGTCCATGTATCTCTCGTATGCCACGGACTGTCCCCTTGCCTCGGCGTTCCCCTTGCCATAATAGGCCAGGCGACCCATGCCATAGACGGTCTCCGGTACGGCGTCGATCCACCAGTTCACAAGATCGAAGTGGTGGGTGGACTTGTGGATGATTAGTCCGCCCGAGTTCTGCTTCTGCCGGTGCCACCGGCGAAAGTAGTCTGCGCCATGGCTGGTGTCAAGCCAGTACTCGAGATCGACATGGAGGACATCGCCAATCAGTCCATCCGAGATTGCCTGCCGAACTCTGGTTGCGCCGGGCGCCCACCTGTAATTGAAGGCAACGCGCAGTTCCCTGCCCGTCCGCTTGACGGTGTCGAGAATGAGGTTGCACTTCTCGACATCTATTGTCATCGGCTTTTCCGTGATAGCGTCGCAGCCCAACTCCATCGCCCTTACTACGTACTCGTGGTGAAAGGCGTCCACGGTGGTGACTATTACAATGTCAGGCTCGGTCTCACTGATCATTCGGTCGAAATCGTCGGAGCTGTATGCGGGAACCTCGTGGTAGTCCAGATCATCCACAAGGCGGCGATTGTAGTACGAAAGCCTGCCGGGGTTGGGATCGGCGAGTGCAACAAGCTCGCCATGCTCACGAAACTTGGTTGCAAGGGGGTCTATGAACATTCGCGCTCTCGACCCCGCGCCAACCAGTGCGTACTTGACCCTCTTGTCCAGAGCCATACCCGCTCCCTCCATAGTTCGCCCGCGCAAGCAGCGCCTCAATTTGGGCATCGACGATGCTAGCCAACACTCCACCAGAATGAGATAGGCACAGTATAGTTAGAGCCTGAAAGCCGGTCAATTTTGACCGGACAGTTCAGGCGTATCGTTACTTCATTAAGACTAATGTTGCGAGCCGGATTGAGACCGGTTAGCGGGCGGCACCTGCTCACTATTGCATTGCCATTGGGACGGGGCAACGCTCAGACCGAGGGAGTTCTTCATTTGCCTTTCAACGAGTCTTGCGGCGCCGCCATTGATGATGCGCACATCCGAATGCTGAATGGGCTAACTGAGTACAATGTGATTCGATCTCAAAAATGAGACCACTACCCTGCCTATAGTGGTCGCGCCTGACGACCGGGACCGCCGGTGCCTTCCCTCAGATCTTTGGCGGTTGCCTCGTCAATACCCCGGGGCCAGCGGCGCTTGAGCGGGTCGCTGACGGTGAATGAGAAGCTGCCGACGCCCTCGATGGCTATTTCGATGTTGTCGCCGTCCTGCATCGCACCCAAGCCCTGGTGGTTGGTGCCGATGAACAGCACATCGCCGGGGCTGATCTTCTCGATGGATGCGATGTATTCGATCGACTCGGCAATGGAATGGGCAAGGTCGTCGGTGTTGTAGTTGACGCGCTGCTCACCCTCGACACTCAGCGTGACCTGCAAGTTCTCCGGGTTGCCGATTTCGTCCTTGGTCACAATGCAGGGGCCAAGTGGACAGAATGTTGGGTGAGACTTGTGATCCGAGATGGGCAGAACGTTGGGCTCGCGTCCTCCGCCTCCTCCCGGCATTCGAGCGGAGACGTCGACACCTGCAGTGTAGCCGAAGACGTGGTCCATTGCCTCAGACGCAGGAATGTCCTTGCCACCTTTGCCGAAGACCAGCACGAGTTCAGCTTCGTGGTGGAATATGTTGGCGTCCACATCCGGAAGGACCACTGTGCCGCCCGGATCCAAAATGCTGTGGAGGCTCTTGGTGAAACCCCACATCGGCGCAGGCTCACGGGTGCCAAACTCGCGGAAGTTGCCGCCCATGCAGAAGATTTTGGACGGACGCTGCAATGGAGCCCGCAACTGCGCGCCATGGATTGGAGCGCCCTCCGTGGCACGGGTGCGGAGTTGGGACTCAAGAGCGTCGTAGTTTGTGATAAGCCCTGTGATTGCAGCTTGCCCGCCACCAGGGCACAGATCACCAATGTCTATAATGCCCGCATCAGTCAGGATGCCCGGGCGGTAATCGTCATACATGACAAATTTCATTTAATGCACCTCTTCTTTCTATGCGGCGGTCGTTCCCCTGAAATCACCATTTGTGTAGCACTGAGACTTTCTGAAATCTCTGCAAAATGCCTGACGATAGTACCACTTCATGAACGCGCGAGTAAGGTCAGTCAGAAATATCCCAACATACCGGACTCTCAGGCGGATAAACGAGGGGCGCGCCGGAGACGGACCAGAGACTAAACGCCGTAGGGCGGTTCTAGCCGGACGCGATTCGGCCGGAGTGTAGAAGATCTGGATAACGCAGAAGTGGTGCAGCTGAGGAGAGTATTCTCATCTGCACCACTTTCCATTTTCGCCGATAATCTCTGGGTCTTCAGATCGTCATGAGTGTATTAGCGCCTGCGCCTTGCGACCACGAATGCCGTGATTGCCACCACAACTATCGCCGCGACTACCAGCGCGATAACCAGACCGGGAGCCACGCCGGGGCGGGCTTCGATGCGCTCTTCGGTCGGCTCATCTGCTGAGCCTGGCATCGTCCCGGTCGGAGGCGTAGGCGCAATGGGCACGGCGGTTGCCGGAACCGCGGTAGCCGTTGGCTGCACCACCGGAACAGGGGCTGGCACGACTGGCGTGGCCGTCGGGGGTGCCGCCGGCATGGAAACAGGAGCCGAGACCGGTGTTGCAGTCGGTGTTGCTGTGGGCGCATCAGGCGTTACGGTTGGAACCGGAGTCGGA
>CAZWDM010000003.1:61008-71029 GCA_964632415.1 uncultured Dehalococcoidia bacterium | reverse complement strand
TGCAGTCGGTGTTGCTGTGGGCGCATCAGGCGTTACGGTTGGAACCGGAGTCGGAGTCGCCGTCGGCACCGGGGCCGGTTCGCGGGTCGGAACCGGGGTAGGAGTTGCCGTGGGACCTTCCTGCACCACGCTAGTGACCATCGCCGTCGCAACCTTGTCAGGGCCATGACCGTCCTTGTATGAAACGATGGCTCTCAAGTGCATGCCCTCGTCCGACTCGACAGGCGTGTACGAACTTGAGCCGGCGCCCGGAATTGCGCTCCACGACGAGCCATCAACGGAGCGTTCCCATTGCCAGGTGATGTCTGCCACGCCGCCGTCCGGCTCCTCAAGCCGTGCATTCAACTCCGACCCGACTCGCGGGAGGTCCGCCGAGAGCGTAACGGTGCCTACGTCATCCGAGTCTGTCACGGAAATTGCGATGTGGAGCGTGCCAACTCCAAGTGCGTCTGAGGACTGCACCGTAACCGCATAGACGTTGTCGCCGTCCGCATCTGCGGCACTCTCGAAGTCCGGCGCCGACTCGAATCGCAGCGTTCCTGAGCCGCCAATCGAGAATAGGTGGCTATCGTCGCCCGACAGAGACCACGAGAGGTCCGTTTCGCCCTCTGGATCCGATGTGGTGAAACTGCCGACCGGCGCCGTTGAGTTCTCGATGTGATCGATACTCGCGTCACCCAATATAACGGGCGGTTCGTTTATGTCTGTTACGTGGATGGTTACGCTGATGGAATCCTTCCCTCCTCTGCCGTCCCTGACAAGCAGGACAACCCTGTACTCCGACTTAGTCTCGAAGTCAAGCTCGGCCTTCGTGAGAATCTGGCCGGATGTGCTTTCGATCGAGAAGCTCTCGACGTCCACGCCCGCAATGGCGTAATTCAGCGAATTCTGATCGCGAGAGTCGGGATCGTTTGCCGCTACCGGATCGCCCACCGGCGTTCCTGCGGGACTGTTCTCTGCAACTGAGCGGACAGCGTTGTATCTTTCCACAAACCTCGGTGGGCCGTTGCGCCTGCTTATGCTGCTGCCACCTCTCCCGCCCCCGGTGACTGGAACGTCGTTGTCTATTATCGTGACGGTGGTCATGCGCTGGCTGCCTGCGGACACGCCTTCAGGCAGCGCACCGAAACCAAGCCGGACCGTCTCGTTATTCGTGTCGGCATCCTCGCTGGCTGCAAACATGAACGCTTTGACACTCTGTCCGATGTTGAAACTGAGCGCGCCATTTGCCAGTCCAGAAATCCGGTAGTCTCCGGCTTCCGCAGTTCCACCGGCGACAATCCTTACCGGTATTGCCAGGAGTTTCCGCGCAGCTGACGAGAGCCTGACGGTAATGGAAATTCTGCCGCCCTCAGACACGGTCTGACTTGCCGCTGCGAAGTTCACCAGAGCCGCCGGTGTTGGTGTTGGTGTGGGCGTTGGTGACGGCGTCGGGCCAGGGGTTGGCGACGGCGTTGGTGTCGGCGATGGCGTGGGCGTGGGTGTGACTTCCTCGACATCCAGCAGTGTCACGCGAATCATCGCGGTGTCTGTGTTCTGCCCGTCACTTACCTGCACCGTCAGCTCATAAGTGCCGTCACGATTGGCGTCGTCCGGGTTCTCGAAGTCTTTTGCCGAACGGAAGAAGAGAGCGCCGCTACCACTGATCATGAACTTGTCCCCGTCAGGGCTTGACGGCAAAATCGACCAAACAAGCTGCGAAGCCGGAGTGTCTGCGTCGGTGGCCGTCAGTGTCGCCACTCGCGTCTCGCCTTCGTTCACGGAGAATGCGCTCGCGCTCGTGATGCGAGGCGGCTGCGGCACACTCTGGGTGTTGAAAGTAAGGCTCATGACTGCGTCCACAGGGAATGTGGCGTCCAGCGATGCCTGAACCTCGTATTGCGTGTTCGGTGTCAAGCCGATCAATGCAAACTCTACGATATCCGACGTGGCAGCGGCAGGAGTTGCCTCGTTCCAGGACTGCTGGCCCGTAACCGCACGGTATCGCAGATGCACTGTCGTCACAACGCTTTCGTCCCTGTTAGCCAGAGTGACTTCCACATTCGCGGTCGTCTGAGCGGCGTCGAGTATCCTGACCCTCACTACGGTCGTTACCACTTCTTCCGTCGGTGTCGCGCTTTCGATGGCGGACGGCTCGCTTTCGCCAATAATGTTGACGGCGACGACCACCACGTCGTATTCGGTGCCGTTCTCAAGTCCGGTGATGGTGTGCATCAGGTCGTCGACGGCAACGTCGGCTTGCCTTGCAGCATCAAAGTCCTCGGTTCCGGACTTCCAGCGCACAATGTAGCCTGTGACCGGGGAGCCGCCGTCGTCATCAGGGGCGGTCCACTTGACGATGATCTCGGCATCACCCGACATCAGCACCAGGTTATCCGGTGCGCCCGGCACCTTGGCAGGAGTAAACTCTTCGATGTAGATTGAGGGCTCGTCCACAAAGGTGTCTTCAAGGGACACCTGAATCTCATAGACGGCATCCTCAACGAGGTCAGTAATTGTAAATTCGGCAACGCCTGTGGTCGTCTCAACCGACTGAACTTCGCTCCACTCCGTGTCTTCCTGCTGGGGAGATGCGAGCTGAACCTGGCTCGTGCCGTTTCCGGTCGCATTCTCCTCATCGTCCTCCGTTGGCTTTATGCGGTGACGCATGTAAACGGTGACCGGATGGTCTTCGTCGGCGCCCAGGACGACGACCGACACATTAGCCGTGGTTGCGCCGTCGGACTCAACGCTGACGGATTCGATCATGCCTGTGGATGTGTCAGACGGAGTGCCGGTTGCCGGGTCGGAAGGCTCGCTCAGACCGTTTTCATTCATCGCGAGGACTTGCACCGTGTATTCGACATCGTTCTCCAGGTCGGCAATAGTGTAAGTCAGCGTCTCATCGTCAACCTTCGCTTCCCTGTCGGAACTGAACTCCTCCTCTCCCGACTTCCACTGCACCACGTAGTCCGTAATCTCAGCGCCGCCGTCGTCCTCGGGAGCCTCCCACTTAACGACGAGGGAATTATTCATTGGAGTCACGACGACCTTCTGCGGCGCCCCCGGGACTGTGGTGGCGGTCGTGAATTTCGCGCTGGCGGTGTCATCCGTAGGGAATGTGTCATCCAGTGATGCCTGAACTTCGTACTCGGTGTTCGCCGTCAGGTCGGCCAGCGAGAACTCCACACTTTCGGCAGACGACGAATCTTCGAGCGTTTCGCTCCAGTCGCCTTGAGGCGTGGAGATGCGGTAACGCAGGTAGATATCCAGCGAAGCACCGTCGTCATTGTTCGCAATGGTGATCTCTATCTTAGCTTCCGTTTCTGTGATGTCTTCACCCGGTACGCTGATCGCCGATATGCCCGGCGGCACATCCTCGGCGGGTGTCTCACTCTCAACGGCAGAGGGCGTGCCTCTCCCGTTGCTGTTGACTGCGATTACCCGGACATCGTACTCGGTGTCATTGGTCAGTCCTGTGATTGTGTATTCGAGGTCGGTGGTTGTGGCTTCGTCGGCGCCAAAAGTGCCGCCGCCAGTCGTCCACTGCACTACATAGCCTGTTATCGCCGAGGTGCCGGTATTGGAAGGAATAGCCCAGGTAACGAGCAGCTCCTCGTCGCCCGCAGTTACCAGTACACTTGACGGCGCACCTGGGGTCTGCGAGGGAGGCGGTGGAGGTGGTGTAATTATTTCCGACGGTGTTCCGGTTACCACGCTTGACGGCTCACTCGTCAGATCCTGTTCGTTTACTGCATAGGCGCGAACCTGGTACTCGGCGCCATTGGTCAGTCCCGTGATGCGATGCGAATTGCTGGTGACCGTTGCTTCATTGGTAGAACCGAATTCGCTACCCGTTTCCGTCCACTGGACGATGTAGTTCTTGATTGGTGAGCCACCGTTGAACGGAGCAGGCCAGCTTACGACAAGCGCCTCGTTAGCGGGGCTGACCCTGATGGCGGGAGCGTCGGGGTGCGTAAATGGCACGACACTTATCGTCGCCGAAGGGCTGCCATCATTCAGGCGGACATTGGCGAACACGCGCACGTTATAGGTGGTGCCACCGTCCAATGCCGCGATCTCGTGAGGAGAAGTTGCGCCCCGGGCTTCGCTCCACTGAGTGTCGGAGTTACGCTTCCACTCAACCGTGTATCCCGTTGGCGTGTCCCCCGCTGATGCCGGCGGAGCCTGCCACGTCACGGTGATCTTCTCCTGGCCGGCGGTCGCCGTCACACTCGCCGGCACGCCTATCGGCCCGACGGGAATCACCTTGACCCAGCGCGTGGGAGTTCCATCCCGTCCAACGGCATCCATTGCATAAACTCGCACCTCATATTCGGTGCCGTTTTCGAACCCGTCAATTGTCTTGAAGAATAGAATCTCGCCATCAAGTTTGTCGGCGCTCACGGTCGTTGGCTCGTCGGCACTTCCGGTCTTTCTCACTTGTATCTTGTAATCGACCACAGCACTGTTAAACTCCGGGGCTGCCCCCCAGCTTACATTTATTGCGCCGTTAAGGGACTGCACAATGAAATTGACTGGCACGCCGGGCGCCACGCTGGCCTGTCCAAGCACCCTGGGTGATGACGGGCTGATCTCTTCGGGGGCGTTCGTGGCGTCATAGTGCAAGTTGTATGCGAAGACCCAGCCGTACCACCTTTCCTGATCACCGACGGTGGAGAATTGCCTTTCAAACGTGCTGGGTCCGACGGTCAAATCGCTGATAAACTCACCTGGAGTCTCGTCCTGCTCCCAATAGACGTGGTAGCCCAGGATTGGGGTACCGCCATCGCTTGCCGGGGCGTCCCAGCGCACCACGAGGGTTCTGGGTACGGGGCCGGGCACGACTTCAACATTCTGGGCTACGCTGGGCGAAACGCTGCCGGTGCGGAATCTGTCCTCAGCGAAACTGCCTGCCGCGTAGGAACTGTCCAGCGACGACTGCACGACATAGTATGTGTTGCCTGTGAGACCTGTCAGCGAGAAGTCGTCCGTAACATTCGTAAGCGAACCACTGACGCTCTGGCTGGTGAGGCTCGTCCAGCTGCCGGGAGTCGCGCTGGCGCCGGTTGGGGTGGAGTCGACGGCGTAACGGAAGAATATCTGGTTGTCAACGCGCGTGTCGCCGTGGGAGAGCGTTACCGTCGCAGTGGCAACCGTACGCTTTGATTTATCGTCACCACCTTCAGGAACACTTACGGCGGATACGACGGGCGCCTGCCTGGTGGTTTTCGCATATTCGGGTGGGCTCTGAGTGTCGCCGATGGCGTTCACTGCAAGGACGCGCACCTGGTAGGCCGTGTTGCTCGCAAGTCCTTCTATTGAGTATTCCAGCGTATCAGCGGTAGTAGCCCCCTGCGCAGAGGACGAGTAGCTCCCCGCGTCGGGCCTCCACTGCACCTTGTAACCGGTTACCGTTGCTCCTCCATCGTCGTCTGGAGCCTCCCACGATATCACCAGCTGGTCGTGGTGCGTCTGGTCAAAGGAGAAGTTCTTAGGAGGATCAGGGAATGTCTGAAGAGTCTTGAATGTCCCGCTCTTCGTGAAATCCCCGGATGGGAATGCGCTCTCAAAGGAGGCTTGGACATCGTAGTCCGTGAATCGTCGGAGACTCGACAAGCTGAACTCGATCGTTGGAGAGCTAGAAGTCGCCGACAGAGAGCCGGCAGAAATGAAGGGGGTGTCTGCGGTTTTCTTGTATTGCAGATACACAGCCGTATTGTTGGTCGTGTCTGGATTTGAGACCGTCACCCTTACTTTCGCGGCTTCGTGTGTGATGTCGGACGCAGGAATGGCGATTGAGAGATTTGGCGTGACAAACGCAGCTCCCTGGAGGCTGATGCTGAAGGTAGCATTGAATGCCGCGCGGACATTGTAGGTCTTGCCTGCTGTCAAGCCGGATATAGGGAACTCAAGACTCGTAGCTGATGATGTCGCCGTCATACTAAGTGGGGTCGCTGGCGTCCAGGTTGCGGCGCCGGATTCCTGGTGCTGTAGATAGACGGTCGTGTTGTCGGTGTTGGCGGTCATGCCTGCGACTGCGACCGTTACCTTCGCGCTCTTGTGCGTTCTGTCGCTCACGGACACGCTGCTGATGCTCGGCGTGGTGAATGTAGTGGACTGGAGGCTGACAGTGAATCCGGTGTTGAAGGCTGTCCGCACGGTGTAGGTCTTGCCGGCAGTGAGTCCGGTCAGCGTATATTCCAGGCTGGAATCAGACGACGTGGCATCCACTTGTAGCGGGGTCGAGGGCGACCATGATACTTCGTCGGACGCCTTGAATTGCAGATAGACGGTCGTATCCTCGGTATTGCTCGCCATTCCGGCGACCGCGACAGTGGCTTCCGCTCCGCCATGTGAAATATCACTGATCGACACGCTGCTGATGCTCGGCGTGGTGAATGTGGCGGTTGCCGCCCCTGCCGTGTATGCGCTGTTGAATGCTGCGATGACGGTGTAGTTTTCGCCTGCCGCCAAGCCGGATAGCGTGAACTCCAGGCTTGAATCGGTGGAAGTGGCGGTCGCCGTTCCCGCGGAGGTATATGTCGTGTCGTCGCTGTCCTTGTATCCAAGGTAAACGACCGTGTCCTCAGTATTGGTTGTCATGCCGGCCACTGTAACGGTGACCTTCGAGCCATTGTGCTTGACCTCGCTGATCGTCACGCTGCTGATGCTGGGCGTCGTGAATGCACTTGAGGTCACGAGCCCGGCAGTAAAGCCTGTGTCAAATGCTGCCCGCACGGTGTAGGTCTTGCCGGGGGTCAGACCGGTTAGCGTGAACTCCAGGCTGGAGTTAGTGGATGTGGCGTTCATCTGCAACGGAGTAGATGGCGACCAAGAAGATTCATCGGATGCCTTGCGCTGCAAGTAAACGGTTGTACTGCTGTGAGCAGTGGTCAATCCGGAAACCGCTACTGTTGCCTTCGCCGCGTCGTACTCGATGTCGCTGACCGACAGGCTGCCGATGCCCGGGGTCGTGAATTCCCTCTCAGTAACACCCGAGCCGAAGCCGCTCACCAGCGAAGTCTGGACAACGTATGTTTTGCCCGGGGATACGCCGTTCGTCAGGGTAAACGCCACACTGCTCGCCGATGTGGTCTGGGAAGTGGAGATGTAAGTGGAGTCCGCCGCGCCTTTGACCTTGTGCCGCACATAGACAGTGGTGTTATGGGCGTTGTTCAAGGATACGGTTGCGGTCGCGCTGTTATAGGCGATGCTGCCTATGGACATCCCGGAGATTGCCGGCGTCATTCGAGTCTTGAAGGAGTCGGTGGAGACCCCGCTGGAAAAATCCGCAACGAATGACACACGCACGTCGTAGTCCGTATTCGCAGTCAACCCGGTGATCGAGAATGCCAGATTCTCGGTTTCGTTCGTGGTCTGCGTCGGCTTGGACTGGCGATTCGTCGAAATCTGATCCGAATCCGAAGCAGGCCATGAGGCGGTGTTTAGCTTATGCTGCAAATAGACCGTGGTGCCGTTCGGGTTGGACACAGCAACGGTAATCGTCGCGCTGTTGTGATCGTATGCCGTTTCACCGACGCTTGTGATCGAGGAAGGAGTCTTGAGCGTGGTGAATGTATCCGTCGAAGCGCCGGAGTAGTCTGATGCAAGTGATGCCTGCACCGTGTAGCCCGTTTCGTCACTGAGGCCGCTGAGACTGAAGACCACGTCTTCTGATGAGCCTGTCGTAGTGGTCGTCTTCAATGTCAGAGCAGTATAGGTGCTGTCATCCTCCGATGACTCCTTATAGCGCGCATAGACCGCAGTGCTGCTTGGATTGGAGACGGAGACTGTTATCTTGGCGCTGTTGTGGGTGACCTCACTATCGGCGACCCCTGTGATAGTCGGCGCTGGCGTCGCCGTCGTGAAGTCGTCGGTTATGACCCCGCTAGAGAAATTGTCGGTCAGCGATGCCCGCACATCGTACTGTGTGCTGTGGGTCAATCCGGTCAGGCTGAATGAAAGGACCTCTGATGCGCCGGTCGTTGTCGGTGCCTTGCTCTGGCGATTTGTGGCGTTATCCGTGGGCCAACTGGCACTTCTCGCTTTATGCTGCAGATAGACGGTCGCGCCGCTGTGCGGGAAAGAGACCGTGACGGCTACGGTGCCAGCGGTAGTGCCGTTCGCGGAGGCTGATACGCTTCCCGAACCCAGCGAAGCCTGCTTCGTAATCACTGTCGCGCTGTTGCTTGCGAAGGCTGAGTCAGTTTCTTCCAGAGCCACCTGTATTGTGTACGATGTGTTGGGCTTGAGGTTAGTTAGCGCAGAGAAGGTCGCGCTTGTGCCGGACGTGGTGGCGGATGTGGTACTTTCCCAGTCTCCGTCGCCTTCTTTATAGCGCATATAGACCGTTGCAGAAACGCTGTCAGGATTCGTGAGCAGCGCACTGACGGTGATCGTTGTCGATCCTGTAGCAGTGGCGTTTACACCCGCTATGACCGGGTCCTGTTGGGCGAAGGCAAGAGGCGGGGATTCCATCAAATGCAGCGTAAGAATGAAGACAATAGCTAGCGCGCTCAACCACCGTGATCGAGTGAAGAAATGGTCATTTGTCATCTTGCCTGCCCTATTCACTTGTTAAGCCAACCGCCCTACCGAAGCTGCAGTCCAATGCCGTGGCGGGACTCCGAAGAATCCGGCGTACATCGGTTGCAGACACACCTGACGCCTGAGAGATTCCGATTGATCGCCCGCCCACCGGGCGACAGTCGCCAAGCTGTCAGTTGCCCCTAAACGCAGGTATCCGATGCCCCATAGCGAAACCTTTACGAAGCCGAGTTCTTCTCTGAATTTGCTTTACATTGGAAAACATTGAGTAAGATAGGAAACCCTTTTCAATAATGTTGATACATTACGCGGATGCACCGCATAGGTATATTCAGCCATATATTGAGTAGATTTCGTCGTACCATTGATAAACCTGCTGCATGACAGCAGATATGAACTGATAGCAACATAGATGGAATAAGTCCGCCACTGGTCATAAGCATTGCGATTGCCGCAAATCAGACTACAGGCAGCAGGTCGGAATTCCGGTCGAAGGAGAAACCCGGTTCAACCGAGTTGGGAACATCTGGCGCCGGTACCGCCGTTCGAAGATCGTGCCACGATGCGGCAAGCGTTAGGGCAACGAGTGCGGACTTAATTCGGAAGCGACGGATTTAGCTTTGTGGGCTTCGCTCAAGAGAGCTTCAACCGTGGCTGGACACGGCTGTTGCCTGATGCACTTGAAAGCCATTGCAGGGGGAATTGACGAACGCGTTCACGTCCACGGAAGTAAACCGGCTGAAACAGATGAGGTCGCAGCCACGCCGAAGTGGGCCGGCAACCTTCTACCCTCACCTGCGTTACTGACGACGCTTAGGGGGTAGGGCGACGAACTGCTAACTCAATGCGATGTGATCTATCGACCTGCGACCTCTGCGCCGAAGCATAGAGGTCGGGTCTGAATTCAATACTGGCAAGAGTATCTCGATGGTCACTGAGTGCCTGCCCGATACGGTTCGTCCGGGAATCGAGATGTGAAGCGCCCCGTTAGCTCGAACCTATCAGGCTTCGTTCGATGTATCCTCGCAAGCGACAGCTCCTCAGGGAGCACAATGCCGCCAGAGAAGACGAGCTTCATCGCCTCTTCCACCGACAAGTCCGTTTCCAGAAGGTCATCCTCCATCACCAATGCCATATTGCCCGAGGTCGGATTCGGAATCGTTGGGATGTACACTATAGCCATCGAATCCTGCGTCCGGGTAGAGTAAGCCCGGCCCGTCACGAACCCCATCGCCACCATCCCCTCTCTGGGCCATTCAAGAAACACTACCCTGCTGAAGCTGTACTGCGACGAGACAGTTGACATCACCTGCCGGGTAACACCGAAGATGTTCTTTATGACCGGGATGCTTCCCAGAAAGTCGTCCTTCCAGCCGGAAAGCTTCGAGCCGAACTTCGTCGAGACAACCAGCCCGAAAAAGTAGAGCAGTACGGCCATCACTATAAGGCCGACTGCAGGGAAGTCCCACGCCCTGTCCTTCACGAACGGTAG
>CAZWDM010000003.1:0-60908 GCA_964632415.1 uncultured Dehalococcoidia bacterium | reverse complement strand
TCACTATAAGGCCGACTGCAGGGAAGTCCCACGCCCTGTCCTTCACGAACGGTAGAGGACGAATAAGGGCATCGACCTTTTGGACGAGGAACACGACGACAATTATCGTCACAATAGTCGGCACCAGGTCGAGCAGCCCTGCGAGTATCTTACTCTGTATGTGCTGCTCCACCCTCCTGAAAGCGGGGGGCCGTTCTTCGTCCTGTTCTTCGTCGCTACGAGTGGGATTGGACCGCATGCTCTCCTCCTGCTGACGAGGCGCAGGAAAAAAATGGTAATCCGGTCCGAGGAGTCGTCAATCGTTGCAGGATGCCCGTTCTACACTCAGCCGTGAGTTCGCGTCAATTGCGAACTCGAAGAGCCTTTGGCCGGGCGAACGAGGAAGATGTCTAGATATGGACACCGCGCGGGTCCACTAGGTCTAGCGGGCGATGTCATCGGAAGACCGGCCAACGAACGGGCCAACATTCACAATCTCAGATCTCCTACCTGGTGATGCAATTGCAGCCAGGTGCAGATCCCCAAAATCGCGCCTCGATGTGATTCAAGTGTTGGACAATTCCTCCGCGTGATTGTCTCACTGTGCAGGTAGGCTGTCCAGTATGACGATGTGCCGGGAGAATGAACGACCCGACTGTCTTCGCATCAGTGTGGAGGTACTTCCCACTATAACGCTTCAGCCTTCCGCTGTTCGATGCGCTCGGCGGGGTGCAATGCCTGATGGAAGCAAGTACCGGCTGTGCTTACCATTTTGTGTGCACCAACGATACGGGGTCGAGTTCTACCCGACTGCTTCTCAGTCTCTGCTCCGTCCACTCACTGACGCCGTGACGCCTGTGCAGGCTGTTGTAGGAAGTAGCAAGCTTCTTCATCAGCAGGCTCGTGGTAACTGACGTCTGCTCGGGCTGGACGGAAGCGATCCCGCTGCTGGCGCGCGAGCAGTCTCTGGCAGTCGAAGGACTGGAAGCCATCTCGCGCCTGTTTCCTGTGCCGAGCCGCGGCATAGACTCCCATTCCGACGCGCGCCACTCCTTCAATAGTTCGCAGTCAGTCGGAATTTTTGAACGGACTCCCCTGCTCTGGCGCAGCATTGCTATAATAAAGGTAGATTTATACCACTAGAGAGCGCATAGTTCTACGCAAATATCTATTCGTAGTGCTGCAGACCGCGGGACACGACCAGATTATACGTTAGCGAGGATTGCCGAAGGAGGGTTCAAGAAAGACATAGACAATTTTGCAGCCAAGGGTGTTAGGAGTCGAGACTGCTGCGTGCCTCGCGCGAATGCAGCAGCCGAAGTATCGAATTGGAGGATGAGGATGAGGAAGACTAAGAACAGTTGGGGATCGGCGGCAATTGGTACAGCTCTGAGATTAATCCGTACCGGAACTGCGAGATCCGGTATGTCGAACACCGGGCCTGGGAAGGGTATTTCCAACTCGAGGCCCGTGTCCCAACGGAGAACGCGAACCGCCGGGGCACTGCTGCCGCTCCTGATTGCCTTTGCGGTATTCGCAGCGCTCGTTCCGGCGATCGGTCACGCGCAGTCGCCGCAAAACACTCCTGCGACGGGTGCGCCTGTGATTTCCGGCACGGCGCGAGTGAGTCAGGAACTAAGCGTGGACACGAGCGGCATTGCGGACGCAGAAGGCAAGACCATGGCGGAGGAAGGCGATGCCGGCTATGCCTACACCTACAAGTGGTTCCGGGTCGATTCTGACGGCACAAGCAACAAGACCGAAATCTCCGGCGAGACGGCAAGCACATATACGCTGGCAAGCGACGACGATGGCAAGAAGATCATCGTCGAGGTGAGCTTCACCGATGACGAGGACAACGCCGAGGGTCCCCTGGCAAGCGACGCGTACCCGGACACCGGGACTGTGGAGGCGGCTCCGGTGGTCACCATCGAGGCAGACCAGGAGAGCGCCGTCTTCCTCGCCGATTCTGTCTCGTTCACCTTGTCGCGGACGGGCGACACGGACGAAGAACTTGATGTGACTGTGGCCCTGACCCAGTCACACGAATATCTCGATGCTGCATCACTGGCGAAGACCGTAACTTTCGACGAAGGAGACTCGGACGCGACTCTCACGATTCCTGCGACGGAGTTCACGCAGATCCCTGAGGGCGAACCTGTCGCAAGCGGCACGCTGACGGCTACCGTTAACGCTGGCACCGGATATGGGGTGGGCACGCCTGCGGCAGCGGATGTGGACATAGTCGTCGCCTTGATATTCAGCTTCGACAAGGACTCCTACGAGGTGGACGAGTCGGACGGGACACTGTCGTTCAAGGTTATCGCCCGTACCGGCGAAGGTGCAGCGTCGCCCACATCGTTATTGAACTTCGCTGTGATCGCGGTGGCGGATGAAGCGGGTTCGCCGTCTGACTTCGCTGCGCTAGAGCTACAGCTGCAAATCCCCGCGGCAGACTTTGAATGCAACGACCCAGGGACTGAAGAGTCCGGCTGTGAAGGTGGTGTGTTCGAGGCGGAGAAGAGCCTGACAGTCAGCATTGTGGATGACGACGAAGACGAAAACGGTGAAGAGTTTTCTCTTGAATTGTTGCAGGCATCCGGTCTTCCTATTCATTATCAGAACTTCGCGACTCAGGACGGCGACAGCTGCGGCACCATATGCGAGGTCAGCGTAACCATAAAGGACAACGACATTGCCTCCCTCGTGGTGGCTCCCGGGATGCTGGAAATCGACGAGGACGGCACGGGCGCCTTCACGGTCAAGCTGGCGACGAAGCCCACCGAGGATGTGACCGTGTCGGTGACCTCGGACAACACCGACGCGGCGACGGTATCAGATGACGAGCTCACCTTCACCGACGAGACCTGGAACATGACTCAGGAGGTGACGGTGAGGGGTGTGGAAGATGCCGACGACGCCAATGAAGAAGTGACAATTGACCTCTCAACCACTTCCATGGACGCAAACTATAATGCTCTGAGAGTATCGCTAGACGTGCTTGTGGACGATAGTGCCCCGGTGGTCACCATCGAGGCAGACCAGGAGAGCGCCGTCTTCCGAGCCGATTCTGTCTCGTTCACCTTGTCGCGGACGGGCGTCACGGACGAAGAACTTGATGTGACTGTGGCCCTGACCCAGTCACACGAATATCTCGATGCTGCATCACTGGCGAAGACCGTAACGTTCTCCACGGGGAGCTCGGAAGCGACGCTCACGATTCCAGACTCGGAGTTCACCCAGATTCCAGAGGGCGAACCCGTCGCAAGTGGCACGCTGACAGCTACCGTCAATGCCGGCACCGGTTATGAGGCGGGCACCCCTGCGGCAGCGGACGTGGACATAGTCGTTGCCTTGATATTCAGCTTCGACAAGGACTCCTACGAGGTGGACGAGTCGGACGAGACACTGTCGTTCAAGGTCATCGCCCGCACCGGCGAAGGCGCAGCGGCACCCACATCTCTAGGTCCCGTCTTTGTCCAAACAGGTTCGGATGAAGCAGTAGTTCCGGATGACTACACTCCAATCAGCGAACAGTTAGTGATTCCCACGACAGACTTTGAATGCAACGACTCCGCGACTGCGGACTCTGGCTGCGATGGCGGTGTATTTGTAGCGGAGAAGAGCCTGACGGTCGGCATTGTCGATGACGACGAAGACGAAGACGATGAGGTGTTTAACCTTTCGATGCAAATTAATCCCAACCTGAGCGTTGCTCATCAAAATGTGGCGACACAGGACGGCAATAGCTGCGGCGCGAGATGCGAGGTTGACGCAACCATCAAGGATAACGATACTGCTGCCCTCGTCGTGGACCCCGATATGCTGGGAGTGGACGAGGACGGTACGGGCACCTTCACGGTCAAGCTGGCGACGAAGCCCACCGAGGACGTGACCGTCTCCGTTACTTCGGACAACACCGACGCTGCGACGGTCTCAGATGACGAGCTCACCTTCACCGACGAGACCTGGAACATGACGCAGGTGGTAACGGTGAGCGGCGAGGCAGATGACAACTCCGTCGACGAGGATGTGACAATTGACCTTTCCGCCACATCTTCGGACACCTTCTACGACGGTTTGACGAAAGCGATTAACGTGCTTGTGGACGACAGCGCCCCGGATGTCACTGTGAGCTTCGAGACGGCGTCTTATTCAGTTCACGAGAGCGACGACGAATCCACCACCGGAGTGACCGAGAGTGAGGTCACCATCAAGGTCACACTCAGCGAAGCTCCGAAGCGGACTGTGACTATACTTATCGAGGCGACCGGCCAGGACGGGGCAAGCAGTGATGACTACTCCGGTGTTCCAGGCACTCTGGTATTCGACAGTGAAGATACGGAGAAGTCGTTCACATTCGCCGCGACGCACGACGAAATCGACGACGACGGGGAAAGCGTGAAGCTGAGCTTCGGCGACCTGCCTGACAATGTGACAGGCGGCGCCACGGTTGAAGCCATCGTATCCATCAGCGACGACGACACAGCCGGCCTGATATTTGACCCGACGCCGTTGGAGTTAGACGAAGGCGGCACGGCGACCTTCACGCTCAGGCTCGCGACCGAGCCTTCTGTTGACGTAACAGTCAGCGTGAGGTCACGTCGAAGTGGGATCGCCACGGCGTCTCCTGACTCGGTTACATTTACACCGTCCGACTGGCAGGACGAGCGGACGATAACCGTGAGTGGCGACCACGACACCGACACCCGCAACGAGTCGGACAGCATTCTCCTGAAAGCAATTGGTGGGGAATATGAGGGCGCGAGCGGCACGGTCGCGGTCAGCGTCACCGACGACGACGCTCTCGAACCTAGCCTTGTGATCGAACCGGCATTGCTGACGATACGAGAGGGGGACAGCGGCGAGTTCGCCGTCAGGCTCGCGACACAGCCGACCTCCAGTGTAACCGTTCAGGTGAGTTCCGAGGACAGGAACGCCGTGAGCATATCGAGCCCGCGCGCACTCACCTTCACCACGGGCGACTGGCAGGATGAGCAGACAGTCACGCTGATGGCCGAGGACGACACCGACAGCAGAAACGAGAACCTGGTGGACATCACGATCGAGGCTTCGGGTGGTGGCTACGATGGCAGGACCGGAAGGGTCAAGGTAACCGTCATAGACGACGATAGCTCTCCTGCGATGATCGTGGTAAATCCCGAGAGGCTCAGCATCCGGGAGGGCGGCACGGGCAGCTTCGAGGTCAGTCTAGCCAGAGACCCGGAAGAGACGCTCGAAGTGCATGTCTTCGTGTACGACCTACTCCTTCTGACGGCAGACGAGGTCGTGCTCACTTTCACGACATCGGACTGGCATGACGCGCAGACGGTGACGCTGACCGCGCTCGAGGACAATGACGCCGACGATGCGTCGCTGTCGATAGGGCTGTTCGCATACAGGGAGGGCGATACCAGCCAGACCATCGCACGGGGTGCCGCCTTCGTGCGCGTCGTTGACAACGACACTACCGGCATCGTGCTAAACCAGACAGGGCTATCGGTCGAAGAGGAAGGCTTCGGCACATTCACCGCCAGACTCTCGTCGCGACCGTCCGAGGCCGTGACCATAGAGGTCAGCTCGGCAGATACCACAGTTGCAACTGTGGCTCCGGTGTCGCTCACGTTCACGCCATCGGACTGGCAGGACGCCCGTACCATAAGGGTGAACGGCGTGGCAGACGCAGATGCCCGACCGGAACGGACCACCGTTTCGCTCGAAGTATCGGCGTCCGGCAGGGACTACGAGGATCTGAAGGCACAGGTTTCAGTCAGAGTCAGGGACGACGATCCGAAGATCAAGGTGAATTTCGGCGCACCAAGCTTCAGCGCGACGGAGGGAGGCAGTCCGGCAACGGTAGTCGTCGAGCTTTCCCGGGCCGACAGCGAGGACGCCACGTTCCCACTTGACCTGTTCGTGCCCAACGTAATGACGAGACCTTCCGA
This sequence comes from uncultured Dehalococcoidia bacterium, assembly GCA_964632415.1. GTDB lineage: Bacteria > Chloroflexota > Dehalococcoidia > Lucifugimonadales > JADFKI01 > Bin90. The sequence goes on along the minus strand of CAZWDM010000003.1, from coordinate 54,984 downwards.
TTACTCGGAGCTTCCTGAGAGCGTCACGGTCAGAGCGGGCGATACCAGCACAAGCTTCACGGTGACTGCAGTCGATGACGACGTGACCGACGAGGACGGCAACCGCATTGAGCTTCGGCTATTGGACCTGCCTGCCGGCTTCGCCAAAGGAAACACTGCCAGGACAATCGTGAACCTTATCGACAATGATGATTCCCAAATCAGGCCGACATTCAGCCTTCAGTCCGCCTCTATAAGCGCCGACGAGGGCGACGGCATCGTATTCAAGATTGACATCGAACGTCCTACGGACAGGCACCTTCTGCTTTTCTTCTGGACCAGCGAAGGAACTGCCACCAAGTATACGGACTACGATGCGCCCCACCCGGCTGACCAGAATATAAACGCGGGCTACGGCGTGTCCAGCGTTGAGATCAGAATCCCCACCGTGGACGACGACATCGTTGAACCGGACGAGACCTTCGAGTTGACTCTGGCGAGAAGTGGCTCATACAAGCTGGGAGATCCCAGAAAGACGGTTGCGACCATCTTGGATAACGACAACAACGGTCGGCCATACATCGACACGATACGCGCCGACACAGACACGACCGCATTCGTCAGCGTGGGCGAACCGGTAAGGGGGGACCTGGAGACTGCTGACGACGTGGACTGGTACGGAACCTTGCTGACCAGGGACCACTGCTACCGGGTACAGCTTTCGGGAAGGAACCACGAGTCAGGCCTGACACTCGCGGAACCGCTGATTCCGGCGATCTACCGACACGACGGAAGCTCCATCGTGGGAACGACGGGCTACGGCAGGGGCCCTGAGCCTGCGGAGGTGCGGCTGAAGCTCGACGCTGACGGCACCTACTACGTCGGGGTGCAGCAGTCGTTTCGCAACGGCCGTCATCCCGACGGTGGCAGCTACAGCCTGTCGATTACGGACCTGGGAACCGAGGACACATCGTGCGGAGACGCCAAGCCAGGTCTGTAGCCGGTCACCGGCAGCAGGGCCGCACAGAGTCGAGAGGCAGGGCTAGTTGACTTGAACATGGCTGTCGACCTCTGATTCAATTGGCAATCCACAGCGAAATGGGCGGGGTGCCTTACCGCACCCCGCTCAATTGCGTCTGACCGCCCCTTCTGTGAATAGATCCGCCGGTTCCTGCGTCGCTGAGGATACCGGCGGCGAGGGGCCCGGTATAGAGGACTTCTCGCAGACGGACGGAAGGCGACATCCACCTAGCTGACAAGGGTGCCCGGTTGATGCGAACTCGTGATGGGATCGTGCAGGGTTACGATGCCCAAGCAATAGTATGGGCAGTTGCGGCTGAAGTAGTTGCCAATCCTGTCCACACCCCTCAAGCAGAAATTGGGCGGCGCGAATCTCTTGCAATGTACTGAGAGCATCAGATTCCTGATGCAAGGTGGCGTCAAGAATAGTAGCTCTCACACAGGGGGCAATCCCTCGTGGCTGCCCGTGTTGGTCATCACGCCCAGGGCGCCCACAAGGTTATGCCCCTACGGTTGGGCATTTGACCAGTTTGCTGGAGGCTCTCTAATACACCAGAGGCCCCGGCGGGAGCCGCACCGGAAACGGCACGTCCGGGTTTTCGTCCACGAGGCGGCTCCAGACCTTGTGGCCAATCGCCTCTGCCCGCGTGATCACATCGTCCTCGTCAAACGTCAGGATGCGGCTGTCCCGCATGATCCAGTTGCCTTCGACCATGACGTCGCTGATATCCGCCCCCCGCGCCTGGTGCACAAACACCGATGCGACCCTTAGCGTCGGCACAAGGTGGGACCGTCTGAGATCGACCATGAACAGGTCAGCCTTCTTGCCCACTTCCAGGCTGCCGACCTCGTCGCCTACGCCCAGCGCCCTCGCACCACCGATGGTTGCCCAATCGAGCACGTCCTCGGGCTGGGGCCACATTTCGTCGTTTCTCCTGACACGCTCATGGAAGAGCGCGGACCGCACCACTTCCACCATGTCCTCTGCCATGTTGTCCGACCCCATCCCGATGGGACACCCCGCGGCCTGCAGTTCGAATGCCGGAGCTGCCGCTCCGCGCCGTGCGGCGATTGCCGGATTGTTGGAGACCGCCACGCCGTGCTGTCCGAGAAGCGCAATCTCCGAGTCGTCCACGTAGCGACAATGCGCGGCCAGCAGCCTGTCGCTCAGGAAGCCGTTGGCGAACAGGTATTGCGTCGGCCTGACTCCCCGCGTCCTCATTACCCCTTCCACCTCCAGCGAACTCTGGGACAGATGGATGGTGTACCTCAGATCGTGCCGTCCTGCCAACTCGACCGCGCTCCGAAGCAAGGCAGGGGAACAGAGTTCCGGCGCGTGTGCAGCCACGAAGCACCGCACACGGCCATCGCGCTGTCCGTGCCACGACGATATGAGGTCGGCGGTCCGCTGAAGCCCTGCCTCAAGCTTTGCTTCCGAGAACTCGTAGCGACCCACCGCGAACTGTTCGTCGTCTATGTCGTTGATGTTCTCGGCCAGGAACAGCCGAAGGCCCGTACTGGCGAGGCTGTCGGCATACTGCGGAATGCGGTCCGAGATCTCCAGCAGAGTCGTCCCACCGCTGCGGATCGACTCCGCCGCCGCAAGCAGGCCGAAGACGTTGCGTTCTTCCGGGTCCAGCAGTCCCCTGCCAGTCGTCGGGAACCTGAGTGTCGTCGGGAACCCGAAGTCCTCCAGTATGCCCCGGTCGGCAGTGGCGAGCATGTGAGTATGACAGTTGACCATACCCGGAAAGACCGCTCGTCCGCGCCCATTGACACGATCCGCGCCAGGATAGCGCGCCTCGATCTCATCACTAGGCCCAATCGCCGCGATACGTCCCTCATCTATAGCCATCCCCGCGCCGTATTGCACCACCCTCTGCGGATTGCAAGTCACAATGGTTGTATTTGTAATGGTCGTTGTCATTTTGGCAACCCTCCTGTGCAAACATCCTAGCACGGGATAACAGGCTCAGCAGGGCCTCATCGCTATTGGATGTCTCTGGAACAGGTCCGTTCGCAGTGAACTTGTCAAATCAAGAGTTGAAGGCTCTTCGACAAGTTCACATTGAACGAGAGAGTGACGACAGGACGAATACGAGGAGACCCAGCGAACAGGTGCCGATGTGTGCATAAGCAGTAATCGCGGTCAATGACAGTTATCGCGCTCGTTCCCGTTGCCTGCTGTGCAATCCAGTCGCTCCTGTGCCCTTCGTCGACGTAGGCTTCTGGACGACGGCCGCACTGAGTCCTAACGCTATCGTGAGGCTGAACCGTCGGTTGGGGGACGAGTACCGGGCGTGGCGCGGTAGGAATCTTGACGGAGCTTGTGTCAAGAGTTGTGGAAATTCCTTCCAGGTGGTTTAGCTCATCAGGCTGCAACAGCCTCCTCAGAACACAGCGGCAACTCGGTTAAGATACCGTTCTCGAATCTGGCTTCGTCATCCATTCGACGGCCTTCATGGCTCACTCAGCCCAGCGCCACCTTTCGGTCACCCCGCGCCGAATCCGTCCAAGACTGTCTTGCCGATTGCCGCACCGCCCTCCTGTAGTTCAAGCGCGCTACGCAAGCTCGCAGCGCCCATCTTCCCCTTATGCACGCTGACAGTGGAAATGAGCGTTCCTTCGTCCAGAAGGTCTGCGACCCTGTTCAGCAGTTTATGCTGCACGTCCATATCATCGGTCTTGAACATCGAGCGAGCGAACATGAACTCCCAGCTGAAGGTGAGTGCTTTGAACTTGATCGCAGAAATGTCCAGACCCTGAGGGTCATCAATCAACGCTATATGGCCCCGCGGCTTGATTAGCTCTATGATAGCCGCAAAGTGCGTGTCCGAATGGTTAAGGGAAGCGACATATCGGGGCGCAATTCCCAGCTCCCGCATCTCCTCGTCGAGAGGATTGCGATGATTGATGACATAGTCCGCGCCCATCTTCTCGACCCACTCTCGCGTGTCGGGACGCGATGCGGTGGCAATGACGGTCAGGCCGGTGAGCTTCTTCGCAAGCTGTATCAGGATCGAGCCGACACCGCCAGCGCCTCCGACGACGAGCAGAGATTCCCCTGCACCCTCCCCTTCTGAGACGCCAAGGCTATCGAACAGAATCTCCCAAGCCGTTATGCTGGTCAGTGGCATAGCGGCGGCTTCCGCAAAGCCGAGGGTTGACGGCTTGCGACCCACGATGCGTTCATCGACTACGTGAAACTCCGCGTTGGTACCGGCCCGCGTAATATCGCCGGCGTAAAACACCTCGTCACCCGGCTTGAAAAGGGAAACCGAAGCACCGACTTCCTCCACGACCCCGGCCGCGTCGAAACCAAGAACGAGCGGCTGTCCGGCCGGCGGCTGCCTGTTGGCACGCACTTTGACATCGACGGGATTGACGGATACACCGCGAACTCCCACCAGCAGGTCCCTGGGACCCGGCTGCGGTTTGTCCGTATCGAACTCCACAACCGCGGCCTCATCCGAAACCGGACCTCTTTCCGTATAACCTATTGCCCTCATAGTCTGTCTTTCTCCAATCGCGCCAGAATCGCTTGTATTAAATTACCAGGACCAAGCTGAAGTCCAAACCCATCGTTGCCCTCATATGCGCCGCATACTACTATGCTCGAATGTTGCCCCATCAGGCCTCTCCGTCGCTATCACGCCCCAGTGATTACTCTCCGCATACGGCCCGGCCCGCTAGAAATCCATGTAATGCATCCAATCTTATGGAAGGCTCTGTACGCTGTTTCAAAGCATCCCTCATGGCTTGCACATCATAGAGCAGGGTGTTTGCGGGAAGAAAGTCGGGTGCGTGGTATCTAACCCCAGTGCTTTCCTCTGAGATCTCCAATTTACCCGATAGGTACTCGCACTCAACTATCACGACGGCAGAATGAACGAGGCTCTGTAAGTATACACTGATAACGTTTTGTCGAGAGCCTGTGTCAATAGTTGTGGAAATTCCTTCCAGCGGTCTAGCTCAACAGGCGACTACCGCCTCCTCAGCGCTCACCGGCAACTTGGTTGAGATTCCGTCCTCGAACCTCACTCCGTGCAGCAGCAACCCTATCAAGTTCCGTCCTCCGTTCTGCGGCCGCCGTCGCTCGCTCAGCCTGAATGCCACCTTGAACACAAGATATGACGCGCTGTCCTGACGCGACAACGCTCCCCGACGCTCCCACTCTGACGGCGTCCGCCGGAATAAAGCGCTACGACCTCCGTCCGCCGCCCTTCATCCCCTGTCTGACCGCACCGGCACGCCACTTCGGGGTTTTGGGCTCAGAGGGAGCTTGAACGCTCTCAATATGCTCTCTATGACCTACTTGTAGCAGCAGGCTGCCTGGCGCTGATCTACCTGGAATTTATGCCTCGCCGCATAGCAACTGTGTCGAGGAGCCAAGATAAGCTGTCCATCCTTAGGCAGGGCATACAAGCCAATCCTGGAGCGACCGTTCCAACGGGCGTCCCACTCGGCTTGACGGCATTTCTGGCTAGGCACTCAGGTCCGGACGCTTCGCACGAGGATTGGTAATTGCGTTGCGCTGATAATGAAACGCATAGGCTTCCTGGACAGCGGCACGAACCGTCGTCGGTTGAAAGCCAAGCTCCCCTTTCGCCTTGCTGATGTCAGCACGGCGGCGCTTCTGTAACAGGCGGATAGCGCCAGGCGTGAATCGCTGTGGGTAGCTCGGATACAGACGGCTGAGAGCATAGCTCGTCACTTCGGATAACGCGAGCATTGGGCCAACGGGCAATCGAAGATTCGGTCGCTGTACCCCTGAGACCTCCTGGAACACGTCCAGGAGACCGGAGATGGTCTTGTACTCGCTGCTAAAGATGTACTTTTCTCCTGAACGCCCGCGCCGCATACACAGCAGATGTCCCTCGGCGATATCCTCTGCCGCGATGAATTCGCACCCACCATCGATGTAGGCGGGCAGCCTGCGGTTGGCGAAGTCGCACAGTGTTCGCCCCAGTTGCGAAGGGAAGAAGTCGTTGCCTCCAAGTACCGCGCTGGAAGTGGCGACTACGACATCCTGACCGTCCGCGGCAGCCCGCCAGCACTCAGTCTCCACCAGCATCTTGCTGTATTCGTAGGGCATCACACGCGCCTGGGGATAATAGCTCATGGACTCCTTGGCTGGGGCATATGGGTCACCCGGATCGTACCCTACGGCACTTATGGAACCCGTCACTACCACTCGTCCTGCCTCCGCTTCCCTCGCTGCCTGCAATACGTTGCGCGTTCCTAGCACATTACATTCGTATATCTCCCGACGATGGGCGCTGTTGCCGTCGACAGTTGAGACGAGGGCAGCGCAGTGATAGACGCCTTGACAGCCAGCAAGGGCTTGCCGGGTGACATTCAGATCCCGAATGTCGCCGTAAGCCCGCTCGACATCGAGTCCATCCACTGCTTCGTTGTTGTCCTCGTGTCTGAGCAACACCCGGACTCGAACACCATCAGCAAGCAATCTGCGCAGGAGGTTGGCACCTACAAACCCGGCGGCGCCTGTCAGGAACACTGGGGGCATGATCTGTTGGAGGGGTTGATAGAAGATTACGGGTAGAAGTGCCTCCTATACTACATCATTTGGTGGTTTGGAGGTCTCGTGCTGAGTTGTAGAGCGCCAATGCGAGCGGGCTCCCGACCACCCATGATGCGGCGAGGCTTGATGCATTTGAGCAAGACTTGGCAGCGGCCCTGCCTGCACGCTGCTGCGCTTGATGCGGCGCGTGCCTTGAGTGAGAAGTTCGCGAAGCGGTTGAAGCCGACGTTGAAGGTCAAGGACGACTTCAAACGGCTGCTCGATATCTCCGTCTGCGCCGGCGCGCGACGAAAGGGATCAATCTGCTAACAGGACGTATATCTCTTCATATCTCAAGAACAGCGATCCAGAGCTCATACGTGAATCTCCATTCCTGTCCGGCACAAATTTTACCGATCTGCGACAATAAGGGAAGAGGTTGCGGCAACTTGTCATAAGTAAATATAATTGCCGTAATCCTTTGAAGGAGAAAACAATTGATGACCGGGGCAACCGGAGCGGGCCAGGCAACGCACTTGCTGAGTCTGCCGGAGGAGCTACTTCTGGCGCTGCTCAACGAGGAGAGCGGCTACTTTCATCAGGTGCCCGGCTGGAACCTGAACTGTGCCATGGCGGGCGCAGCCCTGGCTGAACTGTCGCTGATTGGCCGCATCGACACCGATCCGGAGTCGCTGATTCTGCTAGACGCGACCGAGACCGGACGTTCGCAACTCGACCCGATATTGCGGGAGATCGCGAGTGAAGAGGAGCCGCACGATGCTCGCTATTGGGTGGAACGGCTTGCCCCGAGGTCCGAGTCATTGATTTCCCAAACGCTGGACGAACTCGTTCGGCGACAGATTCTCGACAAGCACCTGGGTGACTTCTACACCCTCGCCAATCGCCATCGTCGCGATACAGCACTTGGAGAAGAATACACAGCGGGCGACTTCGTTAAGGCGCGGCTGGTCAGGATCATCTTCACGGACGCAATTCCAAGTCCGCGCGAAGTGATTATCACCGGACTCGTCAACGCCTGCCGTGCGTTCCATGTGATGTTTCAGATAGACGAACATGAGGAAGAGAGAATTCAGTTCGTCAGCCAGATGGACCTGATCGGCCAGGCGATATCGGAGGCGGTGGGCGAGAGCATCATCATCGGGCCAACGCTGCGCCGACCTTCCCTGACGAAGCGAATCCCGACCGTCTCAGTGCGTGATCTACTGTTCAACCGTGAGCTGCGAGAGGGCAGGCTTCCAGCCGGGTTCGCCCATTTGGCCGAGAAGTACGGTCCGGTGTTCGAGCTTCGGATTCCGTTTCAGAAGAACATGATCGTACTGGCAGGGGTGGAGACAAACAAATGGACCCAGAGCAAGGGGCGGCTGTTCCTACGGTCTAAGGAGTACTTCGAGGGCGTCGATAAGGCTTACGGCGTGTCGCGCTCAATGCACTCGGTTGACGGCGCCGATCACTTCCGCTTTCGCAAATCGTTGCAGCCTGCCTATGCTCGCAGCGTTTTGACCAGGCGCCTGGACGAGGTCTATGACCTGGCTCGCGCACACATGGAAACCTGGGATGTCGGTGCCACGATCCCGGCGCAGACGATGATGCGGCCTTTTCTGAACGCGCAGGCGTCGCCACTCCTGGCCAGCATTGACACCCAGGACGAAATTGACGATGCGCTCAAGTACAAGATGCGCGTGCTCAACGTGGGCATCGCGAAGATGATGCCGAACTTCATGCTCAAGACCTTGCCCATGCGTCGCCGAGCCAAGGCCATGGATAAGATCGTAGATCGTATGCAAAGCACGCATACGGCCGCGCAGCGGGTCGGGATGCCTCAGGATGTGGTGGACGCGTATCTAGCCCTGCACGCCTCTGATCCTCAGTTCCTGCCCGAATCGGATCTGTCGCTGCCCCTGGGAGCGATCTTGATGACCAGCATGTATATGGGCGACCAGCTTGGCTTCGCTCTTTACTGGTTGGTGCAGAACCCGGACTTGTACGAGCGAGTCACGGCAGAGGCGGACGCCCTGTGGGCCGAGGGCGATCCCAGCGAAGACGACCTCAGCCTGGAGAGGATCGACGTGACTCACCGGGTGCTGATGGAGACTCTGCGGATGTCGCCGATCGTTGCCATGTCAATGCGCACGGTGATGAACACCTGCGTGGTGGAGGGTTATGAACTACCGCTCGGGTCGCGGTTGCTCATTGCTCAGACGGCCTCACACTACATGGAAGAGGCGTTCCCCGATCCGCACAGATTCGACATCGACCGCTTCGTGCCCCCGCGAAATGAGCACATAGGGGCAGGATACGCGCCCTATGGCCTGGGCACGCACTCATGTCTAGGATTCCGCTGGTCCAATTTGCAACTGGCAATCGACCTGCTCATGCTCACGCGCTACTTCAGGATCGAGCTTGCCCGTCCTTACAAGCGATTGCCAATGGACCCGTTGCCCTCACAGTCCCCCAGCAATAAGCTGAAATTCAAGCTCGTTGAGCAGCGGCACCCACTACGAGCCTAAGTTCGCCTCGTCCGTTCGGCACGGCGCGGGCGCTCTTCCTCAATCAGCACCTACGACAGACTGCGCGCCGTCTGAGTCAATGCCGGTACTATGAATTTGCCGCTCACGCGGACGGTGAAATCCGTCGGAGCGCGACAACGGGAATCTGGCGGTCTGTACTGGCGCGGTAGCCAGCAAAGCGTGAATTCGCTCTCACAACTTGTTCGAACAGCGCGGCACGTTCTTCGCCCTGAGTGATACGAGCCTCGGCGGCGAAGCGGTCGCCTTGCGTTTCCACGAATACGTTAGGGTCGGCTGCGGCATTCAGGAACCAAGCAGGATGGTGGTCCTGTCCGTAGTTCGAAGCAACGACAATGAGGTCGTTAGACTGGGGGAATCGAAAGTACATCAGCGGCGACGACCGCAGCTTGCCGCTATTACGTCCCCTGGTCACGAGGATAAGCACTCCTAATCCTTCCAGACGCCCTAACAGGCGACCGTTAGACAGTCGGAACAGGAGCCGGTGAAAAGGGACGAAGAACCATGCAATGATGAGTCGCTTGTATGTCTGCATGATGGGCTCCTACGGATGTCAGGTCAAAATGTGTGTGAACGAGGTTAGGCGGCGACCTCTTCCTGTTCCTATTCTAGGATAATTCCGTCCGTGTGAAAGGCACCGGAGTAAACGCATTTCATCATTCCAGTTGCCTTTAGCCCTAGTAACCCGCTCCTCGCCATCATCGGCATCAACTAGATCGCAGCCATCGCCCTGCCCACTCTCTTGAACCTCGTTACATCGCCCGGTGGGCAGCCTCAGTGTGCAGCGCCGTCGCAGAATACCAGCACCGGCGCTTCCAAACCAGGTTCATGATGAAGGTGAGCCAGTACTCGGTACTCCAAAGGACGATGCCTAATGAACCTACTGGCTGGAACTGCATCAAAAGAGCGAAGCCTAATCCATCGAGAGACGAGAATGGTTCGTCTCTTTTCTATAATGTGGCGGAGAGCAGCTCCTAAATCGCAGACGCGGCAAGTCCTAATTTGAAGAAGGATGCTGGCATAGAGGTACCCTGAGAAACTGTGTGTGAGTGGGTCAGAACGTGAAGCCTTCTCTGAACAAAAGCGGGCTTGAGGTCCCAAGAGAAGAGGCACACCTTCCATGAGCAAGAGAACCACTGAAAGCGTAGTAAGGTCGAGCCCCGAGTGGGACGAACTTGATGACTGGCTGAATGGGAGCATGCAGAAGATGACGCTGAGCTGCGGGACGATAGAGTTGAGAAGGCAGGGAGTGTGGAGTACGAACGAGAGGTTCGAGAGCAGGTTGTTGCCGGTGCAGGTTAGCGACCACTCGCCGCTGAACGACTTATAGGGACAGCTATTGAGTCGTGCATTCTACGGTCGGCGCTCTCCGCTCCCAGTTTCCGATTACTCGTCGCCGCGGCCAGCGCGTATCTGGATCAGTGACGAGCATATGGCGAGCAAGATCGGCGCGAAACTGATGATGATCATGGCGAGTCTCAGGTCGCCGAGCCTGTCATGGAGCGCCCCTACCAGTGCAGGGCCGACAGCTACCCCGAATGTGCCCAGCGTCATCATGAATGAAAGCGCTACGGTGGACTCCCGCGGCCTTATGCCGGGCAGGTAGAACGGTATCGAGTTGAGGATCGGCCAGTATCCCTGCGCCACACCACTTATGAACGTTATGAGAATGAGCAGCGGGATCAAGTCTGTGAGGATCATTGCAAGGTAGCTCGCGACCATAACGACCCCGATCACCTGGAGTATGTTCCTGCGCCTGTTTCCGCTCACCCGTGGTACGACCCAGCTGAGAACGATACCCGACGGCCCTCCCACTCCGATGCCGATTGCAAGCAGCAGCCCAGTCCAATTGAGGGAAACATCGTACACATCCAGCATCAAGGTGGGATAGAAGTTCACGAAGGACGACCACGCCATCGTAGTTCCCATCGAGCCTGTCCCCGCTATCCACAGCTCCTTGTATCCCAGCACGCGCTTGATGATTCCGAGCCTTCCGTCGGTGGGATCTGCCTCCGGTGACTCCGATTCCGAATTTTGCTCACCGTCGCTTCCCAGGATCGTCCAGAGCACGGCGAGAACTCCAAGAGTCACCGCGAAGCCTAGCAGCACGCGCCGCCAGTCATCGCCGACGCGACTCAGGATGATTGGTGTCAAGACCAACCCGCCACCGACGACAAGACCGAACAGCAGGTTGTACACGCCGGAGACAAGAATGAACTCTCTTGGAGTGAACAGGCGGTGCATGAGCAGGACGCGGGCGGGCTCACGAGCGAGTGTCGAGACGCCGAAGCCCAGGCGTCCGAGCAGTACGACGGCGAAGTTGGGGCCCCAGCCCTGCACGAACATCAGCGCAGAACTCAGCGTGAATGTGACCGTGGTGAGAATCTTGGGCCTGTACCTGGACACCCACCAGCTTATGGGCAGTGTCAGGAACAGGTTTCCGAGGAACGCGGCGGAGCCGTAGAATCCCTGCTGTGTGGGCGTAAGACCGAGCTCGGCACTGATCGAAGGCAACAGCAGCCCGACGCTTATGACCATCATGAAGCCAGCGACACTTGATAAGAGCCAGAGGCCCATGATAGCCCAGCGGTGTCTCATCGGGTTCGTCATCTGCGTCAAGGGAGGATCAAGACCATGCCAGCGTGGTGTCGCAGCTCAGGATAAATGTCAGTGTGAATGACCGGTATAACTGTCACTGACTCGTTCGGTGATGGTATCAGATCAGGTCGTCTCAGACGTCATCTGCTGCACCTTGCGGATATAATCGCTGAACACTTAGCCGGACATAGTCACTGAGCAGCAGCAAGGCGGGCCACTGAATAAGCCCTGCCTCACCTGCTATAATCGGCGGCAATCACTTAGGAGGCCTGGCTGACGATGGACTTGGAACTGAACGGCAAGGTAGCGATTGTGGGCGGCGCCAGCAAGGGGCTGGGACGCGCGTGCTCGGAGGTGCTGGCAGAGGAGGGCGTGCGCGTGGCGATGTGCGCTCGCACGGCGTCAGACCTGGATCGGGCGGCGGACGAAATTCGGGACGCTACGGGTACGGAGATTTTCACTTTTGCCGGCGACCTGGACAAGGAGGAGACCATCGCCGAACTGGTGGCCGGCACGGTTGAACGCTTCGGGCAGCTGGACATCATGGTGAACAACTCCGGTGGTCCGCCGCAGGCCTTCGCCGTGGATTCCACGGAAGAACAGTGGCAGGTGTCGGCGAATCGCTCGCTGTTCTTCTTCGCGCGGATGACGCGGGAGGCGCTTCCGCATCTGCGGGCACAGGGCGGCGGACGCATCATCAATATCCTTGCCAGCACGGTATATACGCCTATACCGAACCTCGCGCTGTCGGCGGCAACGCGGATGGGCGTCATCGGGTTTATGAAGAATCTGTCCGATGACATCGGGCACGAGAACATCCTTATCAACAACGTGTGCCCCGGCAGCATAATGTCTGAGCGGATGATGGAAAACGTCGAGGATCGGGCGCGGACGCAGGGGATTTCCATTGAAGACGCTTTGGCGCAGCGGGCGGAACAGACGGCATTGAAGCGCATTGGTGAGCCGCGGGAACTGGCGTACCTTGTTGCGTTCCTGGCGTCGTCACGGTCGAGCTACATCACGGGCACGACGATGCTGGTGGACGGCGGACTGGTGCGGTCGGTGATGTAGATCATTCCCATCCTGCCCTCTCCGCAATGGGAAAGGGTGTCCGAGTGGCGCTTGTCTCAAGGCCGGTATCCACCCCTCAGCCGGAGCCGACTTCGACAGCCCGGTAGGTAGATAGGGACAGTCGCGACGGAGTTTAAGAGCGGTCGACTGCCGAATACACAGCGGCGAGTGAGCTGGACGCCGCAAGGAGACTTGACATGGCAGACAAACGGATTCTGTGCGCGTTTGGGGTTGACCTTGACGCCGTTGGCGGTTGGCTTGGTTCCTACGGCGGGGAGGACTCGCCCGACGACATTTCTCGCGGAATATTCGCCGGGGAAGTGGGAACACCACGCCTGCTTAAACTCTTTGAGCGGCTGGACATCAAGACTACCTGGTTCATCCCCGGGCACTCCATCGAGAGCTTTCCAGAAGAATGCCGGGCTATTGTGGAGCAAGGGCATGAGATCGGAATGCACGGCTACTCCCACGAGAATCCCATCGCCATGTCGCCGAAGCAGGAAGAGGATGTGCTGTTGCGCTGCATAGATCTGATCACCGAAACTTCGGGTCAACGGCCACGGGGCTATGTCGCGCCGTGGTGGGAGTTCAGCCACGTCACGAACGAACTGCTGCTGAAGCACGGTATCAAGTATGACCACAGCCTGATGCACCGCGACTTTGAGTGCTACTATGTCCGCGTGGGCGACCGATGGACGAAGATCGACTATGACAAGCCGGCAGATCACTGGATGCACGCCCTGGAACGTGGCGAGGAGACCGACCTGGTAGAGATACCGGCTAACTGGTACCTGGACGACCTGCCTCCGATGATGTTTATCAAGAAGTCTCCGAACAGTCACGGGTTCGTGAATCCCAGGGACATAGAATCGATGTGGCGGGACCAGTTCGATTGGGTGTACAGGGAATACGACGAGGCGGTGTTTCCCATAACTATTCACCCGGATGTGAGTGGCCGGCCGCAAGTGCTGCTGATGCTTGAGCGCATCACGGAATACATCCGCTCTCACGCCGGAGTGCGCTTTGCGACATTTGAGGAGATTGCAGACGATTTCCTTGCCAGGCACCCCAGGCAGCGGGAGTAAGGCCTGCATCGTGGCGATTTGGGCCGGGTGGAGACATGTGCACTCCCATCCACGGTGCGGTTAGAATGTGGAACAACGTCCCGAGCCATAGAATGAGTCCCGACATGCGCCGAGGAGGGCTTCATGGTCTCCGATAAGAGAAATAGATCTCTGGTGGTCGTCGAGCTCACCGGCGGCAACGACTGCCTGAACACGGTCGTTCCATACGACGACGAGCTCTACTACGACAACCGCCCCACCGTCCACCACAAGCAGGAGGACGTACTGAAGCTCGACGACCGGCTGGGGCTGAGTCCACAGATGGGGCCCATCAAGAGGTTGTGGGACGAAGGCAAAGTTGCCGTCATCAACGGCATTGGCTACCCGGAACCCAACCGCTCCCACTTCAGGGCGATGGACATCTGGCACACTGCCGAACCCACGAAGGTGATCGGGGAAGGGTGGCTCGGGCGCGCGATCAGGGACCTTGATCCAGGAGGTGAGAACGTACTCACAGGCCTAAACCTTGGCCGTGGACTGCCCAGGGCGCTCTCGTGCGTGGGGGTGCCGGTGGCGTCCGTAGGAAACCTTGAAACCTACGGGCTGTTCCCCGAAATTCAGGACGAGCAGGCGCGGCTGGACACTCTCAATACCTTTTCGCGGATGTACGGCGGGGCCGATGGAAGGGACATCGTGTCCGAATTCATCGGACAGACCGGCGAGGCCGCCCTGAAGGGAGCCGATATACTCCGGTCGGCGCCTGAGAGCTATGTTTCGGAAGTGGAGTATGGGGCGAATCCGTTCGCTCAGAGGCTTCGAGACGCAGCCCAGGTCATTTGCGCCGACCTTGGAACCCGCATCTACTATGCCCAGCACGGCAGCTTCGACACCCATGGAGGCGAGCTTCCCGTTCACAACAAGCTATGGCACGAGGTCTCCACCGCTATTGGCGACTTCATGGACGATCTCAGGGACCATGGCCGGGACCAAGACACACTGGTTCTGGTCTTCTCGGAGTTCGGACGCCGAATCAAGGACAACGGTTCCGGCACCGACCACGGCTCGGGCGGCGTTGCCTTTTGCATCGGCGGCTCCGTGGAGGGCGGTCTGTACGGGGAGTACCCCTCGCTCAAGTCCGCCGACCAGCTCCACGGCGACTTGCACTTCAACAACGACTTCCGCTCCACTTACGCGACGATACTGGAAGGGTGGCTGGGGCTGGACCCGGTACCGATCGTCAACGGCACCTTCGAACAGTTCGACTTCATTGGACGGTGAAGAAATGGCCAGCAGGCAAGAGATTGAGCTGATGGCGCACCTGATGCGCCGCGCAGGGTTCGGCGCCTCCAGGGATGAGATCGAGGAGCGTGTCGCCAGGGGCTACGAGGAGACTGTGGAAGAGCTGCTTAACCCTGAGGACACGCAGCGGCTCGGCGACGACGTAATCCGAAGGTACCACGCCGACATTCACGAGTCTCGTATTCCCGACCCACCGGCCACGGAGTGGCTATACCGGATGGTCACCACCAGCAGCCCTCTCGAAGAGAAGATCGCCCTCTTCTGGCATGGCATCTTCGCCTCGAGCTTCAGCAAGACCCAGCAGGCCCGGTCGCTGGCGGTCCAGATCGACAAGTTCCGGCGATTCGGCCTGGGCAGGTTCGACACCCTTCTGCTGGAGATATCCAGAGACCCGATAATGATCATGTGGCTGGACAACCAGGACAATCACAACGGAGCCATCAACGAGAACTTCGGCCGCGAACTGCTCGAACTGTTCTCGATGGGAATCGGAAACTACACTGAGGACGATATCAAGCAGTGCGCGCGGGCATTCACAGGCTGGACAGTGGGCAACGCGGAGTACATGGCCGCGAGGGCAATGAAAGCCTCGATCTGGCCGTATGGCGCAATCGCCTGGCACTTCGACTACCGGGACCACGATCACGACCATGGCGAAAAGGAGTTCCTGGGGGAGAGTGGGCCGTTCAGCGGAGAGGACGTAATCGAGATAATCGCTCGCCAGCCCGCGACCGCCAGGTTCATCGCCAGGCACATCTACGACTTCTTTGTCGCGGACGAGGCCCCGGTCCCACAGTGGCCCGACACTCCGCCACTGGACCCGGAAGCCATCGAGACTTTGGCGGACACGTACGTGGAGAGCGGTCATGACATTAGGTCAATGTTGCGTGTCCTGTTCAACTCCGATTTCTTCAAGGATGCCCAGTTCGCGCGCGTGAAGTGCCCCGCCGAATTCGTGGCGGGCACAATGCGGCTCGGCGGCGGAGTTACCGAACCGACGCTGGAAGTGAAGGAAGCCAACGCGGTGATTGGTTACATGGGGCAGAGCCTGCTGGCCCCTCCGTCGGTGGAGGGCTGGCACGAGGGCACGGAATGGATCAACAGCGGTGCGCTGGTGGAGAGGGTCAACTTCGCCGCAAAGCAGCTCAACGACGTCGAAAAGCCCGGCGTGCAGCAGATCATCGATCGTCTTGCCAATGAGAATGGGAGCACCTTCACTCCTGGGGAGCTGGTTGATAGCTGCCTGGACCTTATGGGTCCGCTGACAAAGGTGGAAGAGTCAACCCGCAGCGCGCTGGTTAGTCATGTCAGCAAGAGGGGCAATGTATCCCTTCGACCTCGGACGGCAGAGAGCGGGTCCGACAGTCGCGTCGCAGAGCTGCTGGGCCTCATCGCGGCGACAAAGGAGTTCCACCGAGCGTAGCCTCACGGGCCGAAGAATCGGGCGACGGCAGCCATACGGCAAGGAGCGACCACTGAGCGGCGTCAATCGAGCAAATGCCCCTGGTCTGAGCTATCTCAAGACTATCGGCGTAATGAACAACAACCCGACCGGCAGAGGCTTCGGCCACCCCGTGGACTTGGCCATCGGGCAGGGCGGGCGGATCTACGTGCTGAACCGGCATTCAGAGCTTGCCCGGGTTGGCATCTGCACTCTCGACGAGGAGTATCTGGGCGAGTTTGGCTCCTACGGCCACGAAGACGGGCAGTTCTGGCTGCCGACGGCTATCGCTGTGGACAGCCGGGAGAACGTCTATGTCGCCGACGAGTACCATCACAGCATCACCGTGTTCGACAGGTCCGGAGCGTTCAAGAACAGTTGGGGAGAGCACGGCAGCGGCGACGGACATCTGGACGGTCCATCCGGTCTGGCCGTCGACGCCGACGACAACGTGTACGTTGTGGACCAGAAAAACTGCCGCGTGCACAAGTTCACGGCCGACGGTAGGCACCTGCTGCAGTGGGGTGAGATGGGTGAAGAGAAGGGACAGTTCAACCTCCCTTGGGGCATAACTCTGGACGAGCAGGGCAACGTATATGTCGCTGATTGGCGCAATGACCGGATACAGAAGTTCACGGCCGACGGTCGCTTTCTGGCCGCTTTTGGAGAGCCGGGAGAGCGCGAGGGGCAGTTCCACAGACCCGCCAAGCCGGCAGTGGACGCCGAAGGGTACATCTATGTCGCCGATTGGGGTAACGAGCGCGTGCAGTTGCTGGCGCCGGACGGCGCATTCCTGCAGAGTCTCCGTGGCGAGGCAACGGTCTCCAAGTGGGCGCAGGAGTTCCTCGATGTCAACCCGGACGAGAGCACTACGAGAGATCTGTCCAACCTGGTGCCCGACCTACCCTCCCACCTCAACACGCCCTACCTGGTATCGACGCAGACTGAGCCGTACTTCTGGGGACCGGCTTCCGTTACGCTGGACGCTGACGGCAGGCTCTATGTCACCGAGTCCTCCAGGCACCGGGTCCAGGTGTACCAGAGGGTCGGGGGCTGACCGTTGGGCCGCACGGCGGACTAGCTTCGCCTGACCTCCACACCCGCCGCGATCTCCTGGAGCCGGTAAATGACGTGGGTGTCCAGGTCTCCCCAGCCGCGGTTACCGCACTGGATGGCAACCTGCTCCACAATGTTCGCAACCGGCATTGGAACGCTCAGCTCCCGCGCCAACTCGTTCGCGAGCCCTATGTCCTTTCTAGCCAGAGCCTGCCTGAAGGAGGGAGGCTCGAACTCCCCCCGGAACACGGTTCTCTCCAGACCCTCTCTCTGGGTTCCCAGAACCATTCTGCTGCCGGCCTCCATGAGGGCATCCAGGTCGAGCCCTGCCTTCATACCCAGGGTCAGCCCCTCGGCGACCACCTGCCTCACGGCCAGGGTGATCATGTTGTTGACCAGCTTGCAGGTGCTTCCCATGCCCAGTTCGCCCTGGTAAACGACCTTGTCGGCAAAGGCTTCGAACACGGGGAGAAGGCGCTCGAACACCTCCCTGTCTCCGCTGGGCATGACGATCACCTGCCTGCCCTCAGCTGCGGCAGGACTTGTCAGCACCGGGGCGTCGAGCACCTGGGCGCCCTTCCCCTCGAAGACGCCCGCGATCTCGCGTATGAGGGAAGGCCTACTGGTGGAGAGGTCCACGTAAACGTTCCCCCTCACCTATGCCGCTGACGATCCCCCCGGGGCCAAGCGCAACCTGTTCCACCTCGGGAGGCCCCGGCACCGAGCTGAGAATCACTTCGCTGGCGGCCGCGACCTCTCCAGGGGAAGCCGCAAGCCGAGCGCCACCCTCGAGTAGAGGCCTCGTCGCACCCTCGTCCACGTCGAACACGACCATTGGGAATCCGGCTCTCTGAATGTTTCGCGCCATTGGTGTTCCCAGGTTACCAAGCCCAATAAAGCCTACCGTCTGCATGCTGACCTCCTCTTGTCTCGTCTTGCGAATCCGCGTCCGATTGCATTCAATTTATCCATACGGCCTGGGTGAAGAAGGGGTCCCCTTTAACCGGTTCCACATCGTTGCAATCGTCTCAATTCTTGGAGTTGATTCGACGCTCCCCGTCCGGGTCACTGAACACTCCGGTTCAAGTATGCCATAACTCCCCAACCCCAAAACCTGAACCAAGGAAACATCTCTAACCTGCGCGCATTCCAAAGTGAATTACGCATCTCCGCTGACGCTCTCATCCTCGTGGGACTCCGTGCCTCCGCGGAATGTGCCATCACCTGCGCCTGATCTCACTCGGTCATGGCGAACCTTACCTGTCCTGGGCGATCTTCATGACGCTGGTAGTGGCAGGAGTGGGAACGATTCTGCAGGCCTTGCGGATAAAGAGGTTTGGGGCCGGTCATATGGTAATTATGTCCGTTCACCCCGCCCACGTCCAAATCTGCATCATGGCATTGACTACGGGCGGACCATCCTTGATGTTAAGCCTCATTGCCGCTTCGTCACTCTGTCAGATATTATTGACGCCTTTCATGTCACTGCTTCGCCGGATAATCACGCCTGCCGTCTACGGCACGTTGCTGATGCTGGTGGCTGCGATATCCGTACCACCGGTAATTGGACTGCTTGACGATACTTCGCACTTCACGTCGCCAATGGCATACGCGGCTGTTATCGCCGGAGGAACTCTTGCCTTGATTGTGGTGCTGATGCTACTTGTTCCACAGGCCTGGCGACTATGGACATCGCTTATGGGAATCGTGGCAGGATGTGTGGTTTCAATACCCTTTGGCTTCTATGACTTTCAGGTTGTCAGAGAGGCGGCCTGGGTCGGTTTCCCGGAGTTTTCGTGGCCTGGCTTCCAAGCTTCGGGAAGGTAGTTCTTCACGCTCCTTCCCGCTTTCGCGTGATTCAGGGAGGACTCAACGCCAACGGATTGGGCGGCATTCTTTCCGGGCTGTCAGGCACGATTCCCAGCACGGGCTCTGCCACCGCCGTTTCCATCATCTCGATCACCAGCATCGCATCGACACGCGTCGCAATGTACATCGGCGCCTTCTTCGTTTCGGCTGTATGTCTCCCCAAGATAGCTGCCATTATGCTCGGGATTCCGGGTTTCATTATGGTGTCGTTCATGCTGATTATGATTGCTTTCCTCTTTATGGAAGGCGTCAGGACGGTCGTCAAGGAAGGCATTGATCGCAAGTAGATTATTGTGGTCGGAGTGTCGTTCTGGATAGGAGTTGCCTTTGACGGCGGTTATATCTACCCCGAACCGTTCGACGGGCTGTGGAGCGCTCTGCTTGTCGATGGACTGGCTTCCGGTGGCATCTGCGCGGTGCTGATAACCTTGTTCGTCGAGTGGACATCGCACAGACGCAGTCGTCTGATTACCGACTTGCACATCTGATCTCTCCCTGGGATCGACGAGTTTCTGACCCAATTCGCCTCTGACCGGCACTAGAATGAGGCGTCGGTGTCCAGGCTCCGCTCCGTTGGAGAGGAGACATTATCGGTGATGCTGACCGACGACGTTGAAGACGTCAGCGATGATGAAAAGCGCCTGATCATTACCGCCCGTGTAATGGAATACACGGCGGAGCTGGAGTTCCTGGCGGTTTCCGACGAGGATAATTTGCAAGACAGGCTGACATACCTGAGCGACCAGCCGGAAACTGTAGATGAGCGCGAGATATCATTCCGTCTGCTTCGACACTATGCCTCATCGGTCGAGCACCACAAGTATCACAATGTGGACATTGTTGGGGTTGAGGTAGAAGTCTCTCGCTAACTCCCCAAGAGGCCCAATCAGGCAAGACCTGATACAATGCGAAACCGACTTGGCGTCAACAGTGCAGGCAGCAATGCGACGTGTGCGCAATGAAAGTGATTTGGGCGATCCACGTCATCAAAGACAGCAGAGAATAAGCCCTGCGAACCGAAAGGTCAGTTGACCATTGACAACTGCAGCCAATGAGCAGCAAATCCGATTCGAACCCGAGGAGGCATGCCCTCCGCTGATCGCGTTGGCGGTTGGCTTTCAGGGTGCCGCCCTCGTGCTCGCGCCGACCGTGCTGAATGTTGCCATCGCGATCCGCTCCTCGGGCCTCGATGACGTCTATCTGACATGGGGAGTCACAGCCGCGATGCTGATCTGCGCGGCTATCACGACATTTCAGGCGATGCGGCTGGGGCGGTTCGGTGCAGGCCACATCGTGCTTGCGTGGCCCGCGGCGATGTTCATCGCCATTATGGTATCGTCGGTCTCCATTGCGGGGCCGGCCACTTTCGCCAGCCTGATGATCGTCTGTAGCCTGGTTCAGGTCGCACTCGCCTGGTGGTTGCCGACACTGCGGAGAATCATCACGCCGGTCGTATCCGGTGTGGTGACGATGCTGATCGCCGTCAGCGTGCTACCAATCGCCTTCGACAGCGTCCGGGACTTGCCGGCAGACGCCCCATCGATCGCAGGCCCGGTAATAGCCGGAGTCACGCTGCTTTTGTCTGTAATAGTGACCCTGCGCGCAAGAGGGCGCTGGCGCATAGTCGCGCCGTTCATCAGCATCCTGGCAGGTTGTGCCGTCGCGGGAGCATACGGCGTGCTTGACGCCGACCGAATCGCAAATGCCAGCTGGTTCGGCATACCGGAAGTGCCGGACCTGGGCGTCGAGCTCATGCCAACCAGGGAGTTCTGGGCGCTGCTCCCCTCGTTTGCCATTCTCACGCTCGTTCTCGGAATCAAGACGATCAGCGACGGGATTGTGATTCAGCAGGGATCGCGCCGCCGCCCGCGCGCGATTGACTTCCGCCAGATACAGGGCATGGTTAGCGTCAACGGCGTGGGGATGCTTCTCGCCGGAATCGCGGGTACCCTGCCGACTATGGCCAACTCTTCCTATTCCCTCTCGCTGATCAACCTAACCGGCGTTGCCGCCCGCCGGGTCGGCATCGGTGTGGCAGTCGTCACGGTGACTCTGGCACTGTTCTCCAAGTTTACCGCCATCTTGCTGACAATCCCCGGGCCGGTTCTGGGGGCCTACCTGATGCTCGCCATGGGTATACTGTTCGTCAGCGGCTGTCAGACTATCATGCGTGACGGCCTCAACACCCAGCGGATGTTGGTGGTCGCACTCACGTGCTCGCTGGGACTGGGCCTGCATGGGCATCCCATAACCAGGGACATATTTGGGGACGAACTGGGATCGCTCTTGGGTAGTGGCGTCACAATCGGTGCGGTTGTGGCGATCGCGATGACACTGCTGCTGGAAGCGATGGGCACGCGACGCCTGCGCCTGGATACCACACTGCACATGAACTCGCTCCCGGAGATACAGGAGTTTGTCGAGCGACTTTCAACCAGGCTCGGATGGACCGAAGCTTCAACGCTGCGGCTGCAGTCGGCCTGCGAAGAGACGCTCACCGCCCTTCTATTGCAGGAGGACAGAATTGAAGGCTCTGATAGTCCGCGCCTGATAGTCGTCGCGCGACCACAAGTTAGTTCGGTGGAGTTGGAGTTCGTCGCAACTACGCGGGGAGAGAACATCGAGGACCAGATGGCGTTCCTGACCGATGAAGACGCAGTGCCCACCATCGATGACCTGTCCCTCCGCCTGTTGCGCTACCACGCGTCCGCCGTGCGACATCAGAAATACCACGGCGTGGACATCGTGACGGTTCATGTCGAAGGTAGTGCTTAAGTCAACGTTTAGTTAAGGAAGAATAAGAAAGGATTCCATTTATGCCACTCTCAAGAGTTCTGAATGTTCTGGGACTATTGCTATTGCTGACAATACCCATCACGGCGGTGCATGCGGCTGCTCCATCGTATGGTGGCTCAGGGACGGCCGTCATTTCAGATGCCGGTGCGTTGAGCGACCGGATTACCTACACCTTGTCGGGTGTAACGAGACTGGAAGCCGGAATGACCTACGAAGGCTGGCTGATAGACAGCGGCAGCGACGATAAAGTCAGCACCGGCGTTATGACTGTTTTGCCCGATGGCAGCCTCAACCACACATGGACATCCCCTGATGGAACCAACCTTCTGGCTCTCTATGACACGGTGACAATCACTGTCGAGCCGGTCCCGGATGACGATCCTGCACCCTCAGATGTGGTTGCGTTCAGCCACACGCTTCCGGCCGAGTTGCTCGGGCCCGTTCGCGAACTGGTCGTTGCTGCCCAAGATAGTGATCAAGGTGTTGTTTCCTCACTGCAGGCGCAAATTGAGGCAGCAATGAACAAGCTCAGCGAGGCGCAAGCGGCAGACAACGTGGGCGATCTGCGCGCGGCAATACAGGATGCGGTTGACATCATCGACGCGGAGGACGGCATCATCGCGCTGTCGATGAGGACCACTGAGCTTGGCACGGTAGTTTACGATGCGGCTGTGGACGCAATCATTAGAGAAGCCTGCGAATGCGTCAGGAATTCGGGAGAGAATATCCAAGGCTGGGTCACGGCAGCAAAGGAAGACGCTTCTGCCGTCCTGGAGAAGGAGGACATCGCAACTGCGAAGGTTCTGCTGAACGTCGTTCGGGGCAAGCTGACTGCATCAGCAGATGGCATTGTTGCCACCGATCTGGGTGGAGCGGTCGATGCTTATGTCTTCTCGCAGAAGATGGCGACTTTCCAGCTGCCCGCACCCGCGGACTCTGCCGTCACGGCACCGGTCGTCGGTGATTCCTATGTGCCTCTGGCGATTCAGCTAATGCTGGTCGCGTCAATTGCACTGCTCATCTGCGGCGGAGGACTACTCTTCAGGGATGCACGGAGACGCCTCCGTGCGGGCAGCTGACGAGGATATGGCAGGCAGCAGGACAAGAGACAAGGTTCAGACACATCATTGAGATTCCAGTCCGGTAGTCTATGATGTGTCAGACGGGAGGGAAACTGGCGGAGAGAGTGGGATTCGAACCCACGATGAACTTGCGCCCATACCGGTTTTCGAGACCGGCGCCTTCGTCCGCTCGGCCATCTCTCCGCTTTGAAGCAACAGCAATTATATCATAACGGCTGGCTGTCCCCGCTTGCCCGGCGTTCGCCAGTTAGCTTCGGAGCAGGCCATAGACGCGCTTCGGTTCGACGAGAACGATGACCGCTTCCTGGTCAACCATCGCCTGGTCGTACTCGTCCCAGTCGGGATGTTCGGTATCGCTGCACGCCATGTACACCGTGCGGAGCATCACGCGCGCCTCCTCGGCGTCCATGTTGCCATAGTCGTAGAGCGTCGCGGTGCCTTCCACAGACACCCATTCGCGCCAGTCCTCGGTGACGCACAGGACTGTGCAGTTGGGATTGCGCCGAAGATTTCGAATCTTCTGCGAGCGCGGATAGACGGACACGAAAGCTGCCTTGCCTTCATAGGCTCCACACACCACAATGCTGGAGTGGGTTGCTCCGTCGGGCCTCTGCGTCGCGATCACGCCTCTGTGATGCGTCTCCAAGAATGGGCGTGCTCGTTCAAAGTCCATGAATGTTCCTCCTTACCTGACAAAGGGCTGATTCCGATTTTCCAGGTAGTCGGCTATTGCCTGCACGTCGCAAAGCAGGGTATTGACGGGCAGATTACGTGCCGGGAAGTAAGCAACTTCCGTGCTTTCTTCCGAGACCTCTATCTCTCCCGACAGATATTCACACTCGAAGATCACCAGGACGAAATGAATGAGACCATCCGAGTATGCTCCAATTACGTTGTAGCGAGGGTCAGAGTATATTCCCACCAGGCGCCTGATTCGCACCCGGATTCCGGTCTCTTCCAAGATCTCCCGGATTGCTGCCTGCTCAACCGATTCGCCCACATCAACATGACCGCCGGGAAGTCCCCACCAGCCGTTGTCGGCGCGCTTCTCCAGCAGGACTTCGCCCTTACCATTATGGACGATGCCACTTGCGGCAACGTGAACAGCATCCGGCATTCGGGTAACGCGATCACCCGTGTCGTCGTACCATTCCGGGAGGCTGTCAGCAGCGGTCACAGGCACCCGTCCACAGCCACAGATATTTGGTTGACCGTCTCATACTCTTGCAATGCCGACTATGTTGGGTATTGTAACAGGCAGGCGCACGGACAGATCGAAGGCATCGATCTCGACGTTGCTGAAACCTGCGCGCTCGATTGACGCAGTCAAGTCGCGGTCCAGGTTGCAGCCCGTGGTCAGGCACTTCCAGGCCGGATTGAGCTTGCGCTGCCACCAGCGTCCGCGAGGGCGAGGGGAAACGACATGCTCGTAGAACAGGAACGCGCCGCCGGGCTTGAGAACCCGCCGGGCCTCCCGAACTACGGCATCGGCGTCGCGCACCATGCAAAGCACCAGGGTGGTAACTACGGTGTCAAAGCTGGCGTCCGCAAAGGGGAGGCTCTCACCCACCTGCTGCACTACTGAAGCCTGGCAACTCTGCCTTTGAATTTGCCTCTTCAGGCGCCTAATCATGTGGAAATCAGGCTCCAGGAAGGTAACGTTCGTATTCGGCGGATAGTATGGCAGGTTCGCACCTGTGCCTCCGCCAATCTCCAGGACATTGCCTTGCGCCAGTCCTGCCGTGAGCCGCCTGTATGGGACTACCCTACCCTCCACGCTGGAGTTCAGCAGGTCGTAGAATGCCGCAAACAGGCGCTTACTCAGGCTCATTCCAGCGATGCTCTCGGCTAGTTGTGACAGCCACGAGCCGTAATGTCCCAGACTGCCTCGACCTTCCCCTCCCTTACACCGATGAATTGGTCCCAGCGATTCACCATGATGTCCTGCTGACCGGAAACGAGCTGGAACTTGTCCCCGACTCGGAGAGGCATTTCTCCATTGGACTTGAGCACAATGTGGTTGGCGGAAAGCGAGTCCACGATCACACCGTCCATCCCATAGACTTCAGGAAGTACGCCGCTCGGGGACGCGAGACACCTGGAACCGGTATCACCGATTGCAACGCCGGGACGGGGTGTGCTGGTGACCGTGCCGAGAATCCTCCCCGCGAATTCGAAGTCCTCCATGTAGGCGTAAGCATGCGACATCAGCGCGTATGTGCCGCCTTCTACCTCGGTTACGCCGGGAATGGTCGGGCAAATGTCATAAGTCCAGCTCTCTCCGGCCGAGACTACTTCTACCGGAATGCCTTCGGCCTCTATCGCTTCCTTGACGTCGAGTGTCTTCTGGATGAATCTAGGACCCTCGATGAATCGGGTCTCGCGATCGGGCAAACCGGGGAGAGTCTGGTGACTCATCACGCCCTTGAAATCGATGCCTGGCAGTGAGTCGGCGACCTTCGCGAGGACGACTCCCTGTTCCGTGGCCCGGATGCCGGCGCGCTCCATCTGGGTGTCCACTTCGATCACCACGCCGATGGACACACCCATCTCACTTGCCTTGTCAGAAATAGCCTGCAAGTTATCGGTGTTGTCGGCAGCGACCATCATCGTTGCCTGCTTTGCCAGAGAGCACAGGCGGGCAATCTTGTCAGGCGTAACGACCTGATTCGGAATGAGGATATCGTCTATTCCGCCATCCACCATCGCTTCGGCCTCGGAAACCTTTGCAGCGCAGACGCCACCAACCGTTCCTCCGGCGCGAATCTGCATATGCGCGAGCATCGGAGACTTCAGGTTCTTTATGTGCGCCCGCATCTTGCACTCGGTATCGCGGTAGGTTTCGGCTATCAACCCAAAGTTGTGATCCAGCATGTCCAGGTCAATTAGCAGGCACGGCGTGTCGAGGTCTGCAATATCGGTTCCTGTCGCGGGACGGTAATTTTCCATCAGTGCGCTCCCTTATGTTCAGTTAGTATGGGCCTGGGCCTATCGGTACAGTCCGCGGGCCGAGATGGCGAGTAAGGATTCCAATTTGCCGTCTCGCACGGCCTGAATGTAGTCGTACACGTTGATGCACGAGCCGACATCCATCGGCGTAAACCTGATTCTGTCACCCAGGTTCAGCCCTACATCGGCGCCGTCCGCCCACTGCAATTTGCCGTGCTCCGCGCTCATGGATACGATGTCCAGCTCTCCCCTGCCATCAATGACTGGAAAGCCGTAATCGTCGCCCATTGCCTTGCGACCGGTGTCCAGAATTGCCGTTCCCGGTTCAGGCAGACTGGTCACGGCGGCCAACACTCTTACCGCCGGCTGAAGATCAGGGAGGAATGCCTTGTGTCGCTCGTCCATGAGCGCATACACGCCGTTAAGCACTTCCGTTACTCCGCTCATTTCGGCCGCAAAATGAGGTTGCGCCGCGCCTATGCACACCGTACCTACCGGTATGCCTTCACTTTCCAGTGCCTCGCGGGCGTCCAGTGTTCCCTGTATCCGATGACGGGACCTCTCTGAGAGTACGTCAACATCGTTCCCCAGATCGTCGTCATCCAGGCTAAGCAGGCCGGCAAATGACAGGGATTCCGCACCGGCAATTTCACGAGCCAGTTCGATTGCCGGATTGCCCGGCGCAACGCCACCCCGGGCCTGCCCTGAGTTGATGTCAACGACTACATTCAGTGTGACACCGCTGCTGCTTGCAGATTCAGAGAGCATTCGCACGTTTTCCGCACTGTCGGCGGCGACTGTGACTGTCGCCTGCCGTGCCAGAGCGCAGAGTCGCGCAATCTTGGGCGCCGTAACGACTTCATTGACCACGAGGAAGTCATAGATGCCGTTCTGAGCGAAAATTTCCGCTTCCCCGACGCTGGCAACCGCAACTCCACCGACGGTTCCTCCGGCGGCAATCTGCTTGTGAGCGATCGCTGGGCAGCGATGAGTCTCGACATACGGGCGAAGCTTGGCATCAGATTCCCTGAAGCCAGAATGAATCCGCTCGATATTTGCTTCCAGTACTTCCAGATCGAGGACTAGCGCCGGGGTGTCCAGTTCCTCGGCGGGAGTGCCTACCGGCTTGAGAATGGGACGTTCCATGCAGAGCTCCTATGTATGTGTTTGGTTCGTAAGAACAGGTTGGAGAATAGCACAGCGGATGTGCTTCGTCCATCAATTTCCACAGACTCCATGAGGTGCGGATGCAGAAGTGTTATCATCAATGCAGTTAGGCATCCCGGCATTAAGGAGGCAGGCATGAAAGCGATCGTAGGCGCAACGATGATTGACGGCAGCGGCGCGGCACCGCTCTCCGATGCTGCTGTCCTGATTGAGGGCGAGTCGATTGTAGCGGCAGGGAGCGCCCATTCCGTGCAGATTCCCGAAGGAACGGAGACGATCGACGCGACCGGATTGACCCTGTTGCCCGGGCTTATTGACACTCACGACCACCTCGCGTCATTCAGCTATGAGATCGCGAGTCGTTGGGGCATCACCGAGCCCCGCAGCACACGACACCTGCGGATCGCCTCCGTGCTTGACCAGACATTGAATACGGGTTACACATGCGTCCGCGATGCTGGGGGACTGGATGCTGGATTCCGCATGGCGGTGGACGAAGGGCTGGTGCCCGGCCCAAGGCTGCTGGTGGGACTGGGATTCATCACGCCCTCCGGGGGAATGGGAGACAGGATCAGCCCGCTGGGCTACAGGCCGCCCGCCGGTGAAGATTCTGGTCTGCCCTGGGGAGTTGCCGACGGTCCCGTTGCGATGCGCGCCAAAGTGCGTGAGATGGTAGGCGCCGGCGCGGATGTGATCAAGACAGCCACCACCGGCGGCGCAAGTTCAACCGCTGGTCTCGGACCGAAGAACGTCCTATTCGAGCGGGACGAGCTCGAGGCTCTTGTCGATGAAGCGCACAAGCGTGACAAGCGCGTGATGTGCCACGCGCTCGGCGGCGAAGGACTCCGCATGGCGATCGAGGTGGGCGTGGACTCGATTGAGCATGGCACGTATCTCGACGAAGACCCCCCGTTGCTGGAGATGATGGCTGAGAAGGGCATCGTGTTCACGCCAACATACGGGGTTTACACATTTCACGCCGTCCACGGGACGCCACACGGCAGAGCGCGCGCCGCGGCATTGCGGGAGCACCATGTCAAGAGCCTGGAGTTGGCGCTCGAATACGGCGTTACGGTCACGGCAGGAACGGACGAAGGCGGTTGGGAGCACGGAAACAACGCCCACGAGCTCAGCTGCCTCGTGGAGGCGGGCATGACGCCTATGCAGGCGATAGTAGCCGCGACCGGCGATGCCGCCAGATGCGTCGGCCTGGAGTCTGATATTGGCACCATCGCCGAGGGCAAGAGGGCAGACCTCATACTTGTGGAAGGCGACCCACTGGAGGACATTTCCATACTGGAGAGGGGCAAGGCAGTCCGGTATGTGATGAAGGACGGAGTGGTTTACGTCGATGAGCGGGCGGACCGGGGGGAGTAAGGCGCTCCAGTTTCGTCGGAGCCGGAGCGTAGTTCAACTCAATAGGCACGGAGCGCAGATGCTACTTACCAAGTCAAAGCAGGCGGAGAGGCTACAGGGCACGTCGCCTGACGTCAGACTGATGGAAGGCGAGGAAGTTCAGGAGTCCCTGGGAACAGGGCAAGACGAAAAGGCCGGACGTGCCGGCCAGAGCGTCCTGCTCCTCACCGACAGGCGAGTCATTCATGTCAGTGGCTCCGGCGCGAACCGGAAGACATCGTATGCAGCAATCGAAGACATCAACGCCGTCGAGATTACCCGGCAGTCTGTCGAGGGTTACAGCGCCTACATCTGGGCAGTGCTGGCATTCTTCGTCGCGGCGATGCTTTGGCGTGTAATCGAAAACCAGACTCTGTCGCTTGTAGCTGCCGGAATCGTTGCCCTTATGGGGGTCTATCTGATAGTGGACCGGGTTCTTTCTCGTGGAGAGCATGCGCTGGTCTTCAAAGCCGGAGGGGCGGAAATCCAGTGCCCGCTGAATGGCAACGACGACCAGCCGCGCGCCGAAGCGCTAGTCACTCGGCTATTCGAACTGAAAGACGAGCGGAACAAGCCGCAATTCGCCAGAGCGAGTACATTCTCACCACGCTAGAGACATTAGCCTCTCGCATGGCATCCGTCCTGTTTGCTCACCCCAGCTTCAGATTCGGCACCACATCGACATCCCACTGGGACCGAATTCCGTCACGGAAATGGAAGTAGCCTGCAGCTCCCATCATCGCGCCATTGTCAGTGCAGAGCCCGGGGCGCGGCACCACTACCTCAACCGGAACGCGCTTGTGCATCTCCTGACGCAAGTGGCTGTTCGCCGCCACACCACCGCCGAGAATCACGCCCTTCACGGAATAACGCTTCACCACCTCGATTGTGCGCTGCACCATGCAGTCGACTACTGCTTCCTGGAAGGCGTCGGCTACATTGGAGACCTGCTGTGCGTCGGGAGGAGATTCGTCAGATGGCGGATAAATGCCGTACTCCTCCGCACGACGTGCCACTGCCGTCTTCAGGCCGCTGAAGCTGAAGTCCAGCGAGTCCCTGACGACGGGACGCGGAAAGCGCGGCTCGCCTCCAATGCTGTGCTCGGCAACCCGCTGTATCTCCGGACCGCCGGGGAATCCTAGACCCAGAGCACGTGCCGCCTTGTCGAACGCCTCACCTGCCGCATCATCTCGCGTTCGGGCAATGAGCGTGTAGTCGCCGTGCCCCTTCATCAGTATCAGGTCGGTGTGGCCTCCCGACGCGATGAGGCACATGAGTGGAAAGCCCGGCGAGGCCTCCGGGTTTACTCCCTCTTCAAGCCACGCGGCATAGACATGGCCTTCCAGATGGTTGAGACCTATGAATGGCAAATCATTGGCAAGGGCGAATCCCTTGGCCGCATTCACGCCGATTAGCAGCGATCCGGCAAGGCCGGGGCCGTGCGTGACCGCGACGCCGTCAAGTTCGCTGGCCTCAAGCGATGCCTCGTCAAGGGCCTGCCGAATAACCGGCATTATTGTGATCATATGCTGGCGAGAGGCGATTTCAGGAACGATGCCGCCGTACTGCGCGTGCAGCGAGGCCTGGGACGCGACCACATTGGAATGGATGTATTCTCCATCTTCAATGACCGCCGCCGCCGTCTCATCACAGGAAGTTTCGATGCCAAGTATCTTCATTTCGGACCGCCTCAGTGCTTATTCTGCGTTCGTCTCTGCTAGATGCCCCGCTCACTGTGTCCCAGCGGGATATACGGGTGGGCATTGGCAACATCCTCGTTGAAGGTCAAGCCGAGCCCGGGTCCCTCTGGCAACTCAACATAGCCGTTCCTCTGGCGCGGTAGTCCATCGAAGACTTCGAAATAGTGCGGCTCGTAGAACTCCGCGTGGTACTCCTGAATGAGGAAGTTCGGCATCGCAGCATCGAGATGGAAGCTCGCCACCGTACCGACAGCCGCGTTGGTGTTGTGCGGCGCCATCATGATGTGCTGTGGCTCGGCGATTGCGCCAATCTTCTTGAGTTCGGTGATGCCGCCGGCATTGCACATGTCAGGCTGCAGGATGTCAACCGCTTCATTCTTCACGAGCTCGAAGAATGGGAACTTGGTGTACAGGCGCTCTCCGGTGGCAATGGGGATGTTCACGTTATCCCGCACCTGCTTCATTTCGGACACATTCTCCTGAGAAACGGGCTCCTCGAACCAGAATGGCCGATACTGCTCCAATCGCTTGCCGAGATGGACTGCTGTATAGACATTGAACTTGGCGTGGACCTCGATCAGAATCTCGACGTTCGGCCCGACTGCCGCACGCACTGCCGCGACTCTGTCTTCAGCGAGCTGGGCTTCTTCCGGCGATATTGTGACGTAGTTGTGCTGACCGAATGGGTCGAACTTCATCGCCGTGTAACCCATTTCGACCACTCTAAGCGCTTCTTCGGCGTTCTGCTCAGGCGTACCGGGATTGGTGTACCAGCCATTCGCATAAACGCGGATTCGGTCCGCGTAGGGGCCGCCAAGCAGCTCATACACGGGTACACCGAGCGCCTTTCCTCTCAGGTCCCAGAGCGCAATGTCGATGCCGGACAGTGCCGTGCCGAACAGCCTGCCGCCTCTTCCCAGGTTGTCCTGGTACATCCGCGTCCAGTGAACCTCGTGGTGCATGGGATTCTTGCCAACGAGATATGCTTCCGTCCACTGCTCGAGGATAGATGCTACCGTCGGATCGTAGCTGAGCATCGAGGCTTCGCCGATACCTTCAATGCCCTCATCCGTGGTCAGCCTCAGTATCAACCAGTTGCGCTTGGCGTTGCGATGCTGCGAGGAGAATATGTGTGTCTTGATGCCGGTTATCTTCATGCATTCACCGTGTGTGATTTGGGTCGGAGTTCACAGGAAAGTGTACACCGCGCACGGTATTCAGGGCAAAGTCGCACCTCGTAATGATCGGATGATATGATAGGCGCTGGCAAATCAGGATTAGGAGTGAGGTAGAACTTTGAACCGAGAACGATCCACGGAATTGTACGAGACTGCCCGAAGCGTAATTCCCGGCGGCGTGAACAGCCCGGCGCGCTCCTGGGGAGCCGTTGGCGGCAATCCGCTATTTCTTACTAAAGGTGCGGGCAGCAGAGTCTGGGATGCGGACGGCAACGAGTATATCGACTACGTTTGCTCGTGGGGCCCGCTCATTCTTGGACATGCGAATGAGCAAGTAGTAGCGGCCATAACCGAGGCAGCAGCTGACGGCACAAGCTTCGGCGCGCCCACGGAACGCGAGAACGAGATTGCGCAGATCGTGGTTGACGCATTCGACTCAGTGGACAAGGTGCGCTTCGTCAATTCCGGCACCGAGGCAACCATGAGCGCCCTGAGGCTGGCGCGAGCTTACACAGGCCGTTCAAAGATCGTTAAGTTCGAAGGTGGCTACCACGGGCATTCCGACGCCCTGCTCGTTGCCGCAGGATCGGGGGCACTGGCGCACGGCGTCCCTGACAGCGCGGGCGTTACCGAGTCGTTCGCACAGGACACGCTCCTCGGCGTATTCAATGACCTTGCTTCCGTCGAGGCACACTTCGACTCGTTCCCGGATGAAATTGCATGCGTCATCGTGGAGCCGGTTGCCGGCAACATGGGCGTAGTTCCACCACAGGAAGGCTTCCTGCAGGGGCTGCGCGATCTGACCAGCAGGCACGGTTCATTGCTGATATTCGACGAAGTTATCACGGGTTTCCGCATCGAGTTTGGCGGTGCCCAGCAACGATATGGCATCGACGCCGACATCACCTGTCTCGGCAAGATTATTGGCGGGGGGATGCCCGTAGGCGCTTACGGCGGCAGCGCGGAGATAATGGAGACCGTTGCGCCCCTCGGAGCGATGTACCAGGCAGGAACTCTCTCGGGCAATCCGGTTGCAATGGCATCGGGAATCGCAACACTCAGACAGCTTCAAGAGCCAGGCGTGTACAACTCTCTCGGCGCGAAGGCCGCATCTCTGGCAGCAGGCCTTGAAGAGGTGTTCGCCGACGCTGAAGTTCCGCTGCGAATCAATCGCGTGGGTTCCATGATGACTCTCTTCTTCAACGCCGGGGAAGTTACCGGCTGGGAGTCCGTGTCAGCGTCGGACAGGGAGGGTTTTGGTCGTTTCTTCCACAGGATGCTCGAAGAGGGGGTCTATCTGCCGCCCTCGCCGTTCGAAGCGATGTTTGTCTCAGTCGCGCACAGCGATGAAGATATTCAGGCCACTCTGGACGCAGCAAGGCGGGCGTTGGCGTAATCGGCACTCCGGCTAGACGCAGCACGCCCTGATCGCAGAAATTCCCTCGGCGACACTCATGCGGTCGCTGTACACGGCTGAGCCCGCGACAAGCACATTCGCGCCTGCCTGAACTACGCTGGCTGCTGTGGAGGCGCTGATGCCGCCATCCACCTGCAAGTCAGTTGACAGACCGCGCTCGTCAATCAGGGTTCGTACCCGGCTGATTTTGCTGAGCATCGACTGAATGAATGCTTGACCTCCGAAGCCGGGGTTGACCGTCATTACCAGTGCCTGGTCCAGATCGGATATGACCTCTTCGATTGCGGCTACAGGCGTCGCGGGACTGATAGCGACGCTAGGCTTCTTCCCCGCCTCCCGTATCTGATGGACGGTGCGATGCAGGTGCCTGCATGCCTCGGCGTGGACTGTGATAATGTCCGCCCCGGCGCTCGCGAAGTCGTCGATGTAGCGCTCCGGCGCCTCAACCATCATGTGCAGGTCGAAGGGGAGGCTCGTCCAGCTTCGGATTGCATCGACAATCATCGGTCCCATCGTAATGTTGGGGACGAAGTTGCCGTCCATTATGTCGATGTGAATTGCGTCCGCCCCACCCTGCTCCGCCTCTGCGACCTGTTCGCCGAGCCTGCCAAAATCGGCGGACAGAATCGATGGCGCAATCTTTATACGTCGTTCAGCGTTCATATTAGGCCTCCAGCTGCGACTTTGCATCGGCAATTGCCTGCATCACCTGGTCGAACGCGGTGCCACCAGGAACATCCCTGGCAGCGACTGACGAATCTACGCTGATATTGAGAACATCCTGATCGAACATTGGGGAGAAGCCCCTGTACTCGTCAAGACTGAGCTGCTCAAACTGAACGCCGCGATCGACCGCGTAGTCGGACAGGCGGGCGACCACTCCGTGAGCCTCGCGGAAGGGCATACCCTTGGCCACAAGGTAGTCTGCGATGTCCGTTGCCAGCACATAGCTGCCTTGCGCCGCCTCCCTCATCCGATCGGGAACGATCTTCATCTTCGCAATCATATCCGCAAAGATCTTGAGGGTGGCGAGCAAGGTGTCGTATGTGTCGAAGAAGCCCTCTTTGTCCTCCTGCATGTCGCGGTTGTACGTCAGCGGCAAACCCTTCATCAAGGTAAGCAGCGCCATCAGGCTACCGTACACCCTACCCGTCTTGCCACGAGCAAGCTCCGCGAAGTCCGGGTTGCGCTTTTGCGGCATGATGCTGCTTCCGGTTGTGTACTCCTCGCTGAGACGAATGAAAGCGAACTCGTCAGACGACCACAGGACTAGCTCCTCCGCCATTCGGGAGAGGTGCATCATGCAGATGGATGATGACGATTGGAAGTCAAGCAGGAAATCCCTGTCGGCTACGGCATCCATGCTATTTCGCGAAATTCGCGCAAAGCCGAGTTCTCGTGCCACAAATTCGCGGTCAATTGAGTACGGGAGTCCCGCCAGCGCCCCGCTCCCGAGCGGCATGACGTCTGCACGGTCAAAAGCCTGGCGGAAGCGGTCGGCGTCGCGACCAAGCATCTCAAAATATGCGAGCAAGTGATGGGCGAACAGCACCGGCTGCGCACGCTGCACATGCGTGTAGCCGGGCATTACAACATCCGCGTTGGATTCTGCCTGCTCGACCAGCGATGATCGCAAGCCATGAATTGCGGAGAGAATCTCTGCGATCGCGTCCTTGGTGAACATCCGCACGTCGAGGGCGATCTGGTCGTTGCGTGAACGTGCCGTATGGAGCCTGCCCGCCGCGTCGCCAATCTTCTCGTGCAGGCGGCTCTCGATGTTCATGTGGATGTCTTCGAGTTCGGGCCGCCAGGCAAAATCGCCGATTTCGATCTCATCGCGGATTTCCTGCAATCCCTGGATGATTGCGCTCGAATCGTCCCCGGTGATGATTCCCTGCTTTGCGAGCATTCGGGCGTGAGCGATTGAGCCTGCGATGTCCTGGCGATACAGCCTGCGGTCATAGTGGATGGAGACGGTGTAGGCTGACGATACCTCCCGCATTCCGCCGAGGCTAGTCATCAGATTGAGCCGCAACAGCCCCGGATGCAACCGGACGCTTTTGCACGAGGAAGCGGCGCCTGAGCGTCAGCACCTGCTCGCCACGCTGGTTTATGCCTCTCGACTCCATGTACACGATGCCACGGTCGGGACGGCTCTTCGAGACGCGCACTTCGAGGATTTCGCTTTCGGCGTAGATGGTGTCGCCCTCGAAGGTGGGGCCATCATGGGTGGCGTTCTCGTATTCGAGGTTCGCAATCGCCTTGCCGGAAGTGTCGCGCACGCTGATGCCGACAACGAGGCTGAAGACCAACATGCCATTTACGAGGATCTTCCCGTGCGGGTGATCCTTCATGTAGTGTTCGTCGAAGTGGAGCGGGTTCGTGTTCATCGTCAGCAGAGTGAACAGGTGGTTGTCCATCGCCGTGATGGTCTTGCCGGGCCAGTGCTTGAAAATATCACCGGCATTGAAGTCTTCAAGGTAACCGCCGAACGAATCTCTACCGTCGTGAATCATAATTTCTTTCCTGCTTCAACTTCCGAGGAATTCGGCAGACTAGATCTGGTACTTCTGCAGCAGTCTTCGGGCGATTACCAGCTTCTGGATCTCGTTGGTCCCTTCGCCAATGATCATAAGCGGGGCATCCCTGTAGTAGCGTTCCAGCGGGTAGTCCTTGATGTAGCCGTATCCCCCGTGGATGCGCATGGCTTCCATAGTTACTCTGCCGCACATTTCGCTTGCGAACAGCTTAGCCATACCCGCCTCCAGGTCAACGCGCTCTCCCGAGTCCTTCTTGCGGGCAGCCTCGTAAGTCAGAAGGCGCGCTGCCTCTATCTCGGTAGCCATCTCCGCCAGCTTCAGCTGGATCGCCTGGTGCTGCGCGATCGGCTGCCCAAATGACTCGCGCTGCTGAGCGTACTTGATGGCTGCGTCGAAGGCCGCCGTCGCAACGCCGACTGCGCGCGCCGCGACATTGATGCGCCCGCCTTCCAGACCGCTCATCACCTGCCGGAAGCCCTGCCCTTCAACTCCGCCAACCAGGTTTTCCGTTGGGACGCGGACGTTGTCGAATACCAACTCCGTGGTGTCTATACCGCGGTAACCGAGCTTGTCCAGCTTCTGAGCTACGGAGAAACCGGCAGCCGGCTTTTCGACGACGAAGCAGCTGATTCCTCGATGTGGAGGTTCCGCCGTCTTGTCGGTGCGAGCCAACACGGCAAAAGCGTTGCCGTTCGCGCCATTCGAGATGAACATCTTATTGCCGTTTATGACATACTCCTCGCCATCCTTCACAGCGGACGTCTCGAGGTTCTGCATGTCACTGCCGCCCCTAGGCTCTGTCAGCGCCAGGCCCCCGCGAATGACGCCCTCCGCCATCTTCGGCAGGAATCGGTGTTTCATCTCCTCTGTGCCGTAGGTAGATATGACATACGCGAGAATGTGGTGAGTGCCAATTGGACCGGTGAGGCTCATCCAGCCCTTGCTCAACTCCTCGAAGATCAGGGCGAATGTCGTGTAATCGAGCCCAAGTCCGCCGTACTCCTCCGGAATCATGATGCCGAAAAGGCCCATCTCCGCCATCTTGTCCACAAGGTCTTGCGGGTAGATGTCCTCGTTCTCGTAGTGACTCGCAACCGGTTCGACATCGCGCCGGACGAACTCGCGCACGAGATTCGTCATCTGATTGCGTGTCTCTGAGGAAGTTAGTGTCATGAGTTAGTACCTGCTACCCCTTCCAGAGAAGGCGATCCTTATGAAGTCCGGCCCTACCTGCCCAAATGGGGGTACTGCCGAGTTCCGACATTCTTGGAAGATATGCCTAGCACCTTCAGGAAGCCCTCAGCATCCGAGTGGTCATAAGTGCCCATAGCCTCCATCGAGGAGTCGTCGGTGTAGAGTGAATGCGGCATCGCTTCCGGTGTGTCCTCTGCGGTGTCAAAGAAAATGCTGCCTTTGAAGAGCCTTACGGAGATCGTGCCGGAGGCTAGTCGCGTCATCGGTTCCAGGGCCGCGAGCGCCGATGTCGTCGCAAGGTCAAGCCAGTAACCCTGGTAGATCTGAAGGCTTATCACACCGGACAGGTAGTCGAAGAGTTCGCGGGCACGGCGGTCAAGAATAAACTGCAACAGGTACTCGTAGCTGCGGCCCAAAAGCTCCATCCCCGGAGATTCGTAGATGCCGCGCGACTTCACGCCAACGAAGCGGTTCTCCACCACATGGGTGCCAATACCCACACCGTGCGCTCCGGCAACCCTGTTTGCCTGCTGAAAGATCTCCTGGAGTCCGTGCGGGCTACCGTTCAGGCCGACTGGAACTCCCTCTTCCCAGCGGATGGTGACGATCTCGGACTCTTCCGGCGCGTCCCACGGCCAAACTCCCATACCCGGTTCGACAAAGACGGGCGATATTTCCACATCCTCGAGATCGCCCGCCTCATGGGTCAAGCCGAGGAAGTTGGCGTCCGTGGAATAGCGCGATTCGCGTGACGGCCTTATTGGCAGGTCGTTTGCCTCGCAGTAGTCGAGCATTTGCTGGCGGCCGGGGAACTGCTGCACGAACTCAGGGTCGCGCCAGGGTGCGTAAACCCGCAGCTCAGGATGCAGCGTGTTGGCGGCAAGTTGAAAGCGAACCTGGTCGTTGCCGCGCCCCGTCGCTCCGTGAAATAGCACGCCTATGTCCTGAGACCGGATCTCCGGGAGCATTGCGCCGACCGTAATCGGGCGTGCGATACCCGTGGTGTTCCAGTAACCGCCTTCGTAGCGTGCCTGCGACTGGATGACTCTCAGACCGGCCTCCGCAAGAGCCTCCTGACCGGGAATGATCTGGGCGCTCTCTGCACCGCTGCCAAGCATGCGGAACTTTACAGCGTCCAGACTCTCCTCGTCGGGCTGCCCTAAATCGACCGTGTAGCAATGTACGGCGAAGCCCTTGCTCTTCAGCCAGTGCGTCACCGTACAGCTGTCAAGACCGCCGGAGACCGCTCCGGCGACTTCCGTGATGCCGTTGTCCTTTAGTTCGCGCCAGTTCATTGATGGTTCCGGGACTCCAAGATCAATATCATGCCGTCAACACACTATGGACGTGTTTAGCCTGCCATCGCGACATCAATTGCGCGATTCAGCTTGTCCATGCATTCGTCCACATCCGCCTCGGTGATGATGAGTGGCGGCATGAAGCGAATGGCATCGGGAAGCACGGGGTTAAGCAGCACGCCTTCGTTGTTGGCGGCTGCGACCACTGCCGGCGCAATCGGGTTCTGCAGCTGCAGCGCGATGAGCAGACCCATACCGCGGTAGCCTTTTACAGCATCCGGCCGGCTGTTCCTCATCTCCTCGAGCTTCGATTCGAGATATGCGCCCACCCTGCGAGCGTGTCCGGGCACATCGTTCTCCACCATGTAGCGCACCGTTGCGTTGCCGGCTGCAGTGGTGAGCACATTGCCGCCGAAGGTACTGCCGTGGTCGCCGGGCTCCAGCACGTCGCAGCTGTCCTTGCACAGGAAGGCGCCGATCGGCACACCGTTGCCCAGACCCTTTGCAGACGTCATCACGTCAGGCTCGACGTCGAACCGCTCGTAACCCCACAGGCTGCCGAGCCGCCCCATCCCGGTCTGCACTTCGTCGAAGATCAGCAGGATGTTGTTCTCGTCGCACCACTCGCGCAGGCCCTTCAGATAGCCTTCGGACGGCACGTTGACGCCACCCTCGCCCTGCAAGACCTCTACCATGATCGCTGCCGTGTTGTCTGTCGTCGCCTCGCGCACGGCGTCCAAGTCCTCGTAAGGGACATTCTTGTAGCCTTCTGCCAGAGGCAGCCAGGCCTGCTGGTAGGCGGGCTGGCCGGTCGCGGCGATCATACCCAGCGTGCGGCCGTGGAACGAGTTCAGCACTGTAATGACATCCTGCGCGCCATCGCGATGCAGCCTGCCATATTTGCGCGCCAGCTTGACTGCTCCTTCGTTCGCCTCGACGCCGCTATTGGAGAAGAACACCTTGTCCATGCAGCTGTTCTCGACAAGCGCCTCGGCAAGCTCCAGCTGTGGCGTCGTGTAGAACAGGTTGGACGTCTGCACAAGCGTTGCGGCTTGCCTCTGGATCGCCTCGGTAACTACCGGATGGCAATGTCCGAGATTGTTCACCGCAAGGCCGGCTGTAAAATCGAGATATTCATTGCCTTCGGTATCCCAGACACGAACACCCTGACCGCGCTCGATCACCATAGGCTGGCGATTGAAAGCGTGAATATAGTACTGACTTTCTTTTTCTTTCCACTCTGCCGCTGATGTCATTTATATCCTCCATACAATTGGATGCTTAGGTTCAGGTTATTCAGAGGTAGCCTTCCGAACTCTCAGCCCTCGTGCCGCGCCCTTCAATGGCACCACACTCTTACTATCCATCGATAGGGCTACTGGTTCGTGAGCGAGTCAGCGAGATTATCGAGAGCCTCCTCCAACTCGGCGAGGTTTTGCTTCACGTCCTCTATTGCTTGTTGCAGAGTCTCAACCGTTGATTCCACAGGACCGCCCGATGGCGCAGGTCGAGGCGGTGCGTCCGCAGGGCGATCAGCCTCAGCGTCGGTCACGAATGATGCCGAACCGGTGAGCGCACTGAGCGCCTCGTTCAGCGAGTCTTCCATAACAACCTTGTCGCCGGTTGCCAGGATAACCCGTTTCAACTCGGGGAAGTTCACTCCTTCGGCGCGGATATACACCGGCTCCGCATACAGAATGCCCTCTCCGACCGGGATAACAAGCAGGTTTCCGCGCAGGCACTCCGATCCAGAGGTGCAGCGCAGCGTGAGCCATGCGGATATGTCCTGATCATTGTCGATACGGGCCTCGATCTGCGCGGGTCCGTCGATCTGCCTATCCTTAGGGAAGTTATAGGCGATGAGATTGCCATAGCTCTCGCCATCACTCCGCGCCGCAAGCCAGCCGATAAGATTCTGCCTTTCGTTTGGCGTGTAGGGCAGGAGCAAAACAAACTCTTCCTTGCTCTCGCCAGGCAGCTTCATTATCACATAGTATGGCTCAACGAGCTGGAGGGCGTCTCCCTGCCCAAATTTCTCCTCTGCAACGGCCCACAAGTCCTCGTTGTTGTAGAAGTTTTGCGGCTCCTGCATGTGATATCGAACGTACTTTTCTGCCTGTATGCGGAAGAAGTCCTGAGGATAGCGGACATGTGACCGCAGCGACTCCGGCATCTGATCCTGCGAGAGGAAAAGGTCCGGGAATATGCGGGCATAGGTACGAATGATGCTGTCGCTCTCGTCCCAGACATAGAAGCGAAGGTCGCCCGTATAGGCGTCGACCGTAATTTTCACGCTGTTCCGCATATAGTTCAGACCCTCGCCGAACGGGTCCGAATAGGGGTATCTGTCCGTGTGAGTGTATGCGTCCTGCACCCAGAACAGGCCTCCCTCAGCAGCCACTATATACGGGTCCTGGTCGAGCAGCAGGAAC
The DNA here is from genome assembly GCA_964632415.1 of uncultured Dehalococcoidia bacterium. Lineage (GTDB taxonomy): Bacteria > Chloroflexota > Dehalococcoidia > Lucifugimonadales > JADFKI01 > Bin90. The sequence continues at coordinate 14,372 of CAZWDM010000003.1, read as the reverse complement.
GGCGCGACGGTATGGATGCGCTCCTGAATGGCTCGCCTGTATTGAAGACGGCTCTCTCCGGTAATCTGTCCGCTTATAAGTATGTTAACGTCCGCAAATTGCCACGCATATGCCATTCGCCGGAAGATGGACGACATGCGGACGCCACCGTGACCACCGTAGTTCGTCCGGAACAGATCTCCGCTCTCAGTCTGGTAGTCGACCTCGTCCTGTAGCGTGTTCGCGATTATGTATTCGGTCGTATTCTCACCGTAGTATATGCGCGGGTTGGTGACCAGAATTTCCGGCGACCCTTCTCCGTCCGCCGCTTGTATGGGGATCACGCCGTCTGCCGGTATGTCCTTCGCGAAGAAGACCGGCCTGCCCTCTCCGGTGAATTCGGTTACAGGGCTCATCGCGATACCCATTCCGTGGGTATAAACGAGGCGCGTGTTCGTCCAGTTTCGAGTTCCTTCGTCAAGCTTTTCCGGCGCAACCTCGCGTGCCGATAGCAGCACTTGTCGGATCTCGCCGCCGATCTCATAGCGGTCCACATCGGCATCGCGGAAGTCGTAGTAGGGGCGGATGATCTGAATCTGCTTATATACATCGGAAAGCGGGCGGTAGTCCCACAATCTGATGTTGTTGATGGTCAGAGGATTATTCTGGATTACTTCGGTGCCAACAGCGGTCTCAGCTGAATAAAATTCCTCCGAAACGCGATCGAGGCCGTAGGCGCTGCGCGTAAATTGGATGTTTCTCTCGATGAACTGTTCCTCGCGCACGAACTCGTTTGGATTGACCGTGAACTGCTGAATCAAGTTCGGCCATAGTGTGCCGAGCACGATGTTTGCAACGAACCAGAGCGCGAACGCCCCAATCAGCAACCTTCTGCCGCTGAAGTAGGTGTTTGCAAGCATCAACAGACCGGCCGCAGCCGCGATAATGGTCATGATAAGCAAGGCGGGCATGCGGGCATTCACATCCGAATACGCGGCTCCGAAGACTGCGCCTTCTTCAGATAGAAGCAGGTCCCATCTATCAATCCAGTGCCCGAACCCAATGGTGAACATAACCAGCGCTGCGATGATTGACAGATGAATTTTGACGCCGGTTACCGTCAAGTCGAGGCTCTGCCCTTGCATGCTGAAACGCAGAAAATAGTATGCGACGGTTGCAATCAAGACCACCAGCAATACGCCGAGCACCCAACCTTGCAGGAAGCTCAGAACCGGCAACGTGAACACATAGAAGCCTGCGTCCTGGCCGAATACCGGCTCCACCTTCCCGAAGGGAGCAGCATTCGAAAAGCGCAGGAATATCTCCCATCGCGCCGCCATTAATGTCCCGAAGACTATCGCCAGAATAGCGACGACTCCGGCGCTAATGCTCGTCAATGCGCGACTCATGAACGCTAGCAGGTCATCGGGCAGGGGCAGCGATATGCTGCCTCTTGATATTCGATTCGCGACAAATATGCTCACACCCGACAGGACCGCCATCGTAATCGCACCTGCGATGAATAGCGTTATGCGGGTCGTAAGAACCTTGACGAATATGCCCCGGTAGCCCAGGTTGTCGAACCAGAGCCAGTCGGTGTAAACGCTGCGGCCAAAGACGAACAGGGAGAATATAACAATCGCAACGACAGCATAGACAATCCACTTGGCTAATGTGCTTATCTGTCCGAAAAATTGATATAACTCAGCGGTGGAGTCTCCGTCTCCGCCGTTTCCTCCCGAACCGTTGCTGCCGTTTTGGTAGTCACCTGCCATAAAACCGCCCCACCTTCATCTATCCAATTCTCGTTCCGAGAGTTTCACCCGAAATTACGTTCATGAGTGCCGCGGGCTCCCGCCCATCGATTATGTGCGAGACCCCGCCCGATTGCAGCGCTGTCAAGCACGCTTCCAACTTGGGTATCATGCCGCCGGCGGCAACATTGGAACTAATGAGACCTCTTGCCTGTCGCTCGGTCAGTCGCGGAATAAGCCTTCGCGTGTTGTCCAGCACTCCCTGAACATCCGTCAGAAAGACCAGCTTGCCGGCTCCCAAAGCCGCCGCGATTTCTCCGGCTGCCGTGTCCGCGTTAATGTTCAGTAGAGTCTGCGAAGCTTCGCCGTTGTCGCCCAATTTGACCCCTACGGGAGCAATCACAGGTATGCAGCCGGATTCCAGCACTGCCTTAATCGGATCGACATTAACTCTCGCGATATCACCAACCAGGCCGAGGTCGGGATCGCGCACCTTCGCGCGCAGCATGCCGTCGTCCGCGCCACTGATCCCTATAGCGCGAGCGCCGAGTTCCACCATAGACGCCACGAGGTTCTTGTTGATCAGGCCCGTCAATACCGCTACGACAATGTCAATACTGGGAGCGTCAGTAACGCGCAGGCCCCGCACAAACCGCGGCATTACTCCCTGTTTCGCCATCCAGTCGCTGATGATCTTCCCGCCTCCATGAACGACTACCGCATTGATGCCCTGCCGCTGAAGGGACAGGAGATCATGCAGAGTGGTGTCATGACTGCCAAGGGTGCTGCCGCCAATTTTGACTACGATCGTCCCACTGAAATCTGTCTCCTGTAGTTGGTGGAAGTTAGATCCGGCCGACTCACCGATTTCCGGTTCGGATTCAGCCCTGCCCGCGTTCACTCCCGATGGGTTGTTCAATGATGACATGCCCTTCTATGTGCTGTACGCGGAATTGAAAGTCACATACTCTTCGGTCAGATCGCAGCCCCAGGCGGTCGCACTCGAGTCTCCGATTCCCAGTTTAACGTCGAATCGCACATCCGGAGAGCTAGCCATCGCGCTGACGACAGAATCAAGATGGAAAGGAATCGCCTTGCCGTCTTCCACAATCTGTATATCGTTGATGTACATCCTGATCTTGGGTTCTTCCATTTCGGCACCGCTCTTGCCGAGCGCCATCATGAGTCGTCCCCAGTTCGGGTCATTCCCGTGAACCATCGCCTTTACCAAGGAAGACGTGGAAATCTCGCGGGCGGCTTGACGGGCATCCGAGGGCGACATCGCTTCACTGACCGTTACTTCGATCAGCTTCTTTGCACCTTCTCCATCCCGGACCATTTCCTTCGCCAGCGACGTGCATACGAACTGCAGGGCCTCCTCGAAAGCTTCAGCCTCGGGAGTACCCGCCGCAACTTCCGCTCCACCGGCTTGCCCATTGGCGAACAGGAGAACCGTGTCATTCGTGCTCTGATCACCATCCACGCTGCACATATTGAAGGAAATATCTACGGCCCTGCTCAGTGCGGCCTGCAGGTATGACTGCTCGACCGGAGCGTCGGTCGCAACGAATGCCAGCATAGTGGCCATGTTAGGGTGGATCATGCCGACGCCCTTCGCCGCGCCGCCGAGAGTGACCTTTCGTCCGCCCAGATCGACCGATACGGCAAGATCCTTCCGGCGAGTATCGGTGGTCATAATAGACTTCGCAAAGTCATGCCCGCCATTGTTTGTCAAATTCACATTGCCTACATGCTGACGCAGGAGCGCCATCGGGAGTTCCACACCGATCATCCCTGTGCTGCATACCAGCAGATCTTCGGCATCGACGCCCACATGAGCCGCCGCGAGTTCGGTCAGTTCTGCAGCGTCCGTCAGTCCCTGATCGCCTACACAGCAGTTCGCGCAGCCACTATTGGCTACCACGCCGCGGGCAACTCCCCTCTCCGCTCTCTGGCGGCTAAGCACAACGGATGGCGAGAGAATCTTGTTGGTTGAAAATGTAGCGGCCAGATTGGCAGGAGTTTCAGACAGCAGTATGCCAAGGTCCAGAACACCGTCCTCCTGGGTCTTGAGTCCGGCATAAGTCCCACCGGCATGGTAGCCCTTTGCGGATGTAACGCTGCCTTCGCTAATGATCTCAATCATCGCTGCCATATACACACCTCATTTGCCTGTGCGGCGCCCGTACCAACTCGGACGCGTACGCAAAAATAGCGTACGGATTATAGCATAGCGAAACATGCGGGCGCAAAAGATGCCGTGCAAAGAGACTGCCGTAGTCGGCGCCTGTCCAGGCAAGGCAGGATAGGTTCGAATCAAGTTGGATCCTTAGCGTCGTATTATCCAAGAAATCGCGGGCTTATGATACAATGCGCCTGCAATTTAACCACCAGCATAATTTAACATGGAGGTCGAGTCACAGATGACATCGAACATAGTTCTTTCGACCAAGGAATATAACGTCGTCGGGACCCGCCCGATTCGTCACGATGGCTATGACAAGGTCACAGGGAAGGCGCTTTATGGCGCTGACATGAACCTTCCAGGCATGTTGCATGGAAAGGTACTTCGCAGCCCGTACGCTCACGCGAATATCGTATCGATCGACACCAGTAAGGCTGAAGCGCATCCAGAAGTGCTCGCCGTGGTGACTTCGGCTGATTTCGCCGACGCCCCCAACGAGGCACGTGTCATCGTTGCAGGGCCGCCTACAAATCTGAAGCATCTCAGCAATAATACCCTTGCTGGCGAGAAGGTCCTATATAAGGGACACGCGATAGCAGCCGTTGCGGCTCAGAGCGCACACGCAGCCGAGGAGGCGCTTTCGCTGATCGATGTGGAATACGAGGTACTCCCTGCCGTAAGGACAGTTGAGGAGGCGACCGCAGACGGCGCGCCCCAGCTCCACGAGGACTACAGTGGCAATGTAGCCAGTCACTCTGAAATGACGCTCGGCGACATTGAAAAGGGATTCGACGAAGCCGACATCGTTGTCGAAAAAACGTTCCGGACGAAGACCGTACACCAGGGCTACATCGAGCCGCACACGGCTACGGCCTGGTGGCAGGCGGACGGCAGAATCACCGTCTGGTGCAGTTCGCAGGGCCACTTCCAGATCAGAGACCGCACCGCCGCAGTCCTCGGCATTCCGCATTCGCGTATCAAGGTAGTGCCTATGGAGATCGGCGGCGGCTTCGGGGGCAAGACAACGATCTACCTCGAACCGGTCGCGGCCGCGCTTTCGCGCAAGAGCGGTCATCCGGTGAAGGTTACGATGAGCCGCGCCGATGTATTGGAGGGTTCCGGCCCAACATCCGGTAGTTCAATGTGGATCAAGATTGGCGCAACGAACGACGGCAAGCTCACGGCAGTCCAGGCTGATCTGAAGTATGAGGCGGGAGCGTACCCGGGTTCCCCCGTCGGCGCCGCGATGAACTGCATATATTCACCATACGATGTCGAGAACCTTCAGCTCGATGGCTACGACATCGTCAACAATAAGCCAAAGACTACTGCGTATCGCGCGCCGGGCGCACCCGGTGCCGCGTTTGCAGCGGAGCAGGTCATTGATGACCTCTGCCGCGAGCTAGACATCGATCCTCTTGACTTCAGGATCATGAACGGCGCAAAGGAAGGCACGCGCCGCAGCTACGGGGTCGTGAATCCCGTGATCGGCTGCGTTGAGACCAACGAGGCAGCGAGGAACCACGAACACTACCAGACCCCGCTTGAGGGGCCCAATCGAGGACGCGGTGTCGCAACCGGTTTCTGGATGAATGGCGCCGGCGCCGCGTGCGCGACTGCCAATGTCAACTATGACGGCACGGTCAACCTGACTATTGGCTCCGTTGACATAGGCGGCACCCGTCCCGCCGCAGCGCAGCAGTTCGCGGAGGTTCTGGGCATTCCTGTCGAAGATGTGAATCCACAGGTCGGCGACACAGAGACCATCGGCTACACCTCCATGACCGGAGGCAGTGGAGCCGCGTTCAAGACCGGTTGGGCGAGCTTCGAGGCGGCACAGGATGTGAAGCGCCAGATGATAGAGCGCGTGGCACTGATGTGGGACGCTGACGTCGATCAGATCGGCTTCGAGAACGGAGAGTTCCGGCACAAGTCAGACCCCGAACTCAGTACAACCTTCACTCAGGTGGCTGAGCGACTGGCGGAAACCGGCGGACCCGTCGTCGGGCGAGCAAACCTTGATCCCGCCGGACCGGGAAGCGCGTTTGCCACACATATCGTTGACGTCGAGGTCGATCCCGAGACCGGCAAAGTCACCATCCTGCGCTATACGGCCGTGCAGGACGCGGGCAAGGCCGTCCACCCCAGCTACGTCGAGGGGCAGATCCAGGGCGGCGTCGTGCAAGGAATCGGCTGGGCGCTTAATGAAGAGTATTACATGACCGATGATGGCCAAATGGCTAACTCTTCCCTGCTCGACTATCGCATGCCGACTGCGCTGGACCTGCCGATGATCGATACCGTGATTGTGGAAGTCGCTAACCCTTCACACCCTTACGGAGTGCGCGGAGTCGGGGAGGTCTCGATCGTACCTCCAATGGCCGCAATCGCAAATGCAATTCATGACGCCGTGGGCGTCCGTATGGATGAACTTCCAATGAATCCTGCCTCGGTAACGATGGCGATTCAGGGTGGAAACGGCAGCTAATGTGACGGCAAGACTCTGAGACAATAGAGTCTGTCCGTAATGTATGCCGGGACTAACGCCGCTCACGTGCTCAAGTCCCGGCATAGTCATATATGGCTGAGTCGTCTCGGCAAGAACCGGCATACTAATTGAGTTCAGGAGAAGGACTGAGTGTTCGAGCATATAGTAGTACCGCTGGACGGATCAGAAATCGCAGAGGCCGTGCTTGCCTATGTGAGCCCGATGGCGAGCCGTCTCGGCTCCAGGGTCGTGCTGCTGCACGCGGACGCCGACCCATACGCCGACATGTTCGGTCCTGAATCAATGGTCAGGGGCGAGGGAAACCAGATGCGCCTGTCTGGTTATCTTGAAGGTGTGGCTGAAAGGCTCATGTCGAAAGGCATTGAATGCAGCACCTACTATGAAATGGGCACGCCATCATCCGTTATTCTCCGATATGTCGAAGAGCAAAATCCTGACCTTGTCGCGATGAGCACGCACGGGCGATCGGGCCTCCGCCGAATGGTTGTGGGAAGCATTACAAGCACCATCCTTCCCCGCGCCCAGGCGCCGCTGCTCGTAGTGCATCCTATGGAAGGCGAGAGTCTCCCTGACACCTCGTTCGAAAGCCTGATAGTTCCGCTTGATATGTCATCTCGCTCGGAAGACGCCCTTCCGCTTGCAGGTGAAGTGGCGGATGCGCTCGGGCTGACAATGACCCTCACGACTTGCATTCCATCGGCATCTCAGATCTACACAGGCTCCATCCCGGAAGTCTATCCTTACCCTGACGACTTCGTTCAGCAGGCACAGGATGCGTCGGACGAATACCTGGAGCAGCTGTCCGCCAACATCAAGGAAAGTCGCGGCATCGACGTGCAGTGGGAGACGCTGGAGGGGAGCCCTGCCGGCAGGATTGTAGACTTGGCACAGGGGCAGTCTAACGGCCTCATCGCAATGTGCACACAGGGCCGCACCGGGTTGGGACGGTGGGTGCTCGGGAGCGTCACCGATGCAGTGATTCGCCACGGAAACACACCCGTCCTCGTGGTGCCGCAATCCGACGATACTGAATGAGCTGAAACTGGCCCCGCCCATCAGCAAATACAGTTATTGGGAGCGGTTAGGGAAAAAGAGGCCGAAACACCGCAGAGCAGACAATAAAAAGGGGCAACCGCATGGTTGCCCCTCTTGCTTGCTTGGTTAGCCGGCTCGCACGGCTGGATTCTTTAGATTGCCCCGTGTTCGGCCAGCGTAGGCAGGCGACCGGAGCTACGCAGCCTGTCAAGCGCCTGCCTCTCCAGCTGACGGACACGCTCCCTGGTCACGCCGAGTTCCTGCCCAACCTCTTCGAGTGTTCGCGGTCGGTCGTCGAAGAAGCCAAAGCGAAGCGTAAGTACGAGCCTCAGGCGCGGCGGCAAATCCTGCAATGCCTCCAGCACGTTCTGTCGCGTTACCATGCGAATTGCCATCTCGTCGGTTGCCCAGCCCCCCGTATCCTCGATGAAATCCTCAAGCGTGGACTCTTCCTCTCCAACTGGAGTCTCGAGTGACACGGTATGCTGCCTTTGCTGCAGCAACACTTCCACTGTCTCCAGTGTCCAGCCGAGTTCATCAGCAACTTCGTCGGGTGTCGCCTCCCGATCAAGCCTGCGCTGAAGTTCCCGTTCGGCCCCTCCCAGTTGCTGCAGACGCTCTACGATGTGAACGGGCAGCCTGATGGTACGTCCCTGATCCGCGAGAGCCCGGGTCACAGCCTGCCGCACCCACCAGGTTGCGTAAGTGCTGAACTTGAACCCCCGGTGAGAGTCGAACTTCTCGACGGCCCGCATCAGTCCGAGGTTACCCTCCTGGACGAGGTCCAACATCGGCAATCCACGGTTCTGGTACTTGCGGGCAATGCTGACGACGAGTCTCAGGTTCGAGTTGGTCAGTTCTTCACCAGCGTCCCTGCCCACATTCTCGATGACCTTCCACCATTCCTCGACCCCATGAATGAGTCCGACCGGCAATTCTCCAACCACTCCACTGTCCAGAGCGCCGATCACGTCAAGCGGCAACAGCCAGCGAAGCTTAGAGATAGCTGCAACCTGGGCCACAGCGTCCGCTTCCTTTATTTCGAGCGCCTCCGCAACTGCAGACTTCAGTCCCGCTTTCATAGGCACGTCGAGCGCGTCACGGACTTCCACAATGGCAAGTGCATCACTGACCGTCGCGGTTTCGTCCATTTCGAATCCTAGCAGACCTGCAAAGGTCAGAAGCGTCGCTCGCCGCTCAAGCAAAGCCATATATACATCGAAAACCAGCTCGGACGTCGAAGGCAGTATGCCGAATTCCTCACCAAGACTCTCCCTCCGCTGCTTCAGCTCCATTCGGCGTTCAACGGCTAGGCCAAGGCGAACTTCGTCCGACTTCTGGAGCAGAGGGTGCTGCCCAATCGCGGTCAGGTACTCACGAATGGTATCCGTGGTATCCCCCGCATAGTCCCGGGTCCTGTCTTTCGTCTTCTGTGTCTTCTGTTCAGTCTTCATCTTCTGACTTCCGTCATCTCCCGGGGTCCAATTCCGGGCTTACAAGTACACATAACTTATATAATGATAACTTTATATCATACGTCATTGGGAAATGCAAGGTTTAACGCTGATCGCTGCACGGAAAATGCTGTTGCACGCAATAGCCCACACCATCTCGACAGCCGTGTACACATACAACGCACCCGGCAATAAAAGGTTAGCACTACATGCCCATCCCTTCCAGCCATATAAAAGAAATTATTATATCACTCTCCCGAATATCTACAGGGCTGCCCAGTGCCAATTCTCGCCTGAGTATGAACAGCCGGGATGACGAGGTTGACATAAGAGAGGCTAGGCCTTATATGCTGAGGCAATTCAGAGTATCTAGTATTGCAATGATTTTAGTGGAGCACGATAGGTGAAAGTGAAATAGCCATACAGTAGCCGAGCCCGGACAGGAGTCACTGAATTAAGAGAAGTTTCGAGACTCTAATACCACTTCTGGCAATCATCGTGTTATTGATGGCGATCACCGCCTGCTCCAGTGCAGATGAGGCGGAACCGGCGGCACCGGCAGCTCCCGCCGCCCAGCAAGCGGCACCCGCGGCTCCTACGGCGGCACCCGTTGCAAAGCAGGCAGCAGGAGCAGGCACCACAGGCCAACAGCCGGCCCTTCCCGCCGCTGCCACACCAGTACCTGTGGCAGATGTCGAGCTAACCTATTTAGCTGCGCCCGAAGACAGTCCACAGAGAGGCGGCTGGCTCGAATACGGCTTCGCAGCTAACCCGCCGCATCTAGATCTACACCAGTCCGGCACAACCAACAACTGCACTCCGCAGTGCCCTCTTTTCGATCTTCTGGTCATGAACGATCCAACCGATCCCGACAGGGGCATAATCGCACAGGGCCTCGCCACCTCCTGGGAGGTCTCCTCTGACGGCAAGACCTTCACCTTCCCTCTCCGTGAGGGCGTCAAGTTCCACGACGGCGCGGATATGACGTCGGCCGACGTCAAGGCGACATTCGACCGCATCATCTTCCCGCCAGACCATGTTTCCAGCCGTAGGCAGGCTCTCTTCTCTGCTGTTGCGGCTGACGGAGTGCAGGCACCCGACGACTACACCTTTAAGCTTGTTCTGGAAGAAGCACGGGCTGCGGACTACATACTCAACGCCTTCGCGACCGGCTTCAACGTGATCGTACGCAAGCAGACGATCGACGATAACAACTCTGACCTGCGTACCATACCCGACTACCCGGGTACGGGCCCCTACAGGTACAAGGAACACAGGGACGCAGAGTTCTGGAAGATTGAGGCGAATCCGGATTACTGGAATCCCAACCTTCCCTACATGGACGGCATAAACGTCTATCATATGCCGGACGCGCAGACGAAGATTGCGGCGTTCCTGGCCAAGAAGTCCGACTATGCACGTGTTCTCGACCCCAAGTCGTATCACGACTGGCTGGCGGACACTCCAGAGGGCATGAAACTGCACCGCTACGCACAAACGACCGTTCAGGGCATCTGGATGAAGCAGGACACAGATGGACCACTAAGCGATGTCCGCGTGCGAAGGGCTATCAACCTTATAATCGACAGGGACGCGATGGAAGACAGCGTGTTCAAGACAGTATCGCTCAACGGATTCGGCTGCGGCTACGTATTCAGGTGGAGCCCGTGGGCATCCTCTTATGAGGACCTGAGGCAGCGTCCGACCTGCGTCCCCACTGCTGATAAGGGGCCATACCTTGCAGAAGCCAAGGCTCTGCTCGAGGAAGCGGGCTACAGCGATGGCTTGGACTTGAGCATCACCTATTCCGTTGAAGGGCACTATGCAGTTTGGGGACCACTGATCGCGCAGTTGCTCAGCGAACAGGGCATAAACGTTGAGCAGAAGCCGCGTGAGGGCCCGGTTGCAATTCAGAGCATCCAGGACGGCAACTTCGACCTTGCGGTCTCTTATGCGGTCTTCCCGTTCGGCGACCCGTCTTCATACATGAGGGCGTGGTATGGCTGCGGATCGACCGAGAATTACGGCGGATTCTGCAGTGAAGAAGTAGATGCCCTGCTAGACAAGATAGACAATGAGCTGGACGCATCAAAGCGCAAGCAATATGTGAACGAGCTTGACCTCCTTCTGGAGGAGCAGGTTCCGTTCGCCACCGCCGCCTGGGAAGAGTTCGCGGATGCCTACTGGGAGTACGTGAAGGGGCAGACCGGAGAGTACAGCGTCGGCATCTATAACGCCGAACGCCGGGGTACCTGGTGGCTCGACCAGAACAGCCCGCACTTCCCGAGATAGCAAAAGAGTTAATATGGGCTTCCCGCCCCCAAGTCAATGCTGGGGGCGGGGCTAGTCCATCCACTATTGCCTACTTGCTCCAATCACGGAGGATTAGACGATCGGAACCTACCTTATACGAAGGCTTCTGTACGCAATCCCCACGCTTCTCGCAATTACCGTGGTCATATTCGTAGTTCTGCGAATCATACCCGGTGATATCCTGTTTGCGTTCTACGGCACCAATGAAGTCTCACGCATCACACCTCAGCAGCGGGAAGCCCTTATGGAGGCGCTGGGGTTGGACAAGCCTCTCTACATCCAGTACCTGAACTGGCTGAAAGACCTCGCCACGCTTGAACTTGGCAGGTCGTTCTTCCGCACCGACACTGTGGCAGATGTGCTCAAGAGGCGGGCGCCTTTGTCCCTGGAGCTTGCGATTGGGTCAACCATATTATCCTGGATAATCGGTTTCCCTGTTGGGCTCATTGGAGCCCTCAAACGTAACTCTATTGCCGATTATGTGACACGCGTCGGGACAATTTTGTTCCTTGCGATACCGGGTTTCTGGCTTGGCCTGTTGCTTGTCATTTTTATGGCGGTGCAGTTCGGCTATGCATCCCCGATTGCCTCTGCCCAATTGTGGGAAAACCCAGTTCAGAACCTGCAAATTGTCTGGGCGCCAATCCTGATGATGGGCATCGGCGGCGCAACTTATATCGCAAGAATGACGCGTTCCTCTCTTTTGGAAGTCATCGGACAGGACTACATCAGGACGGCTCGCGCGAAGGGGCTGATGGAGCGCGTCACAATGATGCGCCACGCCGTCAAGAACGCGATCCTGCCAGTCCTGACCATCTCCGGCATCATATTGGGTTTCCTGCTTGGCGGCTCAGTTGCCATGGAGAAGGTTTTCAATGTCAGGGGACTCGGCGAAATTCTCATCCGCGCGATAGCAGAGCGCGACGTGGTAATGATTCAGAACCTCGTTCTGCTCTACGGAATCATCTTCACGTTGACCAATCTCTTCGTTGACATCACGTACGGCTGGCTAGATCCGAGAATCCGTTATTCCTAGGAGAAACGAATTGTCGTTCCTGCCCGGAAGGACAGCAAAGAACCTTCGTAAAGACACCTCCGGCGCACTGAGTAAGACGAAACGATTCATTGAGCTTACATGCAGACATCAACCGAAGCACCAACAATTTCGGGACAGACTGAGCGAACTCGAGCCGAGATCATATGGCGCGGGTTGCGACGATTTGTTTCGCAGAACCCGCTTGGAGCGGCAGGCGCCATTGTCCTGCTGTTGCTGGTTCTGATGGCGGTTGCCGCGCCGATCGTAGCCCCCTGGCCTGAGCACAAGGGGGATTTCACACACATGTCCGGCGAACCCAATGCGGACCATTACTTCGGCACCGACCAGCAGGGGCGTGACGTGCTGAGCAGGGTAATCTACGGCACTCGCACCACGCTCACGGTCGCCATCGTGGCGGTCCTGTTTGGCACGACAGGCGGAGCTATCATTGGAGTGGTAAGCGCGTACGCGGGCGGCAAGGTCGATCTCATCCTTCAACGTTTCCTTGAAATCCTGCAGGCGTTTCCCGACGTCATACTGGCACTCCTTCTCCTCTCCGCGCTTGACCCAAGCTTGTGGACGGTAATTCTCGCTATCTCGGTAACGCGCCTGCCATTCGGCGGAAGAGTGATCCGATCGGTCGCATTGCAGATACGTGAGATGGAATACGTAACATCCGCGCGTGCTATAGGCGCCAAGGACTTTCGCATTATGTTCCGTCACGTCGCTCCGCAATGCGTCGCCCCTTACCTTATTCTTGCGACTGCACACCTTGGCGTTGCGATCCTCATCGAGTCAGGGCTGGGCTTCCTCGGCGCTGGCGTTCCACCACCCACGGCAACCTGGGGCAATATGCTGGCGTTCGCCAACTTCTCTTCGTTCACGCCGCTGTGGTGGATGGCGTTCTACCCGGGGCTTGCCATTACGGTCACGGTGCTCGCGTTCAACCTGTTCGGCGACTCCCTTCGCGACCTGCTTGACCCTCGCCTCCGCAACAGGTAACCTGCCCACTATCTAACATCCTCTGCCGCCTGGGTTGAGGACTGGAGTAGGGATAGTATGCTCTCAATCGCGTATGTCCCTTGAAATTCCTTAGGAGCGTTTAATGAGATTTGGCATGTTCGACATACTACGCTGGCACAAGGACTGGACCGCCGAACGCGCCTTCGACGCATCGCTCGAGCAGATCGAGTTCGCCGACAAGCTTGGCTTGCAGGACATCTGGCTTGGCGAGCACCATTTCTCCCGGCACGGCATGCTCTCGGGAATATTCTCGTTCCTGGGCGCCGTCGCCGCGAAGACCGAAAACGCTCGCATCGGCACCGCTATCGTGGTGCTGCCCTTCCACAACCCCGTGCTGGTGGCCGAAGAGAGCGCGATCATAGACATCATTTCGAATGGCCGCTTTAATCTGGGCGTGGGTGCCGGATACCAGGCGCAAGAATTTCACGGCCTCGGAGTGGACATCAGCCATTCCCGCGAGATGTTCAATGAATACCTCGAAGTGGTGCAGGCCTGCTGGAAGGAAGGAAAGACTACCTTCAAAGGCAAGTTCGTTGACTTCGAGGACATCTGGGTCATTCCCAAGCCCGTTCAGAAACCCGGTCCGCCAATCTACATCGCCGTCAGCACCAGCCCTGAGAGCGTTGATAACGCAGCGAAGCGCGGCCTGCCAATCATCGTAGGTGGCCCTACAACTACTCTCGGCCAGACCCCGCAGGTCGTCAGCCTATGGCATGAGCGCATGGAGCACTACGGCAACCCTCACGAGCACATCGACCTGCCCGTCAGCACCAACATCTACGTCGCCCCCACTATGGAGCAGGCGGAGAATGACATCAAGGGCCTGGAAGACCACATCAATGAAGAGTTCTATCGCGTGGGCAACCCCGCCGATAAGAATGGCGTCATCCCCGAGAATTACAGGCATTGGGTGCACCGCGACCGCGACCGCCTCGAGGCGGGCAAGCGGGCGAGAGAAGAGGGCATACTGCCCCTGATAGGCACGCCGGAAGTTGTCTGTGAGCGAATCGAGGCGCTCCGCTCCAAGGGCATCAACCGCATATTCGGCAAGTTCGGCGCGGCCGGCCTGGACCTCGATAAGTCC
>CAZWDM010000002.1:0-101126 GCA_964632415.1 uncultured Dehalococcoidia bacterium | reverse complement strand
GGCCGAGTACCAGGAGAAGGTGCCGTACCGCATCATCCCCGGCATCTATTGATGCTGGCGGAGACGCCGCGGACGTGGCTCTCTCGGGCCGAGTTATGAGTACGGAACGTGCTGGTGGGCCGGACTTGACGAAATCAAGAACCGGCACCGATTCCCGGGTCGAGCCGTCGCCCGGCATGGGGACCGTGTACGTCAGCGTAGCCTCGTCTCCCACCACCTCGACGCCTTTCACGAAGTTGCGGATCAGCGCCTTGCGCTCGGGGATGGTCCCCTCCTGCAGGAACTCCCGGAAGTCCGCCACATACCCCGCGATCTCGTCGGCCTCCGGAAGGCCGACCCTGCGCTGCTCCAGCAGTCGCTCGGCGTCGTCCCTGGCAACCTCCAGATGCTCCTCGCGGTCCCTCAGAGACATGATGCGGGGAGACAGGATCTCGAGGGTGAGTTCGCTGGTCTCTATCGCCTCGTAGAGCCTTTCGAGACGCTGCCGCACGTCCTTCAGCTCCGCCTCCACCGTCTCCAACCTGCCCGACAGTTCGCCGGCCATGGCGTCGATCTCCTCGGCCACAAGCTGCACCAGTTCCACGATGGTATCCTCGTCGAGAATCCGCTCCCTGATCTTGTCGACCACGAAAGCCTCGACCCTGGGGGCGTTCAGGTAGCGTGCGCTGCACGTGCCCGCGCCCTCCCTGAAGAGCGTTCCGCAGATGTAGTAGGCGAACTTGCCGCTCTTGGCTCCCTGCGCCGTGTACGGCCTGCCGCACACCCCGCACGTCAACAGACCGCTCAGCAGGTAAGGGCTTCCCACACGCGCCGGTCTCTGCGCCTTCGGAGCACGTTGCCGCATGGCTTTCTGAACCGCGTCGAAGAGATCCCTCGAGACCAGCGCCGGCCACGCCTCCTCCACCCTCACCGGGTCCTGCGACTTCTCGCCCTTCGACTTCCTGCCCCACACCGCGGTTCCGGTGTACGCCTCGTTGGTCAGCACGTAGTGGACCCCGCGCGTGCTCCAGCGCCTGCCCCGGTTCGTGATGCCCCTCCGGTTCAGTTCCTTGGAGAGGTCCTTGAGGCCGGTGCCCCGCAGCGACTTCTCGAACATCTCTTTCACCACCGGGGCCGCGGCAGGGTCGACCTCCAAGGAAGGCCGCTCCTTCGCACCGTCGGCGACCTTGATCTTCCGGTAGCCGAAAGGAGCTCGCGAGGCGAGGAAGTAGCCCCGCGACGCCGCCTCCCGCATGCCCCGTACGACCTCCTGCGCGAGGTTCTCGCTGTAGAACTCGTCCACGCTCTCGATGATGCCCTCGAGCAGCCTGCCCGTGGCGCTGTCCTCTGCCTGCTCGGTGATGGACACTACCCGGATGCCCTTGCGCCTGAGCATCGACTTGAAGGCCACGGCGTGCTCCCGCTTGCGGGTGAACCGCGAGAACTTCCAGACGAGGATCACGTCGAACGGGGCCTTCGGCCTGCCGCCCTGCTCGATCATTTCTCTGAACTGCGGCCGGTCCGCCACGCGGCCGCTCTCGGCTTCGTCCACATACTCGCGAGCGACGGAGTAGCCGTTCCTAGCCGCGTAGTCGCGCAGCGCCTTGAGCTGGGCGGACACGGACAGGTCCACGTTCTGCCGGTCGCTGGACACCCTCGCGTACAGCGCCGCAGGCGTCAGGGGTTTCGGGCGCTTGTGCTTCTTCATGATCGCTCCTCCTTTATCTCTTCTGGTTCGGCGACGGGGCGCGAGCGCAGCCTCTCGATGCGCTCCCGTCTGCGCCATTTCCGCTCCTCCACGTACAGGCGGAAGCCCTCGCGGAGGAGTTCGCTCACCGTGCTGTCATCCTCCTCCGCCACCCGCCGCAGCTCCCGGGCCATATCAGGCGGGAGGGAGAAGGTGACGGTGGCGGTGTTCCGGGGCTTCACTGGCATGGCTTCTCTTTTTTTCTCCGTCGATATAAGACGTAGTCTTACTCTTATACTCTCTCATTCGCGATCCGCCGTCAAACGAGTCTAGGCGAGAATCGGGCTTTGGGAACCCGTTATTGCTACATTGCAGCCGCATCGCAGCAAGCGATTCGAGGCTGAAGGGTCAGGGAGATCGTTGCCTTCGTCGTCAATGCGATGCCGCCTAATTTGTTGGATGGGTGGAATACTGGCGCTGTAGGGATCGTGACACGGACAAGTCGTTCCCCGATGTTTAACGGCTACTAAGCAACGACGAATTTGCGCGAACCACCGTCAAGCTGGAGGAAACGTATAATCGGGACGGCCGGGTTGAGTTAGGTTTAAGTCCGCAAGGAAAGGAGAGGCGGAATAAGGATGAGATTGACGCAAGCCGTACGACAACCAAGAAGCCACAGCCTTCGTCAAAGAGCTAGTCTCCATGACCCATCTGCGTATGCTAGCCCCTCGACACCCGTTTGAACTTCCGAACCATACTGCACAAGCAGCTCGCAAAAACGCATCATGCCCTTTATCGGTCGTTGCCGAGCCATCTCCGAGACGCGTAAATTCGCCATAGCGGATGAGGCATACTACGAGTTCGTCTTCCTTTACGACGCCACCGGCCGCTTAACCATCGTCGCCGGCGCACAGGTCATGATGTCCATCCGTAATTCCTGAAGGCCGATAGTCGCCTGTTCCGAACTCCCTCACCACGACGACGCACTAACCCCATCCTGGGACGGCAGAAACGGCTTCTGCCACTTTCCCGATCAGCTGGGGCTCGGGTACAAACTAAACGCCGGGTACGTGGCGACGAGCATTGATAATCCACAATCAATTGACGTCATTCCGGCGAAAGCCGGAAGCCAGATGGGTGGGGAAAGGAATCCGTCCCTTCCGCGCACCCCAGCGACTTATCTGTACTCCTATCTGAGAAAGAACACAAGGGGTGGGCTGTCAAGCGGAATATGCGTAGGATGCCCACCGAGGCGGAAAACCTCAATCCACCACGACCCAAATCGGAAACCAGAGACCCATTCCTTTTCAACATCTAACGGTCGCTCTCAACCCCGCCACAAACGCATCCTGAAACGCCTCACTCTTAATGCTGTTCGAAACAACGCACAGCTGCCGCTGGTTTTTGATCTCATCGGAACCGCCCCTGCCATGAGGCTCAACAAGCCCTACTTCGATTTCTTGCGGAAAGGAAAATTCGGCGAGCAGCCGCTCATTGCGATCTCCCCGTAGCGTTTCCAGTGATTCCTCACGCATTACGACCTTCAAGCCAAAAGCGGAGTCTACTACCATAACGGATAGGAAGCGTCCAACTGTTGCGCTCGCCATTGGAGAATAGCGAACACTTCGCATATCGCGTCCTCATTCTCAAATGTGCCGCAAACGACAATACGGAGTCTCGATGTGCTGATCGATCGAATGCATGTAGACGGTGGTTTCTTGCACGGCCTAGACGTGCACTTCGTTACCGGCCTCAATGTCCTAATTGGTGCCCGTGGCACCGGCAAGACCTCCCTTATTGAACTGATCAGGTTCGCTCTCGACGCTCGTGCGTTCACTCAAGATGCAGAGCGGCGCGGAAAGCAACAAGCGATCAGCGTATTGCAAGGAGGGCAAGTTACTCTGGAGCTTCGTGACGGGCAAGATCATTTCGTCGTATCGAGAGGTGCGAAGGATGAGAAACCTCGCGCCCCGCGCTCAATACCTCCTGTCACAGTATTGGCGCAAAGCGAAATCGAGGCTGTAGGTGCCCAGGCGAGCGGGAGATTACTCCTGATCGACCGATTCCTGCCAAATCGAAGGGAGACCGAACACGAACGGAGCAATCTGATCTCAATTTTGCGTTCATTGACTGCGGAGATTGAAGGTGTACGAAACGACCTCCAGTCTATCAACGAACAAATGCAGGATATGCGGACCGTCCGCAAAGATCGAAGCATCGCGGTCGAACGACAACAGGACCTGTTGAGATCAATCGAAGCGACAGCCAAGGACCGAGATCAACTAGTGGAACTCCAAAACCGTGCGGCTGTCCTCGGCGTCCGAAGCGCGGTTTACGAGCGCACCACCGTAAACTTGAACACTCTCCGTCAAGAGCTTGGCAGAATGACATCAAGGCTCGGCGACATTGAGCAGTGGCCCGAAACTGCAGGAGAGCGAGATCTGCTAAGTGGAGTAAGGGAACGAATTTCGACAGCCGCAACTTCCGTACGAAACATCGCAGAGATCATACACGGAGCTGAGATTGAGATTCAGGGGTTGATAGAACAAAACGGTAGAGACCGATCGTCGACTGAAGAAAAAGCTCGCGATACTCGGCGGACACTAGAACAGCTGCACACTGGAGCGGGAGAGTTATCTCGGCTCGTCGAGGCGCTGACGGAACGCGAAGCCAGATTGACCACGCTCCAGTCCCTCGCATTGGATCGATCCGCCAGAATCACCGATCTCCAAAATCAACGTCGCGAGATATACGAGAGACTAGAAAAGCTACAAACGGACCGTTACCAAGAACGAATGCGAATCAGGGCTAAGTTAAATGAAGATCTTCGTCCGGAAATAAAAACCGACGTGATCGAATCGGGGATGGTCAACAACTATGTGAACACGATCTCAGCGGCGTTGCGCGGCAGTGGTTTGCACTACAACACGTTGGCCCCCCTTTTGGCCAACTCTATGTCACCGCTTGAATTGGTTGAGGCAGTTGAGAAGAATGATATCCAGGCGATCACGGGCGCGGTCGAAATCGCTGACGAACGTGCGTTCAATGTAATTGCGTACTTGCGGACACGTGGCCTTGCTGATCTTATCGCTGCACCAGTCGATGATGCCGTAGAGTTGTCTCTTCTTGATGGGATAGATTACAAGAAATCCGACAATCTTTCAATCGGTCAACGTTGTACGGTTGTGTTGCCAGTCCTCCTCAGCAGACAAGGCGATCTGTTAATCATTGACCAGCCGGAAGACCACCTTGATAATGCATTTATAACCGAGACTCTAGTAGAGAGGTTGCGTGAAAGACATCCGGCGGATCAGTTCATTCTGGCTTCACATAATGCGAACATCCCCGTGCTCGGTGAAGCCGATTTAGTTATCCGATTCGGTTCGGATGGACGACGCGGATTCGTCGAGCATGTTGGCGAATTGGATGCTCCCGCCACCGTGCAGGCGATAACCACTGTGATGGAAGGGGGAGTTAAGGCATTCCAACGACGCGCCGCCTTCTATGAGGGCGTGCTTGGTGACCAGCGTGGATAACGAACAGGCACTCGCCGCTTTCGAGCGTAGCTCCGACCCCACTACCAGCGAGCGTCTGCGGGCAGCACGATTCCTTGCCAAGTACGCGAGTAGTGCTTACAGTGATCGGTTGTCGGCGATTCGGGCAAACGAGAATAACCCTTGGGTCCGACAAGCACTCGGCCGAGCGCTGAGCCGTGCACAAGTTACACAGCCGAAACCTTCAATAGCGAGCGGAGGGGAATCCGAGGAAGCGGCAATTACTGGTAAACCATTCGACGAGGATGTCCGCGCCCTTGCGGTCGAAGAAACATCCGCCATTTTGCTGCATCAGTTGCGTCCGCTCGTAGGTCTACTGGAATTAGCTGCAAACGATGAAATAGACGGCTACTCGTCGAGTAGGACAAAAACTGCAGTGGATCAAATCCGATCGTTCCTCGAAGCGATGGACGGTTTGCGCAAGGCGTCGGAGGCTCCTATCATCGAGGATTTCGATTTGACGGATTTGGTGGTCAATGTCGCCGAATACGAAGTCGAGCGCGGGAGAGCAATCCTTAACGATTGGGTAGAAACTCCGATTCAGATTGCCGATTCGAACGACGGAGCCGATCAAACCCACGATGCGTCAACAGTCACATTGTCACTTCCACGAAGGGAACCTGTTGTCACAACCGGCGCCCCGGCCTTGATTGAATTGGCAGTCAAAAATGCCTTGACAAATGCCGTCGAAGCTACCTTGGCGGTGCAGGGCTCCGACCGAAATGAGATTATTTTGAACTGGGGGGTTACAGATAGGGATAGTTGGATCGTGGTCCTTGATGAAGGATGTGGTCTCCCATCCGGATTTTACCGAATGATGCAACCGGGTGAGAGCACCAAGAAGGGACAAGGTAACCTCGGGATGGGTTTGCCGATAGCCTTCCGTGCGATTGAATCGATCGGCGGATCGTTCAAACTTGCGCACCGTTCAGATTCCGGGGTTGCTTGTGAGATCCGATGGCCCCGGAGGACATAACGAAATGAAGCTATTGATCGTCGAAGATGAAGAGCACGTGTCCGAAGCGTTAAACCGACGGTTGAGTAGGTCGAAACCTAGCATCGAGATTTCCGTCACGAGAAGTCGTTCAAGTGCGGTTGATGCACTCCGAAGATACGAGTTCGACTTTATCGTCTGTGACCTCAAGCTACCTCCGAACGACGGGGGGCTTGACGCAAATGTGGAGCATGGTTTCGAAGTCCATTCTGTAGCAAAAGACGTTTGCCCAGGCACGCCCAGCATGTTTTTCACCGGTTACGGCATGAATCAAAACGTCATGGATGAGCTTGCTCATGGTCCCACGCACGATGTTCTAGGAACGGGCGAAAACTACCCCATGACGCAGCTAGTGACTAAGGACGATTTCTTGACTTGCGTCGATTACCTAGAGACATTCAATGCGGAATTGGCGAAATTAGAAGCTATCAGCCTGGAACCGACGGGTACTAGTCTCAGCCTAGACCGCTTCGAAAGTCGTGCACTGCAACTACAGGCGCGGTCTCTCGGAGGTACGAAAATTATCGCCGAATCTTTGGGTGGACTTTCTGGTGCCAAGGCATTAAAAGTAACCATCCAAGATCACCAAGATCTTTCACTTGGCGCTTACTTCGCGAAAATCGACGAGCGCAACGAACTATCGCTAGAGCGGGAAAACTACCACGAATACGTTCTGCCACAACTTGATGTGGGGTTTATCCCAGCGATGGGATCCGAAATCGATGCGGGCATCGGCAAGAGACAAGCTCTTTTTTATCAGCTTGCACGACGGTATTCAGAGAGTTTGTTTGACGTCTTGGTTAGATCTGAGGGTGATGCTGTCGATGCAGTCAAAGACTTGCGTGGTGTTTTCAAACCTTGGACGCATCAAAGCGTAACGAAAAAGGTTCGTATTCGCGATCTTAGAGCGGAACGGATTAGTGACGCAGCTCTCCAACCACATCGTCAATCCCTAGGATCGACAGAATATTTTGAGGGGCTTGAACTCGAGTCAGCGACGGGACTGCAACACGGCGACCTACACGGACTAAACGTCCTTTGCGACGCGGATGGGCCACCCGTTGTAGTCGATTTCGGCAATGTGAGGCACGCACCGATATGTATCGACCCAGTATCGCTGGAACTTTCTGTACTGTTCCACCCAGAGAGTCCGTTTCGGAGCGGCGCATGGCCCACAGAAAATCAAACCGAAGCTTGGTTCAATCTCGATAGGTATTTGAGGAATTGCCCCATACCCGAATTCATTAAAGAGTGCCGATTATGGGCACATGAAACGAGCAATTCAGAGTCGTTGTCGGCAGCCGTGTATGCTGAGGCGGTTCGACAGTTGAAATTTCCCGACTCCGATCATGAGCGAGCTTTGAGCATTGGCCGTTCTGCTCTAGGCATCCGCGCGTGACCATTCGCCTTCTGCAACCGTACCAAATTACCTTGATTAACCCAATCTTCAACTCCTCCCTCCCAAAACTCAACCGCTCACCTCCTGTTTACGACTCGCCATTCAAGCACAAATTCCTTGTCACATTTCTCCAACCTCCTCTACAACAACAAAATCCATACCCTCACACAAAATCCGAAATCACCTTCCCCCACCCACCCGACGCCACAGCGCATCGAACCGCTGACCCGCCCAGCATCAACCGGTTGAACGCCGCATGGTGCCGCCGGTATAACGACATCCCGTTGCTCACCACCAGCTCCCCCCGCATAGCGCTTTCAGGCTTGATTTGGACCGGACCCCCAGCAACTCCCTGTCCCGAAACGCCCCTTGATGCCCTTGTTCCACTCGAACGAAACACGCTCGCCACAGGTGGTTGGTCCAAAGGCTTCGCTTTGCCGTCTCTCGCCGGCGAACAGTCTGAGACGTTAACCTTCCACGGATCGGTTCAAATGAAAGTAGGGCGCGGCTGTCTTAAAGTCTTGCCGGTATTCTTGTGTAAACAAAAAAGACGCGGGAGTTTCGACTAAGCCGCCTTCCGCTCCTCATACGTTGCCGCAAAATTCATCTCCTGAACCCACCGGCGGAACGACTCGTTGTCCACAAACTGCTTGAACAACTCCGTATCGTCTTGGATCAACTCAGTAACTGCCGCCAACAGCGCCTTGTCATGCTCGATCCGAGCATTCTGGCGATCTGAATTCCTCATCGCATTTTGATACGCAGTGTTCTCGCCAACCTTCTTAGGCAAATCCTCGATGATCAATTTCGTGACCCGATCCGCATCTCCCCAAGCGATATTCCCAAACATATCGTTGAACTGCTGAACGATGTTCGATAGCCGATCAAGCTCCGGTTCAGGCTTCCGTCCACCGCCTTGCCCAGGAACCGGGTCCAACTCACCATCCACATCACCCAAGATGATCTTCTCAACCTCCTGCTTCTCAACCCGATAGCTGTCCATATCGATAGCGTCGAGTATCCCCTTCGACAAATCCTCCTCAACTGGCGCCGGCAATTTCGACACTAGGAAGTTCAGGAATATCGACAATTTCTCCCAGTCCGGGTATGTGTACGGCAAGATCGCGACCAAGAAACCGTAGGTGCGCAAGAAACCCTTGGCTTTCCCCTTGAAATCAACCTGACCATCCTCATCCAAATCACGCCGATACGTCTCAACGCACACGTCCAGAATCGGATCCAAGACCTGACGATCCGCGCCATCCAGATACAACCTAACGAATGTATCGATCTGTTCCCAGCTGTAAACCTGACGGTTATCGAGGTCTGACCTAAGATCATGCAACCGATTCGGGTCGGTCTCTTCCGAAAGCACCGTGGTCCGGTAGTAGTCCGAAAACGCTTCTTGGATCGTGTCCGTGTCGTTCATGAAATCCAACACGAACGTTTCGTATTTCTGCGGGTGCGCGCGATTCAAACGAGAGAGCGTCTGAACAGCCTTAATACCCGACAACGGCTTATCCACATACATCGTGTGCAGCAACGGCTCGTCATACCCCGTCTGGAACTTCTCCGCACAAACCAAAATCCGATACGGATCCTCCTGAATCATTGAGGCGATGCTGTTCGACGGAAATCCATTCAAAGACGCCTCGGTAACATTCCAACCACCGTATTCATGCTCCCCTGAAAACGCGACGACCGCCTTGTACTGGCTCTTGCGCTCTTCCAAATAATCCCGAATCTGGTGATAGTAGTTGACCGCACGCGCAATGCTCGAAGTCACCACCATCGCACGAGCCTGGCCGCCTATCTTCCGCTTCTGGATAATCTGCTCGTGGAAATGGTCGACCATGATCTCGGCCTTCTGCCGGATCGCATACTCATGGTTCTCAACATATCGACGCAGCTTCGTAGACGCCCGCCGTGTGTCAAACTCCGGATCATCCTCTACCGTCTTCACCAGCTTGTAGTAACTGTCGATCGGCGTGTAGTGCTGCAACACGTCGATGATGAAACCCTCTTGGATCGCCTGCTTCATCGTGTAAGAATGAAACGGCACATGCCGGACAACACCGCCACTCTCTTCTAATGGCGACCCGAAAATCTCTAAAGTCCGGTTCTTGGGCGTCGCGGTGAACGCGAAGTAACTCGCATTCGAGAGCATCCGCTTGCTCTCCATGATCCGATTGATCTCGTCTTCGAGAGCTTCGACTTCGTCATCTTCACCGCCAGCCTCTCCCAATGCCACCGACATCGATGCCGACGTCCTGCCTCCCTGACTCGAATGCGCCTCGTCGATGATGATCCCGAACTTACGATCCCGATGTTCATTCCCGATGTCATCCAACACGAACGGGAACTTCTGGACCGTGGTGATGATGATCTTCTTGCCTTCGCGCAAGAACCGACGCAGATCTCCCGACCGGTCCGCGTGACCCACAATCGACCCAACCTGCGCGAATTGCCTGATCGTGGCATTGATCTGACGGTCCAATACCCGACGATCCGTAACCACAATCACCGAATCCAGCACTGATTCGCCATCCACCTCGATCCCGATCAACTGGTGCGCCAGCCAAGCGATCGAGTTCGACTTCCCGCTACCCGCCGAGTGTTGGATCAAATACCGCTGTCCAACCCCATCCGTCTCAACAACCGCCAACAACCGCCTCACCACATCCAATTGGTGGTACCGAGGCCAAATCTGTTCTCGTCTCTTACGCCGTGACTTCTCATCAGTACTCTCAACGACCTGCGCATAGTTCTCGATGATCTCGACCAACCCATCCGTGGTCAGCACCTCACGCCACAGATAGTCTGTCTTCAACCCGTTCGGATTCGGCGGATTTCCCGCGCCATCATCCCAACCCTTGTTGAATGGTAAGAACCACGACGCCTTACCCTTCAACTCCGTGCAAAACTTAATCTCGTTCTCATCCAACGCGAAATGCACCAGACACCGTCCCAACGCAAACAACGGCTCCCTAGGATCACGGTCCTTTTTGTACTGCTCGACCGCATCTGCTACCGTCTGCTTCGTCAGACTGTTCTTCAACTCGAACGTCGCCACCGGCAATCCGTTGATGAACAGACACAGGTCCAACGCCAGCTGCGTATTGTCCCTGTTGTATCGAAGCTGACGCGTCACGCTGAAACGGTTACGCGCATACTGCTCACGAGCCGTCAGATTCTGCTCCGACGGCGTCCCATACATCGCCGCAATTTGATGCTGGCGATGCCTGATCCCGTTCCGCAAAACCTCAATCGTCCCTCGCCTGTTGACCTCCCCCTGCAACCGAGCCAAAAACTGCCGTCGCGTGTTACTGTCATTCCCCAAATCCAACGTCGCCGCCACCTCCGGCTGCGTATCCTCCAAGAACCCTTGCAACTGCACGAGATCCACGCAGTACTCTCGGCTGTAATCTCTCGGATCACCCATCACCCAACCCGCACCGAACGCCGCGGCACGGTCACCCACCGAGTTGGCATCACGGACAGCGGAGGCAGACCCGTGACCAGTCAACTCCCTGCAGATAAGCGTTTCAAGACCTATTTCGGTCGTATCAGTTATCACCGTGCCATCGCCCAGAAGCATCGTCAATGGGTTGTTTTACTGCAATCTGTAACTCGATGTCGGCGGCGCGTACGGCGAACGCAATGTCGTCGATTTTCCCGATATTCAAGGTAACTGGGTTGCAATCTTTGGTTCCTGTGTCGAATGCTATCCGGTATTCCCTTTGGTAGTCGAACTCATCACGTTTGTTAAACACTACATCAATTTCACGCTCCAACCGCTCGATGCCTACTTCGGGATCGAAATAGCTTACCAAACCCGACCACGTATTGAACCGAAGTTTCGACACAGCCACTCTCACGCGCTCTAGAAATTCCCTCGGATTCTTGATAATCACTGCGAAATTCCCGAATTCTAGGCATCTATCTGGCAACGCAAGTTGGGTTTTGAATCATCAATATTGTCAGCATCGACGTGTTTGAATTCGCCGCTGTGTCCTGCGTACATACAAAACACGTTGACATAGTCGAACCATCTCGGTTGCAGAACCAAAGGACGTGCAAGTTCGTCCCCTTCAAAGTTGACGGTTTCTGAATCGCCAGTTTCAGGATCAATCGCGGTCATTTGTATCTTCAATCCGTCACGTTGATGGAATATGGCACCTTCGTATTCGTCTCCTCGACCATCTTTGTTTTCCATCTTTTGGAAACAAAAAAGTCGACGAGCAAACAAATCACGTTCGATGAAAGCGTCAGCGTGTTCCTTCTCCGAGAATATTTTGGCGAAAAAGAATATCAACCCGTCACCTCCGTCGTTTTGCTTTCACTTACATTAGTTTCGATGTCGAGGTTTTCCGTCAGAACATCTCTAACATCTAGTTTGCCAGTCACGACGTCGGCGATCAATCGCGTTCGGTATTCCTTAATCAATTCAATCTGATTGAGCGTTCGGTTACCCCTTCCCAGCGCTTCGGACGAACATTCTCGAACGTAATCGGTGATTCGATGCTGCTCATCCAACGGTGGCACCAAAACCTCGAAATCTCGGATCGATTGGAGTGTGAGACCCTCGCGAGAAGCCCCGCCGAGTTCATTGCGAATCCGTCTTTGAATAAAGGACGTTGAGAGAAACGCGGTCAAAAACGCTGAAGACATGACATCGCGCCGCGTACGAATTATGCAAACGTGCTGGTTTACGTTGCCATCCCCAAATCCTTCGGGTACCGCACAAGTCCTGCCGATCGACGCTCCAGTGATGTTCAACAACACGTCTCCACCCATCACGTGACTAGCCGGTAATTCGTCGTGAAGCTCGCGGTCGATACGTGCGACCCCATCCAACCGCAGCCCATCAAAATGAACATTTTGACTCCTCAGAAAAGGGATCCCCGCCTCTTTGTAGACCGCCGCACCGCCTCGCGGTGTAACGCCACTACCGAACTTAGTTGCCAAGAACTTCAACCTCCTAACCTCCCAATGCGCCGGAACATCCCCCAACCACTCAACACCCGACGACTTCAACCGCACATCCGGGTCCAGCCCCCGAGTAACCGCCTGATTGATCACCACACGCTTCTGCTCCTCCAGCAACTCGATCAACCGCTCCTTCGCCTCGATGTACCGCTGGATGCGGCGGTCCATGTAGTCGAGGTATTTGGCGATGGCGCGTTGTTCGGGGAGGGGAGGGAGGGGGATCAATCTCTCGTAAGCGTCTACGCGATTCAGGCCAGGTATGGCTGAATCGCGTGTTACGTCGTCAAGCCCAATTGACCCCAATAAATAGAACAACCATCGCAGGTTGTTTTCCGAGTATCGTTTATCGACAAAGTAGGTCGTATCAATTGCAAACGCTGGGGTATCGGAGTAATTGACCTTGCCAAACGATCCTTTACGCCCAACAATGACGCACGGGCCCCGGGTGTTCGCCACAGAGTGAAAACCTACTTGACCGTTTGATCCAAGAACAGGCACGTAGCCTTCTCTACGCATCCCTTACGTGAGAGTGTCTCCATACGCTAAACGACATACCCGTTTCAATCGGCTAATCGCCCAATGCTCAGGTACATCGCCAAGCCACTCGATGCCAGAGGGTTTGTAAGTGGGGTTGATCGAAGGTTTTGAGACTGAAGCCGTCAAGTTGACGCATCTCCAACTTAGTTCGACCATCCTCGCGAACAATCGCCACTTCGGTTGTTTCGGAACTGTCGCCTACCGTTGTTCGGTGGAGTACCGTCCCTTCTTACGAAAGCCTGATGGATCCAATTGCGAATCTCATTTGCGTTATAGGACCAGTTGTAAACCGCCGCATAAGGGCCATTACCATTGACATTATCTGCTAACCGCGGCGGCACTAGATTAAGGTTGTATCGGTTTGCGGCAGCATCTGGATGATTAGGCAGCAATATGCCTAACAATCCACATCGGGAGTTCAAGCGCGTGGCTCTTAGTGAGGAGCCTATCTCCCAATCAACATGCTTCCGTTGCCAAGTGCAGGGGCCAATCAGTACTATCGTGACTGTCGCGTCTCGGATGAAATTGTCACGGATATACTGTCTGATCGTTTCGGTCGAGAGGTTGTCGTCATCGATATCCCCGTCCCCAACTGACTCGTCCACGATGTCGCCGCCCATCATCTGTAAGAACCAGTCTTTATATGCCTGGTCCTCGTGATAGAAGCTGATGAACACCCTGTGTCTTGGTGATTGATACATCGTCATTCTTCTCCTGAGAGTTCCAAATCGGTCAAATCCTCCACTTCGGCAATCTCGGCCAGCATACGGTTGTAGTTGAGTAGATCTAGTCGCAAATCTTCCAACTCAGTTCGAAATTTTGCTACTCTCGCTTCGTCGTCAAACGCACCATCAAGGCTTTCTCGGTGCCACTTAGCAGTGAAGGGTCGCACCACCTGATTCAACACGGGGATCGCAACCTTGCTGAACCGGATGCTTTCGCGACCGTGCCTTCTCAGGATGTCGCGGGTAGTCTGAAAAAGCGAATACACGCTGTCTAGGGCGGTCTGATCATCTCCCGCCTCCAGGGGCAACGGTTGGGTGACAATTCTAGTTAGCATCTCAACGTAGAGTTCCCATGCCGCGTCCTTGTCTGCGTCTTCGAACGACATTTCCAGTTGAACCGCACTGAGGTTCAGACTTACCTTTTCCAGATGGAAGTTTTTGAAGAGGTTGCCTAACTCCATTCGCACTGCCCTCCTACGATTCCAACCATTAAACCCTCAGTCTTCCGCTCCAACCCTAGAATATCACCCTGTATCTCCTCAAACGCCCCCATCCGCATTGTTGAGTTGGTATCGGGAAGTGCAGGGAACCAAGCTTTATGACGATATCCTAGCTTGTGCCGGAACACGAACCGCGAGCCGGTCTCGTATCTCTTGATAGATCGGAATGTCTAATCCTTCATCGACTTCAAGCGTCACCGCGAGAGCGTACCTGATGGGCTGTTCGATCGGACCTGCGTCAGCACGACAGTTGACCTTGATGACGATGTCGTCTCCATCCTCAAACGGTACTGCCGCTTGCCCCTCAAGCACTTCGTGTTGAAGGGTGCCGCGTGTCACCGCTCGGAAGTCGGCTTCTAACCGATTTGGCGCAAGTCGATTCTTTGGATCGAACCACAATTGTGCCACTCGATACTTCTGACTCGCGCTGTTGATGGGAGTGAACCATGCCAACGTTACCGTTAGCCGACGCTTCTCGGTCTTGGAAGCAAGACTTGGTGGTAGCGGTAGACGAAACTCATCCGCTTCACCATCTTCCAACTCCCCGTATCCGAGCGCCGTCGCACGTTGATCGGTTGAAACCAACGTACGCCTAACGTCGGCGAAACCGTATCCCAAGAACTGAGAAACGTAGTCTTTGAAAATACGACTGTTCTGCGAATTGCGAAGCAAATCTCGATATCTGTCGTACGCGGTTCCCCAGCTCGCCCCGTGTGCCAGAAGCGCCTTGATCAACAAGACCTCGAATGGGCGTCCTGGTGCCCATTCCGAATCTCTCGATAACTGTTCGAGCGTGTCATGGATCCAGTGGACCGATCTCGATGCCAATGCGGTTGCATTGCTCGTTCCTCGTTGATAATTGGTTCTGTTCAAATTGCCCTGTGTCCCCGGTGTGGCTACACATTGTCCTGGAGGGGAGACATGAGCGAAGGCCCTCAAGGTCACCTGACCATTCGAATTACCCGGATTCTCATTCAAAACCACGCGCCCGCCCGACATCAGTAAGTCGGGTTTGATCGTTCCGCGGTAACCAGGACCTTGGGCATTGATGACACTCGGGAATGTTTCGGTTGGGAACGGATCAATCCAGTTGTTTGGAACGACCGATGTCGCGTCATCGTGCGTCGCCGCAAACGTTAGACTGTTCAGAGATTCTGCTGGAGATAATAGTCGGCGATTGCGATTGTCTCGCGCCAACGAACGAATGATCTCATCTTCGATATCTTGGGCGCGCAAGTTGCGAAAAACCGAAGGGGGATAATTCAGTTCAATGCTCTCACTTTGATTTCCGGCACTCACCAAGAAGAGCACATTGTACTCCACAGACATCCAATCGAGCGCACGTGCCCACGCGCTCATCGCTCGGTCAAAGGGAAGGGCCTGGTTACATATCGACAGGTTGATCACGCGGATATTAGGTGCGGTGGCATCTTCTTCGCCTTCGCCCTCGAGCATCCTTTGAACCGCGCGCCAGATCAAATCTATCGGCAATTCATTCTGCGGAATTTCTTCGTGGAACTCATCACCGAACCCCACGCGAGCTTTCATAATCGGCCGCACATACAAACGGCGCTCAATCGGAGTGTCATTCCCATTCAAGTCACCTAAGCAGATCAACGACGCCATGGCAGTTCCATGGAAGCGGTGATTAGCGAGATAATCGCTTGCGAAATCATCTGGGTCGTCTAATTCCAGTCGACCGTCCAGCAGTTCATGTCGATCCAAAGGCAACCCATCAAATAGGGCGACTATAGGCGCACGCGTCGGTTTTTCACGCGATACACTTTCCACGATCTCATCGTCCTCGGCGAGATCGTCGGGCATGTAAACCGCACACTGACCGACTGAGCGGAGGAACATGATGTCGTCACATGCGAAAAGTTGGATGTCGTCTCGCGATCGAGTGTCTGCTAGCAAACTACCGACGGATGATCGAGGCATCTCACCTAACAGCGCGTGATACCTGATTTCAGGGATTAGACATTGTCGTAGGATCTCGCCGTCTAATAGTTGAACTATTTGATTGAGATTAGCTTCTGCTTGTCCGCGTCGCGCAATCCCGTCTCGAAACCATAGCTCTATCTCGAATGGCACTGCTTCATCACCCGCAGTCGCCACGCGATCTTGCCAATCTTCCAGTAGTCCAGTCTCGCGCAATCGGTCTTCAGCACCCCAAGGTCTGATGTCGCGTAAGTGCTCAAAAACGTGTTTGAATTTGGCTAGTCCATGTCGAAATCTTGCATCACCGTCTTCTTGCCAATTTCGGTATAGACTTTGCAACTCACGCAAAGCCACCTGGTCAGTCATCACCAGGAAGAGTTGACCCTTCAGCAACTTTTCGTCATTAGATGCATCCGCAAAACCATGCTCAGGCTGAATGTCATTTTGCTCAAACTCACCTAGCCACTCGAGACCATCGATCCGCTTTACCGCGTTCACGAAATCGTTGACAGCACCTACCGTCTCTAGCACTAAGACCTGTTCTGGTTGAATCCCAAGAGGATTGTCTTGCAAAGCCGCGCGCCGCTGCTCCATCGCCCTTTGCAATCGTTCAAATTTCGGCGCGAGACGGCGAACCTGCTGAGCGTGGATAGGTTTCCGAATCTGACCGCCGCCGCCGAAACGCCTTGCGCGCTCCGCGCGAGACGGTTCGGGCAGAACAAGCAAAGGGTATTCAGCCACTTCTTTTCGCCCTAAGTTTGCGAGACTTATCGCTCAACAGTAAACCTTTGCCGCCACTCCATTAATCGTCGTTCAGTTATGCGCTTGACATCCGAGTTCGGTTGTTCCAAGACCGCGCGCCGCAACACGTCTAATCCGAAATCTTCAACCTCGGAAAAACTCGCGCCTTTCAATCGCATTGCCAAACTCCGGGGGCTGAAACCGAGTTCGAATCCCGTACGGTCCTCGAACCTCTTGAACCATTCCTCGATCTGTCCTTGCTTAGGAGGCGGCAATTCAAGCCGAATCTCGAACCTGCGCCACACTGCACGGTCGAGTAGTTCCGGATGATTGCTGGCGGTGATGACGACGACGTAACTCGGCAAGGCGTCGATTTGGAGCAGAAGAGAACTGACGACACGTTTAATCTCGCCAGTTTCCTGTCGATCTCCGCGTTCCTTTCCGACGGTGTCGAACTCGTCGAAGAACAAGACACAGTGGCGCGATCTGGCGAACTCAAAGACTTGTGAGATGCGCTGTGCAGTCTCGCCAAGGTAGCTGCCGATGACCGATTCGTATCGCACCAAGACGAGAGAAACGTTGAGCGCGTAAGCGACGGCTTCGGCGAGAGAGGTCTTGCCATTACCAGGCGGGCCCGCCAACAACACGCGGTGGCGCGGCTCGAGATTGTGCGAACGGAGCAGGTCCGCGCGGTGCTGTTCCTCGACGAGGTCGCGGACGACTTCGGTGACGTTGTCTGGCAGTATCAGGTCGTCGAGTCTTCGCTCTGGCACCATCTCAACGACCAGCGGGCCTGCTGGAGATTTCGCAGTCGTCTGGCCCGGTGACGTGCGGTATCCGTTAGGGCTGGCACGGAGTTGCGCGAGCAACCGGTCGGCTAAGATGTTGTGATTTTTCCGCCGTTCCTCTGAAGCCATCGCTTCGACTGTACGTCTGAAATCGGACTGGTCGCCGCGTGTGCCAGCTTTAACAAGATTGAGTATGAGATCGGCGCGTGCCATCGTGATTTATTGCTCAAGTCAAAGAATATCGCACGACACAACCCCTGTTCGCTCAAACACGATCACTCACCCTCACAATCTCATCTAACTTCTCATTGATCCTCTTCCAACGCCATGTGATCGGCTCTCCAAGATGTGTCAAACCTGCGTAGGTGCTTCCTTGATTCCGTATCTGAATGATCGGCTTGCCGAGATCGCACGCCATCCCCGTTTCCTCTATCACGCCCTGCGCGTTATGCGTATCCTGACCGACCAGAACCACTACCACATCACACTCTTTGTGAACTATACGGCTACCTACTCGGACGTGTAGCGAGCCGTTCGATAGGCATCGATTCGGCCGGGCGACGAGTGCGCCATTTGATAGCCTTTTGTTGGGCGCTCCGAGGTTGGCAGGAGTACGACCTAACAAAAATCCTCGGTTGCGCCCTCTGTGGCGGCGTAGCCCTCGTAGCTCAATGGATAGAGCTCCCCATTGCCTATGCGGATGATGCGGGTTCGAGTCCCGCCGAGGGGTCCGCCGCCTTTCGACTCGAACCCTAACTCGTAGTCGGAGCTCGCGCCGCGCGCTTCCGAGTCTAACAAGACTATGGACTCTATGCAATGGTGGAGACGACTCAGTACTTCCGTCTGTAGATGGAGCGGAGCACCGAGGCGAAGTCCATATCGATTTTGACGGGCTTATCGGTGTTCGCCATTTGATACGATTCCGATAGGTGGCGGTGCGTTGGAAAGTACTCGCGTAGCACTAGGCGCCAACGAGTCCGCCACCTATTCATGATGGGCAGGATTCGATTGCCGATCCACAGAGACCTGCATTTACCGCTCGTTTTCTGCCCGTCGCTACGACTCGAACCCTAACTCGTCGGAGTCCGCGCCGCGCGCTTCCGAGTCTAACAAGACTATGGACTCTATGCAATGGCGGAGACGACTCGGAGCGCCCGGTTCTAACCGGTTCGTTTCGCAACCTCATAGCAGTAGTCGCAGGTGGCGGACACGTAGTCGTTGATGGACCATAGCAGCGCGAACATCGACACCATCAGCAACGATGAGACGAATGCGGCGACGCCGCTCCAGAAGCCGATGGCGCCGGACGGTTCGCATTCGAGCGCTCCGTACGCCGTAGTTTCGCAGCGTGGCGCTACTTCGCTCATCGTCCATCCGAATATCAGCGCGACTATGAACGAGGCGACGGCTCCGATAACAAACACGATATGGCTGTTTCTACTCAGATTGGTCATTGGGATTCGCTCCCGGGGCTCGTGGCGGCAAGTCTTGCGAGCATGCCACGAGCCGGTTCGTCTGAATCGTCGCGACGGAGCGATCAGTATTTCCGTCTATAGATCGAGCGGAGCGACTCGCCCTCGTGCCGCCACAGCGCTGGTCCATCCACGTTGTCCTCGTTGCCGCGAACCATGTGCGCAGCGCGCGTGAGCGTCACCTCCTGCTCACGGAACATCACGGTCCGCTCCGACGCGACCACGGCGGTGTCGTCCGTGTGCGCGTATCGCAGTTCCGTCCCTATCGTGATGCCCAGCTTGCCGAACTCGAAACGCGGCCGCTGCGTCCGAGGCGCTGCATCGTCAGGCTCGTCCGCGACGACGAACTCGTCCGGGGTCACGTCCTCCTGCGCCAGGAGCCGGAGCATCGGCATCACCATGCTGGGCTCCGCCGCGAAGAATTCGCGGTTGCGGTTGCGCCGCGATTTGGCGAGCATTGCAAAAATGGCGGTTTCCACTCCGGGCGCATCATCCACGCGCACGGCTATCTCGCAGAAGAACGGCTCCGGCACCGAGGTGTTGTAGAGGCCCTTTATCCGCCGCTGCGGATCCTCGCCGGACGTCCTGCCGATCTTGAGCAGACCCGGCATGGACGGGTTCGACAGCACGTAGACGATGCCGTCCGTCTCCTTCGTCTCTGCGGGGGGCGATTCGGTGATACATTCATTCGTTGCGGGTCGATTCAACTCAACCTCCTTCGTTCCGAGCTGTGATGCTTTCGTTCGTTACGGGCTGATTCATATCGACCCTCCTTCTGAGAACCCCGGAGCGGTGGAAATGTCCCGGGGTTCTCGCATTTCATGCGCAAACGCGTCCGGCGAATCGAGGGCGGACGGAGCGCGGAGCAGAAATCGGAGTGCGCTGGAACCCCCTCGCGGCGCGAACAGCGGCGACTCGTCACAGCAGCCGGAAACGTTTCGACCGACGGAGGGGGCGTGGAAGCCCCGGCTGTCCGGCACGACACCGAAACGCACGACCGACTGCTGTGACGAGTCCGACTCTATCAGCGACTGCGGAGCGCCGTGCTAACGCCGATGCCGATCCTGCATTTTTAGTCAATTCGGATTTTCTGCATGCGACGATGAGGTAGAGGCAGAAGAAGAGAGCGCCAGACACAACCTGGCGCTCCAAGGGCGGCGAATATCTTTCCGCCCAAGTGAAGACGATAACCCGACGTGACCCGTCTGAATCGTCGGAAAGGAATATCGAAATGAAGAACCAACTGTCGCTGTTCGAAGCGTCCGAGATGTTTTCGGACAACGAGAAGGCCGAGGAGTGGTTCATCCGCAACCGTTGGGCGCACGGCGTCCGGTGCCCTAGATGCCGGAGCTTCGACGTGGCGGAGCGGGCGAGCCGTCGCCCGATGCGGTTCCACTGCCGGAGCTGCCGCCGCTACTTCTCCGTGCGGACGGACACCATCATGGCGCACTCGCGGCTTCCGCTCCGGGTATGGGCGCTGGCGATGTACATGCTCGGCACGCATCCGAAGGGCGTCTCCAGCGTCCAGATGGCGAAGGTGCTCGGCGTCACCCAATCGACGGCGTGGTTCCTATGCCACCGCATCCGCTCCGCATGGAAGGTCTCCAGGCGGAGGTTCGCCGGCCCGGTGGAGATCGACGAGACGTTCGTCGGCGGTTCCGACAAGTTCCGCCGCTTCCACAAGAAGGTCGGCAAAGCCGGAGCGATGCGGGACAAGGTCATAGTCGCCGGCGTCTACGACCGGGCGACCCGGAGCGTCTACGCCGAGGTCGTCCCGTCCGTCCACAAGCACGTCATGCACGACTTCGTGCTTGACGTGACTCGTCCGACGACGCTGGTATACACGGACGAGTCGAACGCGTACTTCGGGCTCCCGCGCATGCATCTCACGGTGAACCACAGCTTGGGCGAATACGGTGTCGGAGATGCGACCACCAACAGGATCGAATCGTTCTGGTCGATCATCAAGCGCTCATTTAAGGGCACGCACCATTCGTGGGCGCGCAAGCACGTCCATCGCTACGCGGCGGAGATCGCCGGACGATTCAACATGCGAGAGGCGGATACGAACGAGAAACTGCTGGCGATAGTCCGGGGGTCCGTGGGTAAACGACTCAGCTATGCGGACTTGACTGCGTAGCCGTGTGTATCATTCTTGCCATGAAGCAAGAAAAGCACGAAGATATCATTCTGGGCATCGACGCTACGCCGGAGGAGGTCGCCGGGGCGGTGCTCAACGTATCGTATGGCGAGATGGACGATGAAAAACCGTGCTCCAATGACGAGGAGAGTTGAAATTTGCTGGCACAGAGAGGGGAGCATTCAACCATGACATCGGACGAGCTGAGAAAAGTTCTCAGGACAATGGACGTCGATGACCGCCCCGGAGCTTTTCAAGCTTGGGTGGAGGCTTGCGAATGCAAGAAGCAGCCTGATGAAGATCCGAAGGATCAGTCCGACTGAGGCCCGCCGTTATCCCCACCATCCGGTTCGCTTGGTGAGTCGCCGGAATCCTTTTCAATAATCCGCATCGTCAGCGCTATCAGTCCACCAACGGCGATGGAAGTCACATTGTGCTGGTTGATCAAAAGGGCGATAATCGCGATCAGAACCAATCCCACGACCACGACGAAAATCTGCGGCCGGAGCCTGGCGACCCGGATATTGAATTTCTTGAACGCGGCAATCGCCAACAGGGTCAACACCATGCCGATGAGAGCCGCGAGAAGCCATTCGATCTCGGCTCCGCTTATCGCGCAGCATGCGATTTCACCGTTGGCGTCGTCTCCGTTCATGGTCGGATTCTAGGAGCCGGAGCGTCGCCGACGGGGGCGGTAGCCGCGGGCGCGACGCGCCGCCGTGCCCAATCGAAAACGTGCGGAGAATCGGACGGACAACGGAAGCACCGAGCCGCGAGAACGGGAACGTCTATACTTCGCCAAAATTGAATCCTCCTATGAAATTGGTAAACCACCGCCCGGCGCTCCGGCGCCGGGCTTCTCTTTCGGATTATCTCAGACGATCAGCGCAGGGTCAATCTCCGCAACCGCAGTAGCATCCGAACGCTTCGACGTCTTCGGAGTGGTGATGCCGGACGCTCGCCCGGAGTTCGAAGTTTTCCCGCTCCAGCTGCGACACGCGTCGTCGCAGCGTCCGGTTCTGTTCGTGCAGCGGCGCATTAACAGCGGAGCGAGCAGCAGCGGAACTGTTCCATGAATGGTTCAATCCGAAACCGGCCGCGAGTGCTGCATGACGAGCTGCTACGGTTCCGCGCGCCATCATCTCGGTGGTGGAGCCGAGTGCGCTTTCGACAGCGGAGCGCGCCGGAAGTGTGCGCGGCCATTCGGCCGCGGCGAAACTTCGCGATATGTTATCGTCGTGTCTTGAATTCATCGAAACTCCTTAAAGTGTTGGTTCGATGGTTTAGCGAGGTCATTGCAAACTTCTAACGGTAGTGATTTCGTTGCCCGGCGCTCCGGCGCCGGGCTTCTCTTTCGGGTTATCTCAGACAGCGGAGCGTCCGTCAATCAAGCCCAAAACGGTGCCCGCTATTTGAAGGGCGAAGCCTGCGAATATCGCGAGCGCCGATGCCCATCTGATTATCCGCTGGTATTTCGGCGGCACCATGCGATCTATCCAGGGAGCCTTGCCACCCATAACCCAAAGCGCGCCGCCCCTGTAGCTGTGGAGTTCTTGCGGCGGGCCGAACACGATGAAACCGGC
Organism: uncultured Dehalococcoidia bacterium; assembly: GCA_964632415.1. Lineage (GTDB taxonomy): Bacteria > Chloroflexota > Dehalococcoidia > Lucifugimonadales > JADFKI01 > Bin90. Next base: position 78,097 of record CAZWDM010000002.1, on the reverse strand, counting down.
GAACCCGAGGATGTCAAGTGCCAGCCCCGAGATTGTGAACCAAGCAGGCTCCATCACGTACGCGATTTCATGGCTTCGCTCCGCTCGGAGTCCGCTCCGCCCGTATCTCTGCGATGCGCTGCCGGAGCCGTTCGCGGTAGTGCTGCGCGTTCGGACCGTGCCTGTCGAACCGGACAGTTATGTTAATCTTCCTCATTGAAGTCACGAAAATCTCCTTTACTCGATTGGAGTAACTTCATCGCCCGACGCTCCCACGTCGGGCTTCTCTTTCGGATTCTAGGAGCCGGAGCGTCTCGCGTCAATGGCTCCGACCGGCGAACGCGACGAACTCCGGCGAGTTAGCATGAGGCGTGCAAGCGGACGACGGGTCGGTACCGATATACCCCGCTCCGCAAGCACGCCGGACTGGGCGGACGGGTCGCAGAAGAGCGCCTCTTGCGCTGGCAGCAGCGGCTTGTCCGCTACTCCGATGACATCAACCGCTCGCTATTCCTCCGCGAGTAGTCGTCTATATAGTTCCCCACTCTTTGATTGCGTCTTTCGCCTTTTTCTTCCATTTGTCGTCAGGGTAAGACTCTCTGAGTGAACGGTCGCGTATCCTGTGATTGGTTCGATTTTTGGCCTGTCCATAAAAATCCTTCCTGAGCTTATCGTCCTTGTCGAACTCGAAACTCACGAAGATGTTTAGGGCCGCCATGCTCTACACCAACTACAAGATCACTCGCCACGCCAGTAGAACAGTGACAGCAACCAGAACATAGAACGGCAATATGGACACTGAACCAATTAGGCTCCGTCCGACCAGCCCCCACCCCATACCAACTGGAACTACCTTGTAGACGTCGATCACCTGCAATTCGCCCTTATGCAACTTTCCCACGAATGTATTTTGGGCCCTGATGTACGCCCGTTCAAGAGCTAGGTAGTAGGAATCGAGAAACAGGAACAACAGCGTCGGAACCAAAGCTATCAGCGCATGTTTTGGCTCTCCAGTCCGCGCCACCAGCACCAGAACCGCCGCAACGAGGGTTACACACCAAACCTTGCAAGATCGGCTGTTCTCCGCCATCCGCGATATCACACCCTGCATTACTTCGACATGTGCTTGAACGGCAGGAGACTCGACGTCGAAACTTGGATTCTCGGACATTGTTCCTTTCCCTATCTCGCTAGAATATCCGCGAATAATCCCTCAGCCTCCCGCTCCAATCCCACAATATCCTCCCGTATCTCCCCCAACGACCGCATCGCCACAGGTTTGTAAAAGTATCGATTGAAACTGATCTCATACCCAATCTTCACACTCCCCGGCACATACCACGCATCCCCTGCATAGGGCAAAACCTCCCGTCGCAAAAACCCCTCGATTCCACCATCCTCCATCAACGGAATCTGCTCCGTATCCCGCAACTCGTTGTCCGGCTCGTACTCAACTACTGCGTCCTTACCACCAATCGTCGCCGCAAAGATCCCCCGCAACGGATCAGGTTCAGTCCCACGGCTATGTATCCGCTTGATCACCGGCGAAGCAGTCTCAGACCGCGTCCCATTCGCCTTGAACTCCCGAATGTCCTTCGCCGAATACTTGAGCCCCGGCTCAATACCCTCAATCCTCAACGGTCTGTCAACCGTCACCTTCCAGTACCCAAACGCCTCATTCGGGAATATCTTCGACTTCTCCGTTTCTTCGAACTGCAAGAACGTATCTCGTATATTCCCGATATCGTTCGACGTCAATGTCGAGTTCTTGTTCCCGAGATTCCTGCGCATCGGCTCAAACAACTCCGTCGCATCGATCAATTGCACATACCCCTGCCTGGGCGCTGGTTTTCGGTTGCTCAGCACCCAGATATACGTCGCAATTCCCGTGTTGTAGAACATGTTCAGCGGCAACGCCACGATCGCTTCCAACCAGTCGTTCTCGATGATCCACCGCCGCACATTGCTCTCACCCTGACCAGCATCACCAGTGAACAACGAACTCCCGTTGTGCACCTCCGCAATCCGACTTCCCAGCGGCGTGTTGTGCTTCATCTTGCTCAGCATGTTTGCTAGAAACATCAACTGACCATCGCTCGAACGTGTCAACAAGCTGTACTCAGGGTCATCGCCATGGCTTATCAAGAAACGAGGGTCTCGCAACCCGCTCTTGCCACCCATCCGCGCCAAGTCCGTCTTCCACGACTTCCCGTACGGAGGATTCGACAGCATGAAGTCAAACTCCCGCGTCGGAAACGCATCCCCTGACAGCGTCGACCCATACGCGATGTTGTCTGCTTCAGTCCCCTCACCCTTCAAAATCAAATCCGCCGTGCTGATCGCGAACGTCTCCGGGTTCACTTCCTGACCAAATAGGTGGACCGAAACATCCTTGCTCTTCGACGACGCAATCTCATTGATCGTCTCCTCCGCAACCGTCAACATCCCACCAGTCCCGCAAGCACCGTCATACACAAGATAGCTAGCCGATTCAATCTGATCCGCTATCGGTTCAAACACCAACCGCGCCATCAACTCCACCACATCACGAGGCGTAAAGTGCTCACCAGCCTCCTCGTTGTTCTCCTCATTGAATCGCCGTATCAACTCCTCGAATATCGTCCCCATCGAGTGATTGTCCAGCCCCGGAATCAACACATCCCCATCAGCATCCAAAACCGGCCGCGGGCTCAAATTGATCGACCGGTCCAAAAACTTCTCGATCAGAAACCCCAGCGCATCCGCCTCTATCAGCGTCGGTATCTGATTCCGAAATTTGAACTTCTCCAAAACCTCCTGCACATTCGGCGAAAAACCGTTCAGATACTCCTCGAAATCAGCCCGCAACCGCTGCTGCGTAGCCCGCGACTGCAAATCCCGCAACCTGAAAGGCGACGTGTTGTAAAACGACTCCGCCGAAGCCTGACACAGCGCCGCGTGTTGATTCGTCACTCCCGTGTTATCCAACCGCTTCTTCATCGCCAACACATCCTGCTTCGTCGGCTCCAAAACCGCATCCAACCGACGTATCACCGTCATCGGCAAAATCACATCACGGTACTTACCCCGCACAAACACATCCCGCAACACATCATCCGCGATCCCCCAAATAAAGTTGCTGATATTCAAGCTGCTCAATCGCGCCTCCTTGCCGACAGACCGGTAACACCAAAACGCTATCCTAACCCAAGCAACCGTTTCCTACGTTTGCCACCTTTACATCGTCGAATCACAACGGGCGCGACCGCAGCCTTTCCAATCTCTCTCGGTTGTCCAGGTTCGGCGCACCCCAAGGGTCCCGATTGACCGAGGTCCGGACATCGTTGTACGCGGACCGCCCTGCGACTCGATGCTTCGAACAGCATCGCCCGAATATCGACGTGTGCAGATGGATACCCCGATGAGGAGTCGCGCCTACGGCAGTGCGGTTATCGTCGCCTGCGGCGTGGGCGCCGTCTGGGAGCGCGTGCAGGCGACCTTTTGACCGAATCGCGCCGATAAAGGTTGAACGCGACCACGAGACCGATTACTGCGAGAAGTGCTAATGGCGTACCAAGAACGAAAGCCAAAAGATTAACTCCGCCCGCGACGGCGGCGTCTGAGTGTTTCTGTGCGTCGCCGCTGGCTACGTACTCTGTCATCGCCTGCGTCGTGCACCCGCCCGCGAACGTAGAGACAGCGAACGTTGCTGCGAGTATCACCTTGGATCTAAGTGAGCGCATGTAATCTTCTGCGGCGTTTCAAACCTGACTTGAATCTCAATCACTGATTGTATCGTCCGGCATTGCAGGGCCCGTTCCGAGGTTAACCGCTGCTCGGCGGTGGACACGCGCGTCCCCCCTTATGAGGCATTACCCGTTCAAGCCGTTGTGTGATGTCATTGCCGTGTACAAGGAATCGAGTATCTGCGCGGAATCGCGATTCTGTCCGGTCCAAAGCGGAAACCGCTTCAGATAAAGGTGCAACGGGCGAATACGGCCACATCCCCGCGAGCGAAGAGTGTCCAGTGCGGGTTCCACACCTACAGGACGTGTCTGAGTTCAAACCGCGCGTTTCCGCGCGCGTCCGGACGGAGGCCGATTCATCGATGCCCCGATTGGGAATCGCGAAAACGCGCGGCAGGGGAACGACCCTATGAGGAAGACAGGCCGTTACGCCCGAAATGCACAAAAGGCGTCGAGGCGTCTCGCCGAAGTGCACGATCTGCGTGTAGCGGCGCTACTGTGCGACCTCGTCGCAGCCGACGGCCGCGTGAAGGCCGCACAGACCCTGGGCGTGAGCTACGGCGCGCTGGCTTGGGCCGCGGACACCGGGCGATTGACGGGCCGCATGCGCGACGCACTGGCGCGGCATCTGTTTGAGGGTGGCAAGGTCGACGAAGACGAGGAGCGGGACCGTTTGGCGGATCTGGAGCGTCGCGTGGCCGCGTTGGAGGAGGGAGTACGGGATTCGCCCGAAGGCGAAGATGCGCAGGTCATCAAGCTGCGGCAGGAGTTGGCGAAGATCGGCGAGGATCTGGAACGGCATGGCCGTCGCATCGCCGCGCTGGAGACTAGTGGTCCGATGCCTAAGTCCGTGCCGGTCGCGGAGCATCCGACGCCGTCGCGTCCGGCGCACGAGCTCGTCTTATCGCTGCATCCCGACCCAAGTGACGATGAGAAGCGGTTCGGCGCGGCGGCGGCGTTGGTCGTCCCTAGTAAGATTGGGGGGTTGGTATGCGTGCAAATGATGCGGTCATAGAGCGGCGAGTAGAACAGGCGGTGTCAGACTACATCACGCATCACAGGAACGACGCTATCGAAGAGCAACGATTCTATCGGGATACGCCGACGCTCAGCCAAGTGATCACGCGGGCAGCTCATGCGTGTACAGCGGGTGGTGGGAAGCACCCGCACCAACGTCGGATCCCTCGCGATGCCCTCCGGGAGTTCGGGGCGCGCCTTGCCGGCAGTGAACGGGCCATAAGGGAAGCAACATCATTCGATGAACTACATGAGATCGTTCGGGAGGTCGGTGAACCGATCCACATGATCGGCGAGCTCTCGATCTACGACACCGCGCATCGCATCGGTTGCAAACTCGGTCTCCCTCCAGCGAAGATCTACCTGCACAGTGGCACACGGAGCGGTGCCGTAGCCATTGGAATCCACCGCAGCCGCGCATCCATCCCCGTCAATGAACTGCCTAAGCCTTTCGCAGTTCTCGAACCATACCAGATCGAGGACTGCCTTTGCATCTTTAAGGGGTTGCTGTCGGGCGAACGAGCCACCTCGGGCACACGCTGCGGATGCAACGGCCAAGTCTGTGTGCGCTAGGCGTTGTAGACGACCAGTCGAGCCACAGAACCGCGCTGTTTCAGGCAAACGGAGGTAATTGAGCATAGAAGCCACGCCCGATCGGGCAGCGTCTGTGCTGCTGACAGAGGTTCGGCAAAATGAACACTAGGACGCAGGTGAACTGTTGGCTCGTCCGCGTGCGACTATGGCGCCGGGTCTGGTGTGGTTTCGCCTGCGTAACTGCGTACGATCATTCGCAATCGTCGGTAGTGGCTTCGAAGAGCATTTTCCAATTCCGAGTCCGCTGCAGGTTCGTCGGCGTATCGCAACAGATCTGCGAGATACTGGTCGCTCAAACCCACGCCACGAGATGCTCTAAGCAAGGACAGCACGTAACCCGTGACCTGTTCCGACATCACCATGAATGCCCAAGATTCGTGATGCTTGCCCGATTGGGTTTCTAAGGCGTCCCATAATCGTCGGTACTCTTTCTGAAGTTCGTCCTGAATCTCCGGTGAAGGTCCCACACGCCGGTGAATTTTCCGCGGATTAACAAAACCGTAAAGGATGCTGATCGTCATCCCAACAGAAAAAGGGACACCCACAACGAGCAAAACTGTCAAGTGCGGCCACACATCACCGTTCGCTTCGCTTACGAACCAGTTCCACCCTGCAAGCATTCCGAGGACCATCCCGACAAAACGGTTGGTCATGTCGATGATGCGGGCACCCAGATGTTCTCCGGTCGGAATGCCGCCCAAGATCAGAACCGCCGCGCTGAGAATGGCGAACAGGGATGCTTTGACTCCCGAAGAGACGTCTCCATCGACCCACAGATACATCACTGCTAAGCAGGTTGCTATGAACGACACTCCGAATTTCAAAGTCGAAAATGCAATTCGGAATCTAGCAGACACTGTTGGGACTGAGGTTCGTATAGAGGGGGCATGTGAGGATTCGACATCGATGAGCTCCTTCAATCAAATACACGGCGAAACACTCGTCGCTGCGCAGTTTCATGTTGCGAACGTTGATGATATTGCGAATGCAAGCCATCGACCATAGATTTCGTCTGGTCCGAGCCTAAGGACGAGACGGCGGCACCCAATCCGCGGGCGTCGCCATCCCGTCCAAGTAGCGGGGGTAGGTGGGCAAGGTCGCGTGCGTAACTTCGGGCTTTTGCGACGCGATTGAGTAGACATCGCTGCGACTGCCACGGTCGCGTAAGGGTGCAGGGGGCGCGTATTCGCAGGCCTTTGCGCGGCATCGGCCGTCGCCGTCGCTGTGGGCGTCGGGGAAACGGGTCAACGACGTGTCCGACCAAACTGAGGCATCATAGGGACACCGCGCCCTGACGACGCATCGGATGTTCTGCACAGGACTACAGCCACAAAGGGCTGTGTTCCGGGACCAGCGAGGGGCGGATTGGACGTTGAACAACAATCTCGATAACCGACCGATGGTCGGTTGCGAGATGCTGCCTGACCCTTAAGGTGTGACACGGGCGTCATCCTTTTTGAGGCATTGCCGTCACCGAGCCGGGTGTGATGTCATTGCCTTGTAAAGGGAAGCGAGTGGCTGCGCGGAATAGCGCGACTGTCCGTCCCAAAGCGGAATCCAGTTCGGAAATGAGTGCGGCGGGCGAACAATGCCACATATCCACGAACGAACGAATCCAGTGCCGGTTCCACCCCTACAGGACGTGACTGGCTTCAAACCGCGCGTTTCCGGGGGCGGCTGAATCGGTGGGAGGAGATCGACGCCCCGAACGAAACGCGCGGCAGGAGAACCAGGCCATGAGTAAGACCGACAACGATGCCGCGAATGCTCAAACCACCAAACCGAGCGTGTCCAACGTGGACGACCTCCGCCTGGCGGCGCTACTGTTCGACATCGTCGATGCTAAGGGCAGGAGAGGCGCAGCGGCTGTTCCGGGCGTGAGTTACGGCGCGCCTGCGAGGACAGCGCACACCGAATCGGCGATGTGTGGCATAGGGACCAAGGAGTAGCCGCGCGGAATACACGACATGCGCCGCGGGGCACGCGCATCTTCCACATGTTCTAACGCCCGGATGCCTGAACCTGATCGGGTCCGACGACCGGCGCGGTTGGAATCGGATGCTCCCGAACTCAGACGACGTTGGACGGCGGTCGCAACCGCCCGCCGTCGGCCGATCTCCAGATCGGTCCGAGCGGCCCTTTCTCGTCGGTCATCTCCCTCCGCGAGACCAACAGCGGGACCCGCACCCCCTCCCGCTGCATCTCCTCCCGCGCGATCCGCAGGAATCTGGACTGCGCCGCCCGGTCTTCGAAGACAACCAGCACCGCTGGTTGGGCACCGTGATCGTCTAATGGCGCTGACGTCGAAAAGTACCGGATGTAAGGCGCGATGCGCGCGGCCATCGTCGTCGGTCTCACGGCCCGCCTCTCCCACTCCAGAAAGAAGGGTCTGATCTCGTCTCCGCGTCTGACGGCCAGATAGGCGTCAGGCTGAACGGATCTGAGCGCGGCTCCGAGACGGAAATACCTGGAGGCTCTGGCCGGCGGATCGATCTGCACGATCTCGAACGAGCGGCTGCGCGCCTGGCGCGCGAACGATGCGACGAACGCGTGGACCGCTCGGGTGTGATCGATGTTTCGGAGCAGTTGGCGGGTGCGGCTCCCGGCCGCGTCCCGCCAGTCAGAATGATCGCAGCCTTCGAACCCCGCGGCGCTCCACCGCTTCCTCAGCGCTCCGACCGAGACGCGGTCCCTGCGTCCGACGAGGGCGATGCCGCGGTCCGAAAGAACCAGAGCCGTTCGACCGGCGACTCGGAATCGACGGGCGACGCCGAGTTCCAGCAATCGTCGGACTATCTGCGACGTGCGTGAGCGCCTTACGCCGAGGAGCAATCCGAGATGATTGGGAGAGATCCACGGCCAGTCGTGCAGGAGGTCGACCGCGGATTTCTCGGAAGGTTTCAACTCGACGGGAAGCTGCCACGCGGGCGTGGCCGCACCGGCGTCGTCGAGTTCGAACGGCGTCGGCTGAGACGCCCTCCCTCCTGCGGCGCTCTGTTCGGTCGCATGCGCAGGGCCGACGCTGCCGACGATGGTTCGCAGGTCCACTTGGGAAGCTGCCGACGGCATGCGCCAGACGGGGTCGTCGGCGGACGCGTGCGCGGCTTGCTCCTCCAGCGCCACGAACGCGATGGCAGGCGAACGTGCCAGCAGCCTGCGCGTGTGCCGCGCCCGAAAATCATCCGGCGCGACGACGAGGGAGGCGGAACCGCCTGCGAATTCGGACAATCTCCACAGTCTTTTGGCAGTCGAAGTTCGGTCCGCCGAGCGGCCGATTCTGACGATGCGCAGAACGCGCCCTCCCGGCAGCGCGGCATCGGCGTCCTGGGGCGCCCCGCGCAGCCATCGGATCTCGATCGGCCCGGCGGCGCCGGACACGGCGGCGGCGATCCGGTAGATCAAGGCGACGGCGTCGAGGCGCGCCATCAAAAGGCGACGGTGCTCCTCCGAGACGGGAAACAGCCGTAGCGTGTCTTTCGGTTCGAGACGTTCCATCTCGGCTAGGGCACGGATTCCTTCGACGGTCGGCAGGAAGCGTCGCGTCGGCGGAAGCATCGGCGATGAATGTGGAACAGACACAGCGAATCCTGCGTCGACCAGCCTGCGAACTCCCTCGTACGCGGCTCCCCGCGACCAGCCGGTCAGACCGACGAGGTCGAGCCGGTCGGTCAGCGGCATCTCGCAAATGGCGCGAAGCATCCTATGTTCGATCTTCAATCGGGTTTCTCCTCTGGTTTCCGCCTCCGCCGGCTCCGGCGCCGGGAGCGTTCGGATCTCTGCTGCTTCACGGGTTCCGCTTCGCGTTTCTCAGCGATGTCCCGCAACCCTTCGCGGTATCTCTCCGCTCTGCGTCGGCCTTCGGCCTGGCGCGCCTCGATCTCTTCGACGGGCGTGATGTACGAAGCCGCGGCCTCGCGTATGCGCCTCGCGGTCCTTCGGTCGCCGATGTCCGGCGGCCGCACCTTCATCGAAAAGACGGGCATCCTTTCGGAGCCGACGGTGGCGCGGACGTAGCAGCAGTGGACCGGCAGCGACACGATGTCCTCCTCGGTGACGCGGTCCCTGCCGAGTTCGAAGACGAGCCTGCGGGCGTCGGTTCCCGCGACTTGGAACACGCACAGGCAGCCGACGTTGGCCATCAGCGAATCACGCATCGTTGCCGAGAGATCGTCGAGCCTCGAAAGGCTCTGCGTGGCCAGGACGAAGGAGGCGCCGAACTTCCCGAGTTCGGAGAGCATGGCCTCGTAGTCGACGCCGGGCATCGACTGCATCTCGTCGACCACGATCAGCACGCCGCGGCGTTCCGACGGCGGCAGCGTTCCCTGCTCCCTGATCACCGCGTCGAAAAGGTTGAGGAGGGACGCGCCGACGAGCGCGGAGACGTCCCGCCCCACGGAACCCTGCGCGGTCGACACGAACATGATTCCGCCAGATGCGATTGTTTTCCGAATGTCCACCGTGCATCGCGGCTGTCCCAGAACGGCGCGCGCTCTTTTGCTCGACGCGTAGTAGGAGAGGCGGGTCTGGACGGGTGCGAGAGCCTCGGCGCGGTAGTTCCTGTGCCAAGATCCGAAGTCCCGGGCCCACCATTCGAGGATGTACGGGTCGGTGATTTTGGCCAGGATCCCTGCGCGGTACGGCTCGTCGGAAAGCAGGCGCAGGCCGTCGAGGACGGTGTGCTGCGCGTGCTCGTCGGTGTCCGGATGCTCGTTGGCCTCGTGCAGAGTCTTGACGGCGTGTTCGAGGATCGACTGCATTCTCGGCCCCCACTGGTCCCACAGCCCTCTGGCGACGCGTACGACCGAGTCGGCAGTCCGATCCCGGTCCGCGAAGACGCGGGTGTCGACGAGGTTGATTCCGGGCGCCCCTCTGGGATCGGCGAGATCTATCAGGCGCACGTCGTCAGCGATCGTCGACGGCACGAGGTCGAGGAGACCATCCACGAGGTCGGCGTGAGGATCCACGACGACGATTGCGTCGCCGTCCCTGCCCTTCGCTTTCTCGTTCATCTTGTGCGCGACGACGTGGCGCATGAGCGTCGACTTGCCCATCCTTGTGCGTGCGACGTACAGGTGGTGGCGCCGCAGCAGGTCTTCGGGGAAATTGATTTCGCTCGGTTTGGAGGCGAATGTGGTTCCTACAGGCGCGCCGCCGCGGATGCCGTGCCGGGATGGCGAGAGGGCTTTGGCGCCGGATCTTTCGACGAGCGGAGTCTCGTCGACGGCTCCGGGCGGGTGCCAAAGCCCGGCGGCCTCCCGCACTCCCAGAATGCTACGGGGTCTCAGGAATCCGGGAGCGGTCGGCGAAACGTCGTCCGGTCCCGGAGCTTCGCGGAGAATCTTCCCGGCGTCGAGTCGGGATCCGGCGGGATGATCGAATCGGCGGTACGCCGCCGCCACCCGGCCGATGAGCTCGCGTGCTCTGCGGTGCGAGTCGTCGTCGATCTCGGTCGGGACGAACGCGGTGATGCGGATCTCGGCGTCGAACGCGGCGCCGGAGACCTTTTCGCGCACTGCGACCGGATCCAAGGGCCGGTCGCGCCCCGAACGCCACCTGCTCCACAGCCACGCCCCCGTCGTCAGGCCCGCGAGGGAGACGGCTCCCAGGAGGACGGCCTTCCACGTCTCGCCGGATTGGATCCACGAATATGCGCGCAGCCCGGCGAGCGCGATCGCCCCGAACACCGCCATCGCCTTGGGATCGCCGGGACCGGAGGCGACGGCGTCTCGAGCCTGGAGACTGTCGGTCTTGGACGCGGGCGTCTCGTGCGCTTCCCCGACGTGCCTGAAGGACCAGTCGGGCGGGAGCGGCCGGAGCAGGAGCTGAGCGACGATGCGTTCGCCCGGGGCGAGCGGCGACATCGCGCCGAGGACTCCGATGAACGGGTCGGAGCCGGGATCGAGCAGGTCGCGGTCCCGGAAGGTCCGCAGCGGGGCGTGCTCGGGTCCGCCGGACCTCAGCGACACGCTCGCGGCCCTCTCGTCGGCCCGGACGCGCAGCGGGTCGCCCCTGCGCTCGACGTCCTCCACGATCGCCTGCGGGTAGTGGGCGGCGATCTGGCCGCGCACCACCTCCTTCGCGGTGCACCTGACCATGAGGGTCGCTCCGTCCGCGTCGGCCGCCACGTCGAGGGAGAACGGCTCCGGCGAAGAGATCGACTGGAGCATGTTCTCGACGCCGACGAGCGTGCGCTCACCGGACCGGGGCGGCGTTACCGACAAGAGGGAGCACGGCGCGGGTTCAGGTCGTGGGTCCGAGAGCTTGAACGCGTCGAATCTCATTTGGCATGTCCTCGGGCTGCGTTTCCGAACGTGGCTAGTCCTCGTCGCCGCCGCGCCTTCCCGGCTGGTAGTCGACGACGCTCGCCTCTTCCGGCGAGGCTTCGATGCGCACCGGGAAACGGCTGCCGCGGGCGAGGAGCAGGCCGTCGCCGCGCGGGCAGGAAAGCAGCCACCTCTGAAGCTCCTCGGGCAGATCGAACGCGTCTCCCACCGTTGAGACGGCCGCGGCGTCTTGCTGGAGCAGCAGCTTGAAGGCGGCGTTCTGAAGAAGCGCGCGCCCGGAGTGCCCGGTGATGGTGCGCGAGGTGTCCTCGGAAAGGAGGTCCTGCACGTCCTGGGTGATGAACTGAAGGCCGAGCCGGTGCTTGCGGGCGCGCTTGGCCATGCTGACCATGAACGCCGCGCCCTCCGGATGCTGCATGATGCTCCACACCTCGTCGACGACCAGCAGCCTGGGCTTGGGGTTTCCCGCTGCCGCGGCCCAGACGGTCTCTGTGCACACCATGGCGGCCGCCGGCCGCAGCTCGGGCTCTAGCAGCTTGAGATCGAAGACGGTCACCGGCGCCTCGTCCGCGAGAAGGTCGCCGCCCTCGTCGGAGAGGAGATGCCGGAGGCTTCCCGTCGCGAACGGCCTGAGCAGCCTCGCGATGGTGGGATCGCTCTCCTCCTCGAGATGCGCGTAGAACCCTTGGAACCCGGTGCGTCCCTCAGTCTTCGCGTAGTATCCGGCGAGGGCGTGGTCGAGCGAGGCGCGGGTTTCGGCGCCAAGACGTTCCCCGACCATGACTTCGACCAGCCGTCTGAGGCTTCCGATCCTTTGGAGAAGCTCCTCCGGATCGCGGTGGTCTATGACGAAGGGGTTGAGCCCCTCCCCGGGCACTCCCGGGGAGACTACTCTCCCGCCCGCGTCGCGGGCCATGGCCGCGTACTCGCCTTCGGGGTCGATCACGTAGCACACCACCCCGCGGCAGAGGCCGCGCAGGACGCCGAGCTTGGTCGCGAACGACTTACCGGATCCGGACCGGGCGAGCACCGCGGTGTTCGCGTTGAGATGGGTCCCGTCCCACGGGTCGTACACGATCGGGGCGCGCGCCCGCAGGTCGATGCCCTGCAGCGTCCCGCTCCTGGTGTCGAGATCGGGCGGCGAGAAGGGGAACAGCCTGGCGACGCTGGAGGTGTCCAGCGTCCGCCACACGGCCACGGCGTTGAGGGCCAGCGGCATCGTCGACAGCACGCCTTCCCGTTGCCGGAATGCCAAGGCGTCGAGTTTTCCGAGCGCGGCGGCGAAATGCGCGGTCGCGCGCCGCGTCATCTCGTCGAGCGTCTCCCGGTCGTTGGCGTGGAGGGTGACCGAGAGCGAGGCGTGGAAGAGCCGTTCCCTGCCCCGCTGGACCTCGTCGCGCAGGCGGTCGACGTCCTCGAGCGCGATCTCGGTTTCGGGCGACGGACTGCGTCCGCGTCGGGAGGTCATGGATCGCGCCGACTCGAAGCGCACCTTCTGCCATTCGAGGGTCCGGGCGGCCTGCTCGGCCGGAATGGGTCCGAGGTGGACGGCGAGGTCCATGGGCGCGCCGGCGGCCATCAGTCCCTGCAGGAAGCCCGGCGCCAGGTTGCGCGGCCAGCGCCCGAGGTGCAGCGATCGGGCGAGCCGTCCGTCGATCATCAGGTCGCGCCGCCCGAGGACGGCTTCGACCGGCGCGTCCGCGTCTCTGTCACCCGGCGCACCGCCCAGAGCGGCGGCGAGAACCAGCATGCGAAGCGTCCGGCCCTCGAGGGAATGGACCGTCAGCCCGGCCCTCACGAGCAGGCCGCGCAGCGTTTCGGCGTTGTCGAAATCGCACACGGCGTAGAACCTCCGGTCCAGGATGCCGTCGCGGGTCTCGAGATCCGCGAGCAGCCGACGCGTGGACGCGGCGGCTGCGACGGCGCGCTTCGACAGCCGGTCGGGCTGGGCGCGCTCGAGTTCGGCCCGCAGGCCCTCGAGGCGGGGCGGGTGCTGCCGGACCAGCATCTGCACCGGAAAGTCGCAGGCGTTGAGCGCGCCTGCGAACGCGCCGATCCCTGGCTCGTCGATCTCGAGGCCGAGGACCTCGCAGATCGCCAGCTTCCGGCCGTCGGCGCGCACCGCCCCGTCGTCCTCGACGCAGGAGATCATGAACAGCGGGGGCAGAGTCGGCGGCGGTTCGGGCTCCTTTTCGGTCCCACGGTCGGGAAGACGATCCTTGATTTTTTCGACGAGTTTTTCAAACACTGCTTTCTCCTGTTTTCTAGGCGGGCGGGACGGGCACCGCACCTGCGCTGATGAGAGCCGCCACGCCCCGGGCCGACAGGACCAGCGCGAGTCCCACGATCGCGAGCACCGCCGCGTTTCGGGCGCGGCCTCCCCTGGCATCGGCGCCGTCGGCCATCGCCGTGAAACCGGCCCAGACCAGGGCGAACACGCACAGCGCGCCCGCGACGCCGGTCATGGCTTCGAGCGCGTTCTCGAACGCTTCGAGCATCTGCCTCTCCTCGCCCGGCGCCGCGGCGACCGCGGACAGGGCAGCCGCAGCGGCGACTGCCAAACGTGCGACTGTCATCGCCAGGGCCATTCCCAGCCGAGCGCTCCGAACCACCTTCCCAGAACGCCGGAACTCCCGACGGACTGGCGCGAGATCTGGGGCGGCGGAGGCGGGGGCGGGGGAGCGAAGACTTCGAACGGATCATCGGTTCCGATCGAGAACTCCGCCACGATCTCCTCGTCCCTCGTCCGCGGCTGGGGCGTCCTTTCTCTAACAACGGCTCGGATGTGCTCCTCGCGGAGGTACTCGAGGGTCACCGTCTCCTCGCGCTCCGATTCAGGGATCGTGAGGGTGGCGGACAGTTCGCGCTTTAGGGTCTTGCCGTCGGGCAGCTTGATCTCCACCGTTTCTTCGACGATTTTGGAAGTTCCGGGGCATACGACGGGAACAGTGCCGGTGATCAGTTCGATCCGTTCCGGATGGTGGGTGAGGTGCACGGACGGCGGCATTGGGACGGTGAGTGCCGCCCGAAGGACCGCCTCTATCGTCAGATCCAGCGATCCCGCTTCGGACGATGCAGGCAGTTCGAACACGGTTTCGCCGTCGGCGATGAACGGGAAGCGTTCGTGCGAACCGCCGCCTTCGACGTTGAGCTTGCCGACGACGGCGTCGACGGCGGCGGGCATCACTGCTTCCAGATCGACCCTCGCGTGCCCGGTCACGACGGTGATGTCGAACGTCTCCTCGATGCGCTGGACGCAGCTGGATTCGACCGACCCCTCGATTTTGCCCGGGGTCCATCTGACCCACAGGAGCCGCAGATCGCACAGCTCGCCCTCGATCTGGGGCAGCGGATGCGGCACTTGACGGTCTTTCAGCGCCACGGCGCCTGAAAAGCCCAAGTCGTCCTTCCACGAGAAGACGAGCGAGGGCGACGGACCTCCGACGGGCGTCTCGTACGTGACGGTCGCGCCCTGTTCCAGACGGGCAGCAGCATGGTGGACGGGCAGAGAGCGCTCCGTCCCGGTGAATGTGCGCGCCGCGAACTCGACTCCGGCGGCGGCGCGCAGGTCCACGACCGCGCGGTCCTCGAACACCTCGAGCCGCTCCACGAAGATGCGCCGCCCTTCGACGGGAATCGGCGGCTGGAAGTCGATCTCGGGCGACGTCCAGCCCTGCGGCTCCGACGCGTCTTCCTCGCCCTCTCCGGATCCGTCGGCGAGCGCAGTCGGCAAAGCCGACGCGGAGGCGAGGACGAGCGCGGCCAGGATGCCGAGAAAACCTCGCCACGGCGCGCGTCTCCGTCTCCTTTCGAGTCCATCCGCAGGGGATGTTCTCGACGCGCCTCCCCTTCCATCGGCCGGACGTGTCCGGCGCCGACGGAACCATTCCCTGGGCCGGAAAACCGCTCTTCTCCCGTTCCTCGAGCGTCGTCTGCGCCGACGCAACGCGACGCGTGTCCTGCGGGCGGTTCGTCCGAAACTTTTCGCGAGATTCGATTCGCCGCCCGGCGGCGCCGGGTCGACTTCCCGCACCAGATCGGCAGGGGCCCCGACGTAGCGTCTCGCCCCCAATCTGTACTTGAGCAGGTCGGCCGCCACGAGCGGCAGCCTGCGCCCGCCGAGCCTGCCGGCTATGACGGCGATTCCGATGACTGCGAAAAGCACCGCGACCGCGATCCGGGCCGCGGCGGGTCCGAACGGCGCGTAGCTGTAGATTCCGTACGCGACGGCGCACACGGCGCAGGCCGCCACGATCTGCGGGAACGTGAGACCCAGAAGCAGCTTGTCCTCGGCCTGCAGATGGGTCGGAACTTCATGTTCTTGCATGTGTTTCTCCTTTCACGGCCGGGGTTAACCGCCGCCTCCGTCACCGCCGGTTCCGGTTCCGTCGCCACCGCCGTTTCCGTCACCGCCGTTTCCGCCGACGGAGTCGGGATCCGGCAGCTGCGGGACGTCCACCGGCGCGCCCACCACGGCGTTCATCACGAGTTCGACGACGCCGAACGCGACCAGGGCCAGCACGATGCCGGCGAGCGCGGTCATCATCGCGCTCTTCCCGCGCTCCATCTGGTGGGGCGCGCCGCTGGCGGTCAGGTAGAGGTAGGCGCCGTATATGAAGAAACCGGCGCCGACCACGCCGACGATTCCTATGAGGATGCCCACCAGGTTCGAGACTGTCTGTGTAAGGTCTGCCATTTTTGGATCTCCGTTCCTTTCCCGGGCCTTCGCCCGGATCATGTTGTTTGTCGGGCTTCGGCCCGCATCAAAAATTCATTCGCCGCTGCTTCGCGGCGTTCCCCCTGCGTTGGCGGCTCCGGGCGCGGGTCCCAAGGAACCGGCTGCCGCAGATGCCGCCCCCTTCGCCGCCGCCGCTCCGGCCGTCGCGGCTGCTACGCCGACCGGTCCTCCCGCTGCTCCTCCGGCGATGAGCCCGAAAGATCGGGCGGATCGATACGCGGTGGTCGGGAGCGAAGCGCCAAAATGGATGGTGTGCAGCCACGCGTCGAACGTGCTGTGGCCGCCCATCATCGAGGGGATTCGGCTCGCCACGACGATGAAGCCGAGCGACAGGAGCAGTTTCCATATGAGGTCGCGGACGGGCTCGAAAGTGGCGATGCCCGCGAATTCGGAGAGAAAGCCGAACCCGAGCGCGAGCGCGACGAGCTGGACCGCCTGCTGGAACACGGCGGAAGTGAACAGCCGCAGCCAGTGGCGGCCCCATCCGGCCGTGTGCGGCAGGATCCAGAGGCCGAGCGCGATGGGGGCGATGGCGAGCAGCACGTCGACGAGAGCGAGTCGAACCACCATCTGCACCAGCACGTAGACGACGAACAGGCAGTAGATGAGATAGAGGACGGCGACGAGGATCGCGACTCCCACAGTGCCCGCCTCGACGGCGGTCATCAGGGTCGCCACGTTCGCTCGCAGGAGATCGCCGACGGTGACTCCGAGCGACGCGGCGATGAACCCCGACGCGGCGTCGGCGATGTCGATCACGAGCGCGCACCACCACAGCGACGACGCGGCCGCCACTGTCCCGAGCACCAGACGCGGGACGATCTCGCGCCAGCCGGTCCGCATCTGTCCCAGATGCTCCTGGACGATCATGCTCAGACCGGCCCAGCCGATTATCGCGGCGAGCGCGCCCGTCGCGATGATCCACGACACGGTCCATGCCTCGCGCACGAGCGGGTGGTCGTAGGTGAGTCCGGGAGGCGTTCCGGTGATGATGTCGCTCACGCCGGGACCCCCCTTCGGCACGCGGCGCCTCCGCCGCCGGCGCGGTCGACCACCCCGCACAGGAAACCGTGGGCGGCCTGCACGATCCAGCCGGCGAACGCCCTCGCCCACCTCTCCGGCTCCAGCGCCCCCAGCACGCGGTCCCAAAGGCCCGTCGGCTGGTGCACGGGCACCACCGTGTAGAAATCGGTCGGATCCCCCGCACCGGGCGCAGCGGCGAGCATCACCATCAGGTAGACGCGTTCCGGATCCAGTACCGGGTGATCGTCGAGGGCGGGATACTCGAAGGAGTATTCCCAGCCGTGCGCCAGACGCTTCTCGCCGTCCTGGACCCGGTACATCTCGGTCAGCCAGTCGCCCGTCTCCCCGTCCCGCAGGCCGTAGAAGAGGATGTCGAGCTGAGCGTTGAACACGGGGCGGGCGATGAACTCGCCCTCCTTCTTGCGTTCGACGAATTCACGGTCGGCGTTGACCAGGGTCAAGCCGGACGGCGGCGCCTGGCCCGACGCGAATTCTCCGACGCCGACGGCCGCCACGATGGCGACCGCAACCAGAGCGGCAGCTTTCAAATTCGTTTTCGGGTTTAGGAATTTCATCCTCTTCGCCTCCTTTTGGACGGGGAGTGAACGTGCTCCGAGACAGTGTGGGGCGAAGAGGCGCCGGAGCGCAACGACTCATAAGGGGGGACGCGCGCGTCCCCCCTTATGAGGGATTGTCAAGAGTCGCAGGCGTGTGATGTCATGAGAGTGCGCGCGTCTGCGCCCGGCATTGCAGATGCGCGATCGGCGGCGTTTCAAAGCGGAATCCGGTTTGCCGGGAACAGATCTGACGACGTCCAGATCGACGAGCTCGAGCCATCTGGCTCCAGCCCTGGTTCCACGGATCGCGTGTCGCACCTCCGCGGATTGCAGAAGTTGCTTCGGCGAGTCGATTGGGTGAACCGAGTGAATCGCGCCGAAAACGCCGAAACGCGACTGGAAGGACGAAACGATGAAAGACGGATCAAAAAGACCGGCCCGGAGCCCGAGCGTCGACAATCTGCGTCATCTGCGGTTGCTGGCTCTGCTCCGCGATCTGGTGGAAAGCAACGGCCGGGTCAAGGCGGCGGAGATTCTGGGAGTCAGCTACCGGACGTTGGCGAGGGCCGCGAACGCCGGCCGTCTCACCCGGCGCATGGCGGACGCGCTGGAAAACCATCTCCTCAGAGAGGTCGGCCCATCCGGCAAGGAATGGGATTCGCGCGCCGCCGAGTTGGAGCAGCGCGTCGAGGCGCTCGGACGAGAAGTTTCTGGGATGAACGAATCGCTTCGATCGGAGATGGAGGCGCTGCGCACCGATGTCGCCGACGCTCTCGAATCTGAGGAACGGCGGACCGCAGCGTTTGAATCGAAACGCGCTGCCGCACCGCTGGAAACAGAGCTTGACCTTCCGTCGCCGCTACCCCGGGCAATGCAGGAGAAGATGGTTGTGCTCGCCTCGGATCAGGGCGACGAGCAGCTTTTCGGCCCTGCCGCGCCGTTGGTGCGCGAGTGGCGGGCGGCGAGGGAGGTTTTCCGAGCGACGGAGGAACGATTGCCGAGAGTCGAGGCCGAACTGCGTCTGCTGGAGATCGAGATCGAGCTGATCGGGACGTACGGACTGACGTTGCCGCCGGCGGACTACCCGTGGGACAAATTCGATCTCGAAGACGAGAAGCTACGCCGCGAGCGTAGAATGGCGGTCGCGCACGTTGTGCGGCGAAGAGCGCTGGTGAGTAAGTTCTTGCGCCGGGTTTGCACTTTAGGCATCTGGCGGTGACGATTCAATCATCGCATCGGCAAGACGTGTTCTGATTGAAGTCTGGTTAGGGCTGGTGGGGGGCGGGCGTGAAATGCAATCGCCGGTGCCGGATGTGGGCGTACCGATGGCGGGCGGCCTGTCCGCCAGACCCAGAGCCGAGCTGAAATTACGAGGTTTTCGCCGTAATTCTTCAACGGGAGACCAATTCGAGCGTCATCCTTAGGATCCGATATCATTCCGTCGAGAATTCAGTTCCTAGCCGGTCAACCCTAGGTCAGCGTGGTTGATTCGAAATCACGACCCGAGACGAAATCGAAATATGCAACCGACTTTGACGGAACTCATCACTCGCGCTCCATGGCGAGAAGCGGTCACTTACCGGGACACGTGGCCGCACGAATATGTTTTATCTGAAACCGATTGTCAACGAGAGCTGGTCGAACTGATTTGCGAGCGTTTCCGAAATGGCGAGGGTGTGACATGTTGGTTTTTTCGTAGGAAAAATACTTATCTGTTCATCGGAGAATACAAGTATTGGTTGATGACCCACTGGGACAATCTGAAACCGGGCGTCGACTACGTACTGAATCGCGCACAGTTATACCGAGACCGCCGCGATTTCGTGATCCAATCCGGCGACAGGGGTATGTTGGACGATTACCCTAGAGTCCCTGCGGTGCAACGCTGGTTTTGATGGCGCAATATCCAATCCACGTTCCGTTTCAATCGGACGAAAAAACAGGTCCCAATCGGCGATCGGCTAGTTCAAAGGACCTCAATGCACCTTTGCGCAGCGCTTTCGATTTCGTCGTCATTCGTAAATCTTCCGAAGCTGAAACGCAACGATGATTCAACTTGATCGTCGGTCAATCCAATCGCACGTAGGACATGCGACGGTTCGGGAATGCCAGAGGTGCAGGCCGAACCGCTTGATGCGGCCACAGAGGGTTGAAGGGCTGACAAAAGATCTTGTGCGTCCTGTCCTTCGAATCTGATGTTCGCATTGCCAGGATGACGCGATGCGCTTGGTGGGCCATTGATGACTACCGGCAATCCATTCGATTTCAGTTGCTGAACGAAGGCGTCTCGCTGTTGGCCTAAACGTCGTCGCTCGTTCCGGGTTTCGGCCGTCATCATGATCTCGGCAGCGGCGGCAAATCCTACGCACAACGGCATTGGCAAAGTCCCGGATCGCAATCCTCCCTGTTGACCGCCGCCGTGCATAATCGGTCCGATGCTGTCGTGCAGATCTCGCCGCACGTACAAGGCACCGATACCAGGAGGACCGTACATCTTGTGCCCTGACAGACTGATCAAGTCAGCGTGCAGCGCGAGTTCGTCGACGTCCATTGCACACGGTGCCTGCGCCGCGTCGCAATGGAATATCACCTCTTGTTCTCGGAGCATTTCCCCGATGAGAGCGACGTCTTGGATCGTGCCGATTTCATTGTTCACTGCCATCACAGAACACATCAACACATCATCGTCCAAGGCTGCCGTCAACGCATCGATGTCGATGACGCCACGTTCGTCGACCGGTACAACCTCGACGACGAAGCCTTCGCGCTCCGCGAGATAGCGTGCTGAAGCCAACACACATTTGTGTTCAATTGCACTCACTAAGATCCGTCTACGGTTCGACGATGACGCATGAGCCACACCGATGATGGCGAGATTGTTGGCTTCCGTTGCGCCGGAAGTAAAGACTATTTCGTCGGGATCGCTTCCAATCAGCGCTGCGATCTTCGAGGCGGAGGTCCTGACGGATTCTGCTGCCCGCCAACCAACGGCGTGTTCGCTGGAATGCGGGTTTCCGAACCGAATGTTCCAATGCGGTTCCATGACCCGCAATACTCGTGGGTCGACAGGTGTCGTTGCTTGGTAATCCGCGTAGATCACCTGGTTTTCATCGATTGTCATGTCGATCGCCGCATAGTTTATTGACATTGATGTTCGATGTTGGCTGCGAAGACGAAGACCGAGGATCATCTAATGAGATATGTTAATCTTACTGGACGCGTCATCCAGCTACCGTGTGAATGTCTAGAGGACCCGCATACTCTGTCAGTTTCAAGCCGCGCTTGTCGGGGCACGAAACTTTTCCGCTACGATACGGGTGGTTGAAGAAAGCGTTCGACGCAGTATACGCCACTGACGGTACAGGAAAGGGCGATCGGTCAGTTTTTTCCGGTCCTGATGCAATCGCGAGGTTGGGAGTGGGGAAAAACATGGTGGCTTCGATCCGACATTGGGCGGCCGCTACGCGCATCATTGAAGACGGAAGCCGTTCCAACCGGATCACGACGACTACTTTGGGAAACATGATTTTTGGGTCAAATGGCCTCGATCCTTATATGGAAAACATCACAACCTCATGGTTGGTGCATTGGCAGCTCGCGGGTTGGGGCGCACGATCTACGACTTGGTTTTGGGCCTTCAACTATTACTCCGGAATCGACTTCGAAAGAGAGGGTTTGGCGCGGGCAATCGCTAGATTTGCGGAAGAACGACGTTGGCCGCGGATAGCGCATGCAACAATCAAACGAGACGTTGCGTGCCTGATACGCACATATGTCCCGCAAACAACTCGGTCATCGCTCACAGGTCATGAAGACAGGTTGGAATCACCGTTGACCGAGTTGGGCCTCATTAAATCTTTAGGTACTAAAGACGGTTTCCGGTTCGTCCGCGGCCCGAAGCCGTCGCTGGGTTTAGGTGTGCTCAGCTATGCGGTCACCGACTTTTGGCGCCGGTCGTTTGCCAATTCGAACACGTTGTCGTTTGAAGCCTTGGTCCACGAACCTGGGTCGCCAGGTCAGGTATTTCTGCTCGAAGAAAACGAAATGGTGGGCTTGTTGACGGGATTGGAAGACGTCACAAATGGGGAATACGTCTGGTCTGAAACCGCCGGTTTGAAGCGATTGGTTAGAAGGAACGCAATCGACGACGACCGACAGTTCGCTTTGATTGAATGGGATTACCATCCGAACCGAACTGGAGTTTACGCTTGACTGCTTTAGCTGACCGAGTCAGAGTTTCGCGCAGGTTTCAACGGTCAATCCGCATCGATTCCGATATGGACGAACCAGAGGCGCTAGAAGGTTTTGTGTGTCCGCGTTCGTCAGCGTTTCTGTTGGAAAACATGGCTCACCACATCTCGACGAGCCGTCAGGGTGCGTTCACTTGGACAGGGCCTTACGGCAGTGGCAAATCAAGTCTCGCTGTCATGCTGGGAGCCTTGTTGAGTTCCAAGTATTCGCTGAAGCGGATCGCGAGAGACGCCCTTGGAGAGAACACAGCTTCGATTGTGTCAAAGGCGCTCCCGCCGCGCCGCCGAGGATGGTTAATGCTGCCCGTAGTGGGACGCCGCGGTGATCCGGCCAAGGTCTTGGGAGAATCGCTGGAGTCTTCTGGTCTAGTTGCTCCTGGTTCAGTTGGTGTTTGGGATGAACGTACCGTCCTTGACACGTTGGCAAAGCTCGCTTCCGAAGATCCCAAATCCCGCGGCGGTTTGGTGGTGATCGTGGATGAAATGGGAAAGTTCTTGGAGCATGCGGCATATGAAGGCAGTGACATCTACTTTTTCCAGGAACTCGCCGAAATTGCGTCGCGCAGCGACCGTCGACTGATATTCATCGGAATACTCCATCAAGGGTTCGCTGAACATGCTCACCGTTTGGCCCGCGAAACCCGTGACGAGTGGGCGAAAATTCAGGGGCGTTTCGTGGATCTGGTTGTCAATTCAACCGGCGACGAGCAATTGGATGTCTTGGGACGCGCCATTGAATGCGATCTAGTTCCTCAAGGATTTGGCGAAACATGCAAAACAATCGCTGAATCCCTGGGGGTAGACTCCGAAACCGGAATGACTCAGTCTCTCCAGGCATGTTGGCCGCTACACCCGATGGTAGCTTTGCTGCTTGGCCCAATTTCGCGTCGACGATTCGGACAAAACCAGCGAAGCGTATTTGGGTTTCTAAATTCATCAGAACCGAGGGGTTTTCAAGAGTTCCTGAAAGACTCTGGCATCGACGACGTGTACACCATCGACCGGCTCTGGGACTACCTTCAATTGAATCTTGAACCTTCGATCATGGCGTCTCCTGACGGTCATCGTTGGGCGATGGTTGCTGACGCATTGGGCAGGTGCTATAGCGCAGGAGGCGAGGATGCCCACCTACGACTTTTGAAAGCGGTAGGGCTGATTGAACTCTTCAAGGAACGTACTGGGTTAACCGCAAATCCACGCACGCTCGAGTGGGCGTGCGAATCAGAGGGCGAACTCGCCGAAACCTTCGCCGATCTTGAAAAGTGGTCGTTGGTCGTTCACCGTCGATTCAATGATTCTTACAGCGTGTTTGAAGGCAGCGATTTCGACATCGAGAAAGCCATCGAAAATGCGAGCCGAAACGCAGTTGCCCCTGACTATTCCCAGATCACCGAACTTTCCGGGTTTCAACCCGTGGTCGCCAAACGCCATTATCACGAAACCGGGTCCATGCGGTGGTTCGATACAGCAGTGGTCGACCTCAACGCATTGGAAGATTTCGTACCCGATTACACGGCTACGTCCGGCGCTTTAGGTGCATTCGTTTTGGCATTGCCAATGCAGGGGGACAACGCCGAAGAAGTCAATAATTCGGCAAAGCGCACGGCCAACACCAACGAATCATTCGACGTTGTTGTGGGTATCCCGCAAAGAAATTCCTGGTCAATTTCGGCGCTTTTCAGGGACTTGGCAGCACTGGAACGAGTTAGGGATGAAACACCGGAATTGCGAGGCGACCGCGTCGCTCGGGCGGAGGTTTTTTCACGTATCGCAGACCTGCAAAGCCGGATAGAGGGAGAGTTAAATCGGGCATTAGATGACGCAACTTGGTTTTTGCATAATGAGCCTGCACAACGCCTCGACAGGACGGGACTAAATTCCTTGGCGTCGGATCTTGCAGACGCTAGGTTTGCTAGTGCACCAAAAATCCACAACGAGTTGCTGAACAGGATCAGACCTTCAGGGAATGCCGTAGGCGCCCGAAATGCTCTGTTGCGTCACATGGCGACTTCCGTCGGCGAGGAGAGATTGGGGATCGAGGGTTACCCTCCGGAAGGTGGTCTATTCGATTCCATCTTGGCGCCAAACAACCTATATCGAGAAACGGACGAAGGTTGGCGGTTCGTACCACCGGAATCCGATGACTCTTCCAACAACCTCGGTGTGGTGTGGGACGCAGCCGACGAGTTTCTGCGAACAAATGCACAAAGGACTATATCCATCGAGGAGGTTTATGATATTTGGCGCCGCCCACCGTTCGGTATCCGAGATGGTTTGTTGCCAGTATTGGCGACCGCGTATATCCAATCACGTCGAAGTCACACGACTCTCTACCGGGAACGCATCTTCCAACCCTGGTTGACAGACCTGGACGTGGAAATCTTGGCGTCTGATCCATCGGATATTCAACTCCGTTGGATGGAACTGTCAGATTTTTCGCGCGACCTGCTGTCCGAAATGGCCTCGATCGTTCGAGACATGGATCCATCCAACGATCTCCCTGAGCTTGAACCCATTGATGTAGCCCGCGGATTAGTTGCGATATATGATCGGCTGCCGGATTGGGTAGGACGAACACAGAGGCTATCCAACAACGCCAAAAGGATCAGACAACTGTTCAAGCAAGCCAATGATCCTAATCGGTTCATTTTCGACGACATCCCAAAACTGCCTACCAACAATCCGCATGCTGGGACCGGGGTAGTCGAAATTACCCGCCATGTACGGGCAGGTTTAGCCGAACTTGACGAAGCGTATGACCAAATGCTCAATCGAATGCGGGAAACATTGCTAACTGAATTGGGTATCCCCAGCACATCCTCCGACGCGTTATCCGAACTCAGAGATCGAGCCGACAATATCCGAACAATCAGCGGTGATCACCGGCTAGAGGCTTTCGTGGTTCGCCTTTCTCGGTTCCAAGGCACCGAAGCCGACATGGAATCTTTGGCAAGTCTCGCTTCCAACAAACCGCCGAATCAATGGGTCGATTCGGATATCGATCGGTCGACCATCGAACTAGCCGACTTGGCGAGGCGTTTCACGCGGTTAGAGGCGTTCGCTCATGTCAAAGGTCGGCAGGATCGCCGAGAAGCGATGGCGGTGGTGGTGGGTTTGAGCGGTGAACCGATCCATGATGATTTCGAAATCGCCGACAATCAGCAAGATCAAGTCAATGAACTGATGGGCCAGGTCCGCCAAACATTGGATGAAAGCGGTGATCACGCTCAAGATGTGATTCTCGCGGCTCTTGCCCGGGTCGCCGCCGAGTACCTTGGAGCTCGTGGATCTGCTTCGAGTAACCACAACGAAGGTTCAGTTGCCTGATGGTTGACAAAGAACGACACGTCCTGGGATTGTCGGGCGGACGAGACAGCGCCGCGCTGGCGATCTTCATGCGTGAGAACCATCCCGAATTGGATATCACCTACTTCTTTACTGACACAGGCAAAGAGTTGCCTGAGGTTTACGAATTCCTCGTGAAGTTGGAGGGTTTTTTGGGAAAACCCATCCTCCGCCTCAACCCGGACCGAGATTTCGACTTCTGGTTGAAGCGATACAACAATTTCCTTCCATCAGCTCAGACGCGTTGGTGCACACGTCAGCTCAAACTCAGGCCGTTCGAGCAGTGGGTTAAGCCGATGCTGGAAGATGGGAGGACTGTGTACAGCTACGTAGCCATACGTGCCGACGAAGAATTCCGAGAAGGCTATTCATCTAAGCATGATCGTTTGATAGTCCGATTACCCCTCAAAGATGCCGGCATCGACAAGGCCGGCGTCTTGGAGTTACTTGACGGAACCGGCATCGGATTGCCAGCATATTACGAGTGGCGTAGCCGAAGTGGTTGTACGTTCTGTTTCTTCCAGCAGAAGATCGAATGGGTAAGGTTGAAGGAGAGGCACCCCGAGTTCTTTGAAGAAGCTAAGAGTTATGAAAAAAACGCCATTGACCATGGGGCGCCCTTCACTTGGAGCGAAGGCGAATCACTGAACGAACTAGAGGAACCCGAACGGGTAGCACAGATTGAGATGGACCATCGGCGTCGGTTGCAACGGACGCGTGAGCAGGTGCACTCTAATCCACTGAGGCCCGGCGCCGAACCATTGGATATCGATGACCTGTACGGTCAAACTAAGGTGTGTTTGGCGTGCCACAAATAGTGGACTCGTGAATCGAGGCTATAGCACAGATGAACCGAGGCTGGTCAATAGAGTCGACTGACTGGAGAGGCTTGGAGCAGGCGCTAAGCGACTCCGGCTCATGGAGATCGGCGATTCTCACGACTAACGACGAAGCGATGGTGCCAACACGACCAGGTGTGTACGCGATTTGCGCCCCACCTCCGAACGCAGTCGGGGCAGACCAGGCTACATTGTTTCACAATTTGGCGAGTCCTTTGTACGTCGGCAGATCAGAGACCAACATCCAATCAAGATTCCTTGCCCATTGCAGGTCCGACGACCCCGAACTCCGACGAGCCAAGCGCTGCTACCAAACAGTATCGCTGACATTTTGGTTCGTTGAGCTACCGGTTGGTGTTGTCAAGGACGCCGAAGCTTGGTTGATCCGGTGCTTTGGCCCACCAGCGAACAAGCGCGCCGGTACTATTACTGGAACCCTACGACCGCCAATTGACGCCTAGAGGAGGAAATTCACGCTATGCAACTGTACCCAGCCCTTAAGGCATCCATGGGAGACTGGACTTACTACATTGTGAAAATGCGGATGCGGGAAGTTGCCGCAGAGGTAAAGTTCGGTTCTGAGGTCCTCGAGGACTTCACGCTTGATGAGGCTATACAACGCACCATCAGAGAGAGTCGAGTTAAGAAGGAAATTGTGACTTACTTGACAGGAAGGACAGATCGTTTCTTTGCGTCCATGGTTGTGGCTGCAGTTGGAGGCTCGCCCAAGTTCTACCCCGTTAGCGTTTCAGATGACCCGCAATTCGAGATCTTCGCAGATGAAGAGAGCATCGAACAGTCCTTCGGCGTCCTACGCTTTTCAGGAGACCAAAACTACTATGCTTTAGACGGCCAACACAGGTTGAAGGCCATCAAGACGCTGCTGCAACCCGAAGACGAGAGGGAGAGGATCGAACCTCCCAGTGGATTTGCGAACGAAGAGATCTCCGTTTTAATGGTGATCCGCCCGCCTGAGTCGAGTGAGGACGATTGGCTCGAGTCGTATCGTCGTTTGTTCTCTAGCCTCAATCGGTATGCCAAGCCGACCGACAGTGATACCAACATCATCATGGACGAAGATGACGTATTTGCAATTCTGACCCGGCGCCTCATCGCAACACACGACTTTTTCATGGCTCCGGGACGTCATATTGAGTCGCTTAGAGTGCAGACTAAGGGAAGACCACTGAAGGAAGGGACCTCCCACTTCACGAGCCTTCAGCAGCTCTATGATCTCAACGAGATTCTGCTAACAACCCCTTTCAGAGTGAACATCGGGTGGGGCACAGGCCCGGAGGCAGAGAGGCCCAACGATGTGAAACAATTCAAGCGCTTTCGCCCTCCGGATGACTACGTCGAAGGGTTGTTCGACGAGTTGAGACTCTACTGGGATGCCCTCCGCGAAGCGATCCCGGATCTCGCACTGAATCCCAGCGATGTCAGGAATCACCAAGCTGATGGGGCCGACGGTGAAACCGCAGATAACGTTCTCTTCTGGCCCATTGGGCAAGATGTGATGGTTAGCGTGGCTAGGGCCTTGCTCGATAGAGGACTAGATGATCCCAATGCCCCGACGCTCGACCAAGCCGTCACGGCGCTGAGTCCGCTGGGGAGGATTGATTGGGGACTTCATCACCTCCCGTGGCGAGGCTTGTTGCTCGTGTCGACCTTCAACCGCCGGACCAACAGTAGGAGATGGGCCATGCGGAGTGAAGGCCGAAAACAGGCAACCGATACGGCGAAGCGGGTCCTGCGTTGGATCACAGGATATTATCAGACAAACGAACGGGAAGAACAAGAGCTGCGGAACGAATGGGAGGAGCAACTTCTGCTCCCTCCTGATGAGAGCTCCGCGGGCCTGTGGGATAAGGTCCGCGAAATGCGAGATCATGTCTCCTCTCAGTCAAATTAATCGTAGTCGACGTAGCCCAATTGCTTCACACGTGTGGCGAGGATACCCGGTCGAAGTCAAGGTAGTCGAGAATAGAGGTTCACGTCTAATCGAAATCGCTCCGTTGGATGGTGAAGTTCCTCAAGAGGCATTTCCTGCAGGTACTGACGGCGTGCGCCTTCGTCGAGCAGCCAACATCGCTCTTGACCTTGACACCTCCCTTTCGCGGTTAGTCCGCAGTGGACGTACGGCATGGCTTGAAGTCAAGCGTCCGCGGCACCGACAAGTGCCGAGGCTTCAAACAACAGACGAGGCACTTGCTCTGCGCCCCTCAGTTGAACAGTTCATCGCACCTTTGGTTTTCGATTCCGATGTGCGAGCACCGTTGCGCCCATTTCAGGAAGTCGGTGTACAGTGGCTCATGCAACACCGCAATGGCATACTCGCCGATGACATGGGCCTCGGCAAGACTGCCCAAGCCCTTCGGGCCTTAGAGAGGCTCGTAGACGAGGCAGCCATTCAGAGTGCTGTGGTTGTATGTCCCAAATCGCTTCTGGCTAATTGGGAATCTGAATGTGAGCGATGGGTACCGCGGCTGACCGCTGTACGGTCAGTTCCGGCCAAAGACGAATCAGACAGGGTTTGGTCCGCATTGCTCGGCAGAGTTCACATCATTGTTACTAGTTATGAGCAGCTAAGGCCGCTACCGTCGCCCTTTATGTCTAAGCATGTGGAGTTGGTCGTGGCCGACGAAGCGCATAGGCTCAGAAGATCTCAGTCCAAACTCGTTCGCGAATTCCGACTTATGAAAGCCGAGAGAATGTGGGCGTTGACCGGAACACCCATGGAGCGCCATCCCGTGGACCTCGCTACGCTCTTGTCATTACTGGAACCAACCAGATTCTCGGCAAAATCGAGCGATATTGACGCAGGCCTTAGAGCCTTGGCGCAGCCATATTTGCTCCGGAGGCTAAAATCCGATGTCCTGCACGAACTTCCCGAGGTGATTGACACCACAGAAGTAGTTGAACTAACTCCTCGCCAAAAGCGAGCCTATTTTACGGCTCGTTCTCAGCCGCTTGCAAAGGAATCCGGCGAAGTGCTTCAACGACTAACGATACTGAGGTCCATCTGCGACGCTGAACCATCAAGCGGTGCGAGCGCAAAGATAGATCGAGTTCTGGAGATCCTCCAAACAGTTCACGACGCTGGAGAAAAGGCGGTGGTCTTCTCTTACACATTACGGCCGTTGGAAATCCTCCTAGATCGCATGGCCCGAGAACGACCGCCCTTGGGCGCCGTAACCTTGACGGGCAAGTTGACAACTATGGAGAGGACCCGTGCCATTCGAAAATTCAAGTCTGCTATCGACATCGTCGCTCTCCTGTGCTCAAGCAGGGTAGGCGGAGAGGGCTTGACACTCACGGAAGCAAACCATGTTGTGTTCATCAACGAATGGTGGAACCCGTCAGCAAATGCTCAAGCGAGAGACAGAGTGGTACGTTTGGGACAACAACGAATAGTTCATGTCCATAGGTTCAGGTGCCAGGAAACCATAGAAGAGGTCCTTGACCAAATCCTGACTCGAAAAAGCGAGGATTTCGCCAACATTGTGGATGCTCTAGCCAGTGGAACTCAATTGAGCGAGACGGATTCTGCGATATTGCTTAGTGAGGTGATTAAGGAGGTGACTCCGGTCAGCAGCCAACACATCAACGGCACTCAGGTATAAGCCCGAGCGGCCTGGGCTTCCTTGGAAATCGCCCGTCGCCAGTTCATCGACGAGCGCGGCGAGGCACACGAACTCGCTGGTGAGATAAAACGTCGACTTGGCGTTGATGCTAGACCGTCGTCAGACGTTTACAACCAGGGTTGTGGTACCTGAATTGCAGTTCAAGAAACAACTCGATCTACGAAAGTAAAATCCAATTGCGTTCAAAAGGCAGTTAACATCTTCGAGTCGCCGTGCTCCCTGATCGGAACCAAAATAAGGGTCGAGACGTGACTCTTCCCGGTTGTATTGGGTCTAGAATCCAGACCCTTCCTCTATATCCCTTAGCCGCCGTAAGTTTGACGTGTCTATGCTGAAGGGGAAGATCTGATCACATAACTGCTGCACCAACGGGTTGTAAGGTGACGACACGACGATCAACAACAGATCTATCCGTTCAACAAAAGGTGCGCGCATATCTTGGCGGTAATCGTCTTACGTGATCTCGTGACCAACCGATGGACGATCACATAACCCGCGCATTCCCAAGTATGGCAGCCTGATCTTGGTGCGCAAATGGCCCATCCTGATGGCGTAATCCTGCAGGAATCACGAAATCCGCCGAATCAGGTTGAAGCGCAGCTTCACCATTAGGTGAATGAATCGCCGAAGCGCGTTGAAAAGGGGAATTCAAGCCAGATTCTTGGGGAGGCGAATTGGAATCGTATGTCTGAACCAAACGCTCGCGAACCGCGTCCGGCAAATCCAATACGATGCATCCATCGGTTGAATGCTCCCAAAGATCGTTGAACTGCCGATCCAACGCGTTGGCTGTGTATGCGTCGTTGAGCGCGTCCCACGATTTCGCCACGGCGACTTGCTCGACGTTTTTTCGGATGCCCGCGTCTGTCAGATTGCTTGATCCATGCGCAGTTACCATCAGACCGTCATCGCCGTGGAAAAGCCATACTTTCGGGTGGAAAATGCCGTTCTTCACCAAAGCGATCTGGATTTTGATTCGACCTGCTCGGATCATCCACGTGAGGCACTCTAGCGTAAAGCGTTGGATTGCGTTCTCTGTGATCACCAATCCGTCAAGGAAGTCCTCAGCTACGGTTTCGGGCGACACAACACCTGCTTCAATTGCTTCCCAGTCCGCTGCACTAATGACTGGGCTGATAATCAACCGAAATTGGCCATCCGATTGGTTTATGAAGGTCGCGAGACCAGGAGCCAACGAAACAAGCGCTTCGCTCGAAAAGAACCCGACCATGCAGTCGACGTCTGAGGCGGCCGCGAAACACGGTATCAGAACTTCCTCGACAAATGGGTCTTCGGGCAAGAAATAAATCGGCTTGCAGCCGATGATCGAGGTCAATCCTGATCGGGCGAGATACACGCATTTGCGATTATATAGGTAACGTTTATGCCAATGTTTCGGCGTGAACGGCCCTCGTCGTTCGGGACACTTCGTCGTACTTAATGCTCACTCTCGTCCTCCGAAGGGAAACAGGTGCGGCGATACCAACGATGACATCGAGCAGTGTTGCTGAAAATCGAAGATTCAGTGATGATCACACGAAAGCCGAACGGTGCGAAGTCACGGAGATCAGCGATCCGAAAAGTGGCGTATATTCAGGTTTTGCGTTACTCATTCGATGCCGACGACCCATGGTTCGGTTCTGCCGGTTTCGCATATGGAATGCACCGAGTCGCCGTTGTGCGAACCATCGAAAGGGCGAGAGCTTGTAAGGGTATGTGGGCACCCAGTCTCTGGCCTGGCAACACCGTTCACAATGAGGATTGGACTCCTCGAAGCCGATCATCAGAACAGCGAACCCAGTACTTGCCGACGTCACACGCAGAGGAGTTGAACGAATACGGGGCAATTTTCGTTCTATACTGCGATGATGCCGGACAATGGGCGGCATCAAATCCCGTAAAACGCCGTTTCGATTAACCGTGCAATTCACGCATAACTTGACCTGAAAAAGGAGGATACGGTGCAAGACGAGCATGTGTCAGATGACCCGATAGGTGAGCGAAAAGTCGCGGGATCTGGGTTATTCGTAGACGTCGAAAACTTGCTCGATGATGCCCAACATCTGATCGTGAATTTGGTCGAAAACTGGCCGCAACACGTTCCGGCACTAACGACTATGAAACTCTACGTGAAAGCGGATCAAGTTGAGTTGTGGCGTTTATGGGCACGCGATACTTTTGGTAGTGTGGACATCGTCGTCAACGGGACTCAACACTTCAGCATGTCCTCGACGAAAAACTCCGCCGATATTGCCATGGCGACTAACGCAATCGTCGATCTGGCGTTCGGGCGGATATCCCATGTCGTGATGTTCAGTGACGATAGCGACTTCATCTCGCTCTACTCGACGATCCGCGACGATCCGGGCATCAACATTCCTGACACCGGAGTGCCTTTCCTGTGGGTGGTGACAGGCCGACAACGTTCATTGTCGACAAACATTAAGAAGTTCTTTCCCGCGAACAAACTGCATGTCGTCAGTAACGGATGCGTTAGACCAAACAGCGCCAATCCCCAGAACCACGCTTCCGAATGGGGTTCAATCGCGCGCCGAATTGTCAAGGAAATCCCTATTGGCCCGTTCAAAAGTACAGATTGCCAATCAGTGTTGGCGAAACATTGGCCGGACCACCCCATGTCACGTGCCGCTGGCGCGCAGTTCGGAGCCGAGTTCAAAAACAATTTGTGGCCAATCCTTAAAGATTTGGGTGTCCAAATCAAGCTTGGATCCAAGCCAGTTCAATACGACATGACAGCGGAAGCGAAGGATGCGAGCGATTGACTTGCAATCTGGTTGATCGCTGACCCTAAAGGATTGTTTCTCGCTCCGACCCAGGTGGCTTGTTAAATCGATTTCAAGCCCGATTGAAGTGCGATGTCCATTATGATAGCCAAGGCGTCCGCTGTTGTCACTTCCGGCCCATCGCGTGTACCTACGCGCTCCGATGTGGGCGGTTCCAGCACTGTTTCTCTAGTGAGGACGAAGAAGCGATTGGGCATCTGCCGAGGCCCAGGCGGGTGCTGCCTGTACTCCAAGAGATCTAAGCTTGATGAATTTCAGCATTGAATGCGTTTCTTGACGATGTTTGGCGGTTTGAAACAACGATGTAGGCGGCGATGCGTGTACACGATTTACTCAAGTCGACCAACACCTGCTGCTGCGTCCTACTCATCACAACCGCGATGCTTCCTGTCTTGCCTCATGGAGCAACACGACTACTCAGAATCCCGAACGGTCAAGCGTCTTCGTCGTCATCATCCTTGTTGCCCTTCACGATGTTGACGACTCTTTCCCCTTCGACGACTACCGCGGCGGCCAACACCAACGTGGAGAATGCGTTGAGTACAGCGGCCCACAGCATCACCGCGTCGTAATCTCTTTCGGTCAGCGACCGGCCGATCAAAAACATCGACGCCGCACCGACCACCATGATCGCCAACATTGCCAATCCAATCAGTCGTATGTTCATTTCTTGCTCCGTGGGTAGTCTCAGTTGCCGAGTTGTCGCAATTGTCAACTCCCCATCAAAAACGCTTCGACCGCGATGAACCCACGGTTGACCCACTCGAATCCGCAGGTTCGTCCACGATTCGGCCATACCAAGGGAGGGGCGATGCCTGCAGGCGTTCATCATGCATCAGCCATGCGTCCCCCACTAGCGAGACCGTGAAATTTCTCGCCCGAATGAGTAACCTCCCGCTCGGAGGGGATGCGGTAACGGACAGATTTCGACCTCCCGGACGGTTGCCCATGTTAGGCGGAGGAAAGAGGCGAAGATCGGCCAATGCGTGGCACTATCGATTCGTCATATGACTAGCTCTGGATGAGTGAAGATTCGGGCTGACAGAAGCATGTCGGCGTTATGATCGTCGGGCAGCATGCCACAGGAGTCGAGTTTCTCGGTGGTTTGCGACGCGATCGAAGGCGTGGTGCGCGAGTTTATGTCCGGATCCGGTTGCGACAAGTGGTGGCGCTGTCGGATTACGGGGCGACGGTCTTGCTCGAAAGGGAAGCGAGGGTTTATCGTCGGCGTACGGTCTCTTCGAGATACCGGGGCACGACGCAACTAAGGTCAGTCAACATCGTTATCTCGTTCTGTGACCAGACACGCGCGTCCTCCCTTTTGTGGTTGGGGGTCGACGGCGATGATCGAAGCGTCGCAACCGTGTACAAGGAATCGGGCATGTTCGCGAAAACGCGAACCATTCGATTCCGTAACGGAATCCAAGCGTGATGTAGGACAACGCGACGAAGCAGCGCAATGCCCAGCAAGCGACCGACGTCCAGACCACGTTCCACTCCTACAGGACGCGCCCCGCTTCGCAAATGACTGGCGGACGAGAGACTGATGGTTGCCCATGACCGATCCATCACTAACTTTCTCAACAGTTTGGTAGTAGACGGTGGCAAGCCATTTTGCTGCCGATGTTCTGCCACAAGCTAAACAGTTGGCTGTTTCGATCCGGCAAAATTCGGAAGATGATCGGCCAAGCATCGGGGGCCTAAACGATTGGTTGACGCTGTCGTTGGATTCAAACGCGGGGATGTTGGTGCTTTTTTGGCTCTCGGCGACATGGGTCGCAAGCGATCGTGGCAAAATCAGCACCAGCGGCTTCGGTCGCGAAGATCAGGAATTTTCGATCTAGTAGTCGAAGATACTGGTATGCGTGGAAAACTTGGCACGGCGATGTTGACCTCGCGCTTGGGTCAGATGTTGTCAATCGACCACTCGTGGTCCGTTGAGCGGTTGTTGCAGCTGTTTGATCCCGATCAACCTTCTTTCGTGCCGGCGTGGCACGGGTTTACGTGATCCAATCTGCGATCTGATGTCGCCGAGTTGATGCAGCCGAATTTCCCGAAAGCCGTTGAGCATATCGATAAGTTGGGCAGGGCCGGCGTGCCCGAGTATAGAGAAGCGAATTCATACGCCGTTACGCAATGATGATGTTGTACGCCGTGGATCAACTGCTGGAAAGTTGGACCCCATTGTTGGTCGCCAATTCAGAAGAAGATGATCGCTACAGTTTCGCGTCGGAAACTGGCAGAATACTCGAAAACATGGCCGATCCTCAGAAAGTCGAACTGTGGGATCGTTGGTTGAATCAGTATTGGCAAAACCGCTTGGTCGGCAAACCCGCAACGTTGTCGCAAAAGGAAATCGAACGGATGATTCGCTGGCCGCGCGATCTGATCGTCGTATTCGATCAAGCCGTCAGGTTTGCAGTTGAGATGCCAACAACAACCTTCGAGCACTTAGGCATATCCAAATTCGTCGTCGACGAACACTTGGCGCGAGATTTCCCAGTCGGATCCGCCAAGTTGATTGATTACCTGGACAGATCAGAAACTAGCTCTTGGGACTGGTACGACACGGAACCCGTGTTCAAAGCGTTGCTGACGTCGGAAATCAGCTCGGAACCAAAAAAGAAGATTCGTAACATCCAAGTGCGACACGGGAGTGGGGTGGTGGCCTGATTTTCAGCGGATAATCTCGATTTTCGAACTGCCTAAACCTAGAACTTGGGACGTTCGGATGTCGAAAACATCGAGACGAACCCGCACCCTCGCCATCTGAACTCGACATCCTTACCGGTCTGAAACTCGGCGATCCCAACGGCTGGCAACTTCCTTATCCTCCGCAACTCGAAGGGCACCGCGCCCGAGGTGCGCGCCGGTTCACATTGGTGTGATCGTCGGTCGGCTCGTGGCAGGTTTCACGGATCCAGACTCAATGCGACGCGAGTACTCGAGAATGTTCGCAGCGTCGATCTGGGGCCAAATCTGACGTTACGTAAAACCTTCTTTGAGTTCGCGTTCGCTACGCTTCGATGGCGTCGGTCAACGCGACCACCTGTGTTATTGGTCGAACTGTCCCCGCATACCCGCGATCGTAGCAGAAACTACCGTGCCCAACGTGACGACCCAGAGTCCGATCAACGGCACCAACAGGCCGAAGAACTCGGCGTGCCAATCGTCCACGGCGCCGGTACCGCAGTAGATGAAAACGAGAATCGCCGCAAAAGACGCCACATGGGCGAACAAGCTTTGATTCTTCGTCACTATAGGCTTGAGCGCCGCGATCAACACTGCAGTCGACACCACCCAAGGCGCGGCGCAGAACCCCAGAAACTTGATCAGATCCGTCGATCTCAGAAAATCCCGGTCGGCCCCTTCCCAAAAGTATGCGGCCAGTTCGGGTCCATTCGCCGCCTTGGATGCATCGTCCAGCAACGCCCAAGGGAGGAAGACGCCGACCAACGCGGCGAGGCGCGCCGCAGTCGCTAGCGCTTCAGGCCAGTTTCGGGTGAAACGTCCTCGTAGGTCATGCTGTGTTTCCATCTTCGGACCTCGTTACATGTTTCAATTCGAGAACGTTCGGGCAATTTCTTCGGACTTCAGCCTGAAACCCTCCAGGTCGCGATGGAGACCCGTGATCGACAGCGTCAGCGCTTCGAAATTGGTGTGCAACGCCGAGAAGTTCGCAGATAGATTGAGCTTCTTGATGATCACATCCATATCGTCGAGATCCAGGACGATTTCGTCGACACGCTCCTTCAAGTCTCTCGACGCGCTGAGCCATTCTTCATATATGCGGTACTCCTCGGCATCTCCGACAGCCGCGTCTGCGCGTAGATCCGGGTCGTGGATCGTCGCGGTCAGTTCCCCTTGCCGAAGGAAATACTGGGATGCAGTCGCCTCTACGGTCGCAATCCGATTCAGAAGCCTTCCGTGGTCGGATTTCGCCGTTTCATATCGAGGATCCCACTCGGACTGCAGATCGTTCACCGCCGTTATGAATGCCTCAGGGTCGCGGCGACCAGGCGAATCCAGCGATGCGAGACGGGCGAGGGCCATGCCGACGGGAGTGCGCTCGTACACCTCGACTTTCTCGATCGTCCGCTCGGAGGTCGGATCTGACGCGAAGTCTAGAAGATCGACAGGCGAACTCGTCTCAGCGGTTTTGACCGGAGAGACATCCCCTAGAGAATCGGCGACGTCGCCGACCTGTGCTGACACGAGTTCAGTAGCGGTGGCCAGATCCAAACCCACGTTGTAGTCGTCCGTCGAGTTCAACCCCGTCAACCCAGACTGCGACGCGAACAGCAACACGAAAACAGCGCCGACAAGCGCTGCCACAACCTTTAGCATCCCTTGACTCCGAATTCAAGCATCGTCAGAAATTGATAATTTACCAGATCGCTTCTGCGACGATGAGGAGGCGCTTGACAAACCTACCGGCCCAATCGCCAATGACTGGGGATTGGGTCACTCGAACGCGAAATCGATGCCAAATCCGGGGTTCAACATTTGGTTTTTCCTTTACAGAACGCTCTAGTTACTGATCGACGTTTAAATCAGCCGCCGCAAGGGGGTTGAATGTGGGTTCGAAACGATTTGCAAGGGTAGTTGCGTTCCGGTTCGAAACAGCCGCCACA
The DNA here is from genome assembly GCA_964632415.1 of uncultured Dehalococcoidia bacterium. Taxonomy (GTDB): domain Bacteria; phylum Chloroflexota; class Dehalococcoidia; order Lucifugimonadales; family JADFKI01; genus Bin90. The sequence goes on along the minus strand of CAZWDM010000002.1, from coordinate 40,664 downwards.
TTGGCTCGAACATTTCCGCAGAAACCGATCAATTGGCCCCGATCTCAGGATCCGCGAGCGTTGAGAGCCGTTCGTCACGCAAATAACCGTCGCTCCCCGGCACTCCACGACGCTTTGGATCGCGCTTCGGCGGTCGCGAACCATAGTGGAACGAAGATTTTTGGCTTTGGGGCGTTTTCGTTTTGACAGCACAATTCGACGGTCGGTCCAAGGGGACGTTTCGTGCGAGGCAGAGTCACGCGCGTCCCCCCTTATATGGTCAGGCGTCTTCGACGATGATCGAAGTGTCGCAGCCGTGTACAAGGAATCGGTTATGTTCGCGAAAACGCGAAGGAGTCATTTCCCTAACGGAAACCAAGCCAGTCATGGCAAGACGCGACGAAAGCAGTGCAATCCCAGCAAGCGACCGAAGTCCATACCACGTTCCACCCCTACAGGACGCGTCCCGCTTTGCAGTTGATGAAACGCAATCGAACCTACGACTTCACGACGGTACGACGAGCATCGGCGGAAATGCAGCATTGCAACTGCGTTCCGCCACACGTGTCCGCGGCGTCTGGCTAGGGCGGCGAAAACGCTCGGAGCGCGGCGAGCCATCGGGTGGTGCTGGCGCGAACAACGGTGCGGGGCGAAGACGCACATCGTCGAGCGGCGACACTGGTCGCTTGGGGTTCGTTGACGGCCCGTCAAGGGAGGCGATGCTTCACCGAACCAATCCGCGACCAGTCGCGGCGTATCCGGGTCATGCGTCGGGCCAGTCGAGGGCGGCGAGCATGCTATCGGGAACTCTCCCATGACGCTGGAGAGCACGCTCGAATCTCTCGGTCAGCCACTTGAATCCTTCGGGCGAGAGTTTGACGGCGGGTTGCTGAAGGTATGCAAGTCGCGGGTCTGTGTTGCCCTCGCCGCGGGCGTGGTTCCACTGGGTGGACGCAAATGAATCGTGTCCGAGATCGCCCATCATCTCGTACAGCGACACGCCGTCGGCCAACGTCCCGTCGACGAACTCCACGCGGTCGAGGCGGACGTATTTCGACCACTCCTTTTTCCACGGCCGGAGATCCAAATCCTCGGGCGTCGCCTCGTCACGTCCCGGGACGTGCTCGGATCCGATGCCCCTGCCGAACACGCGTATGTCCGGCCCTTCGACGAATCGTCCCGTGAACATGACAGCACCGTCCGTGACGCTGCGAGGCCGCCTGCTCGTCGGGTAGCAGGCCACACGGTGGAAGGCCGACCCTCCCAGCTCCTCGATCACCGGGAGCGAGAGCGGCACACGGTCGTTGCTCCTACCGGAAAACTTGACGAACGCCTGTGGCGCGTCGTGTATCGAGAACGGCGTCGGCACGGGGGAATGCTCCATAAACTCGGCATCGGCGCCGAAGTCGCGCAGGTCGGGACGTCCGGCCAGACGACCACCCATGTGGCGATGGTCGGCGACTGTCTGGGCCCAGGCGTCAAGTTGTTCGGGCCGGAGATCTTCCCCGGCACGTTCCCACAACTCGTCGAAATACGACAGGCAGCGATCGACCGCGGCCGGGTCCGAGGCGACGACTCCGAATTCGTGGTTCCGGCGCATGGCCGTTTCGGTGATATTCGCAGATGTGACCATCGCCCTGGAGGAGCCGAACATGTAGAGCTTGGCGTGCAGATTCCTCACGCCGCGCACGCGGGCGCCGACCTCCAGCAGCTTTCTCAACGCGCGCACGTCGCTCACCCGGTCGGCGAAGTCAGAGAGATTGAACCGCGTGATCACCTGGATCGGCGTTTCTCTAGGAGGCAGCAGATTCTCTAGGGCGTTCGTTTTGATGAACGGGCAGATGATGCGAAGCGCGCTCCCGTCGGTCTGCAGCGCCTCCTCGAACTCTTGCTTCCATCCGCCGTGGACGATCTTGAACGTCATTCTTCCCCCTACGCAGGCACGCCGGCCTATTGGACTGGTCCACGCGTCGACGGACGCAATCCGGCTTGCGAGTTTTCGATGTCGAATCCTCTGCCGTCACCGTACCAGGATTCGGCCACAGGGTTCTCGAGGGTGCCAAGTTTCGGGCGGTCCATCATGGCCGCGCGGCCTCCGATGGTTTTCTCGATTTTCCGGCGAGTCGCGATATCCACGGGACTGTCAACCGTCGTCGTCCCGACCGGCCGACATAGAAGCAACGGTTGCCTCGAGTACGGTGCACGACTGGGAGAGTTGGCTGGTGCACGGTCGATAGGTCAGATCAATCGAGGAGCAGGGGTTGGCGTCGGAATTCAACCCGTCGCGGCGTTATACAAGCCGTCTGCCGTTTTCGACGCTCCTGCTACATCGGTGCTTATTAGGAGCCACAACGCCGCAAGCGATTCGCCTTGGAACGGCCATTCCCGACGATTCCGCGTCCATAATCGCGGGTGCTGTCTGGCTTTTTCCGGGTTTCCCGCCATAGAAATCCGGAGGGTGCGGTCCCGCTCCCGGGTCGACGTTTCGGATCGAGCTACGCTCTTCGAACGTCCGCAGAACAGGGACCACCGCTTTCCCGCGGCGCGAGACGTCGAATCGGTCGAGTCAAACTCCCCGACGCCTCGGAAGCCGGGAACCCAACGGCGGGCGAGTCTGTCGACGACCCCGCTGCGAATCACACGGTTCGAAGCGCATCCGCGCCTCGGCCGCTTCAACGCGTCTGAGAGACGGCGTTCGAACGCCTTCCGCAGACGTCCCAAGGTCCCTGCGCCCGGCTCGTCCGAGCGTTGCGGAACCTCCTTCAGACGCCTCCAGACCCGAGCTGAACCTGATGTTCGCATGCGGAATGGACGCGTCTTCTCGACCGGCTGCTCTCCGCACGTCGGCCCGCATCCCCCCGGTGGTCGGAGAGCGTCCCATACCGCCCGACAGCACTCGAAACGAACCACAAGCTGAAACGACCGGCGCGCGCCGGGGATGCCGCGCGGCCGGGAACGAATCGGGAGAAAAAGATGACTACTGCAACGTTGAGCGGCATCGCCGCAACGGGACCGATGGAGAACGGTCGAAACCGAAGAAACGAAAAGCGGCACGGCCGACCTTCGCTCGAGGATCTGGCGCGGAACCTGGTCGCGACGCTGTTCGGGCCGGGGCCGGTTTCGTGGGAGCTGAGCGTGAGGCGAGGCATCCACGACGCCCGGCGCATGCGCCGCAGGGGCGACCTCGACGGCGCGCTCGCCGTGCTCGAGGGTCTGGACCTCGCGGAAGCCGACGCCGACGAGGCCCGGTGGGCCCACGCGGAGTGGACGGACATCGTCCGCCGAAGGTTCGCCGGCCGGGAGGTGCTGCTGTACAGCCAGGGCGCCGGGAGAGCCGCCGCCATGGCGCCCGTCGGCGACGGGAAGACGCTCGCGGCGCTCGCGGTGCTGAACATGCGATGGCGGCCCGGGACGGTGGTGTCGCGGCGGAGCCTGCGCGGGCTGAAGCCGCTCAGGGGAGGTCGCCGATGACCTTCAGCGGCAACGGCCGCGTCGACATCGCGGAGCTGAAATTGCTCAACCCGCTGGGCGATCTGGTCGAAGCGTCGGGGGTGCGCCTGGGCGGCGAGGGCCGCCGGGTGCGGCAGGGGCTGTGCCCGTTCCACGAGGAGCGGGAGGGCAGCTTCACCGTCTACGCCGACACGGAGCGCTGGTACTGCTTCGGCTGCGGAGCCGGGGGCGACGTTCTGGACTTCGTGCAGAGACGCGACGGGATCGGCCTGCCGGAGGCCCTCTCGCTCCTCGGCGGGGGACCGCATCGGCCCGCGCCGGGTTCGCCGAGGGCCTCGCCCGGGGCCCGCAGTCCCGCCCGGAGACGGCGTCCCCGGATTCCGCCTCCCCCTCCGCGCGATCCGCCGCTGCTGACGGCGGCGGCGCGCTTCTACGTCGGCGAGTTCCGACGCAACGCCCGTGCGAAAAGCTACATAGCGTCGCGCGGGATCGCGCCACGGTCGGCGCTCCGGATCGGGACCGGCTTCGCCCCCGGCGGCGGCCTGCGCGAGGCGCTTCGAACCGCCGGATTCACGGACGGCAGGATCGCCGCCTCGGGATTGTTCGCCGCGGACGGCGGCGAACGTTTCGCCGGGATGGTCGTCGTCCCCGAGACCGACTTCTCGGGCCGGGTCGGATGGCTCGCGGGGCGGGCCATCGACCCGTCCGCCAAGCCCCGTTTTCAGGCCCTGCCCGGTCCGAAACCCGTGCTGGGGCTCGGGCGCCTCGGCGCGACGCCGCCAAGCGTCGTCGTCGCCGAGGGTCTGGTCGACTGGCTGGCGCTGGCGGCCTGGAGATTCCCGGCCTGCGCTGCTCTCGGCACCCAGGGCGTCGACCGGATCGCGAAGGTGCTCCGGGGCGTGCCGCGGGTGTTTGCGGCGTTCGACGCCGACGACGCGGGCCGCGAGGCGGCACGGCGTCTCCAAGACCTCCTGGCAGAAAGAGCGGCGGTCGTCGAGCTCCCCGAGGGGATCGGCGACGTCGGGGACCTGGCCCGGCTTCCCGGCGGGCGCGAAACCTTCACGAGGCTGCTGCGCCGGGCAGCGGCCCGGAAGCGGCACGCTCGAACGACGCGGGCGTAACTAGCGACGCGCGGGACGTGCGCCGCTCAGACGCTCATCATCCCGCTCCTTTCGAGGAGCGGGTTTTCGGCGCGTCCCTCGGCGGGCCGCGCCTTTCCACGGACGACGGTTCGTCCGCATCCGACATTGCAAGCATGCAAGCGAAAACAAAGGAGAAAGAACTATGGCGAACAACGGACACGCCCGCGGAAGCGCGGCCTCCAACGGGGTTGTCGCCCCCGCCGCCTACAGGAACGGGCACGCCCGGACGGAACCACCCGCCGCGTCCTCGGACGCGCTGACGTGGGACACCCTGCCGCCGGCGACGGTTCTGGAGCTGCAAGGCTCCATCGACCCAGATCTGGTGTCGCGGCGCCGAGGGCGCGGCGGCCGGACCTACGACTACATCGAGGGCCACGTGGCCATCGCCGAGGCGAACCGCATCTTCGGCCACGGCGGCTGGGGGTACGAGGTCGTCGGCGAAGTCGCGCTCAGAGAGATGGAGACGGTCGACGCCGAGACCGGCGAGCTGACAACGATCCGCGCCTACAGCGCCCCGGTCCGGGTGACGGTGCCAGGAGCGCCGGCGCGCACCGACGTCGGCTTCCACGCCGTCGCGGACGAGTCGGCCGAGGGCCACGAGACCGCGTGCAAAGGGGCGGTCACCGACGGCATGAAACGCGCGCTGCGCAGCTTCGGCGACCGCTTCGGCAACGGCCTCTACGGGCCGCAAGCCGGGCCACAGGGCGGGCCGCAAAGCGGCTCTTCTTCGGCGACTGGTCCGAGGATCCGTTCGTCGCGGGCGGATCTCGGCAGGCTGAGAGGCCGGCTGCTGGACCTCGGCGACGAGCAGGGGTTCGACGAGGCCGCAGTGCGAGCTGCGGTGCGCGCCCGGACGGGGCGCGACCTCGAGGATCTGCCGGCCCCGGAGTTGGAGGAGCTGGTCGACGCCGCGTACGCCAAGGTGCGGCAGATGAGGGCGGAGTGATCAGTCGCCGCCGCGACGCGACCGGCAGCGACGGAAAGGAGGCGGACGAATGCCGACGAACGCGCCGCCGCGTCGCCCCGACGTCCTCGAGGGCGTCACGACGCGGCTCAACACCGAGCGCGGGGAGCTAATCGTGACGGTCTCCAAGGACCGGAGCGGTTCCCCGGTCGAGGTGTTCGGGAGGATGGGGAAGGCCGGCAGCTTCGAGCACGGCGTGGCCGAGCTCGCCTGCCGGCTGGCGACGCTGGCGCTCCGGAGCGGGGCGCCAGCGCGGGAAATCGTCTCCGAGTGCCAGGGCATCTCGGAGATGCAGCCGTTCCCGAACCGGATCGGCGGCGCGGGCGCGGTGATGGTGCACGGCCTGGGCGACGGGATCGCCCACGTGCTTCGGAGCTGCGTCGAGGCCGCGGAGGCCGGCGGGAGCGAAGACTGCGAAGACCAGGAGAAAGGAGACTCGAAGCGATGAACGCGACGCAGGAGCGCCCCGAAGTCTACTCCAGACCGTCGGCGGCGCTGACCGGGGACGGGGGTCTCGAGGTCCGGGCGTCGGCCGCCGCGGGCTGCCGCAGGGCGCTGTGGTACTCGGCCACCGGACGCGAAGAAACGGATCCGGCTGACGACGCGGCGCTCACCGTCATGGAGTCGGGCGCGGCGCTCGAGCCGGTGGTGATGCGCGCGATGGAGCGCGCGGGCTGGGAGGTCTCTCCCGCCGATCCGGCGGCGCCGAAGGAGGTCACCGTCGAGGCCGCGACTAACGTCCGGGTGGTCGGCCATCCAGACGCCACAGGACGCATGCCGCTTACGCCCGATACCGCCTCCGCGGAGGCGACGCGGGTGGGGCGGCTCCTGTTCGGCGACGCGCCGGAGATCCGCCGCCTCGGCGGCGAGACGATCGTCGAGGTCAAGACCCGCGGCCCAGACGCCTTCCGGAGATGGAAGACGCTCGGGGCGGAGCGCAGCCACCCCGAATCGGTCGCGCAGGCGGCCTTCTACACCTACGGGACGTACGGCGAGGCGCGCGACGCGGTGATCGCGACCATGGACACCGGGTCCCGCCGCTGGGACTACGAGGTGATCCCCGCCAACCGAGTCGCGCGGGCCTTTCGGGACGCCTGCGAGCGGGTGGCGGAGCTGGGAAGGCATCTGGCCCTCAACGGGCCGGACCCGGATGCTCCACCGGACCGCGACTTCGGCGGGGGCGACTGGCGGTGCCGCCGCTGCCCATGGCTGACGGCCTGCCTGCCCGGCGAGGCTTCGACGGGGGCGGACGACGACGACGAAGGTCGACGCCCCGTCACGGACGCCGACGCCCGCGAGGCCATCGCGTCGTACGACGGAGCGCGGAGCGCCCTGAAGAAGCCGGACGGCGCCCGCCGGTCCGCCCTGGACACGCTCAAGGCGTGGATGCGCGGACGCGGGGACCGCAAGGCGACGCTCGACGGGCGCAAGGTGAGCCTGGTGTCGACGAGGAGGTTCTCGGTCGACCACCGGAGGCTCAACGAGATGCTGGATCCGGACGCACGGAGCCGCATCGTCTCGGAGACCGTCTCCGAACACGTGCGCGTGACCTAGACGGGATCCGCCGGTCGCCCCCGGACGGGGGTGCTCGAGCGGGGACATCCCTGAGAGGGTGGAGCCCCGCGACGAACAACCAAGGCGCGGCTCTAACGCCGCGCCGCATCCACGACAGAAGGAGAACGCGATGTCGAGGACAGTCAACAAGATCGAGCTTCTGGGCCGCCTGGGCGCGGACCCGGACGTGAGGACGACCAACGGCGGAACGTCGGTCGCGAACCTGCGGCTGGCGACGGAACGCCGGGTGAGGGACGGCGAGCCCGAGACGGACTGGCACACGGTGGTGTGCTGGGCCGGCCAGGCCGAGGCCGTGGGCAGGTACCTGGGAAAGGGCGACCGGGTCTACGTCTCGGGCCGACTGGGATACAGCACCTGGGAGGGCTCCGACGGCCAGGTCAGGCACAAGGCGGAGGTGCACGCCTCGGAGGTGGTGTTCCTCGACTCGAGGAACGGCAACGGACACGGCAACGGCCATGGCCGCGGCCACGCTGCTTACGATGCGGCGTCCCCGTTCTAGGCGGGGCACGATCCGCACGACCCGGAGGCACGTCCGACGGGCTCCACGCGGGCCGCGAGCCCGCGCCGGACTACGGAACTCGAAGAAAGGAGGCGTCGATGGGCGAGACGGAAAACGTCGCACGCGCCGACGAGCTGTGGACGGTGACGGCCGGGGGATTCTCGGCGACCGCGGACGCGTTCGCAAGGGACGCGAGGGACGACACGCTGTGGTTCCTCTCGATGGTGGGGTCGCAGACGGCGCTGAAGGCGATCTGGGCTTCGCTGCTCAAGCAGCCGCCAGACGAGGCGCACGTGATCAGAGGCGCCGACGGCGAGGCGCTTTCGGGCGGCTACCGCAGATGCGCGGTGCCGCACGAGACGGTCGGGACGTGGACGACCAGGATCGCCAAGCTGCCCATGTCGGGCGGATGGCACGCGCTGGTCTACACGAAGACCGCGGAGCTGGGCTTCGAGCGGGACTCGTTCCTGCTGCTGGCCCGGGAAGGGGACGACGCACCCGCGCTGCACCGTCGGTTCCTCGACCGGCGCTGCCCGCTGCCGCTCCACGGGTCGTGGTCGGGATGGCTGTGGGACCGGGGGCTGGCGAACGGCGAGATCACGCCGCTGGAATCGGAGGGCCTCTCCGCCTACAGGTGCGCGCCGAACGCGGACAGGCTCCGAGACGACCTGTCGCACGCGGTGGCGTCGGGGAGGCTGACGCTTCCCGACGGAGGCGGTGAGGAGAGGTGACGCGGAAGTCCCTCGTGGGACCTCCGCGCCGACGCGCCCCCGAAGCTGTCGGCGGGGGCGGCGCTCCCGCGACGAACGACGACGGCGAGAAGAAAGGAGACCCGCCATGAGGCTTGCCGCGCAGGCCAAAGGAGGATACTACCCCGCCCCTGTGCGGGTGGTGGAGATGATCGCGGACCTGATCCGCGCGGACGCCGGCCCCGGCCGGCGCGGAACCGGCACGCTCCGGCTGCTGGACCCCTGCTGCGGCGAGGGTCTGGCGGCGGAGCGGCTCGCCGAGCGGCTCCAGGAAACCTCGCGTATCCCGGTCGAGACCTACGGCGTCGAGCTGCACGGCGAGAGGGCGGAGGAGGCCGAGCGCCGCCTCGACCACGTCCTGGCCTCGGACCTCTTCAGGGTCTCGATGGCGAACGGGGCCTTCGGGCTCTGCTACCTGAACCCGCCGTACGACTGGGACTCGGACGACAAGCGGAGGGTCGAGCACGCCTTCCTGACGCAGTGCACGCGATACCTCTCGGACGGCGGGCTGCTCGTGTTCGTGGTGCCGAGGCGGCGCCTCGCGGTGTCGGCGCGCTACCTCTCGTCGCACTACTGGCGGATGACCTGCCGGTCGTTCCCCGACCCGGAGCGCGAGGTGTTCGACCAGGTCGTGCTGATCGCCCGGCGAAAGCCGGAGCCGTTCGCCGACGCGGGAGCCGAGCGGCAGGTGCTCGAATGGTCGTCGGGCGAACCGGAGACTCTCGCCCCGGCGCGGTACCCGGAGTTCCGGGCCCCGGCGGCTCCGGCGGGAGACGTGCTGTTCGCGACCCGCACGGTCGATCCGGCCGCGGCGGCGTCCGAGGCGCGCCGCTCGGGGCTCTGGACGAACCCGGACGTCACCGACTCGCTCTGGCCCGCCGAGGACAGGCGGGAACGTCCGCTGATGCCGCTCCGGAGGGGCCACATGGCGATGCTGGTCGCCGCCGGGTTCCTCGACAACCTGGTGCTCGCGTCGGACGATCGACGCGTCCTGGTGAAGGGGCGCACGTCCAAGCAGATGACCCTCGCCGAGGACCGGCCCGAGAAGGAGGTCTACCGCGAGCAGCTCACCACGACGGTGGTCGCGCTCGACCTGGGGAGCGGCGCGATCGAGGACATAGCGGCCTGAGGGCCGGGAAAGGAGGACGAGATGGACCTCGGAGAGTTCATCGACACCTACAGGGACGCGATAGCGCGGCGGGTCGTGGAATCGTACCCGCCGCTCTACCGTCCCTCCGAGAACGGCCGCGGGCTTCCGCGGTTGCTCAGGACGCCCCTGGGGGCGCAGGCGGACGCGATCCGCGGAGCGGCTCTCTCGCTCGAGGCGAGGCGAGGCACCACCGTGGTCGGCGAGATGGGCACCGGCAAGACCTTCATCGCCGCAGCCGCGGCCCACGCGGCGGGTTTCGGACGCGTGCTGGTGCTCTGCCCGCCGCACCTCGTCAACAAGTGGAAGAGGGAGGTCGAGGAGACGGTTCCGTTCGCACGCGCGTCGGTCGTCAAGTCGATCACCGACCTCGAGCGGCTCCGCCTCTCGACCGGCGTCGGTCCCCTCTTCGCGGTGATGTCGCGCGAGCGCGCCAAGCTCTCGTACCGCTGGAAGCCCGCGGTCGTCGACCGATGGGCCGTGGCGAACGGGCGGCTCGTGCGCGACGAGGACACCGGCGAACCGGTGCGCCTGCCGACCTGCCCGACCTGCTCCGCCCAGGTCGTGGACAAGGACGGAGTTCCCCTGACCCTGAAAGAGCTCAAACGGCGCAGACGCGTCTGCGCGAGATGCGGCTCCGGCCTGTGGCAGGCCGACAACTCGGGTCCCAGGCGCTATCCGCTGGCCGAGTACGTCAAGCACAGGATGAAGGGCTTCTTCGACCTGCTGATCGGCGACGAGGTGCACGAGTACAAGGGCCGGGGATCGGCGCAGGGAGTCGCCGCGGGCGTCCTCGCCGACGCCTGCGGAAAGTCGCTCAGCCTCTCCGGCACGCTGATGGGAGGGTACAGCTCGACGCTGTTCCACCTCCTCTACAGGTTCAGCCCGGAGATCAGGGACGAGTTCGCACGCTCGGACGAGCGCCGCTGGGTGCAGCGCTACGGCTTCGAGGAGCACTCGATAGGCAAGCCCGACGACGAGGCCCTCGAGGACGGGCGGGTCAGCCGGCGCCGGAGCTACCGGAAGGTGGTGAGGGAGCGGCCGGGGCTGGTGCCCTCGGCGCTCTTCCACATCATCGGGAACACGGTGTTCCTGCGCCTCTCGGACGTCGCGTCGGGGCTGCCAGCCTACGACGAGCAGATCCTGCTGTCCTCGATGGACGCGCGGGAGGACGCCACGGGCTTCTCGCAGCGCAGCGCCTACGGCCACGTGTTCGAGGAGCTGAGGAAGGCGCTGAAAAAGGCTCTGCAGTCGGGCTCCAAGAGGCTGCTCGCCACCTACCTGCAGACCCTGCTGGCTTACCCCGACGGATGCACCAGGGGCGAGACGGCGTTCGACCCCGACACCGGGGACGTTCTGGTGCAGGTCCCGCCGCTCTCGGAGGATCGGCTCTACCCGAAGGAGAAGGCGCTGGTCGACCTCGTCGCCGCCGAACGCATGGCGGGACGGCGCGTGCTGGTCTACGCCACGCACACCGGCACCCGCGACATCACCGTCCGGATGCGGGAGATGCTCGAGCGGCACGGCTTCCGCGCCGCGGTGATGAAGGCCGGGGCCGTCGCTCCGGACCGCAGGGAGAAATGGGTCGCCGAGAAGGTGGAGCAGGGGATCGACGTCCTGATCTGCCACCCCAGGCTGGTGCAGACGGGGCTCGACCTGATCGACTTCCCGACGATCTGCTGGTACGAGACCGACTACTCGGTCTACGTCATGCGGCAGGCCTCGAGACGCTCGTGGCGGATCGGGCAGACGCGGCCGGTGAAGGTGGTCTTCATGGCCTACCGGAACACGCTGCAGGCCGACGCCCTGAAGCTGGTGGCGCAGAAGCTCCAGAGCTCGCTCGCCGTCGAGGGGGAGCTCCCCAAGGAGGGCCTCGCGGCTTTCGGCGACGACGGCGACGACCTGATGATGGCGCTGGCCAAGCGGATCGTCGACGGCGAGGAGGACGGCGCGGAGACCATCGAAGAGGTCTTCGCCAAGGCCAGGGACGCCGAAGACGAGGCCGAGGAGCTGCTCGTGGACGCCGATTGGAAGGCCGTCGAAATCGAGCCGGAAACCGCGCCGGTCGGCGGAAACGGCCACCGCCCCGACGGTAGCCACGTTCCATTCATCGCCGAACCGGCGGTGGAGGCAGTCCCGACCGACGGGGGCACACGCCCGGACGGCGACGGCAGCCACGACGGGGTCGACGAGGAGCAGCGGTCGCTGTTCTCATGGGCCGAGTTCATGGCGGAGCCTGTCGAGCCGAAGCGCCGGAACCGCAAGCCCCGACCCGCCAGCCTCTCGATGTTCGAGTGGGCGATGGAGCAGGAAAGGGAGCTGGTCGGCGCGGGACGCTAGACCGCGAACCACGGTGAGGAGACGCCGCTTGATCGGCGGCGTCCCTCCCCGCGCAGAAACGAACCGAGAAACACGACACGCGAAGGAGAAGAACCATGGCAAGGATCTTCGTGTACGACGACCGGGAGTTCCCGGACCCCGACCCCGAGATGAGCGTCGACCAGGTTAAGGCCACGCTGGCCGACTTCTACGGCGAGATCGCCAACGCCTCGGTCAAGGAGACGATAAGAGGCTTCGACACCATCTACGAGTTCGAGCGCAGGGTGGGCACCAAGGGCGCCCCGACCCGCGTCCCGAACTAGAGGAGGGCGAAGCGATGGACAGCAACCAACTCGCGGAACTGCTGGCGGCCGTGCCGCCGGTAAACCTGCGCATAATCGAGCTCGCGGCGGAGCTCGAACGGCCCGACGGCACCATCGACCTGGACGCCGCGGCCGCACGGCAGCCGGAGGTGGAGGCCGCCTGCGTCCAGGCGCAGGACCACGCCTCGGGCACGGCGAGACTTCTGGAGGCGATGCGATGGAAGCTGCGCGGCCGCCGCTCCTGAGCGGCCTCGGCGAGAAACTCCTGCAGCGTCCGCCGTCGCTGCGGGAGCTGGTCGTCATCGTCGGACACGCCGACGACTACGCATGGTTCGCCGGGCTGGTGCGCCGCCTCTTTCCCGAAGAATCGGAGGAAGTGCTGTCGGCCCCCGCCGTGCGCACGAGGGTGGCGCGGTTCGCCGAACTCTTCGCGGAGCGCCACTTCCCGCTCCACGCGCCCTTCATGGAGTACTGGATCGATTCCGATCCGGACGAACCTCCGTGGACATGGCTCAGGCGGGGCATCCCCTTCGACCTCATGGGATTCGGATACGACGCCCTCCACGAGCTGTGGGACTGCTGCCGCGACGGGATCTCGGCGCTCGCCCTGCTGGTCAAGCCCCACGAAGCCCTCTTGTGCGGCGCGGACGAGATCCGCACGGCCTGGCTGGAGTCGGCCGCGGAGCGCATACCGCGGGAGACGCTGCTTAGGATCCCTCGGGACGGCGCGCCCATCGACGACTTGAAGAACGCGGTCGAAGGGACCCGGTTCGAGGGGGCCGCGATGGCCTGCTCCTGGGTATTCGCCGAGACCGGGAACTTCTTCCTCGACCACAGCTACGACGACGGGTGGTACGAAGGCTTTTCCGACCCTTGGGAGGACGACGTCATCGCCGAGGGCGCTGCGGAGTGGCGCAGGGCGAGCGCCCAGATGGACTCGGTGGGCCGGATGGCCGACTGGCTGGAGGAGGACCTGCCCGGACGCTTCGCCGAAGTGCTGGACTTCGTCCTGCCCCGGCTGCCCGCAAACGAACACGGACACGAACACGAACAAGAGGACGACGACCATGGACAGTGACGCCGAAAGGACCGAGTGGTCCCTGCCGGGCGCGTCGGACGCGCCCAGAGACGTCTTGAAGGCGCAGCTGGAAGTCTACGGGGAGACGATCCTGCTGCGCGGCTTCGAGCGCGAGGCCGACTGGGTCAGGACCGTCTCCGCCGACGAGATCGCCAACGTGTTCACCCGGCACATCGGCTTCTCCTCCGGGCTGCTCCCGGAGAACACCGTCTGGTGGGGGCAGGGCGAGACCGGGATGACAGTCGGCCTTTGGCGAGCCCCTCAGGTCTGGCCCGTCGCCCTGCAGCGGGAGGCGTTCGAGCCGCCCGCGCGGCTCCGCCTCCCGATGCCGGGGCTGGTCTTCGTCTGCTCGCCGGGCCGTGCGCCGCGGGTCTACGCCGCGCAGAGGAGGCCCGTCGACCCTGAGCAGACGCTCTACCGCATGCCCGCCTTCAACGTCTTCGGCGACGGACGGGTCTGCCCGGGAAGCCACAAGTTCCCCGACGACGCGAGGGAGATCCCCGAGTCGTTCTTCCGGTCCTTCTTCTCCCTCACGGGAGATTCGAAGAACCGCTCGCAGAAGCATCCCGACGACCTTCTGGCGCTATGGGAGGAGATAGATGGAAAGAAAGAGTACCCGACAGAGGACCTCGTCCCCCAGTGCACCGTGGCCCATGCGATCGCGGTGTCGGAAGGGAGACCGGGCCGCCGCTGGTGACGATGCCGCCGCCGATCGCCGGCAAAGACCGGTGGGGCACCTCGTCAACCACCCGACCGGACTCTCCGGTGATCAAGGGATCGGATACGACTACGTGCTCGGATCGGGCGGCCTGCACGTCCAGTCCGAGAGCGCGCACCTCGCCGCGCGGGTGCTGGTCGCCCGGTGCGAGGTGCGGGGACTCGCTCCCGTCGAGGAAAAGGTGGAACTCGTCCACGGCCCGATCCCGGCGCGCCTGTTCGAGGCGGGCCTGCGCTGGTTCATGGACGATCCGCGCACCGAGCGGTTCTTCGCCGTGCGCTGGGACGGGAACGCCTACCGCCCGGCGGTGCCCCTGCAGCAAGGGACGGCTTCGTCCCTCGAGTACGAGCCGCTCGCCGGAGCGGTGGCCGAGTTCCACTCGCACGGAACCTTCCCCGCCTTCTTCTCGAAGACCGACGACGAGGACGAGCAGGGGTTCCGCATCTACGGCGTCGCCGGACACCTCGACGCCCCCGAGCCGGAACTGAGCCTCCGGGTCGGCGTCTACGGACACTTCGCCCCGGCAAAGTGGACGCAGGTGTTCGACGGGCCGCCGCCGGGCGTCCGGCTGATCGCCGAAAAGCCGGATACGGCACGAGACAGACAACCAGGAACAAGGAGGTGAACAAGAATGCCCTACCACCTGGACAACGCGTTCCTGCTGGACGATCCCTGGATCACGGTGGTCGGCTGCGGCGGCACCGGAGGATTCGTCGCCGAGGGTCTCTGCAGACTCTTCCAGGGCAGGCAGGCCACGATAGTCCTGGTCGACCACGACCGGGTGGAGCCGCACAACCTGCTGCGCCAGAACTTCCATCCGGAAGACGTCGGACAGTTCAAGAGCAAGGCCCTGGCCGACCGGCTCGCGAAAACCTTCGGGCGTCCGGTCGGCTACTCGGTCTACCCCTTCCGGGAGTACGACCGGGACTTCCGGCCCCACGGGCACGGCTACCCCGGCCTGCCCGCGTGCCGCGACAGCCTCGTGATCGGCTGCGTCGACAACGCCGCCGCGCGCAGGGCGATGGCCGAGTGTCTGCCGGGCGACCCGCGACGCTGGCTGATCGACGCGGGCAACGACGACAACTGGGGGCAGGTCCTGATCGGCAACGTCGCCGAGAGGCTGTTCCTGGAGGAAACTCCCTTCACCGGGGAGACCTGCCACCTGGCTCCCGCGCCCACGCTGCAACGGCCCGACCTGCTGACCGCCGTGTCGGCCAGGCCGCCGGACGTGGACTGCGCGGCGGCGCTCGACCTCGTCGACCAGGACCCGACCATCAACCAGATGATGGCATCGCTGGTCCTGCAGGTGGTGCGCCGCATGGTTGCCGGAACCTGCCCGTTCATGAGCCTCTACCTGGACATGGACCGGGGCACGATCAACCCGACATACGTCACTCCCGAAGCCGTGGAGCGGCTGGTCGGGGCGGACGCAAACCCGGAAAACCGGGCGTAGCCGGCGCGCGGCGGGGCGCCGACGCCCCTTAGAAGGGCGCGCGTGACCCCAACGTACGAGAAACGAAAAAGGAGAAACCATGGCAGACGAAAAGAAAACCACGACCACATGGCACGACAACCTCAGCGGGTTGCGCGGGCACGAACTGGTGACAGAGGAGATCGGGAAGAAGATTCCCGCCCTCGGCGCCACGCAGAACGTCGAGGACGGCGAGAGCGTCATTGCGAACGTGAAGCTGTTCAGCCCCTTCAGCAGCTGGACCTGGTACGTCACGGAATGGGAGGCCGAGACCGGCCTCTGCTTCGGGCTAGTCGAGGGTTTCGACACGGAGTGGGGCTACTTCGGGCTCGAGGAGCTCGCGCAGACGACGGTGTTCGGCGGCGTCCCCGCCATCGAGCGCGACCTCTACTGGGAGCCGAAGACCATCGGCGAAATCACGAGAGAGTCGTCGAGATTGGCGGCCTAGCCGACGGCGCGTGTGGACGCAGCCGAAGGTAAGACCAACGAAAGGAGAAGATCGATGCCGGACGAAAACGGAACGGCAACAACCCGCCCGGACGCAACGGTCGTCGAGGAGCAGGGACTGGAAGAGGAGACGGCGAAAGCCTCCCAGGGCTCGGACGATGCCCCTGAAACTGCTGGCGACGAGACCCAGACCGACGCAGCGGAAGAACTGAAGGTCGTCGTCTCGATCAATGGGAGAAGGGCCACCGTCGGAGTGCAACAGCCCTCGTCGGACCCGCACATCGAGGCCTTCGACGACGCGGAATTGGCTGAGCTGGCGCAGGCAGTCGCGGCGGTGGCCGACAGAGCGAAGGCGAGGTGGGAGGAGACGCCGAAGCATCCCGCCTACGAGCGGCCCGCTCCGCCGGCCCGGCGCCGCAACCAGCGTCAGCAGGTGACAGCGCAGGAGGAACAACAGGCGCCGAGGCTGTTCTAGGAGGACGGAACCGGTCAGCGCACGACTCTAGTTCGCTGATACAGGATAGGTCGCCATTAATGTGGCGGCCTGTTCCTGCCTCTCCATATATGTAGCGTTTTTTGCGTTTCCGGACCGATGAAAGTGGGTGGGTTGGCCGCTTCAACCAATGTATGCATCTCATTTGGATTCCAACACGTCACGGACGCGGCCCATCCACTCCGAAAAGACGATGAGTGGGACTACCTCAACCGATGTCGCGCCCCGGATCGAAACTGATCCGCAAAGCAGCTTCAAGCAGTTTATGGGTAATTGGCAATATAATTCCCTGAAAATTTGCGCGGGCGCGATGATGATCGCAGTGGGGCTTCGTGCTCATGGCGGTCTTGGCTGGGATCGCCTTGGTCGCAATCGTGGTGGCTTGGATCGTCGTTTTCGGAATCGAGGGGTATCGGTGCTTCTTCGTGGCCCCCACGCCGATCCCGACGCGCGACATCGATCCGAACTCGTGCTACGGGTTGTCAACCGCCGAGTGCAACGCCGTCCATTTCGACAAACTGCCGTAGAGAGGGAATCTGACAATCATGTTGACAAAAGCCGTGGCCGCTGTCTCAGGTTTCGCGAGCAACGCCTTTCGTTCCGAGTTCTCCGACTGGATCGGCCCTGTCGAATGGGTGAAGCGTAATCCTGCCCGCCTGAACTACGGGATGATCGGCCTATGGCTTTCCGTATATGTTTTCCTGTCGCACCAAACGACCAAGGAGCGGTTTCTGGCCGAATATCAAACCCTGGGCGCAGGAGATACCGTCATCGATTTGCTGCTAGGGATCTGGATGTTGGCTTGTATGTTCTCATTCTTTTCGGAAAGGTCCGGAGCGAAATGGCTTCGTCGCTCGCTGGTGGTTTTGTTCAGTTCGGGATGGGTGATGGGTTTATGGGATGTAGGGATGATCGGAGTTGTTTGGATCGCACTTGCGTGGATGGGTTTTATCGTTGCCGAACATGCAGTTGCTGCTCTCGACGAGGCGTCCCGCCGCATCAGGTGCTTGAAATACTTCTTGTTCACGGTGGCCGGATTGGCAGCGCAATCATCTGCAATCGCTGTGCTTCTATTGAACATCGGCAATTTCGTTGACTACTGGCCGCTCTTCTTATTTCTGTGGGTGGCTACAGTTGGTGCCATGATATGGGCGTATCGCGACAGGTCTGACCCTCAAGGCGCGACAAATTCCAACAGAGCAATTTGTGTGATTGCCGGCATCACGGTTTTGGTCGCTGGCGTGTTGTCGCAAATCATCGAAATTGCTTTCGGAATTCCTGCTGATTATTTCTACCGTGGCTGGTGGATTCAAGAAAACTGGGGTGTGTCGAAATATTTGGCGAGGCTCCTGAATTTTTCGATGACCTGCGGTCTGGTTGGAATCGCAGGAGCAATGACATGGTTGGGATATCGCCTTGTCATGTCACGTTTCAACGCTTCGCGGCACGTGGACTCCGACTATCCCGATGAGATGAACGAGCTGTGAATGTACACATGCCCTGATCTGCATCCGCGTCAACATGGTCTCGGGAAACGCCGGCGACCGGATCGAGAGTTGCGACGCCTTGACAACGGCGCGATACATGTGCGCCCGTTTCAATCCGCGGAATTCGCTTTGACGAGTGCGTGAATGCCGAGCCTCATGTCGACCAACGCGTCCCCGGTCGTCTACGGGGGCGACGATTCGTCGAAGCAGGTCGAGACCGACGAAGTCAAAGCTGTGGCTGCTGCATCGGATATTGCGCAGTCTGCCCGGGTGTCGCCGATTCCCGGTCCGCCCTAGAGGTCGCATGGTCCGGCAATCCAAGATTCAGCGGGTCGACGTTGATGTTGAGCACATTGATCTCGTCCATCAAATGCGGAATCGCCGCCGCCGAAATTTCGGGATTCCCTCTTTGCGAATCCACGAGGCCGGGAAGGATCACGGCATCGTTGAAATACTGATCCTCGCCCCGTCTGCTGCGGTGTGTCAACCAGTTCCGCAACAGTCGCCACTCGTGCATGACCTGCGAGCGGACGGTATCGGGTTCCACTCTGAGCGTTTCGGCTATCCTAAGCCGTGCCACATCGTTCCAGTGCGTCGAAACGAGCGTCACGAAAGACCGGGTGCAAAAAGCTTCGAAGCGGTCGCCGTCCGCGAAAGCCTGCAACGCCTCTTCTCGCCTGATGCGTGTGGGCAAGCTCCGGGCGTAGCCGTCCAAGCGTTCGCTCGCCACACCTATCCACCCGTCTGGTTCAACGTTGATCTCCAACTGGCGCCGGACGGTTTCGAGGCTGCCGATGAACCCGGCGACCCAGATGAACGTCAAATGACATTCCCTGCCGAACTCGTTCATGATTCGTTGGAGCGCTTCGAATTTCGACGTGTCCAACGGCTCGTCCAGCCCTTTGCAATTCACATGCATCCGCCAGTTGTTCAACGCGCAAACGACGATCTGAACGCTTTTGTTCGGCGTGTCGGTCGTCACTTTAGCTGATTGCCTCAACTGATTATCCGTGTCATGTGAAACTGACCTCGGACTCCGCAGCCAGCCCTGCCACGAGTCCTACGACCAGACCGATTACGAGTCCGTTGTTCGCCCAGCTGCTCATCGGCTTCTCCGCTGCAATGCGTTACCGTCGCCGATGCACTTGCGGCTTGATGGAGGTCGTCCTTCGCCGGAGCCAGGGATGATGCATCATACGACAGGTTCGTCTTGTCGCCGCATTCGAAGTATGTCACAGTATCGCCGGCACGTGCCTGCCGCGTCCGATGCGGCGAAAACACCTGACTTCCCTATCGCGGACGTTGATGGCGTGCGCGAACATCACAAGTCAAACCGCCGATGGATCGTGCTGCGACCCTAACCGATTCGCCTTGCCTTGTATGGCCGCGCACCCGGCCATCACTTCCTCGAAACTCTCGCCATCGAACAGCATGCCGTCGTCGAGCATCCTCTCGTAGTCTTCTGCCAATGCGTCGTACGTCGAACCGCCGGGCACGAGCTCCAAGTCTCCGCGCACCGCGGTCAAATAGTCGATCCAATCACCGGAAGCGTCCCTTTCGCGGAAGAACATCGATTTGTGCCTAGCGACCGACTCTGCCAGAGCGCGGTCGATGATCGCGCTGTTTGCAACGCCTGCCGCGTCGAGACGGAAAAGGTCGTACCAGTGACGGGAAAACCGCTCGCCTCTGTCCCGATGCTGGAGGCAATGGACGTGCATGGCCGTGGCCTTTTCCCAGAACGTGCGCTCGGCCGTCATGACCCACGCGCGAGCCGTCGGGAAACCGACTTCGGGCAAGGCTTGCGCCGCATCGCACTCAAGCTGAAACTCCTTCCGGGGCTCTCCCGTGGCACGCGCCCCGAATTCCACCAGCACATGGGGCCGGACATAATCGTAACCGTCGAACAGCGGCTCGTATTCCACGAACATGTTCGCTCGAGTGGAACGCACCTGCACAGGTTGGCCCAGCTCCGTCAATTTCGTTTCGACAGCACCTCTAGCGCAGGTTTCGACCCATTCGGCGAGACGTCTCCTAATAACGCTGGTCCATCTGTTTTCTTGGCTTCGACTGACGGGCAATGCTTCCGGAGCGTCGATCCCTGCGAAATCATGGGCGATGCGACGTATGTCGTACGTGATGTCGAGGTCTTCCGAGAACCGGTTTATGGCGTTGTACGCCTTGGACAGCGAAGTGCCTCCCTTGAACGTGAGACCTCCTCCGAAATGACAGCCGAACAGTGCTTCCAGCGTAGCGACGACCCACACGTCTTTCTCGAGCAGCTGCACGCGTCGTCCTGTTCAGGCGGATGCGACTTCGAGGGCTTCGCGACGATCGTCGAGGGACAGCGACTGGTACGGAGCTTCATGCACGGGCGATCATCTCGCTCACAGTTTCCGCCATCCAGTCGGGCATCACGGCGCGCTTGTCGGCCAGTTCGCTCAAATCTTCGCGCGAGAGTCGTTTCCCGATCTTCTCGAGGGCTTCGCTCGCCTCGGCCCGTCCGATCCACGACATTGCTCGCACGGCGTCGCCGGCCGGTCGTCGCGGCGCCGTCAACTGCCAACGCGGGGCGTGGCGCAGCGTCACTTTCAATTCGCCCAGCGACAGCTCCCGGTTCGGTCCCGAAGTGAGATAAATCTGCTTGACCGGCACCTGGGTCGTCAATCCGAAGGCGTTAGCCGCTGAGCCGCCAGACGGCACTATCGTTTCCTCGAAAAGCTCGGTCCAAGAATCAACGACCTTTTGCAGCGACGGAGGCCGGTCGCCGAAACGAGTCTGTACAGGCAGCACATAAACCCCCTGGCAAATCCTCATCAACCTTCCCGCGCGGGCGAGCCGTGAGAAAGCCTTGTCGATGGCCGCTCGTTTTCCGAAGTCTAGGAACGCGTTCGGACACAACGGCGCTCCTTCCGGCAGATTTCCGGCGCGCTCCATGATCCGTTCCGGGATGCTGGACACTTTAATTCTCCTTTTCGTCAGAAATATATTATATATTCTGACATATGAAGTATCATTGTCGGTTCGAGACCTGATCGAGTCGCCTTGGTTCACTGGCTCGTCGTCGAAGTTATGTTCCCATGCAGGTTCTTACAGGGTTCCCAAACTCATTAGACGCGACAACGGCTGTTAAGAGCCGATTAACCGCCGAAAATCGCGTTCGAATCGGAAACCAGCGAGACTGCGAGAAATCCACTTCGGATCCAAGCGCGCCTAACGCCAACAGGACCCCGGACTGCGCAGATTCTTCGAAAAATCTCGTTCGTCATCGTCCTCGACAGGTCCTCGAACATACTCCTGCGGCAACGGGCTAATCTCATGTTGATGTTGAAATTCAACTCAATTTCAAGTAAGGTGCCAAACAGGAGCAGTCATGGAATTTTCTGATCGTCTACGTTCCCTGCGGAAAGAGGCCCGGTTGAGCCAACGCGAACTGGCCGAGGCCATCGGTGTCGATTTCACGTACCTCAGCAAAATCGAGAACAGGAGGGTCGAACCTCCGAGCGAAGGGGTCTTGAAGAAGATGTCTGCCGAGTTGGCGAGGGCGTTGGGGCGGGACGAAACTGAACTGGCCGACGAACTGATAACGATGGCCGGGAAGGTTCCTTCGGATATCGCGGAGACGTTGTCTAGAAACCCCGACGCGGTCCGGTTTTTGAGATCCATCGGGGACGATGTGAGATCTCCCGACGAGTGGCGCCGGCTCATGCGCGGCAGGCGGTCGAACCCGAGATGACGACGCGGTTTCGCACGGACAAGTCGCTTGAGCGCGCTGCGAGCCGATTGCTCGGCCGCTACGAGGCGGGGTACGGCGCGCTCACCGCCCCCCCGATCCCTGTGGAACGTATCTTGGAGGATGTTCTCGATCTTTCCATATTGTGGGATTCAGTACCCGAGCCTGAAGGCCAATCCATCCTGGCGGCTCTGCATCCGAGTGCGAAGATGGTGGTGTTCAACGAATCCCGACGCGAACTTATTACCGACACGCGTGGCCTCTACCACACAGTTCTCGCTCACGAAGCGGGGCACTGGGAGCTTCACGTCGACCCGGGTCTGCAAACTCAACGGCATCTGCCGCATCTGGACCCCGGCGCGAACTGCCTGTTCAGAGGATCGGGTCCCGGACAGAGTCTCCGCGAACGCCAAGCCCATCGATTCATGGGGTTCCTGCTGATGCCGACAGCCATGCTCCTTCAATCGGTTCGCGGCAAAGATCTGACGAATTGGCCGACCCTGTACCGTTTGCGGGACGAGTTCCAAGTGACGATAACCGCGCTTACGGTGAGGCTGGAGAGACTGGGACTCCTCCACGTCACCGAGAACGGCGAATTGTATCCGTCTAGGGAGGAGTACGAGGGTCAGCTGCGCATCGAGTAAATTCGTTGTGATAGAGTCATATGTTGAGTTGAATTTCAACGCATATCGGACAACGATTCGTTATCGAAACGACCATGAAGTCAGAAGCGACATTCAAGATTCTCAGCCTGGACGGAGGCGGGGCCAGAGGCATATACACGGCGCAGCTTCTCGCGTTGATAGAGCGCGAGAGCGACGCGCCGTTGCGAGAACATTTCGACCTGATCGCCGGCACCAGCACCGGATCCATCATCGCGGGAGCCGCGGCGGCCGACGTGCCTTTGGCGGAAGTGGCGAAACTGTTCACAACCGATTCGCCTCTGATCTTCCGCAGGAGGCCTTTCAGCTGGTTGAATGTCAGAAGCAAGTATCCGACAAATCCTCTGGGTGATGTGATCCGGGGGTGCGTCGGCGACGTTACGATGGGAGAGGTCCCGACGCCGCTGATGATCACGAGTTCGGACATCACCACCGGCAGCGTGCATGTGTTCAAATCCGGCTACCTGAAGGATTTGGGCGAGCCTTACGTCAGGGACGCGGGCGTTGCCTTGGCAGACGCGATTCTCGCGTCGTGCGCGGCACCTACATTCTTCGATCCTGTGACGGTCGGTGATTTCACTCTCGCCGACGGCGGCCTGTGGGCGAACAATCCGTCCGCGATCGCCATAACCGAGGCGGTTTCAAAGTTTCGGATTCCCATCGACCGGCTCTCGGTCCTTTCCATAGGCACGGGACGATCCGCGACCTTGTATTCGAGCCACAGGTCTTGGGGACTGCTGACCGGATGGGGACGGCGGAAGCTGGTCTCGTACTTCCTGAGCCTGCAATCTCAATCTGCTTCCAACATCGCCAAGCTGCTGCTGGGCGAGCGGTTTCTGCGCATGGACCCCGAGATCGAGGCTTGGGATTTGGACGATGTTACGCACCTGGAAAACCTCAAAGCGATGGCGATGAGGGACTTCGCGCTGCATGGCGCGGACATCATGAACAGCGTCCGAAGGACGGAATAAGTGCCAGTTGGAGACCGAAACATCGCAGACCGACGATGAACAAATTACACGACTTCGCAAGGAGCAAGCATTGACAAAGAACATCCAAGAGTTCAAAGACTTCCTCAGAGAAGAGGTCAACCTGAACAAAGACCGACGCGAGCGTTTGAAGACGAGCGTCGGAGCGGTTGACAAGTACCTAGGGGACAACCTGACCGGCTATCAAAAGATGGAGCCCCAAGGCTCGTACGCCCTGGGAACGCTGATCAAGCCGGTGGACGACAACGACGAGTACGACGCCGACATACAGATCGTGATGAATCCCAACGACGACTGGGACCCGAAAGACTACGTCAACGAGGTTCACGGCACGCTCAAGGACAACGACACCTACGCCGACAAAGTGAGGCGGAAAACCCGCTGCGCGACAGTGGACTACGCAGGCGACTTTCACCTGGACGTGGTGCCGCGTGTCACGGAGGATGGTCAGCACCACGTCTGCAATCGGATCGAAAACGAATTCGAAGAAACGGACGGGACGGGATACCGTGAATGGTTCAACGAGAAGAACCGGATCACCGACGGCAACCTCAGGCGCGTCGTCAGACTGCTCAAATTCCTGCGGGACCACAAGAACAATTACTCGGTCAAGTCGATTCTGCTGACCACGCTGGCTGGTAACGCCATCGAACCTGAAGACGAAGGGACAGAGGCCGTCCGAACTGTTGCGGACACCTTGGTGACCGTCTTGACTCGAATGGACGAATACCTCCAGGAGCATCCGGACATGCCGGAGATCAGGAACCCGGTCCTGTCGACCGAAACTTTCAACCGTCATTGGGACCAGACCAAGTATGCGAATTTCAGGAACAGAGTCCACTCGCACGCGCAGACCGCCGCGAAAGCCAAAGATGAATCGTCTACCGGAAAATCGGTAAAAACGTGGAGAGAACTGTTTGGCGATAAGTTCGGCAAAGGGATCGACACCGAAAACAGTTCCGACGGAAGATCACCTGTCCCGGGCGCCGATGCTTCGACCACGAGATTCTCGGGTCTGGCACGCAAAGGTGTCTCCACGGCAGCGGTTCCGGCAGCGCGTCGCAACGAGGCTAGAAGATTCGGTTAGCCGTGTCGCAAAGCGAACACTTTGATCTGGATTCCTTCCAGAGCTTCACCTCCGAACTGGCGCAGGCCGGGTTCACGTTCGTACCTGATTCCCGGCCTCACCGTTGGATCGGCAGGATCCACCCCGCCTTCGAGTCGTTGACCGATGCGGACACGATGCTCATCGTCATCCAGCCCGGTTGGCCGTTCCAACCGCCGGTGCTGCTGGTGCCGGGTCTCGACACGAGCCATTCGACGGCGGACGGTTTCGTCTGTTTGTGGCAAGATGGAGACTTCTCTCTGGAATGGACGACGCTCGACGGGTTGAACCGGAGGATTCAAGAATGGTGCGACGAGGCGATCAACCGATGGAGGAACGACGATCTGGCACAGGACGCACTGTTGAACTTCCAGCGGCGAAGCCGGATCGTGGCCACTTTCGATCTGGATTCGCTCGGGATCCGGAGCGGCGGTCGAGGCGAATTCTACGGTTCGATCCCCCTCGACCGCCAGCGGGTGGACATCGAGGCCGGCACCAGACGGTCGTCGGATCAGCTCCGAGGAATGTGGTTCCACGTGGGTAGTCTCAGCAGAACACCGCCGCGCAACCTAGCCGAAGTCGAGAATCTTTTGCCCAGACCTTCACGCAGAACGCTGAAACGCGAGCAGTCCAAACGAAAATCGACTGGTTCACTGGCGCCGAGCGGCGGTTTGGACCTTGTGCTCTTCGGCTGGCAGCGTCGCAACCGAACACACCTTCTCGTCTTGGCGTTTCAGGACACACCCAACGGAATGGAGGCGGTCGCTTTGCAACCGGGACCGAAAGACGAAAAAAGCCTCATCATGCGTGCTGGACCGGACGCCCGCGCGCTTCGCCGATCCAAGGCGGTCGTTTTCGGTGCGGGCGCTTTGGGCGGGCACACTTCGACTTTGCTCGCGGAGAGCGGTGTCGGGTCCCTCCACATCGTCGACCCAGACGTCTTGCTGCCTGAAAACGTCGTGAGGCACGTAGCCGGTCACGATCAGGTGGGCGCCCTCAAGGCGGAAGCGGTCAAGTCCGAGGTCGCAAATCACGCGCCATGGTGTCTTGTCAAAGCCTCCGCTATGCTGTGCCGCACTCCAGATGAGATTCTCCAGCCCATCGCTGACTCAGACATCGTCGTCGACACAACAGGCAACGAAGCTCTGGTTTACTCCATCTCGCAACTGGCGGTTCATTCGAAGTTCCCGTATGTCTCCGGAGCGCTCTATCGAGGCGGATCCATTGCTCGCGTCCAACGTCAAGACTTGTCGTCGGACGTGCCGATCAACCAGCGCGAACATTCGGATCGTTATCCTCTCATTCCAGCCGGAAACGATGCTGAGGAGTTTGCAGAACCTCATCTCGGATGTTCAGCACCGGCGAACAACGCGCCCCCTGCTTCGGTGGCTGCGTGCGCGGCGCTGATCGCCCAAGTCGCGATCGACGCGCTGTTGGAACGGCACGAGTTCGATGATGAAATCATCGACGTCTACAGGCCGTTGTCAAACCCTCCTTTCGACCGTGCTGGACGAGTTGTTCGTGGTCCGGCATAACCACAGGTTCACTCGTTGCGCGTTCTGCCAATGGTTCAGCGTGCAGGTTGACGCGTTTCCGTCTATATGAACCAACCATCCGTATGCGTCGAATGATTCTCACGTGTCTCAGATCAGGATCTGATTCGAATATGCCGAGTCACCTGAAGTTGTGGCTGATGTCTGGTATTTCGGCGCGTGAGGCATAGGGAGGTATGAGCGGCGATGCTCGGTGGACCGTGATGTTCATGGTGCCGTCTTTGCGTGATACTTCGCCCTCGGCGATGATGATGGGCATCAGCAGAGCGTCGCGGTGTTTCTTCCAAGTTGCGGGTGGTACAGCGAGGGGTATCATGTCGAACTCGTCTTCGAGAGTCATGAAGACCATCCTGCCGAGAGGCTGCTGGCGTCTGAGCACCTTGCCGGCTACGGCTACGCGCTCTCCATCCGATTTGTCGTCCAGCTGCTTGCTGCTCAAGATGTGGTGTTCGGCCAGCATGTCGCGCATGGTAGACATGATGTGTCCCTTCGTCCACAGGCCCAGGGTTTCGTATTCGTACGTCATGAGGTCGATTGGACCAGCGGGTTTGAGAGCAGCCATGTCTTGGATGACATCGAGTTGGAGCCGTCCCTGCGAACCGCTGGGCTGGTAGCGGAGACCGACTTCCCACAGAGCGAATCTTCTTTCGTCGATTCCCTGCAAATCGTCGCATGCTCCTGCTTTGACGAGGTTTTGGAGCGCCTTGCGCTCCATGCCTGAGCGCGAAACGAGATCAGAGAACGACTCGTACAGCCCGTTCCAATCGCGGTTTTTGATGATGGTTCTCGCGGATTGTTCGTTGATGCCACGCACGGATGTCAGGCCGAGTCTGAAGGCGTTTTCTCCCAGAGGGGTGCATTTGTCCTGGCTGAGATTCACGTCCGGGTTGAATATGGCGACGCCTCTACGCTTCGCGTCCTGCTTCAGCGTCTCCGGCGGCCAGAATCCCATGGGCTGCGCGTTAAAGATCGCGGTGTAGAACTCGGTGGGATAGTGAAGTCGAAGCCATGCCATGTGGTAGGCGGTTACGCCGAACGCGAGCGCGTGACCCTCCGGGAACATGTAGTGGGGATTGAACTTGAGGAAGATCTTGTCGGCGATGTTCTCCGGCACCCCGCGTTCGGCCGCGCCGTCGCGGAAACGATCCCAGTAGCGCCTAATCAGGGCTTCGTTGTTGCGGCGCTGGAAGGCGCGCCTCATCTGGTCGGATTCCGACGCGGTCATGCCGCCGACGTCGATGCCCAGAGTCACCACCTGGTCTTGGAACAGGATGATGCCAAGGGACTTTTCGAGCGCGCGCTTTTCGAGCGGATGATCGTATTCCCAATCTTTGCCGTTGCGTCTGCGGATGAATTCCGACACGCCGCCGTTGGCGCCAACGCCAGGACGCACAGCCGCGACTTCCAGCGCCAAGTCGTAGAGGTTGCGCGGCTGCAGGCGTGTGATGGTCTGCATCTGCGCCGCGGACTCGACTTGGAACACACCGACCGTGTCTCCGCGACAAAGATCGTCGTAGACCGCTTCGTCGTCCAAGTCGATGCGGGTGAGATCGATGCGCGATCCGGTGCGCTTCTCGATGAGTTGCAGGCATTCCTGCATCTGCGACAGAGCGCCCAGAGACAGGAAGTCGATTTTGAGGAATCCGGCGCTGTCGGCTCCGTGCTTGTCCCACTGGCAGATGTATCGTCCCTCTTTTGCGCTGGGCTGGACCGGCGTGATGTCGATGAGCGGCGTCGAACTTATGATCATGCCTCCGGGATGTTGAGCCAGTCCTTTGGGAAAGCCTTGCAGCTGCGCTCCGATCTTGACGAGGTCGCGCCATCCCGGCAGATTGATCTTGTCTTCAAGCTCTGGTATGCGTTCCATCTCGGAGGCGAGATCGGCGGCGTCGCGCGATTCCGCTCTTTTGGCCAGCATGTCGAGTTCGAGGGGAGGGAGCCCGAGAACCTTGCCGACGTCGCGCACCGCGCCTTTCAGCCTGTAGGTGGGGAGCATCGCGGTCAGGGCCGCGTGGTCCCAGCCGAACTCTTCGAAGACGCGGAGTATCAGCGCTTCGCGGATGTCGCGCGGGAAGTCCAGGTCGATGTCCGGCGCGTTCACCAGCTCGTCGTCGGAGATGAAGCGTTCCAGCGGAAGGTCGTATTCGAGGGGGTCGATGTGGGAGAGCCCGATGAGGGTTCCGACCAGCATGGCGACGGACGACCCTCGTCCGCGTCCCGGCGGTTGTTCTTCGATGGGGATCTCGACCGAGGAATGTCCGAGTTCGACCGCCACGTCTTGCGCCAGCGAGATGACGCGTCTGTAGAGCAGGAAGAATCCGGCCAGACCGTGCTTTTCGATGAGTCTGAACTCGCGGTCCAAGCGTTCCCGGACCTTGTCGGTGATGCGTCCGTAGCGGCGTCTCGCGGCCTCGTTGCAGACGTGTTCGAGGTACTCCTGCTCATCTGAAAACTCGTCTGGAACGGATTCGCGGGGGAACCGGTAGTTTATCTGTTCGACGCTGAAAGCCTCGCAACGGTCGGCTATGCGGCGCGAATTCTCGACCGCCTCGGGCCACTCTCGGAAAATCTTCTCCATGCGTTCGGGGGATTTCAGCTCGTAGTGCGAGTTGGCCTTGCGCTGGCGATGGGAGGTTTCGAGCGTGAGGTTGTGACGAATGGCGGTCAAGACGTCGTGCAGGCGGCTGCGTCCCCGTTCGTGGTAGCAGACTCCGCCGGTGGCGACTACGCCGACATCGTTGCGCTCCGCGAGTGCGGCGAGCGCGCGGTTGCGTTCCAAGTCGCCGTGCACCCAATGGCGCTGCAGCTCGATGAACAAGTTTTGTTCGCCGAACCATTCGATGAAGCGTTGGACGATTCCGTCGGCATGGGACATCGCGCCGTCGACGGCGAGATCCGCGATGCGGCTCTCCGGTTCTCCGATCAAGGCGATCATACCGTCGGTGCGGTTCTGCAAGTGGCGAGAAGAAAGCACAGGATCGACGCGACCCGAACCGACGTGCGCGAAGGATATCAGGTTGCACATGTTGGCGTAGCCTTCTTGGTTCTCGGCCAGCAACGTGACGGGCAGAGTCTCATCGTCATCGCCGTCTTCGTCGCGGAGCTTCAGGGCGACGCCGATGATGGGCTTGATCCCCAGCTCGTCCGCGGCTTCCGCGAACTCTAGAGCGCCGGTGACATTGTTGCGGTCGACCAGGGCCAACGCGTCGTAGCCGAGTTCATGTGCGCGTGCGAGCATCTCGTCGGTGGACGACGCTCCCTCCATGAAGGAGTACCAGCTCATAGCTCGCAGTTCGACGTATCGCGTCATGGCTCAGTATTCTTGACGGAACCATTCGTCGCTGGTCAGGTCTTTGAAGACCGTCAGGACACGCCCGGAGTCCGTGAGCAGTTTGCAGTAGCGCCGCTTGATCGGTCTCGTTCGCCACCACTCGTCGTCCAGCTCCCATATCTCCATGACGCGGTCCACCTGCGACCGAACAGGACGGCCTTTGCGCGTTTCGACGATTCTTGCCAGTTTTCCGTCCAGCGTGACGACGACCTGCACCGGCACCGGCAGGTTCAGGGGCTCGTAACTTCCGCGAACGCCAGACGTCTTTCTGGTATTCGAGACCATGGCTCCACCTCCACTATCTTCTTGATCGGGGACGATCCCGTCTTTGCCGTCAATTGACGGAAAGCGGTATCCAGATCGCCCGATCTGTGTTCTCTCCAAAGTCCGGACTGCTCGGCTCGTGCCTGCCCGAGACGTGACAATTCGACCGAGATGTTCTCTATAGGGCTTCGTATCGGGGATGCATCGCTCTGCGTTATCGTTTCCACGCGTGTCATCACGACGCTGTGGGCGAGCATGGCGGAATCGGTAGGTTCTTTGAAGGTGTGCGCGTAGCTCCACCGCTCGGAGTCGGACATCTCGCAGGTGAGGTCCATTCGGCCGGCAGCCTTGCCGATGCTTTCCACGGAGGCAAATGCACGGTCGAGGAGCGTTCGCACGCCGAACGAAATGGCGTCCATGCTGGAGGCCGGCCAGGCGAACTCGAACGAATCGACCACCTTCTCCGATCTTTCGATGGTGTCGAGCCTTGTCCGGTCGACGCCGTTCACCAGTTCCCAGGCGCGCCGTCCGTCGGGTCCGAGCTGCGCCTGCAAAGCCGAAACGGACTGCATCGCCAGATCTCCCATCGTGTCCAGCGCGAAGTCGTGCAAAAGGTCGATGGCGCGACTGTCGAGCGGCAGGAGATCGACCGGCATCGGGGCCAGGAACTCCTTGACCTCGCTTCGGCTGCCGGGCAGTCTAAGCGGCTCGGAGGGGCGTGCTCCGATCGCGGCGCAGTACGCGGGAAACCGCCCGGGAGCGACGCCGATCAGAGCGTCCAAACCGTGTTCGGTCATCGCTTTGGAAATCGTATCCAAGGTCTGGTCTCGACCGCCGTAAAGGTCGTACAGCCCGTCGATGGCTACGAACGCGGTGCCCCGCGCCGCGTCTTCGACGCGATCGCTGATGTCGAGCAGGCTTTTGACAACTTCGTTCCAGCTCGCGTCGTAAAGATCTTTATCGGCACGGATGACCGCCGCATCGGGAATCTGAGACATCACTCTGACGAGAGATGTTCCGCGTCGGATATTCGCCTTCGAAGAGGCGTCGAGAACGACTGGGCGCGATTCCTCGCCGTGATAGACGATCACGGTCTTTCCGCGCAGATCGGGAGATCTGGCAGCTTCGCACTGAATCGGCAGATGCGGGATCTTGACGCAAGCGATAAACATGGTTCTGTGCGCGTCTAATATAGCATAAAAATGCTAAAATGCAACTTGGCAGGTTTGTTGCTAAAGCAGCGACGCCCGTGGTCTGATGAGATGCGGCCCGTCGTTGCGCGTCGAACCGACCGCCGGATCGACCTCAAGAGCCTGCATGGATTCCCACTCGCGCGGCTTCAGAGCCTCCATCAACACCGCTTTGTCGGCGGCATCGTCCAGCCATACATCCGCCCATTCGCGGTCCAGAATCACCGGCATCCGATCATGGATTGGATACATCAACGAGTTCGGCGACGTCGTCAGGATCGCGCAGGACTTCACAACGCCGTCGGGGCCCTGCCAGGTGCTCGATATCGCTGCGAAAGTGACGACGGGCGTCTCGGCGTCGTAGATCCACATCGGCGTCTTGCCGCCCGTTTCTTCACGTCGCCACTCGAAGAAACCGTTGGCGGGAACCAGGCAGCGATGCCGGTTGAACGAGCTGCGGAACATGGGGCGTTCTGCGACGGTCTCCGATCGAGCGTTGAACATGGGA
Source organism: uncultured Dehalococcoidia bacterium (assembly GCA_964632415.1). GTDB lineage: Bacteria > Chloroflexota > Dehalococcoidia > Lucifugimonadales > JADFKI01 > Bin90. The sequence continues at coordinate 9,491 of CAZWDM010000002.1, read as the reverse complement.
CGCTTGAAAGCAGTCTCGGGTTTCGCCCAGACGGGTACCAAACCCCAGCGCATCATCGCTCCTTCACGCGCACCGTCGCCATCGATGATGGTCAGCACGTCGGATGTCGGCGCGATGTTCCAGCGCGGACCGTAAACTTCCATCGGCATAGGCAGCTCGAAGCCGAGGATCTCAACAAGCTCCGCCAAGTCTGTGTAAAGTCCGAAACGTCCGCACATCGCGCCGGCGCCCCAGTCGTCTGCAATTGCTCCCATCGGGAGGGATGTCGCTACAGATTAGCACCAATCGCCCATTGAGCGGTTTCGACTGGCGAAGAGAGGGACGCTCGGCGTGCGGGAGTCCGTCGGCCGCCTCGCCCGGCCGGATCTGCGAGGCGCTTGGACGGAAGCACGGACTCGCGCAAAGCGCCGACGATGAACGTCTCGTCCCACCGCCGAGGACGGCATCGACGTCCGCCGCGCGAGTCCGAACGGGCCAACCCGATTCGCAGTCGCTCGAATCTGGAAGCCGACAGCTGGGGCGCGAGACATTCGCGTTGCTCGTACGGCACTGCTACGACGATGACCTTGGTGAGCCTTCTTCGCCAGATCACCGGGCGCGCGACTGCTGCAAAGCCGTTTTCATCGGAGGCGTTCCGTTCCGACTCGGCGTACAGCGACCTGCCGGTTCGCGCGGCCCTCGCCGCCAACGAGCCGTTCTTGGGCGTCATGCCCCGCATCGACCCGCATCCGCGCAGGAGTTGCGACGAATGCGATGCCCGATCTTCGAACTCCGGCTTGCGACAGACCACCGAAGCGCGCAGCGCGCCGTCGCCCCGCCGCTCCTTCCGGTCCCTGTGGAGCCGACCGTATCTGGTCTCGTACAGGACGGCCATGAACGCCGGGTCGTCCAAAACCTCCGCCAGGCGCATCGTGATCGACGCGAACGAACGGCCGAACTCACGATGCAGCGCGATCACATCGAATCCGCAGCCTTTCGCACGGGCCGCGAAGACTTCGGGCTGCATCAGCACCGCCGCCGCGAATCGGTCCGCTCTCCTGCAGGTCGCCTTGGTCGGGGGCTCAGGCGGTCGGTCCTGCATGTCGAGCAGAGTTTCATAGACGATCTCGAACGCTTCGTGGAGCACCGTGTGCTCGGCCGCGCCGCGCCACAGGCCTTCGCGATAGCAGATGAGGTAGCTGCTCCCCGAGACCGCGAAATGCGCGCCCCGGAGCGCGGCGTCCATCGCGCGGGATTCGACTCTGCCGAATCCTGTCTGATGCATCAGACGTTTCAACTCTTCGAGCGAGGGACGCCGTGAAACGCGGAACCGGTCGACGAACTTGGCGGCCAGTCCCTCCGGCTCCAGCGTCCCGTCGAATGACCGGTCCGCGAGCAGTTCGCGGCAAAAGTCATGCAACAAGCAGCCCGTCACAAAAGCCTTTTACCCGTGAGACTCTCGTACATTTCGACGATGAACTGCTTCGCGCTTGTGGAGAGCGGGCCTTCCGGCCGGGTCCCGAATCGGAACTTCGGGTCTGAAAGAACGTACTGGTAGGCGCGCTCGACATTCGGATCTTCGTCGGCGGCGACGGGTCTGGCGCCAACGTGTCCGGCGCGTTCGAGCAGGGGGGCAGGGTCGACCCCGTACGCCGCCGCCAGCCTCCGGATGATGTTTCTTCCGGGACGCCGCTCGCCGCGCTCGATGGACGAGAGATACGAGCTGGAGACGCCGGCCCGCCGATTGACGTCGCGCAGGGTCAGGTCGCCTCGAAGCCTTCGGAGCAAGGGCCCGATTTCGAGTTGAAGGTTTTCGTCCAGTCCGTCCATCGATATGCTGCAAGCCCGAAATAACTCAATGCAGGTTTTGGTATCCAAGCGCGATTTTATTGTTACATATTAGCAAACACTTTGTCAATAATGCAGATGCAATCATTGCGAACGACATTCAAAGTGTTACGATTTGTGGCACGACACAGATTCGACACGACCTTTCCTTCTAGCATGTCGCTACGCGTACCAGAAGACGAAACCGAACTGAACGGGTTGTCCAACGAACCCTCGGGTCTCACGCCCGAACAGGACGAGCTTCGGCTGCACGGCCTACGGATACTGGCTCGAATCATCGCGCGCCGACTCTTGGCCGATCCCGGCAGTTTTGGAGACCGATCAGGAACGAGCCGAGCTTTTCCAACCAGGCGCGGCTCGTCGACCGAGCCCAAGGAGAGCGTCGAGTGACACGCAGAAAACCCTCGTGCAGATCGAGACTGGATCCCTACAAAGTGTGGGTGCTTCTCAACCGTCTGAACATCGCGCAGAACGAGCTGGCGCGCATGTCCGGGATCTCTTCGGGCTACCTGTCGCAGCTCATGACCGGCACACGATGTCCCTCGCCGGACACCCGCAGACGATTGATGAGGGCGCTGGGCGTCTCGGATTTCGAAGACCTTTTCGTATTGGAGAATGTGGATGAACCGGCGCAGGCGTAGGGCCAACCCTTTCCCGATACCCTTCGGGGTCGCATTGATCCCGCAGGATTTCGTCGAAAGGCTAGACGTCCTCAAGGAGATGACCGGACTTTCTTGGGAGGGCATGGCCGTGTGCATGGGAGTGGACAGCCGTCAGCTGCACAGGTGGCGCAAAGGCGGCGCGCCGAACGGAGGCGCGATGCTGTCGCTCGTCCGTTTGGCGCGGCACGTTCCCGGAGGGCTGGACCTGCTGCTCGAGGATGAACCGGCCCTGCTCCGGCGGCGACGGAGATGAGGAGTGGGACGACGCCAGCAGTGGGTGTACCGTGTCGAACCGTCATCGTTTCCAACGGAGTTTCCCGAAATGCTCGAGAGCTTGAAGACCGCAGCCGGACTGTCCTGGCGCGGCCTGGCCAGGGAGCTGCGCGTCAACGTCCGAAGCGTTAACCGTTGGCGCAACGGAACGAAACCTGGTTCCGGACACTTGTACGCTCTCTTCGAACTAGCGGCGCGCATGGACCTGCTCAATCACATGATGCCCGTCGCTGAGGACGCTGACGATGCCGCCGAGGCTTCTTCGACGACATCGACCAGCGAAAAGTCGGAAGGGCAGGAGGAGACGCCACGGCACGTGCGTGCGGCGCAACCATAGCGCCGGAACCGCGCCGACGGGTTTCCGTCATCTCCGCCGGCGTGTCGCCAACCTGCGCGTTCGAGCTTGTCCAACTTCAACGCGATCTTCTGCATCTGGGCGTTCGGTGTGCGTCCGCCGATGCAGGCCAACATTGCAACGCTCTCTGCCGCTTGCCGTACAGCTTGGTCGCGAGGCGGCCGCCGTTGCCGCGGCGATCGAGGGGACAAGCGCTTCGGACCACGATTTTCGTGCGCCTATTGCCGTGACGACGATTGAAACAAGCAGACCTGTTCATGATGTTGAAGATATAAAAATGAGACGTCAGCATGTCAAGAACGTATCGTGCAGCGAACGGAGATTGATTGCGCGACCTACCGAGGCGTTGATGCACCCCGCCAGAGTTGCAGCGGCGAGGAACGCGACCAGTCAGATCGGGATGGCTCGAGGAACGTAAAGCGACTCGCAATGCCGTCCAGCGACGTTTTATGCACCATCACGCTTCGGGTCCGCATCGCTTGAATGCGCGATCGGGTCAGGATTTCCGATACTACATCGTGACCTGGCGTCGCAAGAAATATGTCTCCCGAAAGCGTCTGCGCCGTTCCGACGGAGAGGTCATGCGTTTGCGCACCTATGGAACCCGGCTCTATCCGAGGGCAGACGGCTGGAATCTACTCCACGTTCCGGCCGCCGTTGCAGAGTGGTCCGGTCGGGCGGAACGCGATGCCCGAATGCCTCCGAACCGTCTTAGGCCGTTTGTCGCTGCACCGATCTCCTCATTCGAGCCGTCCAGACCAAACGGGCTGGTGGGCTGCCGTGAAGCGTCTACCCGATTAACGCGCTAGGGCCGACGGTATCGCATCCATGCACCTTCCCCGCGTTGCAAGTCTGTTCACAGTGACGAGAGTGGCCGCCCGCCCAGATCCTCGAGCTTCGTCAAGTGTTTCACGGCCTCGTCTCTCCCGGTTCCTCGCCTTTGGCGATGCGGTAGCCGACTCGTGGCTCGGTGAAGATGTAGATGGGGTTGCCCGCGTCGTCGCCCAGCTTGCGCCGCAACCTTTTCACCACGTTGCGCACCAGCCAGGGTTCGCCCTTCCTGTCCGGGCTCCACACCCGTTGCAACAGTTGGTCGTGGGTCAATACCCGCCCGGACATCGTCGAGAGCAGCTGGAGAACCTCGTACTCGGTGGCGGTGAGCTGCACGAGACGCCCGGCAACCGTTACCCGGCGCTCTGCGTAGTCGATGGTCAGATCTCCGATTGAGTAGGGAGGGGGTGATACGGCCCAAGGGGGCGTCGACTGGCTCCTCAGGGCTACCCTGATCCTCGCCAAAAGCTCAGTCGGTGAGAAGGGCTTGTCGATATAGTCGGTGGCTCCCATGTCGAAGGCCCGGGCGATCAGTCCCTCTTCCCCGTACGCCGACAGGAAAATCACCGGCACATCGAGCGTCGACAGAATCGTGTCCATAAACTCGATGCCGCCGGCCCCCGGCCGCAACACGTCCGACAGTACCAAGTGAGGATTACGCTCCTCCATGAGGCGTGGCACCTCGTTCGAATCTCCCGTTACCGTCAGAGAGTATCCCGCCCTCGTCAGGGTGTCGCGCACGAACCTGAGCGTCTCGGGATCGCCACCCACAACGAGTATACGCACTTGCTCCTGCGATGACGGACGCAACTGGACACCGGAAGGAGGGGTCTCGCCGACCTCTCGCACCTCCGCGGCAGGCAGTGTGAAGGTGCACCGCGACGCAGGTCCGTCGTTTTCGACGCTGATGCGTCCCCCGTGTGCCTCCACGATCCCCTTGCAGATGGCGAGAACCAGGCCCGATCCTCCGATACCGCCTTCCCCGTTCCCGTCATCGACACGGGGGAAATTCTCGAACAGTTGCGGCACGAGGCGTGTCGGCAATTCATCGCTTCCGTCCGACACGGAGACCGCGACGAAAAGGTCTTCCCGGACGGCGGCAACGCGTATGGGGAGATCTTCGCGCGAGCGTCTGGCCGCGTCGGAGAGCAGATTGCTCATCACTTGGACGATCCGGCCCCGGTCTGCCATAACCCACGGCAGGTCGGCAGGCAGCTCGATCTCCAAGCTGTTCCTGCCGCCCGCGCTCACGAACGCCTTCTTTGCACCATCAGCCAGGAGGGCCAGATCCGTGGGTTCGGGGTTGACCGACAATGTTCCCGACTTGATGCGCCCTATGTCCAGCAGGCCGCCTATGAGGTCGTGCACGCGGTCGGCCTGCTGGTCGATGATCTTGAAAAACTGGACGATCTCGGACCATCCCATCGAGGCGGGGGCGCCTAGCACCGTGGCGGCGGAACCTTTGATGGTGGCCAGGGGCATGCGCAGTTCGTGGCTGACCATGGCCAGGAATTCGGCGCGCATCCGTCCCATCTCCTCCACGTGGGTCATGTCCTGCAGTGTCACGACAAAGGACTCGACGCAGCCGTCCCCGTTAAGGATCGGCGTGGCGTTGACCAGCACGGTGACGCTCCGACCGTCGGGAACGCGCATGACGACCTCCTCGGCACGCACAGTTTCCGCCTCGCCCAGCACCTGCGCCAAAGACAACTCGTCCAGAGCCACATTTCGTCCGTCCTCCCGCTCCACGGTGATGATCTCCATCAGATCAACGGACTGGTCGCGGTCTCTAAGGCCTTCGACGAGACGTCTCGCCTCCTGGTTGACGGATACCGGTGCGCAAGTCATCGCGTCGAATATCACGACGCCTACCGGCGAAGTGTTTATCAGAGTCTCCAGATCGATTCTTGCCCGCTGCTCCCGGTTGTAGCGGCGGGCGTTGGCTATGACCAGCGCCGCTTGGGACGCGAACCTGACCAGGGTCTCCTCGTCTTCCTGTGAGAACTCGCTGCCAGCCTTCTTGTCGGCGACGAATACGTTCCCGACGCGCTCTCCCCGGTGGAGGACAGGAGCGGCCAGGCAGGACAGGGTTTCGCCCACCGACGCCGGCGGGGAGAGCTCGGGAAGGCCCAGGGACCGCAGACTTCCTAGCAGGTCCGGGAACCTGAGCGGTTCCGAGAGGTTGTCGAGGTACTGGAATATGCGCATCCCATCGGGAGTGTCCCAGATCTTCCGAGCCTCCTCTGCGCTCATGCCGGAGGAGAGGAAGTCCTGTACCCGTTCCCCTTCGTCGTTTAGGGTGATCACCCCGTACCTGGCGCCGGTAAGGGAGCGGGCGGAGTCCAGCACGCCTTGCAGCACCGTGTCGAGATCGAGGTTCTGGTTGATCCGGAGGCTCGCTTCGCTCAGCCGGGAAAGCTGGTCTCGCAGCGTCTGGTTCTCCCGTTCCAGTTCGTCGTAACTGATCATCAATGCCCCCTGCAAGCCCTTGGAACTCGGAAGTGCCGGCGTTCCGCAGGCGAAGGAAATCGTGCCGAAGCACGTCTCGGCTCCAGCTCGCGAAGCCTGATTATATCAAAAGAATACGATTATGGCATGTCAATGATACGCAAATAGCGAGGACAAATACGTGAATGATACAACTCTAGATGTAAACTTCACACCATGAGTCCGAGATTTTTCAGCGTAGTTACGTAATCAACTGGACACATCACAGCCGGGGCAGCGCCGCGTCGCGCTCCTGCTGACCCCCGCCCCCGTCTCGATTAAACCTCGCAGAGCCCGAATAAAAGAATGAACTAGTGCTCCACGCTCAGGAAGTCGCGGATGACTCTTCCGCATCCTCCTCCCCCCTAGGCATCCGAAAGCCGACGCGGGGCACGGTAAAGATGTAGGTGGGAGCGGCCGCGTCGTCGCCCAGCTTGCGGCGGAGCTTGCTGACCATGGTGTGCATGGGCCGCGTGCTGCCGCCGCGCTTCCCCTTCCAGACCCGTTCCAGCAGGTGCTCGTGGGTCACCACCCGTCCGGCGCGGGCCGATAGCTCGGCCAGTATCCCATACTCCTTCGGAGTCAACGCCACACGCTCGCCGGCCAGAGTCACTCTGCGCAGGTCGTAGTCGATCGTCAGATCGTCCAGCATGTAGGGCTCCAAAGGCTCGACAGGCTCCAGCCTGCGCAGGGCCGCCTTGATCCTCGCGACGAGCTCCGTGGCAGAGAACGGCTTGACAACGTAGTCGACGGCCCCCATCTCGAAGGCTCTGGAGACGACCTCCTCCCGCCCATAGGCGGACAGGAAGATGACCGGGACATCCGTCACGCCCCGGATTTCCCCCATCAGATCTATCCCGTCGGCCTCCGGGAGCATCAGGTCCAGCAGAACCAGCTCGGGGCTGGCCTCCTTCATAAGACTGACAGCCTCCTCCGGGTCGCCGGTCACCACCGGCTCGTAGCCCGATCTGGAGAGGGTGTCGCGGATGTAGCGGAGATCGTTGGGGTCGTCGTCAACCGCCAAGATGCGCACCCGTTCCTCAAAGTCCCCGGCTACGCGCTCCCAAGACCTGGCCAAGAAGGGCCGGAGTATAGCCACATTGCCCTTCCCGACTTCCTCCACCGTCGGCATGGTGAAGGTGAAGCGGGCACCCAGTCCGGGCCCGTCGCTCTCGGCCCAAATGCGACCGCCATGCGCCTCAACGATGCCCTTGCAGATGGCAAGACCGAGCCCCGTGTCGCCGCCCTGATCCTCGGACTGCGCTCTGGAGAACTTGCGGAACAGGCCGGGGAAGCTCTCGGCCGGGATGCCCCGACCCTCGTCGGCCACGGAGACCGAGACGTGCACGTCTCGCCTCTCGGCGATCACCTTGATGGTCGAAGTCGCCGGGGAGTGCCGCGCGGCGTTGGACAGCAGGTTGCCCAGCACCTGCGCGATGCGCCGCCTGTCCGCCATGACAAGGGGCAGGTCCGGCTCGACATCGACGACCAAATTGTTCACGCCTCCCGCAGTCCTGAAGGCGCTCCTCGCCCGGTCCACGAGCACGGACGCTTCCGCCGGTTCGGGACTGACCGGCAGCGTGCCCGTCTCGATGCGGGCAACGTCCAACAGATCGGCGACCAGAGCGTTCATGTCTCTGGCGCGGTCCCCGATGATGCGGACGAACTGGCGCACCACGGCGGGGTCGAGGTCCGTCGTGGGGTCCAGAAGCGCCGTTGCCGACCCCATGATCGAGGTGAGCGGCATCCTGAGCTCGTGGCTGACCGTCGCCAGGAATTCGGCCCGCATCCGCTGAAGCTCCTCGACGTCGGCCATGTCCTGGAAGGTGACGACCATCGACGCGACGACCCCTTCCTCCGAGCGGATAGGGGTGGCATTGATCAGGGTGGTTACGCTGCGTCCATCCGGAACGCTGATGACAACCTCCTCGGCGCGCACCGTCTCGCCCGCGCTGAGCGCCTCCGCCATGGGGAAATCCCGCAGCGAGAACTCCTGCCCGTCGGTCCGCCTGAAGCTCACCACGCCGAGAAGATCCTGGGGCGTCTGTCCGGAATCGCGCAGGCTGTCTACGATCCGCATGGCCTCGCGGTTGAAAGAGTTGGGCGATCCCGTCCCGGCGTCGAAAACCACGACGCCCACCGGCGAGATGTCGATCAGCGTCTCAAGATCGGCTCTGGCGCGCTGCTCCTCCCGATGCCTGCGGGCGTTGCCAATGGCCATCGCAGCCTGAGAGGCGAGAAGCACCAGCGTCTCCTCGTCCTCCTGCGTGAACTCCTGACCTCCGGCCTCATGGGCAAGATAGATCGTGCCGACCCCGACTCCTTGGTGACGAATCGGGGCCACCAGCAGGGAGGTCAACGCCACGGCAGGCATGAACTTGGGCATGCCCAGCGCTCTCAGGTGCCCGGCTATGTCCGCAACTCGCAGGGGTTCCTCCAACCCGCTGAGATACTCGAAGAAGCCCCATCCCTCCGGCATTTCCCAGAACCCTTGGTGCTCCTCCCTCGTCAGGCCGGAAACGATGAAGTCGGACGGCCGCCCGCCGTCGCCAAAGACGGTGATCGCACCGTAGCGCGACGAGGTGAGCGCCCTCGCGCTGTCCACCACCTCCTGCAACACCGTGTCGAAGTCCAGACTCTCGTTTATGCGGACTCCGGCACCGCTCAATCTGGTGAGACGCTCTCTCAGTGCTTGGTTCTCTAGCATCAATTTTTCCGGTCGATCCAACGCATCACCTCGGTAGAAATCGTCGTCTAGGAATCGGCGTTTTTTGGGCCAATTATCCATCATTCGGCTTATGGTAACAATAAGTTACCAACAATATCACCATTAGTGAACAAACGGAAATAGATAGTTCGTTATACGATTGTTCGTCGTGATGCCACGCGAGTCTGCCGACAAGCCGGGAGGGGCTAGTTTGTCTCTTGAACCGCCCATAACTGGTCGCACAGGACGTGGGTCGTTTCATGCGGCCTTCGGCGTCTTGACGGCGCATACATTCTAGCGGGGGGGGGGGGGGGGGGGGGGGGGGGGGGGGGGGGGGGGGGGGGGGGGG
>CAZWDM010000001.1:217100-221333 GCA_964632415.1 uncultured Dehalococcoidia bacterium | reverse complement strand
GCCCCAGAATTGGGAGTCTTCGGGGTCGGATTCGCTGAAGCGGACGAGGTACTTCATGGCTTCGACTCGATGGCACGCCTTGGCGCCTGGGGTCTCGCCGCGCACGGTTTCCGCGAGGAAGCGGGCGACGTCTTCACCGTTGTTGGTGAATCTGGCGATGTGACTCTTCAGGCTGTTGGTGGTGCACATGAGTGTGAGTTTCCAGTTGTGAGTTGTGAGTTGTCAGTATTCGGTCTGATAACCACGAGAGGCGCAGGAATCACGGATGTGATTGGCCTGCGCCTCTTGAGAACGGTTGTGTTGTTTGATTGGGGTTATGATACGGACGAATGTTTGGATTGTCAAGAGGAGTTAGCGGAATCGACCGGACGGGAGCGAGAAGCGGCGGTCTGCTAGACTTTAGATATGGTGAGCCATGAAATTGCAGGAAGGAAGGCGAGTGAAGTGGGAGCTATTGAGGCTTGGAATGAACGCGTAAAGACGCATCATGCGCAGTCGGAAGCGGTGATGGCGGCGGCAGGATGGTCTGATGACGACTTCTGGCAGCCGTATGCCAGGTTCTTTCGGCTGGATCCGAGGCGGACGGATGATCCAGTGCTGGATCTGCTGCTTCCGATGATAGAGCCTGATGGCACTGTGCTGGATGTTGGCGGCGGAGCGGGTAGGCTTGCGCTTCCAATGGCACTCAGATGCAAGCATGTAACTGTTGTCGAACCTTCTAATAGCATGATTGAACAGCTGCGGGAGTCCGCGGATGAATCAGGCATCGAGAATTATTCCGTCACAAGGGCGCTGTGGGACGTGGCCGATGTGAAGGGAGCAGATGTGGTCCTTTGCGCGCATGTCGTTTACGGAGTCGCGGACATAGAGCCGTTCATTCGAAAGCTGGAGGCGCATGCCGATTCCCTTGTGGTCCTGCTGGCGTTCGTGGAGTCTCCGATGAACAGGATTTCGCGTTTCTGGAAGCCTGTCCACGGCGAAGAACGGATCGATATGCCGGCGCTGCCGGAGCTAGTGAGCGTGCTGTGGGACATGGGGATATACCCGGATGTGCAGATGCTGGCGCCCGTAATGCCGGACAGGTTCGAGGACAGGGATGTGGCGCTGACACAGCTGCGAAACAGGCTCTATGTAAAGGCCGGGAGCGCCGAGGATGAGCGGCTGCGGTCGGCGATGGAGGAATTCCTGGAGGATACGGAGGGCGGAGTTATGGTGCGAGATATCCGCCCGGTGCGGCAGGGATTCATCTCGTGGAGACCTGAACGAAACGGCTAGAATTACTCCGCGCAACCGGCGGAGTGCCTGTGCAGGACAACTATGAGGGGCAATCGCATGCGATTGCCCCTGCTTTCTTCGAGTGAGGACGAGATAGGTTAGAGACCCTCGGCGTAGGCTGCCTGGAAGGTATCGACACCTGCGCGCACGCCGTCGTCACCGCGAACGATGGCGACCGGACTGGCGAATGTGCTGAAGCCGGAAGCGATGAAGCTTTCGGGGATCGAGCGGATGTCGTGCCCGCGTGCCTCGAGTTCTGCGACTACTTCAGGATCGAGGCGGGGGTCGATGCTCGTGTACGGTGTGCTGCAGTCGACACGGGGGGAGTCGATCGCTTCCTGTGGGCCCAAGTCGTAGTCGATGACCTTTACGATCTGCTGGGTGACGCAGTTTGTGATACGCCTGCCGCCGGATGCTCCGACTGCCATCTTGACGCCGTCGCGGTTCATCACCAGGGCCGGGGTCATGTTGTTGAGTGGGAGCCTGCCGGGGGCGATAGAGTTTATGCGCCCGGGAACGGGGTCGAACCACATCATGCCGTTGTTCATGATGACGCCGGTGCCCTTGGGGATGATGCCGGATCCGAAGCCGGACATGATCGTGTTGGTAATGGAGACGCCATTGCCTTCGGCGTCGGTGACGACGAGGTGGGTCGTGCCCTTGTCTTCGGCGGGCCTGCTTGCGGGCAGAACGCTGGTGGGTTCCCTGCCCTCCTGCACCCAGGGATTGCCTGCTTCGACGGAGCCGTTCATCCTGTCACCGATCGATGCGCGGCGCAACTCGGTGTATTCGTCGGAGACGAGCCCGTTCCAGGGGACGTCGGCGAATGCGGGGTCGGCGAGGTACTGGAAGCGGTCGGCATAAGCGAGACGGGCGCAGGATATGTATGCGTGGAGCATGTCTGCGGAGTTGTGCGCCATCGATGACAGGTCGAAGCCATCGAGAAGCTTCAGGGTCATGGTGCTGGTGATGCCGGCGCATGCGAATGGCGGGACGCGCACGGTGTGACCGCGGTACTTGAACTCGAGGCCCTTGTCCCAGATTTTGGGCTCGTAGCTTGCCATGTCCTCTTCGGACAGGATGCCGCCGTTTGCCTGAATGTCTGCCGTGATTGCCTTCGCAATGTCGCCCTTGTAGAAGGCTTCTGGTCCGCCCTTGCCTATCGCTTCGAGGACGTCGGCGAGCTCGGGCTGCTTGAGGAGCGCCCTGTCAACGACATCGCCCATGGGCATGTTGCCTCCGGGCCAGAGGACGCGGCGGAGCTCGTCGTAGCGGGCGATCATGCCGGCGGTGCCGCCGATCTGGTTGAGGCCGAAGAGGTTGGGAATGAAGCCGTCGCGGGCGAGGCTGACGGCTGGAGCGACGACCTCGCTGAGAGGGAGCTTGCCGAAGCGGCGGTGGGCTTCGCAGAGACCGGCAACAGCGCCGGGGGTGGCTATGGAGCGGAAGCCTTCGATGTTCTCGTCGTTGATTACGCCGGGCCAGCCGAAGGAGCCGGTTGCGGCCTCGCCGGTCAACTCGTACATGTCGGGCTTTGCTGCGAGAGGGCCTTTCATCGGGAAGCCGATGACGCCGCCCTTGTCTCCGACCTGGTAGACGAGGTAGCCGCCGCCGCCGATGCCGCTGGACGCAGGCTCGATGACGCCGATGGCGAAACAGGATGCGACCGCGGCGTCTATGGCGTTGCCGCCTTGCGCGAGCATTCGCAGGCCGGCGCGGGTTGCCTCGCGGTCCTTGGTGGCGACCATGGCGCTTGGTGCGCGGGCCTCTTCCTTCACTACCCGGGTGATGGTGGGTTGGGATTGCATAGGTAGGTCCTCCTAGGTGTTCGATGAATGCTGTGGGTAACTTTACCATAAGAGGGTCAAATCTAACATCGGTGCACAGGATGGACAGGACACCTGTATAAACATATAATCTTGGCAAATATGAGGATACTTGGAGTGTGCTATTGACGACGCAATCGCTTACCTCTGACCTGTTTGAATTCGACAACTCCGCTGACGCGATCGAGCATTATTTCCGGTCGGGTTGGACGGACGGGCTGCCGGTCGTGCCGCCAACGCCGGACCGAGTCGGCGAGTTCCTGGACTATGTGGGGCGGTCGCCATCGGAAATTCTGGGGACGGAGCCAACGAAGGGGCGTGTGATAACCGTCGAGAAGGTGGCGATCAACGCGGTGATGGCGGGGTGCCTGCCGGAGTACTTCCCGGTGGTGCTGGCGGCGGTGGAGGCGCTCGTGGAGCCGCAGTTCAACCTGCACGCGATTACGGTGAGCACGATGGGCGCGGCTGTGCTGGCGGTGGTGAACGGGCCGGTCGCGAACGACCTTGCGATGAACTCGTCGGTGAGCGTGTTTGGTCCGGGGCACAGGGCTAACGCGACTATCGGGCGGGCGATCAGGCTGGTGATCATCAATGTGACGGGGGCGGTGCCGGGAGTGCTGGACAAGGCGACGCTGGGGCACCCGGGCAAGTACACGTGGTGCATCGCGGAGGCGGAGGAGGTCAGCCCGTGGGAACCGCTGCATGTGGAGAGGGGATTGGATGCTGGTGCGAGCGCGATAACGCTGTTTGCCGGGCTGTCGGCGACGCAGGTGCCCAACCATCAGGGAAACACGCCCGAGTCGATATTGGTGAGCTTCCGGGATGCGATGTTTGCGGCGGGGCACGGCCAGGGTGAAGTGGTAGTGGTGCTTTGCCCGGAGCATGTCGGTTATCTGGAGAGCGCGGGGTGGAGCAAGGCGGATGTGAAGGGGTTCCTGAGCGAGAGGGCAAGGCGGAAGGTGTCCGAATGGCTAGATGCGGGGCATGCGGCGCCTGATGGTGCTGATCCAGAGGCGATGCTGGCGACCGTGGAGTCCGGGGACAATCTGACTGTGCTGGTCGCGGGTGGCTTCGCGGGGGCATTTTCGCAGGTGATACCGCTGTGGGGCGGCGGGTCGAATTCGCGGTCGGT
>CAZWDM010000001.1:196674-217000 GCA_964632415.1 uncultured Dehalococcoidia bacterium | reverse complement strand
AGGCCGTGCCCGGAGCATATCATCGAGGAGCTTGTGGAGCAGTGCGACGTGGTGATCACCTCGTCGGGTGATTGAGGGTCCTGCTCATCGTGCAGTGTGCACGACGGAATTACTCTTGAGAAGCTTGGCGTTCCCACGGCTGTGATATGCACGGAGCCGTTCATATCGAGCGGGAAGGCGATGTCGAATATCGGCGGAATACCGGACTACCCGTTCGTGGTGCTGCCGCATCCACTGGGAAGCCTGGACGAGGAGCGACTTCGGGAGCGCGCGATGCAGGCGGCGCCTGAGGTGCTTCGGATTCTGCTGGCTCGGGGCTAACGGGGACTAACAGGATATGCAGGATGGGGAGGATATCAATCGGTCTGTGAGTCAGTTCACCCCCATCCTAACCTTCCCCCATCGAGGGGGAAGGGACTTTTTGCGCGGCTAGTCGGCGGCGTGGAAGCGCTCTGACTCGGGGTGCTTTGACCAGAGGACATCGGCGCCGGTCATGACGGCGGCGCGTTCGGGGCTGGCGCGCCAAACTTCGTAGATTTCGTTGCTCGACCACTTGACCATGGTGGTAATCTTGGTGGGGTCGGTAAGCGAGTAGAATGTCTCGCGGCTGACGAATCCGGGAGCCCTGCTCTGTGCGTCACCGTTGCGGTCGAGCAGGTTCCTTGCTTCTTCGATGAGGTCTTCTTTTGCCCAGTGGTGGGTGAGTACGCCGATCATTTTGTGACATCTCCTATTCTGTTGGTATTCACTACCGGGGTGCCTGCGGCACAGGCCGTATTCTGCTCAAGTCCTTCTCGATTTGAGGTGGTTTCCGCTGTTCGAGACAGCGCCATCGCGGCTATCAAGTCTATCACCTGACGGTAATGCTTGCTAACATTGACAGCATTATCTGATGAATTGGAGGATGACTGATGGCTAATAGGAGACGAGTGCTAGTTACGGGGATGGGGGGACAGATCGGGGGGATTATCCGGCGGGAGTTGGGGACGCGATATGAGCTGAGTGGGATCGACCGGGTGGATGTGGATGGCGTGCCGATGACGGTGGCGGATATCGCTGACCTTGACGGCATCCTGCCGGCGTTCCAGGGGATTGACGCCGTTGTCCATCTGGGAGCCGATCCGAGTCCGCAGGCATCGTGGGAGTCGGTGCTGAGCAACAATCTCATTGGGACGAGGAACGTGTACGAGGCAGCTCGGCTATACGGGGTCAGTCGGATCGTATTCGCGAGCAGCAATCACGCTGTGGGCAACTACCCGATGAGGCAAGACCCCTATAAGGCGATCTATGACGGCAGGATCAGCGAGGTGCGGAGGCCGTTTCCGCCCATTACGCCGGATATGCTCAGGCCGGACAGCTACTATGGCGTTAGCAAGGCTTTTGGAGAGTCACTGGGGAGTTTCTTCCATGACGAATACGGTATTTCGGTGATTTGCTTGCGGATTGGGTGGGTCATGACTCCTGATGATCCGACATTTTCCCCTGCTGCATTGTCGCTCTGGCTGAGTCATCGGGATGCCGCGCAGTTGATCCAGAAGAGCATAGACGCCCCTCCGTCCGTCGGATTCACTGTTGTTAACGGGGAGTCGGACAATTCACTGAGCATCTGGGACATCGAAACTACGCGACGAGTGCTGGGCTATGAGCCGCAGGACGGGTCGGGAGAGGATTGGAAGGAAAGGCCGGGCGCTACGGGGCCAATGGGATTATAAGGTAACACTAACACGGATGGACAGTATGGGGAGGATTCGCCTGTTCTCTCCCCCATCCTAACCTTCCCCCCATCAAGAGGGAAGGGACTTTTCCCCTCTCACCTGGAGAGGGGATCTTGGGCTAGGACTCGTGGTGGCGGAGGAGGCGATAAAGGTAGGGAGTCGCTGCCAGAACATTGGCGGCGATGAGTGAGGCGACGATTATTGTGCCGAGCAGGTCGCCGATATCTATGACGGGAACACGTTGCGAACCGCCCAGCAATCCGTAGTAGGTATAGACTCCCCGGATCTCAACAGTGAGCCAGGCACAGAGGGCAGTTGCCGGCGGGACGATAAGCGCGGTGAACACTCGAACTCGCGCCGGCGCCTCAAGGTTCCACCACGCCGCGACTGCTCCAATGCCTGCCGGAATGCCAATTATGAGTGACTGGGTTGCGAAGATCGTGGTCGCATCAAGTGAAACGTACTGGAGGAATAACCTCGATATCACCCACACGACCACCGACAGAGCAAGCGAAAGGAATATGCCGACAAGGAGGCGAGCAACTATCCAAATGGCAGAATCTAAGGTCGGCATAAGTGGTTACCCCCTGCCCCACCCCGGGCGATATCGTAAAACAGGATGGAGGGGATGTCGCCCTAGCCTATCTGCTGCAGTCTTGGGTCAAGGCGGTCCCGGAGCCAGTCGCCGGTGAAGTTGAGAGACAGCACAACCATGAAGATCGCGAGCCCCGGCAAAACGGTAGGCCACCAAGCGGTGCTGATGTAGCCCCTGCCTTCAGAAACCATGCTGCCCCAAGTGGCGTCAGGTGCGGGCACACCGGCACCGAGGAAACTAAGCGCGGCTTCAGCGAGTATCAGCGAACCGACAATCAGTGTGGCGATGACAACAGCGGTATTGATTACGCCGGGCACGATGTGACGGATCAGGATGCGGGCCGTGGAGCAACCCGCCACGCGAGCGAGATCCACGAATGCCTGGTTCTTGATTGTCAAGGTTTGACCGCGGATGACCCTGACGAATGGTACCCAGGAGAGCGCCGCCATAAGGGCGAGCAACAGGACGGTGCTCTGGCCAAAGATGAGGACGCAGACGAGGGCGACCATGAGGAATGGGAGCGCCTGCCAGATGTCAACTGCGCGCGTGATAATTTCGTCAATCCAGCCACCAGCGTAGCCGCCAATGACACCCATCGCAGTTCCTACGACAAAGCCGAATACAAGGGCGATTGCCGCTACCCACAGGGATATGCGCGCGCCGTGAAGCATGCGTGAGTAAACGTCCCGACCGGAGTGGTCGGTGCCAAATATGTGGTACTGGCATACATCAGTGCGCCTCGTCGTTTCCGGGTCACCCTTTATCGCTTCCCAGAGGCAATTGAAAGGGGTAACGCCCTCTTCCTCCAGTGCGTCGTACCTCTCATCCTCCATCCAGACGGGCGGATAGTGACGGTCACGGATGCCTCCGGCTGCCTCGCCGTGTGTCGCCAGAGCCGGAGCGAAGATGCCGCAAAGAACAAGTACGGCCAGAATAAACATAGGAATGACCGGCCAGCGCCTTATGAAGCGCCAAGTCATGTTGAGCTGCTGCAAAACAGGGGGGTATTCCCGCATGCCCAGCAGATCACGTTCCAGGTCGGTAGTGGTTATATTGGACTGCATAGCTATTCGTACCGTATTCGCGGGTCTATAAGCGCGTAGAGGATGTCCGCGAGGAATGCGAAGGTAACGTAGATGCCAAGGAAAACGAAGACCGTGCCCGCGAGCAATGGCCAGTCGTTGTCGTACACGGCCTGGTTAAGGGCGACGGTACCGATTCCGGGCAGGGAGAAGATAATCTCGACAACAAGGGCGCCGTTCAGATAGTCGGCCAGCAGGACCAACGCCGAGGTCAGCGGCGGTATGATGGCGTTGCGTAGCCCGTGTTTCCAGATGATCGTGAAGGGGTTGACCCCCTTGGCACGGGCGAGCTTGATGAACTCCGAGTCGAGTATCTCGAGCATCGAGGAACGCGTGAGACGCATAATGCTTGCCGAGGCGGGCCAGCCGAGGACGATGCAGGGCAAGATGTAATACTTGGCGTTGCCCCAGTGCAGGGGGAAGCCGTCATACTCGCCAATGCCGCCTGTCGGGAAGAAATCAATGCCGAACCACTCTCTTAAAAGGACGGCAAAGAAGAATATGGCAAGAACGCCCGACCAGAATTGCGGGGTAGCCTGTCCCATGAGCGCGAAGGTGCGCCCGATGTAGTCCCAGAAGGTAGCACGTTTGACTGCCGCCAGGATGCCCATGCTGATGCCGACTGTGATGGCGAACATCCAGGCGCCAGCGGCGAGAATGAGGGTTACGGCAATGTGGATGCGGATAATCTCACTGACGGGCCTGAGTGTGCCAATGGATTGCCCCATGTCGAACTGGATTAGATTCCAGACCCAAGTGAGGTACTGCATCGGGAGGTTCTTGTCGAGCCCCAGCTGCTCTTTGATGAGCTGGATTTGCTCCTCAGAGAGCTCCACCTGGGCGTCGCCGATGTAGAGCGTCAGAGGATCCGGGCCAAGCCTCGTAAGAACGAAGATAAAGATGGTTGCCCCAACCAGGGATATGAAGATCGAGAGCAGCCTTCTTGCCAGGAACTTTACCATTGAGACTCAAACCTCGTGGTCAGTCCGACCGTTGATTTGTTGCCTTTATTTACAACATATTGGAGCCTACGTCAATAGCGGCAGCTGATTGCCGTGGAAATTGTACGCAGGTTTTGCCCGTTTGAAATGGCGCAAATATAAGAGGAGAGGGGCATGGAAACCCCTCTCCTCTCACTTCAGATGTTTAGCTTACTGTGCCGGAACTATGTGCTGCGGCCTGCCCCAGAATCCGCCAGCAGTGGAGCGAGAGTTCCAGGACTCTACCCTTTCAGGGTTGCCGGCAACGCCACGCGGAGGCTGAACCATGCCGCTGTAAAGCTGCCAGTAGTAGTAGTAGTCAACCATGTCGAGGTGAAGGTCTTCGCGCGCCTGCTTGTCACGCTCACCGTTAATCTCGACGAACATGTAGTCAAGGAAGCGGCTCTCGAACGCGCAACCCCAAGCCGGGCGGCTGAAGGAGCTGTCCGCAGGAGGCGGGGGCCAGTCGAACGGATAGTTGGCGGTCTCGACGCTGCAGTTCTTGACTACGGGCCAAGGCTGCGTGCGGTCGCGCATGCGCGGCACTACGACTGCGCCATACTCTTCCGTAAGGAGGGTGGTGCGAACGCCGATGTCTTCCCAGCCTGCCGCGACAGCGTCGGCCTGTTCCAGGCAGACGTCGCCAGTCTCGCAGGCATACTTGTTGAGACTTATTTCGAAGCGCGTGCCGTCTGCGCCTGCTTCATAGCCGGCGAGATCCAGCAGTCGTTCCGCTTCGTCATAGTCAAACGGTATTGTCCAGGGCCACTCGTAGTCGGCCTCGCCGGCTGCGAGATTGTACTCGGGCCAGGATGTGCCGTCGCCTAGAAGTTCGTTGCTGTACTTCTCGTGGGAGGAGTTGATCATTGACTGAGTAACTGTGCGCTCCGGGCGCCAGCCGGGGAACTTGGGACCCATCAACTCAAGGTAGATGGGTGTGCCGAGGCCGGCCTGCAGGACGTCAACGATACCCTCGCGGTCGATTGCCATCGAGAGCGCCCAGCGAACGAGGCGAGCCTGTTCCATGTCGCTCATGCCAGCGGGGTTGTTGGTGTCTTCGTATTGGCATTCCTTGCCGAGGTCGCACCAGGGGTTTCCGAGGTGCGGGTGGTCAACTTCGTAAACAGGGGACAGCCAAGGCTCAAGGGCCTCTTCGGTCTTGGCGTTCTTGTCTGTCCAAAGGTTGCCCGGCCAGATGACGCTGAGGGTCATCGTGTCCTTATCGGTCATCGTCGGAATGAACTTCAAGCCCTTGCTCTCGAGCTCTCGCAGCCTTGCGAAGTCAACCTCAGCGACGTCGATTTCGCCGGTCTCCATCGCCGCCATGCGGGATGTGATTTCGGGCATCTGCCTGACGATGAATGTGCCGATGTGAGCGGTCTCGATCCAATGCTCGGGAATGGCATGGACTACGCCGCGATCGTTTGGCTTCCATTCGCCGATAGTAAAGGGGCCAGAGCCTACGGGGACGAACTGGATCGCCTCCGCACCCATGCGCTCGTAAGCTGCCTTGCTGTCCAGGCGGACGGTGGTGTCGTTGATGTCGAACTCGCTGATCGGGATGCCCCAGAAGATGTCGGTGACCATCGGAGACTTCACAGTGTAGTCATCAGTGGCTGTAGATTCGCCGAAGGTCGCTCCCAGCTGCGCACCGATAGCGGCACCAAGGCTAGGATTCACGACGGCATTCTGGCGGTTCAAATTCCAAGCGACATCGTGAGCGGTGAGTTCACCAAAGTCCTCACCGGCAAATGCTTCGGGCGTGTTGAACTTGATGCCCTCGCGGATCTTGAGAGTAAGCTCATTACCCTCATCGTTGATGCTCCACTCTTCGGCAACGAAGGGCGCGAGCGGGTCTTCGCCGTCATGGACAAGGAGCTGGTCAAAGTAGCCCATGTTGATTTCGCCGGGGCTACCGCCATAGGTCTGAACCTCAAAGTCGCCAAACTGCTCTGAGACTTCGCGAATGCCCATGGTGATCGTTACCGAACCTGCGACTTCAGGCGCGGGGGCTATGGTCGGCGCCGGAGCGGGCGCTGCGGTTGGCACTGCTGCCGCGGGTGCCGTCGTTGCCGCCGGAGCGGGCGCGGGTGCCTGTGCTGCAGGCGCTGCAGTCGCTGCTGCTGGCGCGGGCGCAGGCTGAGACGGAGCGGCAGGCGCAGGTTCTTCAGCGCCACCGCAGGCGACCAGCGCTACGAGCGCAATTGCCGCAACAGCAAAGACGCCTAAGCGCCTCCACTTACTTCCTAGGATATAGTTCATTGTCCCTCCTTGTGGGCACGAGCCCTCGGTTCAGTTTGGTCTCTTGAGCGGATTGCACAATCGGACATACATTTGTGTACACTACCCGAGACTCAAAGGTATGCAAGCAATAATACTGATTGAGCCGTGACTGTCAAGACAATTCAGGCAAATGGAACAGAATTCGCCTAGACAAGGCTGATTGGCGTTGTCTGTTCGATATGCAGTTGACTCACTTGTTGGGATGATTTTGGCCACTGAGATGCAATCAGGCGTCGGAAAAGGGCTCGGCGGTTACGCTGCCATCAGGAGAGATCGAACTTACTCGCGACGCATCGCTGTATGCTACGGCCCGCTGGGATGTTTCCACCGTCTGTCCGGGCTGCACAATGAGCGCGGTGCCATTTTCGACGGCTCCCAGAAGGCCCGAGTTGCCGTAGCTCGTGAACGGTTCCAGGCCGACATTGTAGGTACGGCCGTACCAGGGGTAACCGAAGCCGCCGCCAAACGAGTGCCAGTACCAGAGGAACTTGAAGACCTCGGTTGGGTAGCGGAAGCCGAAGCCGACACCCGTTTTCTGGTTTGTGATGGCGTACCAGCCGTCGGGCATGTCTGCGACGTATGACATGTCATAGGAGCGGAAGCTCTTGGGCGGTATTCTGCTCAGGTCCCTTGGCGTACCGTCTTTGAGCTGGGACATTGGCCAGGGACCTGTGAAGCCGCCTTTCAGCTTGTTGTTCGGGTGCCAGTCGTCCCCTTCTTCGTTGATCAGGGTGCCACCGGGGAGGTCGATAACGCAGTCTTCGCTGAGGAACGGCGGACCTAGCGCGATGTGTTCTCCCCAAACGCAGGGAACGGGCTCTTCGCCTTCGTTGGTGAGGCGCGCCTCGATTTCGAGGACGGGAGAACTGCTGCGTAGAGTCAGAGTCTTCTCGAAGAAGAAGGGAGTGCGGGCGGCACGTACCCAGAATCGCATTGCCACGACTTCAGGCGTGTCTTCGAGGATCGCCGAGTCCCAGGGGACGGTGTTTACTTCGGCGTGCAATCCCATGTCGGCGCCCATGTGCCGGCTGGGAAATCCGCCGCCGGGGAGCACGGTCTGCCATCCCCCCTCATATACATCCATCCAGAGGCTTTCGCCGTGCCCGGTGGTGGGAATGCGCACGGACGGGTCGCGGACGCCCCAGGGGGAGCGCCAGAGGAAGTCCGTATCGGTGGGCTTGTGCACGAACTGATAGATGTCGGCGCCCTTATCGATGAGGACTACAACTCGGAGCAGCTCGTTCTCGATGACTGCGGTCTTGAGTCCTCGATAGGTCCAGGCATCGGAAACTCGGCAGCCGTGGTTTCGTTCGTTCTGATAATGGGTCATCGTTCAAGCTCCGACTGATATTCTGGCGGCAAACTCCGTATCTAGCCGAGGTCCGGATATTGGAGGGGCAATCCCGTTGTGCCCGTTTCGTAGCGGGTTATGTGCCAGCGGCCGAGGTTGGCGCTGAGCAGGATGTTCCTTTCAGAGCCGCAG
This sequence comes from uncultured Dehalococcoidia bacterium, assembly GCA_964632415.1. Lineage (GTDB taxonomy): Bacteria > Chloroflexota > Dehalococcoidia > Lucifugimonadales > JADFKI01 > Bin90. Next base: position 208,862 of record CAZWDM010000001.1, on the reverse strand, counting down.
AAGGCGATGTTTGTGGGCGCCGCGATTATCGTGCCTTCAAAGTCATCGGCCAGCACGTCGAGTTGTCCGGAGGGCGTAAGCCGGTAGATGCGATCCGGGCGGTAGCAGGCGATGTATAGGTTGAGGTCTATGTCGAAGGCCACACCGTCAGGCACAGCTGCCGGCAGCTCGACTACGGTTCTTGAATCGCCAGCGGAGCCGTCGGGCGCGATCTGAATCTCCGAAATACGGGGAGGACTTAGGCTCATCGCTACAAACAAGCTTGTTCCGTCAGGGCCAAGGCAGAGGCCATTTGGGAACTGGCAGAGCGACCGATTCCAGACTTCAGTCTCGCCACCGGAACTGATCCTGTAAATCTTGCCATTGTCAGATTTCCAGTCGCCGGAATCGCAGACATAAAGATTGCCCTGGGCATCGAACGCAGGGTAGTTGGGCGTGTAGAAGGGTTCGCCGGGGGCACCCGCGCTGTACTTAGAGACATCACCGCCGGGGGATATCTTCATTACAGCCCTGTTGCCGGTGTCGCAGGCGTAGATGTTGTGGTTGGCGTCGAGGGCAAGGCCGAGAATAAAACCTCCGGTATCGGCAATTTGCTCGGCCTCTCCCGCCTCCACATCAACGCGGTAGATCTGGCCTGCCTCGCCTCCGGCGTAACAGTAGCCGTCCAAGCCCCACGCGACGCCTTCAACATGGTCGAGTCCGTCAACCAGTACGGATACATCGGTATCGTTGTTCAGGAGCGCCACGCATTTACCTCCATCGGTGCCTGTGTATCACTCAGCTGTCGGAGTCCTGGTAAAAGCCGGAATTCAGGAAGCCGCCGTCAATTGGGATGCCGACTCCGTTGATGTATTTTGCCTCGTCACTGCATAGGAAGAGCACCAAGTCCGCGACCTCTTCCGGCAAGACTTCGCGCTTGATGGGAAATCGCTTTAGCCTTTGCTCCCTGAGTTCAGGCTCCCTGCTGTAAACCATCTCTGTCATTGGCGTGAGGGCGACGCCGGGGCAGACTGCGTTGACATTGATTCCGTGCTGAGCCCATTCGAGCCCAAGCTGCCCGGCGAAGTTGATAAGCGCCGCCTTTGCCGGACCATACCCGCCGCGCTCCGGTACGGGAGACATTGCGGTTACCGATGACATCAGGACGACGCTTCCTCCTTCTCCCTGCCGGACCATCTGTTTGCCGGCTTCCCGGCAGAAGAGAAAGGCCCCGGTGAGGTGCGGCTCGAGGGAGAGATTCCATTCGCTGAGCGACATGTCCAGCACGGGCGCCTTTATGTTGGTACCAGCGCAATGCACGAGGTAGTCAACGCGTCCGAGTCGAGCTACGACCTCACTCACGGCGGAGACAACGGAGGCTTCTTCGGTGACTTCGGCGTGAACGGGCAGCGCCGTGCCACCGCCGGCTTCGATCGCAGCCGCCAATGCCGACGCGGCCTCATCATTTCTATCCGCAACGGCGACGGCGGCACCGCGCGCAGCGAACCTGCGGCAGATCTCCGATCCCAGTCCTCCCGCGCCTCCGGTGACAACTGCGACCTTACCTTGCATCCTACGGCTCCTTCGGACTCGGAATGTGGGTGGAGGTCTCGGCAGTCAGTCCTGGGCTGCGGCTCCGGCGCCGGATGCCCAAGCTCCCAGCGCCATGTAGCCGCCGTCCACGTTTATGTACTCGCCGGTCATGAAGCTCGCCTTGTCACTTGCGAGAAAGAGGACGACATTGGCGATGTCGACTCCAAGGCCGACTCTACCAATTGGGTGGCCTTTACCCCATCCAGCGATGATTTCGTCAGGGTCTCCTTCTTCCATGCGGGCGGAATTCCTGACCATTTCAGTGTCGATAGTACCGGGGCATACTGCCAGCACGCGTATATTCTCCTGCGCGTAATCGAGGGCCATCTGGCGCGTGAGGGATAGCACTCCGCCTTTGCTTGCCGCGTATGCAGGCACGAGCTTCTGGGATTGAAGGCCCTGCACGCTTGCCGTGTTGATGATCGCGCCGCCCCCTCGCTTGCGCATCTCGGGAATGGCGAACTTGGACATCAAGAAATAGCTCTTGAGATTCACGTTCAGGATGAGATCCCACATGTCTTCCGGCGTGTCTTCGACATTCTTGTACGAGTCCGGTGACTGGACTCCCACATTGTTGAAGAGTATGTCCACGCCGCCGAATGCTTCGACGGATTCTTCAACGACTCGGCGACATTCCTCTATGCGCGCAAGGTCGGCAACGACCAGCAGTCCCCCAGATCCGAGGCTGTTGAGTTCAGCTTCCACCGCTCGCCCGGCTTCTTCGTTGACATCCGCGATTACGACGCTGGCACCTTCGGTGGCGAACTCGATCGCGGTGGCCCTGCCGATGCCGAGAGCACCGCCCGTGACGATTACCACCTTGTCGTCGAATGTTCCCATCTGACACTCCCGATGTCCTGTAGTCCGGCTAGGGGTCGGTCAATTATGCGCCATTGTTTCAATGTGACCGAAGTGTGTCAACCGACTGACAGGCGAGTGGCAGAGTGCAGGCGAGCACTTGCCTGAGGCGGGCATATGGGTTGAGGGTTACCTTACACTTTCATTCCCAAGGTCCATGGCCTGCTCAGCGACGGTGGTCAGCATGCGCCAAGTCGTCTCGTGGTTTTTCGTTGCTTCGACATCGCCGTAGAAGCTGTCCAGCAGGACGTATGTGCATCCGAGCGACTGAAGCTCCTCCAGGTCAGCGTGGATCTGGTCGATGGTGCCCTCACCCGTAAGACGTTCCCGGTCATCCAAAGGGGAGTCGGTGATCTTCAGGCGGATTCTCGGGCAGAGGTCGGGGACGGGCTTGCCTTCTTCATCGGCTATACGTTGCAGAAGCGGGATGTCGGTGTTCTTGAAGTGGTCGTTCGTGATGCGGATTGGATGCCAGGCGCTGCCGTGGCGCACTGCGCGGCGCATAGCGGCTGCCGACGGGCCGCCAACCCATATCGGAGGATGAGGTCGCTGAACGGGCCTGGGCGCAGTGTAAATATCTTTGAAGGAGATGTACTTGCCTTCGAAAGAGGCGGAATCTTCGGTCCAAAGCAGCTTGATCGCCTCTAGGTATTCATCGGTCATCGCGCCGCGCCTATTGAAGGGCACGCCTAGCACGTCGAACTCGCCCTCTGCCCATCCAACGCCTACGCCGAAAATGAAGCGCCCGCCGCTGAGTTGGTCTATGTTGGCGCAAGCCTTTGCGGTTTCGAGTGGGTTGCGGTAGGGAACGATGATTACGGTGCTGCCGATTTCCATGCTTGTTATGCCCGCCAGCCAGCCGAGGGTGCTGAGCGGCTCGTAGAATGGCGCAGGGTATCGATCGCTGACATCGGGGGTGACAGCGATGTGATCCGAAGTCATAACGAACTGGTAGCCGAGCGCTTCGGAGATCTCGACGGTCTTTCTGAAGGATTCTATGTTGGCGCCGGGTCCAAAGTTGATAAGATTCACGCCTACTTTCACAGGGGCCCTCCTTTTGCGTCAGGTCAGTCTTGAGGCGGTTCGCAGACTTGCTCCGATTGATTTGCCGGAGTCGGCAGAATGCGGTGTAACTTGAGGATGCGTGTGGTGATGATACACGCAAGAACGTGAATCACCAAATGCGCCGTCCGTGGACAGTGAGAGATTCACGGCTGCATATATCTGATACCGATGTAGCGAGGTTAAGATGGAGTGACGCGTCGGGGGGACGCCGGTGCGTGGTGTGGGACCTAGAGGAGCCGACCAGTTGCGGGGACTGGCCATGTTGCCAGCCTGAGTGCCTTGAATGTGGCGGGAGCGAGAGGGAGTCGAACCCACCGTCCCGACCGAAGGGCCGGGACCATCGGATTTGAAGTCCGTGGAACCCACCGGAGCCCATCCGCTCCCGCGTTGGTACTGTCTCTTGGGCTAGGTCGTCATTGTCTTAATGTCCGTTTTTTTGGTTATGTTTGCTTGATTCTCGGGCCTTCGTTGCGGTACCTATCAGAATTTTCAATGAGTGCTGGAATAATTCGGCGAGGCAATTATCGCCGACGCCTGTAATCTATGAAGTCCGTGATGATTGTGTCTACCTCTTCCCACCACAAGCTGCCGAGTATGAGTCCCTTCGGGACGTCAAACACCATCCAGCCCTGAACCTGAAACTCTCGATCAAGCTCGATCTGGCCCCAAAGGAATGGCGAATAAACGTCCTCGTCGGGGTCCACCACATCGACGACTCTGGAGGCTTCGAATGGGTCTATGGCATCGATTCGCTCACCCCGCCTGTCGCCAATCTGCGCCGCTTCCTCGTCTATAAGGAGCGGCGTGATGAGGCTGGTCCGGTTCACGAGCGTAACGTCAAGCAGCACGAGCTGCCGGTTCGACGCTTTGGGACGGATTTCGCGGTGCTGCCCACTGACGTCCTTGAATGCCACCTTGTCCACGATCAAAGGGTATGTGGTGTGAACTTCAAGGCTTCTGCCACGCGCCCTGACCTTTTCGACCTCGTCAGCCCCGCAGGAAACAAGTACCAGCGAGGATATCAAGAGCACGAGTAGCGAGACAGGCGTCAGGTAGCCTTTAATCTGCTCACGGTTTAACTTTTTTCGTTTTGGAATAGAAATTTGCGGCTTCAATTCTGATGTAATTCTTTCTGTCTTTAGAAGATATGATTGCACAGATTGTGTGCCTGTCTAATGCGCCGTAGAGAGTGATGGCATAGCCCTCAACTTCCCAATCATGGCGGGGAGGACTGAGAGCAGATAGTCCACATCCTCGTCTGTGTTGTCCTTGCCCACGGTGATACGGAGACTGCCCTGCGCCATTTCTGCCGTGAGGCCGATCGCGAGTAGCACATGAGACGGCTCCAAAGATGCGGACGAGCAGGCGCTGCCACTGGAAGCACAGACGCCGGCGAAGTCGAGCCCCAATAGCACCGGTTCGCCTTCCACGCCCTCGAAGGATATGTTGACGTTGCTCGGCAGGCGGAGATCGGGATGGCCGTTCAGTCTCACGCGGTCAATGCTCTCGAAAACGCCTTGCTCGAGTCTCTCACGGAGGCGGAGGCAGTGGGCCGAGTTGTGCTCGCGTTCGCTGGTGGCGAGACGCAGAGCTTCCGCGAAGCCGACTATGCCCGGGACGTTTTCTGTGCCGGAGCGGCGCTGGCGTTCCTGACCGCCGCCTGCATTCTGCTCCTCGAAAGGAGTGCCGCGCCGCACATAGAGCAGACCCACGCCTTTCGGACCGTATATCTTGTGTGCCGAGAGGCTGAGAAGGTCAACGCCGAGGGAACGGGCGTTTATGTCGAGAAAGCCGGCTGCCTGAACGGCGTCGGTGTGTACGATTATCGTCCGGTCGCGGCGCTTTGCCTCTGCTTTTACGAGACGGGCAATCTCTTCGACGGGCTGAATCGTGCCGATCTCGTTGTTTGCCATCATCACGCTGACGAGGATCGTCTGGTCCGTGATGGAGTCAATGACGTCCTTGGGATCGACCAATCCGTACTCATCGACAGGCAGGTAGGTTACATCGAAACCGAACTGTTCGAGCTGGTAGCAGGTGTGGAGGACGGCGTGGTGCTCGATTGCCGTCGTGATGATGTGGTTGCCGAGGCTTCGGAGGGCGAATGCCACACCCTTCAGGGCGGCGTTGTCGGACTCTGTGCCCCCGCTTGTGAAGACGATTTCGCTCATACGGGCGCCCAGGATTCGAGCGATGCTCTCCCGGGCGTCGTCCACCGCTTTGCGGGCTTCCTGACCGATGGTGTATATGCTGGACGGGTTGCCAAAGTCGGCGGTGAAGTAAGGGAGCATCGCCTGAAGCACTTCCGGGCGCATGGGGGTGGTCGCGGCGTGATCCATGTAGATGATTCTTTCGGACATGGTCATGTTATTCCCCCTTTCTGCCCATCAGGGCTGTCAGACTTGCGGAGTCGGAGCTAATTCCGATTCGCTGCGAGGCGAATTGCAAGAGTTCACACATTTTAGCATGAGCGGACGGGAGGCTCAAAAGTGGCGGAGTCATCAGCGCTCTGTTTCACCTGCCGTTCAGTGAGTATCCGATGAGCTTGTAGGCGAGTTTGGCGGCAGTGAAGGCGCAAGCAGGCGGTCCCTGCGGGGGGCTGAGTTCCACAATATCAAAACCAACAATGCGCGCTTTCTGGCCTACGGTGCGAAGAAGAGCCAGCAATTCGTGCCAGAGCATGCCACCCGGCTCAGGCGTTCCTACAGCGCTCATCACAGAGGGGTCCAGGACATCCAAATCCACGCTGATGTAAACGTGATCGGTGAGGTGACTTTCGGCGAGTTCGAATGCGTATCCCAGACTGTCGTTTGACCCGGCGTCCCAGAAGACCATTGGTATCCCCTGCCCTTGAACGAATGTGATTTCTTCCGCGCTGATGCTGCGGACGCCAAGGAGCACCATCGGACATATCTCCGAGATTCGCCTGGCGGTGGAGGCGTGCCCCCATCGAGTGCCCTGGTAGCTGTTTCTCATGTCGGCGTGCGCGTCCAAGTACAGGACAGACAGATCGGGATAGACTTCCTTGTATGCCTGGACTGCTCCGACCGTGATTGAGTGCTCGCCGCCGAGGAGGACAGTGGACTTTTCCTTGCCTGCAACGCTCGATACGGCGGCATGCACGGCAGCAATCATTGCTTTGGGGCCGTCCATGTGCGGCTGCAGGGCGGGTGTCGTGTGGATGCCGACGGCGGAGATGTCCCGGTCCAGCTCGATGTCGTAGTCTTCGAGATGTCGGGAGGCATCGATAATTGCGGCAGGACCTTCGCGCGCACCCGGCTTGAAGGATGTCGTGCTGTCATAAGGAACCGGGATGACGAATACGCGAGCCGACTCCGGGTCGTTTTCGCTCGGCGGCGTGTCGAGGAATGTCCCCCATTGCAGTTCAACGTCGCCAAGCCAGTCGTATTCGGAAGGAGGCATTTCAGTGGATGTCGTCGGTGTTCAGAGCGGGCGTGGCTTCGATATTGACGCGCTCACGCACCATGCCGTTGTAACCCTGCCTGGGAGTCGTGTAGTCGATACCGCGCTCCAGTAGCCAGACTTTAACCTCTTCCAAGCCGAATGTTCGCTCCACCACTTCTCGTGAGAGATTTGCATCGAAATCCTTGCAGGAGAATATGTCGATGTTTACGTATTGCCTATCGGGAAAGGTGTGGACGCTGATGTGGCTCTCAGCGATGAGGACAAATCCAGATATCCCCCAGTCCTCAGGCGTCTTACCGTGGTATGTGTAAACTTGGGGTGGGACGATTTTGGTCATACCAATTGCGTTGGGGCATTCGTCAAGGAAACGGTGCACCAGGTCAGTGTCCCTTAGTTTTTTCGGATCAGCCTTAAATCCGTCTATCACAAGGTGCAAATGAAGCTCGCCTCCGGTGTATTTGGCGGCGCCCAGACTGATCATCCGCCGTCCGAATAGGTTAACACCGACGCCGTGCCTGGACAATAATTATTGAAATTGGCGGCCTGCTTTCGTTAGAATTCACAGTTGCACAAGTTCCAAGGGGCGAGCGGGTCAATAAACCGGCATAATTTTGGTTTGCCGCTAACCGTCCCTGGATTATTGCGTTGTATTAAGTTAAGGGCGATTTACGCAACGGACTGTAAACGGCGGTGGGAAATGATTGAGCTTGAACACATAAGCAAATATTACGGGGACTTCCCTGCCGTAACGGACATCTCCTTCCGCGTGGAACAGGGAGAGATACTGGGTTTTCTCGGTCCAAACGGGGCGGGAAAGTCGACCACAATGAAGGTTATCACCGGGTTCCATCCGCCGACGGAGGGCACCGCGACCGTTGCCGGCTACGACATAGTGCATGAATCGCTGGAAGCCAGGCGGCATATTGGTTACCTGCCTGAGACCGTGCCACTGTACACTGACATGGAAGTTCGGGAATATCTTGCTTTCATGGGCAAGATTCGGGGAATGTCATCAGACTACATTCGGAGGCGTACCAGCGAGGTAATCGATATCTGCAGGTTGGAGGAGTACAGCTCCACCTATATCGGCAAGCTATCGAAGGGATTCAGGCAGCGCGTCGGCATTGCGCAGTCGATTCTGCACGAACCCGATGTGCTGGTGCTTGACGAGCCGACGATTGGCATTGACCCGATTCAGGTCGTGGAGACACGGCAGCTGATAAAAGACCTGGGCGGGGAGCACACGCTCATCCTGAGCACTCACATACTGCCGGAAGTCAGCATGATCTGCGAGCGGGTCATCATCATTCATGAGGGGCAGATCGTCGCAGTGGACAGGCCGGAAAACCTGGCTACGAGGCTGCGAGGTGTGGAACGAATAGAGATTGATGCGCGGGGACCTTCGCGGGAGATTGCGGAGGCGATAGAAGGCGTTGAGGGTGTCGAGGCTGTGGACCACAGGTACTCTCAGGACGGCGGGCATTCGACTTTTATTGTTGGGACAGACCCGGAGTCGGAGCCGCGCGCAATGCTTGCCTCAACTATTGTAAACGGCGGGTGGGAGTTGCTTCGCCTGCAATCGGTGGGCATGTCACTGGAGGAGATATTCCTGCAGGTCACGACTGAGGAGATAGTGCCCGACCCGATTCCGGTTGAGAATGAGGGGCTTTAGTGGAGCGGCAACCGGAATCGCGTATCCTGACCACAGCACGCGCATGAATTGAACAACGGTATGAGGAAAAGAGGGACAGGAGCTTGAACAACACGATAACCATAGCCTGGAAGGAGACGAAGGCGTATTTCACGACGCCCACGGCGTACATCGTAGGCGCGATGTTCCTCGTGCTGACCGGCATATTCTTCGTATTCGACATGACCAGGCCATTTGCCGAGGCAAGCGTGAGAAGCTTCGTGACCTGGGCGAGCTTGTTCATTGTGTTCCTGGCTCCCCTGCTGACGATGCGACTGCTTGCGGAGGAACAGAAACTGGGCACACTCGAACTGCTGTTGACAGCACCGGTTCGTGACTGGGAAGTTGTGCTGGGCAAGTACCTTGCGAGTTTCATCACTCTGATGGTTACGATAGCCTTCACGCTCTTTTATGTGGCGTTGCTGTATGTCTTCTCCACGCCGGACACGGGGCCCATCATTAGCGCATACATTGGACTTGTCCTCTACGGCACTGCAGCCCTCGCCATCGGACTTATGGCGTCGTCACTGTCTGGAAATCAGATAGTGGCAGCGGTCGTAGGGATAGGAATCTTACTAACACTGTCGTTCATCGACAGGATAGCATCGATCGTCGAAGGACTGGCGGCGGACATACTTAACGGCGTGTCTATGAACGCGCATTTCACTGACTTTGCCAGGGGCGTCATCGATTCCAGTCACATCGTCTATTACATAAGCATGGCGGCGGTCTTCCTGTTCCTTGCCGTCAGATCACTAGAAACTCGCAGGTGGCGGTAAATGGTAGAAAGATCACCCGAAGGGGACCAAGGCGGAGACAGTCTGAAAGACCTGGTACTGTCTTCGCTTCAATCTACGGGTTTCTGGAGCTTCGTAACGGCGGTCGTAGGTATCGTCGCACTGATCGCCGGTGGAGCGATGTACTTCACCGTCGAGGAGCTCGGCGAATTCGCGGTAACGGTTATAGTCATTGGAATCGTGCTGGTCTTCCTGGCGCTGGTGTTGTCTCCGAGGGCTATCGCCATTTTTCTCATGGGAAGGCAGGGACGGTTCGGCAGTAACATCATTGTGCTGACCATTGCCTTCTTCATAATTGTGCTGCTCATTAATTTCCTGCTGTACAGCAACCCAACCCGAGTGGACGTCACGGCTACCCGGATATTCACACTGTCGGATCAGACGGTGCAGATACTGGACGGGATGGACGGACTGGTCCGCGCGAACGCATTCTTCGTGCCGTCAGATACCAGAACCGCTACGGCGCGGCAACAGGCTGAAGACCTGTTGAATGAGTTCACGCGGCGGAGCAATATGTTCAGCTATCGCTTTGTGGACCCGGAACTTCAGCGGAGCGTCGCGCAACAGTACGGGGTTGACTCATTCCCGGCTATCGTGTTTGAGGATCTGGAGGACGGAACGCTGCAGGGCGTACAGTCGTTCACCGAGCAGGATTTCGTTACGAGTATCCTGATAGTAACCGGTGCGGAGCAGAAGATCGTTTACTACTTGACCGGGCATGACGAAGCGGGGGCGACCAGGGACATCCTTTCCGGGGAAATAGACGAAGACAACGGTCTCGACTACGCCATCGGCGGCATGCAGCGGGATAACTACAGGGTGCAGGCGCTCAATTTGAAGCAGAACGCGGCGGTGCCGGACGACGCGGCGCTGGTTGTCATTGCGGGGCCGCGGCAAGATCTGGATGCCGAGGAATTTGCCGCCCTGGATATGTACTTAAAGAGCGGTGGCAGGCTGATCGGCCTGTTCGATCCCACCACTCCGGAGACCTTTAACCGTCTGATTTCGCAGTGGGGCGTTTTTCTCGCCAACAGGCACCCGGAGACGAACAAGGTGCTGAGTATCGCAGACGCGGTCAGCAACGTGGCCGGGGAGGAGTTGACGCCGCTGCTGCAGAGGGCAAACCTGCAGTACCCGCCGAGCTCTTCGCCTCTCCTTCAGAACATAACGATCGCTGACCAGATAGATGTAACTTTCTTCCCTGAGGTTGCGGCAATAGACAGTTGGGCGCCTCCGCAAGAACTGCCGCCTTCGGTGCGCATCGTGCCGATCGGAATAACGACGCCGGCGAGCTGGTTGGAGGCGGATACCGAAGAGGTGAGCTACGACAGCGAAGTTGACCGGCCGGGTTCCTTCTCTGTTGCCATGGTAGTGGAAGCGAATGCCACACTTGCGGTGGATGCAACGGGTGGCATAACAGAAGCCCAGCGTCATCCGACGACGAGGATAGTGCTCTTCGGCGACTCAGATTTTGCCAAGAACAAGTTCTTCGCGTCGAGCGACAATGCGGACTTTTTCCTGAACTCAGTGAACTGGCTGGCAGACGACTATGAGCTTATCTCGATAAGGCCGAAAGTGTTCCCCTACCGGGAGCTCGTTGTAACCACCAGGGAGCGCGACTTCATCAAGTGGTCCAGCTGGTTCGTGCCGCCGGTCATCATGTTGATCATTGGCGCGGTAGTATGGTGGAGAAGGCGGTAATTGCGCCGTCAGGCAGGGCCTAAGCCTAATGAGGCATAAACTCAGCTTACGAACCAGTGACGGCGACCTTACGCGGTCCGGCCTCACTGTTGGGAGAAACACCGGATGAACTTAAAGGCAACCGCAGCGATAGTAGTGGCGGCACTCGTCGTCGCCGTCATCGCGTGGAGCAATGTATTCGAGATTGCAGTGACTCGCCTGCAGGAAGGCAGCCTCGAGAATTACAGCATTCTGCAGGACGGTCCGGGACGATTCGTTCTTGTCGAGAAGAAGGCTGCAAAGTCTCCGTGGTTTTACCAGGTCGCCGAAGATGACATCAACACGATCAGAGTGCGATACCAGGACGACAAGGATGTAAGTTTCTTCAAGACCGAGGAACGGACCTGGGCGTTCACCGATCCCGAGGGCATTCCGCCGAATTACAACCGGTGGGGAGGAATTACGCTTCTACTTAGCGGCCCCGGCACGAGGCGCGACCTGACGGCAGTACAGCCAATTATTGACGACCCTGTCCAGTACGGGCTGGACGACCCGGATACTATAGTGAACGTAGGGCTAACTGCTGGCAGGAATATTGAGTTCAGGCTGGGTGACCTGACAACTGACGGCAGGCATCACTATGGACAGGTACTCGGATTCCCGGACCTTTTCCTAATTGCATCTAGCTGGGGAGACGTCATCAGCAGGCTTGCAAACGAGCCGCCGATTCCGAAGTGGTATGTTAGGCGCGCGCCAGCGGAAATTGTGGAGCTCAACATCTATTTCGGCAATCCTACAACCGAAGATACGCACCTCGTTTCGTTTATCCAGGACTATAGGACGAACGAGTGGACTGTGATCGATTACGAGGTCGACGAAGAAGAACAGCCGATAGACCTGGAAGTCTGGGAGCCGCTGATTCCCCTTGCGCCCGGACCTGAGAATATATCTGTGATCGTGCCCGCAGTGGACGACCAGGACTATTCCCCCTGGGGAATAGGTGACGATTCGGATGCGGTCGAAATACGATTCTCAGGCGAGACGGATCGGGGTACGCGATTCACGGACGGAGTGCTGCTATTGCTGGGGAATAAGAGCGA
>CAZWDM010000001.1:168435-196574 GCA_964632415.1 uncultured Dehalococcoidia bacterium | reverse complement strand
ATCGGGGTACGCGATTCACGGACGGAGTGCTGCTATTGCTGGGGAATAAGAGCGATGACGGCAGCGTCTATTACGCCAGGAATGAATCGAACTTCATACGGCAGCCTGTTCTCGGCTTGCCGGCAGAGTGGGTAGAAACGTTCGTGGACCTTGCTGAGGATCCGCCTTACGGCGACGACAGCTAGGAAAGGGCGAACTAACGCCTTGCCTCACGATCGACAGCGATCAACCGTGGTCTGCATTTCGACAGGCTCAGAAGCAACGGAGTATTGGATATGCACGCCGAGATTCTGTCGATAGGCACGGAGCTGCTGATGGGCGAGCTGGTTGACACCAACTCGTCCTTTCTTGCATCTGAGCTAGCGAAGCTGGGGGTGGAAGTACGGTGGGTGACGAAGGTCGGCGACGATCCTGAGAGGCTCTACGAGGCGATTGAGCGCGGCTTCGAACGGTCAGATGTAACGCTGACTTCCGGTGGCCTGGGCCCTACTTCGGATGATCTGACAAGGGAGACGATCGCCAGGGTATGCGGTGAGGAGATGGAAGTGCAGGAGGATCTGCTGGAGCATCTCAAGAGCCTGTTCGCGGGTCGGGGTTTCCCAATGCCCGAAACGAATGTGAAGCAGGCGACGCTCATCCCGTCCGCAGAAGCAATCCCGAATCCGATGGGAACGGCTCCGGGCTGGTGGGTTGAGCGCGATGGCCGGGTGATAGCGGCGATGCCGGGGCCGCCCCGGGAGATCCAGAGGATGTGGGAGCACGAGGTTGCGCCACGGCTCAGGGAGCGGAATGCCGGAATCGCAATCGCCACGCGCAACCTGAAGACCTTCGGCATAAGCGAGGGCGGGCTCGACGAGATGCTGACACCGCTGTTCGATAGCGAAAACCCGTCGCTGGGCATTTATTCGAAGCAGGACGGGATACATCTGAGGGCGATCGCAACTGCGCCAACGGAGGAGGAAGCCCAGGCGCTGATTGAGCCAATGGAGGCCGAGATCCGGCGAATCATTGGCGACGAGGATGGCAACATCATCTGGGGTGAGGACGACGAGACTCCAGAGTCGCGGGCAGTTGAGCGGCTGAAGAAGCACGGGCTGACACTTGCCGTCGCTGACGCATTTACAGGGGGCGTTCTGACCGCCAGGCTGTCCGAGGTGCCTGGAAGCCAGGATGTTCTGCGAGGCAGCATTGTCGCGTCTGATGACGCACTCAGGGAGCTGGGTGCGGATATTGGCCTAAGCCCAACTGAGGCGATGTCTGGGCGAATGGGGGACGAGAACCTGCTTATCGCTGAACGGATGGCAGAATATGCAAGGGAACGGTTCAATGCGGATGTGGGGCTGGGTATGACGGGCTACGACTGGGGAGGATGGTACGGGGGATTTGCGCTGCGAGGACGCAGTGGCCTGCAGGACGGCCCATTGCCCACGCCTATTTCCTGGCGCAGTTCAGGCATGTCGCAGCAGCGTCTGCAGTCAACGCACAGAGAGCGCCTGCTTGGGCGAGCGATTTCTCAGACTCTGATACTGTTCGAGAGCTACATCTATGGGAAAACGCGCGCCGACAGGCCGAAGAGCGATTGAGGAATGATCAAGGTGCCAATTAGTAGGGTCTGCCATTCGGCAGCCCCTACCTGTCTCAATCATCTGGTTTGGCAGAGTTCGCCGTACTACATTGTGAGCTTCTTGTAGAGGTACAGGAGGCGCGATGGCAACTCATAGATGTCGTCCAGGACCTCATAGCCCATGTCCGAGCACATCGTCTTCAGGTAGTCGTGGCCGTTCTTGTCCACGGTGAGGGCGAATGCATTGATGCCCTTGTTCTTTGCCTCGTCCAGCGCCATCTTGGTATCGTGGACCGCGTACTCCTTTTCGACGCCCTCGCGACTGTATCCCCTGTCCTGCGGCCTACCGTCGCTGATCAGGAACATCAGCTTGGTGCGGGCGTCCTGCTTGTCGAGCTTGTAGGTCGTGTGGCGGATTGCCGGTCCCATGCGCGTCGCATGCAGCGGTGCGATTCGGTCTATGCGGCGCTTCACGCGGTCTGAGAAGTTCTCGTCGAGGTCCTTTATCGTGTAGAACTCGACATTCTCCCTGCCGTAGCCGGAGAAGCCGTAGATGCCGTACAGGTCGCCAATCGCTTCCAGCGCGTTGATGAGCAGGACGATTGCCTCCTTTTCGACGTCGATGATGCGCTTGTAGGAGCGGCGCATAGCTTCCCCGCGTCGCGTTCGGAGCCAGACCATGTACTCGACCGGATCGTCGGGGGCGTCCCAGTCGTCGTTGTTCTTACGCGTGTCGTCGATAGCTTCGGCGGTTGAGGCGCTGGTATCGAGAAGGAATGCGACCGCGACATCGCGCTGCACCTTGTTGCGACGCCAGTAGAACTTGTCGCTGGGGCTTGCGCCCGTCTTCATGTCGACGAATGCCTCGATGATGTCGTCGATGTCGATCTCTTCGCCATCTTCGAGCTTCCGCACCTTTCGGAACATCTCGGGGACCATCATCTCGAACTGGCGGCGAATCTGTGTAACAAGGGTGCCGTAGTTTCCGAGCGTGTTGCCGTAGTATGTGGGATCGCCCTCCTGCATCGTCTTCTGGCGGACGATACACCAGCGCGGCTTGTAGTCGTCGGCGCGGAAGTCCCACTCGTCATACACGAATGTCTGCGGCTCGTTTGCCTCGAGCTCGCCGCCGTCCTCGTCCACATGGACGAGCGGGCCCTGTCCGAACTCGGGAGACTGCGGAGCGTCAACTCCGGCTTCCTTCATCAGGTTGTTGGCCATTGTATTGCTGGACTGCTGAATTTCGCCCTGCACGGCTTCCAGTTCGAGCTCGGCGCTGTTCTGCAGCAACTCTTCGAGCATCTCCTGGGTGATGGGCTCTCCGCTTGCTTCCCCACCCGACTCGTCCTGCTGCATGCGAAGCTGTTCGAGCAGCTGCACGAGTTCGGGCTTGAAATCGCCACGGAAGTCGACTTCCTCGCTGGACTCGTAATCCTGCTCGCCGTCCGGGCGCAGCTCCATCTCCATGCCCTGAGCGATCTGCTGGAGAAGCGACTCCATCTCGTCTGGGTCCATGTAGTCCTCTTCCATATCCTCGGTCATATCGAGGTCTTCCCAGTCCTCCGGCGGAGCCTCCTCGTTAGGAATCTGGGAAATGATCGCATAAATTCGCAGGGTAGCTTCAGCGGTGTCCTCAACCGACGCTTCGGGGTTGAGCACCTGCCTCATAATACGGCCGATCTGGCGCGCTTCCTCCTTGTATTGCTCGGGGGCAGGCAGGCCCTGGTATTGCTGCAGACTGAGCCGCACAAGAAACTCGACCATTGCCTGGCGCATAGGAAGCTCAGTGATATCCGGACGGTTGGGCAGCGAGTCCTTCTGCACCTGCGTGTACGGCGTGCGGATTCCCCGATATTCATGCTTTACGCGGGCGTCGAGGCGAGCTTCCTCTACGACGGTGTAAATGTCGAGGGCGAGTTTTCGGTCGTCGAAGAGATCGAAGTAGCGCTGCACGTCGGTGACATACGCTCTTTCCTGGGCCTGTTCGCCGGTTTCGGGCGAATGACCGTTTTCCGTGCCGGATGCAGCCGCGGCCCTCTTGTTGGCGAGATCATTGCGGAGGTCGTCGAACATAGCGGAAGGACTGTCGAACACGAACCGGAAACTGCCGAATTCTAGCCGCGCGACCTGATGAGTGGAAACCACCTTGAACCAGTTGAAGTTCTGCAGTTTAGTCAGATAGCGGTCAACCAGAGAGGGCAGGAATACGGTCGTGCCTTCCGTGGTGGGGGCTTCGCTGGACACCCATCCGATGTTCTTGTCGGCGAGTTCACCGCTCTCGGAGAGCTTGATTTCGGCTCCCGCCAGCCCACGGCAGTACATTTCCATTACATCCTTGATGCGCTGGAATTCTACGCCGGAGGAGAGGGTTTCCAGCATTTCTTCCGAGCGTGCCGACTCTATCTTGAAATAGGCCAGCCCACCGTCGCTGTTCTGCTGCAGGATGCTGACGCCCTCGGCGTACCATTTCTCAAGCTGGCTCATCGTGAGCTTGTCCAGCGCCTGGGGGCATGCCTTAATGAACTCGGGAACTGCCGCGCCTGAACTTGGCAATAGCGCCTCCGCCATTCCAAGAATACGCTCGTGGTCATGCGAGTCCACCTGCGCAAGGGCGTTTGACGTCTCCAGCATTACGCTTGGGATGTTCATGCCGCCGCTGTGGACAAGCTGCTCTGAGAGCTTGAGGAAGCGCAGCCTCTGCGTTCCTTCGATGCGAGGAAGCGCGCGCGCGCCGGACTCGAAGAACGCCTTGATTTCCCGCCATCCAGAATCTACGAGGGCGGTCGCCATACTGATGAAGGCAGCCCGGTCGTCGCCAATCATCGGGAAGAGCTGCTGGCCAAGTGTCAGGCAGTCGGAGGCTAGATCGTAGGAGCGGTGCGAAAGGGCGTCGAGGAACTTGGCGAAACGCTCCATCTCAGGGAAACTGAGGTCCTCGAGTAGCGCAGGGCTGGACTGGAAGAACTTGCAGGCCAGCGTGCTGGACTTCCAGGTGCCCTTATATAGCGTGCGGCCCAGGTCTGACCAGCTTTCGATGTGACGCGAACGAAGCTTGCTCATAGTGCCGGGGCTTGCTTCAAAGTAAGCGGCGGCGAGCGTGGGAGACTCGGCACAGAGGGACTTGCCGCAGTCGGTCCACTTGAAGAAGTAGTTCAGCGGCATGTATCCAAGGACCTTGGAGCTGACCTTATAGAACTCTGCAGCAGCTTCCCAGGACCGAACCGTTTCCTGCGCAATCTCGAGGCCCGCGTTTGCCCACTCCCTCATCTGGACATCGGTGAGGTTCGGCGGCATCTGCGCTCGTGCCTTGTCGAACTCGTCGACGACGGAAGCCGGAAACTTCCCCAATTCGACCCTGATGTCATCTAGTGTTGCCGACTGGTTGTTCAAGGCAATTCCTCCCTGGCAGGGGTTTCGAGCATTTCCATAAAGCGGTTGAGTATGCGCGCAGTGGCACCGAAGATGATATGCCCGTCATAGGCGAAGACGGGCGCATACTGCAGGTCGCCACCAGCGACATGAATCTCGTCGCGCCTGTTTGAGATGTCCATCAGTGAGGATACAGGCACTTCTAGCACTTCCGCAACCTCATCTTCACACGGGCTGAATTCGTAGGGGTATGGAATGGTGCCCGCAAATGGACTGGTGCAAAAGCCTGACGTGGTGGCGGTCTCATCGAGCGCACCCAGCACTTCAACGTCGAGCGGGTCTATGCCCATCTCCTCGTGTGTTTCTCGCAGGGCGGTGTCCAGAATCGTTGTGTCTTCCGGATCTCTCTTACCGCCCGGGAAGGAGATCTCGCCCTTATGGCTGTCCACCCTGTTTGAGCGCTTCTGAAGAAGGACGCAGTGCTCTCCGTTGTTCGGGTATATCAGCACCATGACGCCCGCCTGTGTCAGTGAAGGGTCGTCGACAGTCCGTCGCGGCGTCTCAGCTATGATGCGCCTGATGCGGTCTGTCAATGGGTTGCCCATGTCGGGGAGGTCACTTTCGATTGGGGTTGAGGAGGGCCGAGCGCAAAGCATTGTGCAGGGCCTTACGCGTTGTCGTAAGCAGCCTGCAGACTACTGATTTCGATCTTCTTCATCGTGAGCAGGGCTTCCATAACCGCCGAGGACTTCGATGGATCACTCATGAGTTCATACATAGCGATCGGGGTGACCTGCCAAGAGACGCCAAACTTGTCCCTGACCCAACCACACATTTCCTGCTCACCGTCACTCGAAAGGCGGTCCCAGAAGTGGTCGACCTCGTCCTGAGACTCGCAGTTGACGGCAAGAGAAATGGCCGGCGAGAACTGGAACATCGGGCCACCGTCGAATGCGCTGAATTCCTGGCCGTTGAGCACAAAGGACACTACGTGGCCACCCTCCGCGGGTCCGGCTTCGATTTCGGAGACGCTCAGAATCTTCGCATCGGTGAATACGGAAGTATAGAATTCTGCCGCCTCTTTCGCCCTGCCGTCAAACCAAAGCGATGGCGTTATCTTCTGGATATCGACCATGCGAGCCCATCCTACTCGAAGATAGAGGATATGATCTCTTCAATGCTCCTCTGCACTGCATGGTCGTCGGTGACGGCCCAGTTGACAGCGACCTGGCAGGCGCGTCGGGGCGGGATGCCCTGAGATATGAGCTTGCCGGCATATATGAGCAGACGCGTGCTTGCACCTTCGCCCAGGCCGTGCTCGCGCAGGTTGCGAACCTTCTCGCCGAGCATGGCGAGTTGCACAGCGTCGTCGGGATCGCAACCCGACTCGTGCTGAACGATCTCTGCCTCGATGTCCCGTGGCGGGTAGTCGAACTCGATTGAGATGAAGCGCTGGCGCGTGCTGTGCTTCAGGTCCTTGAGCGCGCTCTGGTAGCCGGGATTGTAGGACAAGATCAGCAGGAAGCCGTCAGCGGCTTCGAGCAGTTCGCCGCGCTTTTCAACCGGAAGGATGCGCCTGTGGTCCGTGAGCGGGTGGATGAGGACGGTTGTATCCTTCCGTGCCTCGACAATTTCGTCCAGGTAGCAGATACCGCCCGCCTTGACTGCGCGCGAGAGCGGCCCATCGATCCAGACGGTGGAGTCGCCTTCGAGGAGGTAGCGTCCGACGAGGTCGCTTGCCGTCAGGTCTTCGTGGCAGGCAATGGTGACCAGTGGAATGTTATCGCCTTCGGGGCGCTCGACTCCCCTGCTGTCCGCCTGCTTGATGCTGGTCAGAGGTTGTCCCAGCCTGTAGGACATGTACTCGACGAAGCGTGTCTTGCCGCAGCCGGTCGGGCCCTTGAATATCAGGGGAATGCGCTGTTCATAGGCCGCCTCGAACAGCTCTACCTCGTCGCCGACCGCAACATAGTAGGGTTCTTCCGTGAGGTGGTACTCCTCGATGATGTAGCTTCGATAGAGCGTAGTCGTTGATTGCGTCATCTTGTTACTCTGCACTCCTTAACGGGTAAGAACTCTGCTGTTCCAATATTCCTGAACTGCGGCCGATAGGTCTTCCAATGTAGAGTCGTTTTCAATAACGACATCCGCGTGCTTAACTCTTTCGGACTGGGGCATCTGTGAACCGATGCGGGCGCGGGCTGTCGCTTCATCCATGTTGTTGCGTTCCTGCAGGCGGGCGATAATCTCGCTCTCAGGCGAGGTGGTGACCCAGACATCGTCAACAAGTGAAGTCCAGTTTGCCTCTATGAGTAGAGCCGCTTCAAGGACCGCGGTTGACTCGCCATTTTCCGCAAGGTCTCGCAGCCGCTGTTCGGCAAGTGAGAATATGCGGGGATGCATAATTGCATTCAGCCGTTGGAGTTGGCGGTCGTCGCTGAAGACAATGCCGCCAAGTACGCGGCGGTCGATCTCTCCATCGTCAGCCACAATTTCCTCACCGAAAGCGTCCACCACAGCGTGCCAACCTTCTGATCCGGGTGCGTACACTTCGTGACCAAGGAGATCGGCGTTCACAATAGCAGCGCCCAGTCCTCTGAGGAGACCGGAAACATGCGTCTTCCCGGTTCCAATGCCGCCTGTCAGCCCTATAACGAACATAGCCTCCCTGAGGATAGAGAAATCCTTCACATTCCGAATATTCTAACAATCGGTCTAGGTAGGGGTCAACAGCGCCATATTCTACCATCAATCGGGTGAATAAGGAATTGCTGGGGCGGAATCCCTTATAATCATGCTGGAGGACGAGAACGATGACTTCACCTTATCGACGGTTGCCTAGCGTTGAGCGCCTAATGTCGGACGGGCGACTTGCGCCCATCATAGATGCGTACTCTCGTCGGGCTGTGCTTGATATCGTCAGGCGGGAGCTGGATGCGGCGCGCGCAGCTATTGCAAACGGCGATTCAGCGCCCGATGCCGGTGAGATCATTTCATCGGTGGAAAGTAATGCAGGCGCGCTGGGCAGGGCGTGGCCGAGGCATGTGATAAACGCGACCGGCGTGATTTTGCATACGAACCTTGGGCGAGCGCCGCTTAGCGAGGATGCGAGCGCCGCGATGGCGCGGACTGCTCAAGGATACTCCGATCTGGAGCTCGACCTCGGGACCGGCAGACGAGGTTCACGGCAGGCGCACATTTCGGAACTTGTCGCACGAGTTACGGGCGCGGAGGCGGCCCTCGTGGTGAACAACAACGCATCCGCTGTGATGCTCGGGCTGGCGGCGATTGCGAGCGACAAGGAGGTCATCGTCTCGAGGGGCGAGGCAGTTGAGATCGGCGGAGGCTTTCGCGTTCCAGACGTGTTAGTGCAGAGCGGCGCAAAGCTCGTGGAGGTCGGCACTACCAACCGGACCTATGGGCGCGACTACGAGGCGGCGGTCACCGAGGAGACCGGGGCGCTGCTGGCGGTGCATGCAAGTAACTTCAGGGTAATGGGATTTACGCATGCGCCGGAGATTGCGGAACTAGTTGAAATCGGAGCACGGCGCGGAGTGCCTGTGCTCCACGACCTCGGCAGCGGGTGCCTTCTAGACAGTGCGCGGTTTGGCCTGATGCACGAACCCATGCCGCAGGAGAGCGCGAAAGCTGGCGTGGGACTGTCTTTCTTTTCCGGAGACAAGCTGCTTGGAGGGCCGCAGGCCGGGATAATTGCCGGCGACAAGGAACTTGTTGATGTCGTGGCCAGGCATCCACTAGCCAGGGCAATGCGAATCGACAAGCTGAGCATGGCAGCTCTCGCGGCGACGATAAACCACTATCTTCGTGAGGAAGCACTGGAGAAGATCCCGATCTGGCGCATGATTTCGATGAAGTCAGGCGAGGCGAGAAAGCGGGCAATATCGTGGGCCGACGAGATCGGAGAGGGCGTGTCGGTGGTTGAGGCGGAGTCGACGATTGGAGGCGGCAGCCTCCCGGGGGAAACGCTTCCCACATGGGTGGTGGCGATAGAGTGCCACGGGATTGGCGGCGCCGAAGAGGTGGCGAAGCGGCTACGGGGTGCGGATACTGCGGTGATGGGACGGATCGATGACGGGCGCGTTCTGCTGGATGCGCGGACTGTGCTGCCCGGGGAAGACTCCCTGCTGGTTGCGGCGGTGCAGCGAGCAATCCAGAATGCGAATGATGTCCTATGACACTCTTCGAGCACCGTTCACGGCAGGAACTCAGCAGCAGGGCACCGCTCGCAGCCAGGATGCGGCCGCGTGCGTTCGATGAATATGTTGGACAGGAGCACATCATTGGCCCGGGTACGGCCCTGCGTAACAGCATCGAAGCCGATACGCTGCCTTCGATAATACTGTGGGGTCCGCCGGGCATCGGGAAGACTACGCTGGCAAGCCTGATCGCAAACGTGACCGACAGCCACTTCGAGCAGGTGAGCGGTGTCGCTTCAGGAGTCGCGGACCTTCGGAGAATCGCCGGCGAGGCGCGTGAAAGGCTCGGCATGAGCGGGCAGTCAACCATTCTGTTCGTTGACGAAATTCACCGCTTCAACAAGGCGCAGCAGGATGTGATTCTACCGTACGTGGAGGACGGTACTCTGGTGCTGATCGGAGCGACCACGGAGAACCCGTCATTTGAAGTGGTGTCTCCCCTGCTCTCTCGTGCCCGGGTGTTCGCGCTGGAATCTCTTAGCGACGAACAGGTTCGGCTGATAGTAGGGGCCGCGGCAACGGACTTGGAACGCGGGCTAGGCGGGATGCACCCGGTCATTGACCGGGAGGCGCTGGACGCACTTGTGAACCTGGCAAATGGGGATGGGCGGACAGCTCTGAATGCGCTGGAACTCGCCGTATCCGCGACCGCACCGGATGCCGACGGGGCGCGGCACATTACCGTCGGGATGGTTGAAGACGCGATGCAACGCAGGTCGCTAAGGCACGATAAAGCGGGAGACCTGCACTACGACACGATATCGGCGTTCATAAAGTCGGTGAGGTCGTCAGACCCGGACGCAGCGATCTACTGGCTGGCGCGCATGCTGGAGGCGGGAGAGGACCCACTGTTCATTGCGCGGCGGCTGGTGATACTGGCGTCGGAGGACATCGGCATGGCGGCACCGCAGGCGCTGACGGTCGCGGTGGCGGCCCAGCAGGCGGTGCATTTCATCGGTCTGCCGGAGGGGAGGATACCGCTGGCGGAGGCGACGGTGTACTTATCAACTTGCCCGAAAAGCAATGCTTCGTACATGGCGCTCAACAGGGCAATGCGGGATGTACAGGAAACGCGAAACGAACCCGTGCCGCTGCACCTGCGAAATGCCGTGACGGGACTCATGCAGGGCATGGGATATGGAGAGGGCTACAAGTACGCGCACGACTTCGAAGGCAATTTCACGCAGACACAGAATTTGCCTGACAGCCTCAAGGACAGGCGATACTACGTGCCAAGCAGCCAGGGGTATGAACGTACTGTGCGGGAGCGGATGGAACGCTGGTGGGGTGAGCGGGGTGATAGCGAAGGTACAGGTTGAGCCCGTGGGCGATTTGGGCGATTTGAACGGTGGAGGGGTCGGTGGGCGATGTTATCGATTTTCCTCAGGTGTAGCCGAGACTGTGTGGACCGATTCGCGATAGCGCGATGAGACGGTGCGAATCATCCGAATGCCGTTGAGCACGAGGATTCCCCCTCCGATGCCGATTGCGAGTGGCGCTCCAAGAAATGCCGCGATTGTTCCGGTTTGAAAGCCCGACAAGCCACTGATGCCCCAGGTGAAGGTCTGAAAACTGAGGACGCGCCCACGCATATCATTGGGTACACTCGTCTGCAGCAGAGTGCCGAGCATCGTCTCGTACATCGCCACACATGCGTAGGCTGAACCGAGAAGGACCAACGACAATACAAGCGACTTGGAAACGGCGAACAGTATGAGGAATGCGCCGAATCCGACATAACCGCATACGAGGGCGAGTCCCTTTCTTGGGACTTCCCCAACCGCCGAGAGAATAATCGCAGAGAGTAGCGCGCCCGTGTTTCCTGCCGCCAGCAGATATCCCACTCCGGAGGGGCCGGTTCCGAGAACGTCACGCGCCATTACCGGAATCATTGCTTCGTGCGCCCAGCCAAATATCTCGGTCGTCAGCATAATGATGATGAGAAGCCTGACTGCCGGCGTCGTGAATACATACCTGACACCTTCTACGAAGTCCTGCAGGGGCGTTGCCGTTCCTTTGCGGTTGGCGCTCTTCACACCGCTGAGAAAGAACAGCACCACCAGGGAAATCAGGAATGTGACACACATCGCGATGTAAGCCCAGGCTATGCCGTGAGACTCGATGAGCCAGCCGGCAATCGGAGGAATGACGATTCCGGTTCCGGTCATTGCGGCAAAGTTCGCCGCCGTTGCGCTCTGTATGTTGCGCCTGCCAACGATGTCCATTATCAGCGCCATCCTGGAGGGAACGCGAATCGATACCATGCCGCCGTCGATGACTGAGGCAAGGACAATGTGCCACAGGCGGATCTGGCCTGTGATTATCAGCAGCGCCAGGCCCAGGGCCACCAGTCCCTGGCAGACCAGCGTGAAGAGGATCAGGTATTTGCGGTTGAGCCTGTCGGCAACCACCCCTGAGACGGTGCTGAATACCACGATGCTTATGCCTGCCGCGCCAGCAACCGCCCCCACCCAGAAGGCTGAATCGGTTACTGTCAGAGTCAGCCAGCCGTGCGCAGTGATGTGGAACATTATGCCGAGTTCAGCCACGACCAGACTCGACCAGAGGAGGCGAAAGCGAGCGTTTCGCAGGATCAGCAGCATAGTCTTGGGATGGGGTCTACAGGGTGACGATGTACGAGATGCAGCATAGAACCCATACTAACATTTCATATCTGAGGTCGCGCCGGTTTCGGCATAGGAAACCAGGTCCTGAAACTTCTATGCTTATGTCCCGGCTGGCACTTGCGGGGGCTGGGTCTCGTTATAACGCGCCGCAAAGGAGCGCACCAGTCGCAAGCCGTTGATGACAACCACGCCGCCGCCCAGAGCAACCGCCAGAGGGGCGCCGATTAGGGTGGCAACTGCGCCGGTGTGAAAGCCGGAGAAGCCGGTAAATCCCCAGCTGAACATCTGAAAGCTGAGTACGCGGCCGCGCATCTCGTCGGGGACAGTGGTCTGCAGGAGCGTACCGAGCATGGTCTCGTACAGGGCGACGCTGGCGTAGGCAGTGCCTATCAGCAGCAGGGACAGGAGGAGCCACTCAGATAAGGCGAATAAGATCAGGAAAGTCCCGAATCCGATATAGCCAAGGATCATGGCGAGCCCCTTTCTGCGAATATCGCCAATTGCTGACAGAAAAAGAGAAGCCAGCAATGCGCCCGCGCTCCCGGCAGATATCAGGTATCCGAGTCCCGTTGGGCCCGCATCCAAGACCTTGCCGGCCATCACAGGCATCATAGACTCGTGGGCCCATCCAAACAGTTCAGAAGTGATCATCAACAGGAACAGAAGTCGGACTGCCGGGGTGGTCAGCACATACCTCAGTCCGTCCTTGAAGTCCTCCACCGGTGAGGTTCTGGTCTTGCGCTCCGTTTTTCGTACTCCGCCAAGGAATGTCAGCAGCAGAGCCGACAGAGTGAAGGCAGATGTCATCCCCACATAAGCCCAGCCAATGCCGTGTGTATCGACTACCAAGCCGGCGAGCGGCGGTATCAGGATGCCGGCTCCGGTCATCGCCGCGAAGTTGGCGGCGGTCGCCTTGAGCATGTTCTGGCGTCCTGCAACATCCAATACGAGGGCTGTGCGTGAGGGGACCTTGATCGACATGAGAGCGCCGTCAATGAACGCTGCGACAAGAATGTGCCAGAGCTGGATTAGTTCCGTGAAGATAAGAATGGCGATGGATGCCGCAACGATAACCTGAAAGAAGAGGGCGGCAAGGATCAGCATCTTGCGATTCAGCCTGTCGACGAGTACGCCCGCTGCCGTACTGAAGACCATGATGCTCAGGCCATTGGCTCCGAAGGTGGCGCCCACCCAGAATTCGGAATCGGTTACCTCTAGGGCCAGCCAGCCATGAACGGTGAAGTACACCATCAGGCCCATGTAGTTGACGACCGCGCTCGACCATAGAAGCCGGAAACGAGGGTTGCGAATGATAAGGATCATGAGGGATAAAGAGAGGCAGGCGATCCGGGAATCTGCCTGCCTCTGAGCTCCGTAAGTTGTATGCGGCCGGGGTTATGCGGTTGCGTAATTCCTCAAGGCCGTTTCCATCACATCAAGGGTGTAGTCTATATCGTCGGAGTCGATCCCGTAGTGGGTGACAAAGCGCCAGTCGCCGTATGCCGCGCCGCCTTTGACGCCGCGCCTGTTGATCTCTTCCATGATCACGGCGGGGTCACCACCCGTGATCTTGAAGAACACAAGGTTGGTTGGAAGAGCATCAGGGTCGATTTCAATCCCTGGAATCTGCGCCAACCCCTGGGCCAGTCTGCGTGCATTGGCGTGGTCGTCGTTGAGGCGTTCGACCATGTTGTCGAGCGCGACGATGCCAGCCGCGGCAAGGACGCCGACCTGCCGCATGCCGCCGCCGACCATCTTGCGCCACTTGCGCGCGCCCTGTATGAACTCCTCGCTACCGCAGATGACGGAACCTATCGGACAACTTAGGCCCTTGGACAGACAAAATGTGACGCTGTCGGCGTCCTTTACGAGTTCCGTAACAGGAGTCTCCAGGGCGACAGAAGCATTGAAGATACGGGCGCCGTCCACATGCAGGGGTACGCCGTGCCTGTGGGCGATTTCAGCGACAGCCGCCGTGTCGTCTGCGGTCAGGGGTGCGCCGCCGCAGGCGTTGTGGGTGTTTTCCAAGCCTATCATGGCGGTGCGGGTGAAGTGGACGTTTGGCGGCTTGATGGCGGCTTCGAGCTGATCGAGATCGAGCATGCCCCGGTGATCGTTGGGCAGGGTATTGTACGCCACGCCGCCGAGGGCGGACGCGCCGCCTGCCTCGCTGCGGAATATGTGCGCCTTGTCGCCAATGATGATCTCATCACCGCGACCCGCGTGCGTGAGGATGGAAACTAGGTTGCCCATCGTACCGCTTGCGACAAAGACAGCGGCTTCTTTACCCAGTCGCTCGGCTGCCATCGCTTCCAGGCGGTTCAGCGTTGGATCATCTCCGAAGACATCGTCTCCGAGCTCGGCTTCAGCCATTGCGCGGCGCATTTCCGGCGATGGGTGCGTTACTGTGTCGCTGCGAAGGTCGACTTCTCTCACCTGGTATCCTCCCGGGGTATTCAGTGGTCTGGTGCAAATCATAATGTCCGGTAGCCCGTCTAGCGGCATGCCCGAATAGACGGGTGGAGCCGCTCGACCGAGACCGCTACCATTCTAGCAATCACGCTTGTCAAAAGCCATAGCGGTCGCCTAAACTTTACCCCGACTGAGTGTCGTAAAGTCGGTGAAAAGGTTAGCGCGAAATTGGAAGCCATACAGAGGGACATATTCTTTCAGAGCGGAGACCTCGCGATTGAAGGTACGCTCCACTTACCCGATGATACAGGGCGCCATCCCGGCGTGGTAATCTGCCATCCGCATCCTCGCTACGGCGGCGATATGTACAACGTGATTGTCGCAACTCTGGCGCGCAGCCTGTGCGAAGAGGGCATCGCAGCGCTGAGGTTCAACTTTCGCGGCGTCGATATGAGCGAGGGATCGTTCGATGGGGGTGTGGGAGAGATTCAGGACGCGGAGGAGGCGCTGAGCTATCTGTCGCTGTGCGAGAACGTGGACGCGAGCCGTGTTGGAATCGCCGGATATTCGTTCGGTGCCGCGGTCGCGCTTGCGGCGGCATCACGAAGCAATGTTGCACAGGCACTCGTCAGCATAGCGTGCCCGTCGAGGGTGTTCAACGAAATGAGCGCGACAGAGATGCTGCTGCCGAAGCTGCTGATGCTGGGCGAACATGATCATGACTTTCCTGTGCAGCAGTTCAAGTTTATGTCAAGGCGCTACGGCGATCCCAAGAGCGTCGAGATCATTCGCGGCGCGGACCACTTCTTTGGCGGGCATGTAGCTGAAGTTGTGGGAATGGCGACCGAGTTCTTCAAGGAATGGCTTGGAGACGAGAGGCAGCCGCGGTGATTCGTCAGACGGCGATCGCGTTCCGGTGCAAGCGATTGACGCTGGAAGGCGTGCTTACGCTTCCCGAGGAGTTGCCACCCCCCTACTCTGCGGTCGTCATGTGCCACCCACACCCGATGCTTGGGGGCAATATGGACAACGGCGTGGTGACGAGCGTGTGCCGCGCGGCGGGTGAAGCCGGATTCGCGAGCTTCCGCTTCAATTTTCGTGGCGTGGAAGGCAGCGAGGGTGAATTCAAGGGTGGAGAGGAGGAGCACGAAGACATTAAGGCCGCGCTTGACATGGTGCGGCGGTGGCCCGGTGTGGACGGAAGGCGCATCGCTCTGGCGGGATATTCATTCGGAGCGGGGGTCATACTGCGCAGCCTGAGGCACTTCAGGCGGGCGAACAGCCTTGTGCTGATTGCGCCTCCGCTGTCTTCGATTAGCGAATCTCGCATCGTGAGGGACAAGCGCCGAAAGCTGTTCGTCGTTGGGCAAGAGGACCGCCTGGTGACGTCGGTAGAACTGCAGAGGGTTCTGGACGGAGTGCGGGAGCCGCTGCAGTTCCGAGAGATCGAAGGGGCGGACCACAGCCTGAGCGGGCGCGAATGGGAGGTTGCTGACGAGGTCGTGGGGTTTGTGCGCCAATCGAGTGGGGTAAATTGACATCGATGTACATTATTAACAGGATGGGACAGATAAGATGACTGAACAGAATTATCGGAGCGAACGGGACTCGATGGGCGAGTTTCAGGTGCCGGCGGATGCGTACTATGGCGCGAACACGATGCGCGCGAGGCTGAACTTCCCGATCAGCGACTTGCGTTTTTCGCGCTCGTTCATACGCGCGCTGGGGCAGATCAAGCAGGCTGCCGCGCAGGTGAATGCGGAGCTTGAACTGCTGGACGGAGAAATAGCCGAGGGCATCGTTCAGGCTGCGCAGGAGGTGATGGATGGCAAGCTGGACGATCAGTTCGTGGTGGACATCTTCCAGACTGGCAGCGGGACTTCCACGAATATGAACGCGAACGAGGTCATATCGAATCGCGCCATCGAGATGATGGGCGGCGTGATAGGCTCGCGCACGCCGGTGCATCCGAACGACCATGTGAATATCGGGCAGTCGTCGAACGACGTGATACCAACTGCGATCCATGTGTCAGCGCTGCTTGCCATACACGATGACCTGGTTCCTGCGCTGCAGCAGTTACAGGAAGGGCTGGACCAGAAAGCTGATGAGTTCATGCCGGTTATCAAGACGGGCAGGACGCACTTGCAGGATGCAACGCCGGTCCGACTTGGGCAGGAGTTCCTTGGACACGCAGGGCAGATTGAGCGCGGCATTGAGCGTCTGCGGCACGCTGAGAGGGAGCTGTCGGAGGTTGCTCTTGGCGGGACCGCGGTTGGGACCGGAGTCAACACACACCCCGAATTCGCAGGGCGCGTCTGCAAGCGATTGTCCGAGATGCTTGGAATTGAGGTGCGTGAAACGACGAATCACTTCCAGGCACAGAGCACGCTGGACAATGTCGTGGAGGCGAGCGGTTCGCTGAAGACGGTTGCGGTGAGCCTGATGAAGATCTGCAACGACATCCGCTGGCTGGGATCGGGGCCGCGTGGCGGAATCGGCGAGATCGAGCTGCCGGAGGTGCAGCCGGGAAGTTCGATAATGCCCGGAAAGGTGAACCCGGTGATACCTGAGTCGGTTTGCCAGGTTGCAGCGCATGTCATCGGCAATGACGCTGCCATTGCGGTCGGAGGGCAGTCGGGCAACTTCGAGATAAATGTGATGATGCCCGTGTGCGCCTACAATCTGCTGCAGTCGATAGACCTGCTGGCGGCGGCGGCGCGGAATCTGGACGAGCAGTGCGTGCGCGGCCTGAAGGCGACGAGCGCGGGCCCTGATATGGTCGAGCGAGGACTTGCAATCGTCACGACGCTGGTGCCGCATATCGGGTATGACGATTCGGCGGCTATCGCGAAGGAGGCCCAAGCGACCGGCAGGACCGTGAAGGAAGTGGCTGTCGAGAAGACAGACCTGTCGCCGGACGAACTCGACGAAATCCTCGATCCGAGCGGAATGACTGAACCCGGGCTATCCGCAGGCGGGGTGTCCGTAGGCTAGATCACCCGAATGCCCAGAGCCAATCGACCGGACTATAGGCGCGCCCTGACGAAGTCAATCTCGTCCTGGCGCGTCTCTAGCTCCTGGTCCAGGCGTGCGACCAGCAGGTTTTGGAGAAGCCCTCCAATTTGCGGGCCCTGCGATATTCCAAGAGCCAGCAGGTCGTCGCCATTTAGCAACGGCTTAACGTAGCGCAGCTCGTCCAGGTACAGACTCAGTAGCCGCCCGAAAGGTGTGTCTCCTTCGTATAGCGAGCAACCGATGATGGCGGCTTCTTCGTAGGCTTGCAACAGGAAGTGGGTCTCGCTTCGTGAAGGTATCTGCGTGATTTCCTCCAGTCGAGCGCACAACTCCTCCGTATCCTGGATTACCTTCCTGGACTGGGCGTCGAGTGCAAGCCTGTCGGCGAACTCCGATCTGTCCTGACCGTTCATTTCGTAGGTCAGTACCGACAGAAGTAGTGAAGGCATATCTGCACATTGAGAACGGTCGGCACGCTGCAGGGCGTCAGTCGTCCGGCTAATGACCTTGAGAGCGGGGTGAATTGCTTCGAGTGCCCCAAGGCTATGCAGCATCTCAAGAATGGACGCCGCCCTACCCTCGCTGAGTACGCGGAGGAATTCGTCGCGCAGTCTCGCGGAGGATATTGTCTCGAGGAATGGGATGTCTCGCCGGATCAGGCGTTCGGTCTCGGATTCGAGGGTGAAGTCGAGCCTGCAGGCGTATCGGGCTGCCCGAATCATGCGCGTGGCGTCGTCCCGGAAGCTATCGTCGTGCAGCACTCGGATAGCTCCGGAGGCAAGGTCTGAACGGCCGTCCAACGGGTCGTGGAGGTCGCCAAACGCATTTTCAGCGATTGCCACCGCCATCGCGTTGATGGTGAAATCCCGTCGGGCGAGGTCCTGCCGCAAAGTGCCGGGGGCGACGGTCGGCAGTGCGCCGGGCGTCGCGTAGGTTTCGTGGCGCGCCATCGCCAGGTCTATGTGCCTGCCGGCAGCGCTCAGCGCGAATGTGTTGAACTGGGAATGCGCTACGACTCTGCCGTTCAGCGCCCGCGCTACTCCGCGGGGAAGGCCCGAAGCCATGCCGACTACCGCAATATCGATATCGGTTACCGGCAGTCCAAGCAGCGCGTCCCGGACCGCGCCGCCGACAAGGTATAGCTGGGCGCCGTGGATTTCGGCGACGGCTGCCATGCCGCGCAGTTGGCGCAGCGAAACCGAGTCAAGCTGCGCCTCTAACCTTGGGGCGATGTTCGTCACGCGGGACCTGCATTCAGCTTGTGGCTGCTGCTATTTTTGCCTTGAACCCGGCTGCACCGGAGCCGACCCATGCCTGCCAGCCGGTCATCATGAACTTCACGCCCAGACCCAGGTAGTGCTCGACATTGTCGTCGGTGACCAGTGAACCTGCCGTGCGACCGGACGCGACAATCTTCTGCAGCGCGCCGTCGATTGTGGCGGTGACATCGGGATGGTCGATGCCGCCCAGATGGCCCATAGACTGCGCCAGGTCGCTGGGAGCGACGAAGAAGACGTCGATGTTGTCAACGGTCAGGATTTCGTCGAGGTTGTTGACTGCCTTGATGTCCTCTATCAGCACGACGACCAGCGTCTCGTCGTTCGCCTTGTAAATGTAGTCAGGATCGCCGTAGCCCTGGCGGCTGCCGAACATCCCGCGATGGCCAACAGGAGCAAACTTTGCGGCGTCCACGACAGCGCGCGCATCATCGGCAGTGTCAACGTGAGGCACCACGATGCCCTGCGCTCCCACGTCGAATGTGCGGTATATGATGCCCGCGTTGTTCCGGTTCACGCGCACCACCGAGGTCATATTCCAGACGTCGCAGGCACGGGTGAGGTCGGGTATGTCGGCAAAGTCATTTGGGCCGTGTTCGGCTTCGATCCAGATGGCATCAAATCCGAACTGCCCCAGGAAGTCGATTATGTGGGTAGAGTTTAGCCCGGAGATGCAGATTACGTGCTCCCCGCGCTCCAGTTTGTGCTTGGCAGTGTTCTCTCGCATGTTTTTCTCCCTTCAGTTGCTAGGCGTGGGTATTATATCGCCGCCGACCACGAGTTGTCAGTAACGGCTGCGGGCTGACCGGCAAGAGGAATGGTAACATTGCGGCCAAGATGGAAGTGATCGGACGAGGTCTTGATATATGCCGGGTGACATTAACTATTGCCAGCGATGCGCCGAGCCGCTCGTGGAGAAATACATCGAAGGTATGATGCGCCCGTGCTGCCCATCGTGCGGTTTTGTCGTGTTTCTTGATCCCAAGGTCGCCGCCGTGGCACTCGTGACTGACGGCGATGGGCTCGTAATGGTCAAGCGAGGTGTAGAGCCGGAGTACGGCAAGTGGGCATTCCCGTCGGGGTATGTCGATAGGGGTGAGGTGGTGGAATCCGCTGCCAGGCGCGAGGTGAAGGAGGAGACAGGGTTGGATGTGGAGCTTGACAGGCTTGTCGGCGTGTATTCGCTGGAGGGAAACCCGGTTGTGCTCGTGGTCTTTTCGGCGCACATCGTTGGTGGCTCGGTTGAGATCGGGCACGATGCGCTTGATGTTCGGACGTTTCCCATGAGTGACTTGCCCGAATTGCCCTTTCCCCACGACAGACAGATGCTTCAGGACTGGCGGTCCACCACCTGACGGGAGCGGCGTGCAGCCGTGATGAAGTGGGACTCCTCGTATTGTATAATCCCGCCCATCAGACCAGATCATGACCGCAGATCAATATGCCAGGAGGTCAATCGTGAAGTACGACTACATCATCGTCGGCGCAGGTTCAGCAGGGTCCGTACTTGCCACCCGTCTGACTGAAGGTTCCGATCGAACGGTGCTGCTGCTTGAGGCCGGTCCCGACTACCAGGACATCGACCACCTGCCGGACAGCGTGAGACTGGGCAACAATCCGTGGCATTCGGCATATGGTCCCGACGCGCACAGCTGGAACTACGAGGCGAACGCCACGCCGGGCCGCGAGCCGTTCATCGTGCCGCGAGGAAAGGTGACCGGCGGCTCGAGCGCCATCAACGGGCAGGTCTTCTTTCGGGGTATTCCAGAGGACTACGATGAGTGGGCGGAGCTTGGAAACGACGAGTGGTCGTTCGTAAACTGCCTGCCGTTCTTCCGAAAGAGCGAGACCGATATGACTTTCGGCGGCGACGACTTTCACGGATCGGAGGGACCGATCCCCGTGCGGCGATATGAACGGGAAGAGGTGAATCCGAGCGCAAAGGCGTTCTGGGCTGCGTGCGTGGATGCCGGCTTCCCGGAGTCGATGGACCAGAATCACCCTGAATCGACTGGCGTAGGACCGAGGCCCCTGAACAATGTGGACGGCGTGCGGATGAGCACAGCGCTCACCTACTTATCGCAGGTGCGCCACAGGCTGAACCTGACGATTAGAGGCGGCGTGATGGTGCACAAGATCCTGTTCGAGGGCAAGCGCGCCATTGGCGTGAGGGCGGAAAGCGGCGGCGAAGTCTTCGAAGTGTTTGGGGATGAGATCATCCTCAGCGGCGGCGCGATCAATTCGCCGCAGACATTGATGCTGTCGGGGATAGGACCTGCGGATCACCTCAGAGAAGTGGGCGTCGAAGTGGTTCAGGACCTGCAGGGCGTCGGCCAGAACCTGCGTGACCACCCGTCCGCGTTCATCCCCTTCAGCACGAGCCTGGAACTTGCCGACATCAATACGCCGTCCATCCAGGTGGGAATGCGCTACACGACTCCCAACTCGCCACACCGCAACGACATGCAGATGAGCCCGATACTGATGACCAGCGAACACAGGCCGTCTAACGTGCAGCTCGCCGAGGATGGCACATTTACAGGCTTCAGCGTCGCGCTGCAGAAGGCGGTCAGCGCCGGAACGCTTCGCCTTGCCTCGGCGGACCCCAACCAGCAGCCCGTACTGAATTACGACTATCTCAGCGACCCGTGGGACCGCGAGCGAATGCGCGGCGCGATCAGGCTCTGCATCGAGATCTCGCAGCATCCCGAGTACGAGGGCGTCCTGCTGGAACGGCTGACGCCATCTGACGAAGAACTTCAGGACGATGACGCGCTTGACAGGTGGCTGCTGGCAAATGTGGGAACGCAGCATCACTCGTCAGGAACCTGCAAGATGGGAGACGCATCTGATGGGATGGCGGTCGTCGACCAGTATTGCCGCGTGCATGGCGTTGAGGGGCTGCGCGTAGTTGACGCCTCGGTAATGCCTGACGTAATACGAGCCAATACGAACGCTACCACGATTATGATCGCGGAGAAGGTCGCGCAGTGGATAAACGACGGCGCCTAGTTTTTGTGGGCGCAGGCGGGCCCGCGACCGGCGTGCCGGCATCGGCGGCTGTAGGGTTTGAGGGCAGATTGAGATCTGCCCTGACGGTGTTTGCTGCCGCGGTAATTCCGGTCGTACTGTCGCTAACCTCCGCGTGCGCCGACAGTTCCCCCGAACTGGAGGGGTTGCAGGCAGAGGCCGCGTATTCGCGCGGGATGCTGATGCGCGAGGACGGACAGCTTCGCAATGCCTTCGACGAGTTCAACGAGGCGCTGCGGCTGAATCCAAGGTATGCCGAAGCCTACTCAGCGCGGGCGTCCATTTACTACGCGTTTGGCGATGAAGCCAGGACTATCTCGGATCTGAACCTGGCGCTGCGACTAGACCCCAAGGTCGCGGAGGCGTATTACTATCGTGGCCTGATCTACATCGATAAGGGCAGGAGCGATGACGCGATCACGAACCTCACGCGCGCACTACAACTCGACCCAAGCCACACAGACGCATACTACAGTCGCGCACGCGTTTACTTTGCCCTGCAGGACCTGGAAGCGGCATTAGGCGACCTCACTGCGGCGCTCGAAATCGAGAAGGATGCTGCCGCGCTTTACTTCCTCAGAGGACAGGTGTACCTGATGGCTGAGGAGACCGAAAGAGGCATCGCCGACATCGAGCGCACGATCGAACTCACGGACGACGAGGGACTTGCCGCGGATGCAAAGCAGCTCCTGTCGCTGTTGAGGTAGGACTTGCCCGCCGCCGCACCCGGTGTCCGGCGCTAGACATAGGAGCAGCCCTTGCTAGAAGAAAGGCCCCGGATGTCGCTGCTAGAGCGCCAGATCGGTGGCCTTGATCTTGGGAGTCTCGGCTGGCTTCTAGCGATGTCCATGACGCTGTTCGTTCTGCTGTTTCCGTTCTCGAGCTACGTTGCCGCATTGCCCGTCATTCAGGATGAGTGGGGCCTGAACAATACGCAGGCGGGGGCGATATTCTCTGCATACCTCGCCGGCTTCGCCGTGTCGGCGCTCTTGGTCGTGCCGATGACGGACAGATTCGGCTCCAAGCGCATATTCGTCCTGTCCACGATCCTATCAACTGCCGCGAACATCCTCTTCCCCCTTCTGGCGACCGAGGCGGTATCCGCATCGATTCTGAGGGCGATAGCGGGATTGGGACTGGTAGGCGTGTACAACCCGGGAATGCGAATCGTGGCGGAACGGTTCGCGAGCCGCGGCAGGGGCTTCGCCGTCGGCACCTTCGTCACCTTCTTCTACGCATCCAACAGCGTATCTCTGGTGCTGACAGGACTGCTGATGGCGCGATTCGAGTGGAAAGGTGCATACCTGATTCTGGGTGCTGCTTCGGGTGCGAGCATCCTGCTGGCATTCCTGATTCTGCGGAACCACGTTTCCCAGTCCGCTGCGGGTTCGACGGGAAGGCTGGACTTGTCGGTGCTCAGAAACAGAGCGGCACGCATCTACATTACGGGCTACTCGCTGCACGCGGCGGAGCTTTACATTATTCGGGTGTGGCTCCCTGCACTGCTCGCAGCGGCACTGGTGGCACGCGGGTTGTCAGAGGGGGATGCCGTGGTCGGAGGGGCGACAGTCGGTGGGCTCGTAATGGCGAGTGGCGCAATAGGGCCGGTTATGGGGGGAGTGATGTCCGACAAGTGGGGGCGAGCGAAGTCGGCTTCGGCTATCTTCGCGCTCAGCGGGGTGTGCGCTGTGGCTGTGGGATGGATGGTGGGGTTTCCCTGGGCGCTGCTCGTGGGAGTGTCGATTTTGCTGGGCTGGGCCATATCGGCCGATTCCGCCATCTACTCGACAGCCGTGACTGAAGTTGCGGAGCCTACTCGCCTGGGCTCTACGATGGCGGTGCACTCGTTCGTGGGGTTCATGGGTGGAGTGGTGGGACCGATAATTGCCGGGGCGATCCTGGACATCTCCCCCGAGTCGCTCAAATGGGGGATGACATTCTCAGCAACCGGCCTGCTTGCGATTGCGGCTCTCATAGCATTGCGAGGGATGTGGGGAGCTCGAACTGCCAGCACCACGGCAAGCGAAAGTCGAAGAGATCAATAGCCCAGTTGTGGCGCATTCTTGTGAATTGTTTCACGCTCCGCTATAATTCCTCGTAGTAGCCTCCATTGCCTAGTAGCAACTTATCGAACCGGAGGCAGGCTAGTTACCTTATTATCCCCGTATCTCTGCAAACAGGGGGTACCCCCGACTATGAAGATTTACTTCTGCCCTGAATGCGGGGCGTACGACTACGACCACGGCAGCGTGTGCGTTGACTGCAATGAACCCATCCCTGCCGACAGCTGGGCGGATGTTTCCGAGGAGGAGATCGCCGAACTGGACTACGCTGAGGAGTTCGAGTTGCCGCCGGGACTTCCCTCATGGGAGTATGAAGTTGTCAGGCTGGAAGCGGTAGCTGAGGACGACAAGGTACATTACACGATGCACCTGCTCAACAGCATGGGAGACAAGGGCTGGGAACTGGTGAGCATCGAGGGCGGCGGCGGCGGTGGCAGCCAGGGACAGTATGGCGTCTTTAAGCGTGCGTGGCTCGAAGACCTTTAGGCTGGATCAACTTCTTCGCTGACTTGCCGCCTGCACTGCAGCATAAGCAGTGCCGATCACGGCCTCCCCACGGCACCCCAACTGACGACACGCACCGGCGTAATGCTAATAACCGGACAGCCTTGCTCAAGCATGCGTCCGTACTGCGGGTACTTTGCCCTGAGCAGTGATTCAGCCCGCTCCCTCTCCTCGCCTTCCTCGTGAACACTCGCGCTGCCCCGCACCATTACATACGCGAGTTTGTTCCAGTCCTCTGAATAGTCGTCGATAACGACCGCGACCTGTGGATTCTCAAGTATATTTCGCACACGCTTGAGTTCCCTGCCTCCCACGCTCTTGGGCTTGAGGTCCAATGCCGTGTAGATGCGCTCTCCGTCGAAGGCGTAACAGATTGGCACCGCGTAGGGCACGCCGGACGCATCGGCGGTCGCGAGACGTGCAACGCGGCGGGTCCTGACGAATTCGGCAACTTCAGGCGAGAACATGGCGCCGACTCCGTACCAGCCGGCTAGATTCCCTGCCAGATGCGGCGGCCTTCGAGGCGCACGAAATGTCCAAAGCCTGGATCCGGGAAGTGCCCTGCCGACACCAGTGTACCCTCGGATTCCAGCATGTCCAGAACGCGGTGTCGCGTGGGGCGTGATATGTCAGGCTGGATGTCGAACATGGGGTTCCAGTCGGTGTAATGCGCCTGAGCCGGGCTGTGGGCGACATCACCGAGAACGAATGCCCTCTCGCCGCCGGAAGATATGAGCAGCGATGTGTGCCCGGGCGTATGACCGGGCGTAGAAACGGTAATCAACTCGTCGGTAACCTTGTAGCCTTCGTCGAACAGGTCAAGAAGATCCAATTCGGTGAGCGGAACAACATGCAACTGGACATGCTCAGCGGCCGCCAGCACATCGGGCTGAATCCAGTAGTCGTAGTCGGACCTGGGAGCGATGTACCTCGCATTGGGGAATGCCGGCTTGCCAGACGAGAGGTCGATGTTCCATCCGACATGGTCAGGGTGCAGATGGGTCAGGAAGACGATGTCGATGTCTTCAGGCGCCGCTCCATTCGCGCGCAGGTCGTTGAGAAGGTCGCCGCCGGTTGCGGTCTGCATGCCGGTATCCACGAGGATAAGCTTGCCTGCGGAGCGAAGAACTACGGAGCCGTACCGGGACTGCACCTGATCGTTCTCGTCGAGGATGTCAGGAAACTCGCGCCACTGTTCGAGTGACGACTCCGGGAAGGTCGCGGTTGGATCTCGCTTAGCCGAAAAGCCGTCCTTGACGGAAAGAACCTCTACGTTGCCAATGCTGATCGTATTGCCTGCCATGATTTCCCTCCTAAGCCCTTATTTTAGTCGTTGCGGCGGTTATATGCCCTGCCAGATGCGGCGGCCGCCCTCGCGCACAAAGTGTCCGAAGCCGTTGCCGGGGAAGTGTCCCGCGGAGACGAGCACGCCGTCGGCCTCCAGCTTGTCGAGCACTGCGTTCCTGGTCTGCCGTGACAGGTCGGGATCGACGTCGAACTCCGGGCTCCAGTCGGTGTAGTGCGCCTGAGCCGGGCTGTGCGCGACATCGCCGAGGATGTAGCCGCGCTCGCCGGCTGAGGACACGACGACCGAGATGTGCCCAGGAGTATGGCCCGGCGTGCTGACCGCCGTGAGTTCGTCCGTGATGGCATAGTCGTCGTTGCCTATCAGGTCGATGATGTTTAGGTCCCTTAGCGGCAGTGCATCCTTCCTGATGTGCTCTGCATCTCTCAGAACTTCGGGTGAAGTCCAATAATCCCAGTCCGCCTGGCTGGTGATGTATCGGGCATTCGGAAATGTCGGTCTGCCGTCGGTGAGATTCCAGCCAGTATGGTCTGGATGAAGATGGGTCAGAACGACGAGGTCCACATCAGCCGCATCGATTCCTTTCTCCTTCATGTCCGCCATGAGCGTCCCGTCGGGGGCATTTAGCCCCGTGTCGACAACGATGAGCTTGCCACCGGAGCGAACGGCGGTTGTACCGAACCTGGGATGAATAAGTTCACCGTCCAGCAAATCAGGGTATTCGGACTGCCAGATTTCCAGGCTGCTTGCCTTGAACACTTCAAGTGCCTGCATATCGCCGTGCCCATCGGTAAGGGCGATCATTTCAACATTTCCCACAGTGGTCGTGCTGGAATCCATAAGAACCTCGCGTCATATCTGATATGATAGTCGCCCATATGGTAGCCGCCTAATGTTAACCTGTAAATGATACTGGTTCAATCACGATAATCTGGATAATCTACACAGCGAAAGGTATCGGGGAGGACGCGATGACGCAGACACACGAGGAAGTACGGCTGACGGAACTGGCAAGCTGCGCCGGCTGAGCGTCGAAGTTCAGTCCTAAGGACCTGGCGCAGGTGCTGCGCCAGCTACCGGCGATCAACGATCCTAACCTGCTGGTTGGAATCTCAACCGGCGATGACGCCGCCGTGTACAAGATGAGTGAGGATCTGGCGATCATCTCAACGGTGGACTTTTTCCCGCCGATTGTGGATGACCCGTTCAAGTTCGGAGAAATATCAGCTACCAACGCGCTCAGCGACGTGTACGCGATGGGCGGCAAGCCCGTGATCGCGCTCAACATAGTCGGCTTCCCCGTTGATCTGCCGCATGAGATTCTCGGCGAGATACTCAGGGGAGGAGCCTCGAAGGCGGAAGAGGCCGGCGTTCTAATTGTCGGAGGGCACACGGTTGACGACGCAGAGCCGAAGTACGGCATGTCTGTTACGGGAGTCGTAAACCCGGGCGAGCAGGTAACGAACGCGGGCGCAAAGCCGGGGGATGTGCTCGTTTTAACAAAGCCGATTGGAACGGGCATTATAACCACTGCAGGCAAGCAGGAACGAGCGAGCGCCGAGACGCTGGACAGAGCGGTCGAGATAATGGGCCAGCTCAACCGCCGCGCGTCGGAGGCGATGATGCATGTTGGGGTGAATGCCTGCGTGGACGTCACCGGCTTCGGCCTGCTGGGACACCTGCGGCTGATCGCGCAGGGCAGCGGGGTGAGTGCTCGCGTGCGTGCCGGCGATGTTCCGGTCATCGAAGGTGTGCACGAACTGCTGGAGATGGGCATAGCGCCGGGTGGCACTCACCGGAATCTCGAGTCGCTGGACGGTGCGGTGGAATGGCACGAGGATATATCTGACGAAACCAGAATACTGCTTGCGGACGCCCAAACATCAGGCGGATTGCTGATGGCAGTCGCCCCTGAGCGGCTGGATGCGCTGCTGCAGGCGCTGGAGGGTGCCGGTGTGGAGACTCGGGCGGTCATCGGTGAAATTCTGGACGAAGACGCCGTGGCAGCTTCCATCGCCGTCGCACCTTAGCAACCCTCGCGAAATTCGCCAACTATCGGATTGCAGTGAGCGGGCGGAAGTGGTTAGGACTGGTCTGGACGGTGGCGCTTGTCACGGCCACCTCGATGGTGGCGGCCTGCGAAACAGCGCCGGTTGAGAGGGTGATAGTAGCGACGGCGGCATCGCAGACCGTAATCGCAGGTACGGCGTCAGACGGTCCCCCTGTGATCGTGTCGACGGAAGTGCCCACGGCCACGGCCTCTCCAATTCTGCTCAGTGATTTGCAGGCGGCTACGGCGACCCCACCCCCGGCAGTCAGCAGAAGTCAAATGCAGGCGGTCGCTCCCGCACCGGTGGCTGTGGCGACGGCGGATGAACAGACCGGCAGCACTGCACTGCCCTCAAGCACTCCTACGCCGGCGATGACTTCGACCAAAATTCGCCTGAATTGATCCCTACAGCAACACAGACGGCTACGGCGACGAAAGTGCCTACTGTCACGCCGACTAGCACGGAATCTACGATTCGGGTTCCTGCCCTGGTTCCAACATCGTCGCCGTCAGAAACATCGACGCCCATTAATCCGACCGAGACATCGACACCCATAACTTCTGACGCGCGGACGACTTCTTTCACGAGTTCAGTCGTGGGTTCGATTACCGCCTCTCCAACCTTCACAGCTACGCCAACCGTGGCCGTTACTCCCCAGAGTACGCCGGAATCCGCGGTAGTTCCAACCGCAGTATCAACTG
>CAZWDM010000001.1:128081-168335 GCA_964632415.1 uncultured Dehalococcoidia bacterium | reverse complement strand
GTTACTCCCCAGAGTACGCCGGAATCCGCGGTAGTTCCAACCGCAGTATCAACTGCTGCATTAGCCGCGACTGCGACTCCGGCTCCGACCCGGACGGCTGTTCCCGAACACTGTCGTATCAAGGGGAACATCAACATGGATACGGGGGAGCGTGTGTACCATACGCCTCAAAGTGCCTGGTACTCACGCACGCAGATTGACCTGGACGCGGGAGAGCGATGGTTCTGCACCGAGGATGAGGCCATAGCGGCGGGCTGGCGCGCGCCGATACAGACCCACCCGGAGTCTGCCGGCGCTTCCGAGAAGCCCGGGCAAGCCGGTCCGTGTGAAACTGCAATCAACATCAACGCGGCAGGGGTTGATGAGCTGGAAGGTCTGCCTGGGATCGGCGGAGTGCTGGCACAGAGAATAATAGACTATCGCTTAGAGCACGGGCCTTTCTCAAGTGTGGACGAGCTCGAGGAAGTGGACAGGATCGGTCCGGCGACCGTGGACAAGATAAGGAACTGCGTTACGGTGGAGTAAGTATCGCCTGCAGGGGAAATCGGTAGCGGGCAGGCGGCGGCTTTGGTATCGTTAATACAGTTTGCAAATGGGAGAAGATCGCGTGATAGTCAGAGAGCAGATCGCGGAACTGGTGAGGCAGGCGCTGGAAGAGGCGCAAGCGTCCAGGGCACTTCCGGAAGCAGTCGTGGAAGACATTGCCGTGGAACGTCCTCAAAATGTCGAGCACGGCGACTTCGCCACGAGCCTTCCGCTGAAGCTCGCTCGCCCAATGCGCATGAACCCGCTGCAGATCGCGGAATGCCTGTCAGAACACCTTACCAGCGCCGGGGAATATGGCGGGCTTGTCGAGTCTGCCACGGTAGCCAGGCCCGGCTTCATCAACTTCACGCTGAGGCGTTCCTGGCTGCAGGAGCAGGTGGAAGCGGTCAGGACAAGTGGCAGTCGATTCGGCGACATCAATGCAGGCGATGGCCAGCGCATTCAGGTCGAATTTGTGAGCGCCAACCCGGTTGGGCCGTTGCATATAGCGCATGCGAGAGGCGGCGTTATCGGCAGTGCGCTCGCGAATATTCTCACCGCCGCCGGTTACAACGTGACACGGGAGTATTACTTCAATGATGCCGGCGCACAGATCGGACATTTCGCGCGCACTCTGCACGCCCGGTACCTCCAGCAGTGCGGCAGGGACGCGGAAGTGCCGGATGATGGGTACCACGGCGACTACATGGTGGACCTCGCCAGGGACATCCTGGACGACGAGGGCACACGATTCCTCGATATCCCTGAATCGGAGGCCCTGACCGCGCTCGGCGAAATGGGCGTGGAGAGGTTCATGTCGCGCATCCGCGAGGACCTCGTGGAGTTGCGGATCGAATTCGATGAGTGGTTCAACGAGAGAAGCCTATTCGTGGACGGCCAGTTCGAGAGTTCCATGGCGCTTATGCGCGACAAGGGCTATGTGACGGAGGATGACGGTGCGATCTGGTTCGCGTCCACGCTTCTTGGCGACGACAAGGACAAGGTGCTGGTCCGCAGCAATGGCATCCCGACATATTTTGCTTCCGATGTCGCTTACCACTACAACAAGTTCTTCGAGCGAGAGTTCGATCGCGTGATAAACATCTGGGGCGCGGACCACCAGGGTCACGCGCTGTTTATGCAGGCATTGGTGTCTGCGCTGGGGCTGGAGGCGGAAAGGCTGACGCTGATCATAAACCAGCTCGTCACGCTAAAGAGAGGCGGAGAGACGGTACGCCTTTCCAAGCGGACCGGGGACATCATCACGCTGCGCGAGGTCATAGACGAGGTTGGGGCGGACGCGTGCAGGTTCTTCTTCCTATCACGGGCTGCAGAAAGCCAGATGGAGTTCGATCTGGAGCTTGCCAAGGAGCAGTCCCAGGAGAACCCGGTCTATTACATCCAGTACGCCCATGCCCGGATCGCGAGCATACTGCGGCTGGCAGAGGAGCGCGGGCTGAAATATGCCGACGGCGATGTTTCGCTGCTGACGCACGAGGCTGAGCTGGCGCTGATTCGCAAGATGCTCGAGCTGCCTGAGTTGATCGGCATGATGGCGAACAACCTGGAGGCGCACCACCTGCCACACTACGCGTCGGACCTCGCGACGGCATTCCACTGGTTCTACCAGAATTGCCGCGTGGTCTCAGGGGAGGAAGGCGAGGAAGAAATCAGCAAGGCGCGCCTGAAGCTGGTGGACGCAGCGCGCATTGTGCTGGCCCGCTGCCTGAGCCTGATGGTGATGGACGCGCCGGAAAAGATGTGAACGAGTTGACAGTTATCAGTTTCCAGTAGTCAGTTCATGTTTGAAACTGATGACTGTTCACTGACAACCGATTACTCTAAATCGCCCTGAGCCTTGTACTTCTTCGTCTTTTCCATATAGACGTCACAGTACCACTTCATCTTGGCCAGGTGGCGCTCCCCTACCTCTCGCAGCACCTTGCCGGGTGAGCCCACAACAAGGGAGCGGGGTGGGATCTTCACATTGTCCACGAGCATGGTGCCTGACGCTACCAGGCTGTACTCTCCGATCTCGACGCCGTCGTTGAGCGTGGCTCCGTTACCGATCACTGCGCGCGTCTCTACCCTGGCAGCGTGGCAAAGAACCTTGTGGCCGATGGTCACATAATCGCCAATCTCCACATCGGCGTCGCCGTGCACGACGGAGTTGTCCTGCACATTGGTGTGCTTACCGATGACAATCTTGCCCATGTCGGCTCTCACGATGGCGCCGGGCCAGACACTCGACCCTTCGCCAATCTCGACATCTCCGATGACGTATGCGAATTCACTGATGAACGCCGTAGGGTGGACTTTCGGGGTCTTGTCGCCGAGGCTTCGTATCACTTGGATTCTCCTTGAGTTCTAATGGTCGTGTTTCAGTTGATCTGATTGCGTAGAGGTGCGGCCTCACGATTGTGGGTCGGCACAATGCCGATGAGCGTCCGTTAGGTGTGCGTTCGCTGTACTGCCGTCTTGTACAGGTGGATGAGCCCCTGCTGGCGGCGGGCCGAAATTTTGAGAGTTCTGCCTATTCCGCCGAGGCGGCGCATCTCCCGGGTTACTTCGTTCTCCTGCAGTCTTGGAGCCTGGTCATAGGCTACACGGGCAGCCTCCCGAAGTTCTTGGTCGTCGAACACGTCGGCGAATGCGTGCAGGCACGGCAAGACCACATTCACCAGGATATCCCTGGCGCGAGAGGTGCCGATCTGTGAGGGCCGTTCCAGGCGTGCCAGGACATTCCTGTGTCCACCGGTACGGAGATCTACCAACGCCGTCTCACCGAATCCGCTCTCAAGGCTCTCTTGAACCAGCTGCGCGGCGCCAATAATCCGGCGAACGGGATGGTTGGCTGGCCTAACGCGAAACAAGCGCCAGTCGTCCTTCTTCATTGATCGGACCCTTGGCATTTGCCTGTAAAGGCGCCGGAGCAGAGCCGGATCCTCGGAATCATCCACAAGATGCAGCAGGCCGGAAGCGCCAAGCAGCACGGCCTTTGCGGCAAGGAGACTGGTGGAGGATGGCTCGTCTCTGAGCGTCGCGAGCATGGCATAAGGCACGCGTTCAGCAAGAGTTCGGAACGGCTTGCGATTCGTAGAGTATCCAAGCGCTTCCATTACTCCCCGGTAAAGCGTCTCGTCCAAGCCTATCGAGCTCAATTCGATGGCGAATCCGTGGCTCTTGGCCAGAAAACGCGCGTCCCCGGCAGCATCCAGGACCTCGCCCATGTCGGTTGCACTTTGCAGCGCATCGAGCGCCGGCAAGGATGGTGCGGGCTCTTTTTCGGCCTGTTCGAGGTCCAAGGCTACCGGCTTAAGCGAAACGATCGCAGCACCCGTGGAGGACTGCTGCCGGGTTTCGGTGTGTCCCTTTGGAGAGAAGACCACATGCAGGACCACGCCGTTGTAGTTGGCATCGGAGTGGTGACCGTGGCTGTACCAGCCGGGGGCCGACGTGTGCAGTTCGATGTCCCCGCGGACGGTGTCTCCGCTCTCTGTCAGAAGGACGGCATCACGGAAGTCGGGGCCGGCAAGGGAGCTGGGACGACCGGGATAGATGACCCGCAAGCGTTCGCCCGCCTCGGAGATGAGCGCGTCCGCCAGCATGTGCGCCCGGCTCCAAAGCGCGGCAAGGGCAATCTCAGAGTACGATGCCGGGGATTCAGCGACGGCAAGCATCCTGGCTTACGCATCCTCCTGGTCAAGGCATTCGTGGCAGACGCCGAAAAGGGCTATGTGGTCGATGTCCGGCTGAAAGCCGTAGTCCGCCATAATGTCCGCGCCGATGTTCTCCCAGTACTTGTGGTCGAGCAGGACGACCTTGTCACAGCCACGGCAGATCAGATGGTGGTGTCGCAAGTGGTTGATCCACTCGTACCTGTACTCTCCGCCGCCCATGTCGGTCTCGGAAACGAGGCGCATCTGCTTGAGAACGCCCAGCGTGCGATATACTGTCGAGACGTCCAT
This sequence comes from uncultured Dehalococcoidia bacterium, assembly GCA_964632415.1. Classification (GTDB taxonomy): domain Bacteria; phylum Chloroflexota; class Dehalococcoidia; order Lucifugimonadales; family JADFKI01; genus Bin90. Next base: position 163,842 of record CAZWDM010000001.1, on the reverse strand, counting down.
GAACGGGTACGATTCCCTGACCTGGTCGTATATCTCAGAGGCGGTGACGTGTATATCAGAATGGCGAATGACTGAGAGTATCATCAGGCGCTGGGGCGTAAGCCGATGGCCAGAGTCCCTGAGGGCCTGCGCGATAGCCTGTTCACAGCTCATAAGCCGCTCCTGAGGAAAGTGTACTTGGCCGAAGAGCCCTCCGTGCTAATCAAACGGTCTCATTGAGCGTCTTGTCTTTTGCACGGATATTTGGGTCTAAAATGGCACGAGAGAGATATGCTGCTTGACAAGCGGGATGCACGGTATTGAAGGCATCAGATCTTATCGTGCCAATGTGGCCATCGTCGATTAAAATCCGCTAGTCTCAATCCTAATGTAACCCTAACTTAGAAGCGGAGATATTGCAATGAGCGACGTGAACAGGCTGAGGTCCCTCTTCGTTTCGGGGAAGCTCTTGCACCCGAAATCGGATGCGCTCAGCATGGTTGACTTCGCAAATGCACTGCACAGCGCGATGGGTGTGCCGGACATCACGCTGGGCGAGAAGGCTCTGAACATCCGGGAGCGCATAGGCGGGCCGGAACATCTTGTGGTGGCGCTTGTAGATGGATTCGGCATGAATTTCGTCAATGAATTGGACGAAGATGCCTTCATGCCAAACCACCTGGTTGCGGAAATGCGGACGGTCTTCCCCTCGACCACTCCCATCGCACTGACTACGCTGGCGACCGGCGAGTGGCCCGGAAAGCATGCCGTTGTGGGCTGGTTCCAGAGGCTGGAGCAGATCGACGCCGTCTCGACAATCATAAGCTATATTCGCACAGGTGACAGGAAGCCCCTGTCCGAACTCGGGGTGTCGGTTGGGGATGCCTATCCGGTTGAGTCCCGGATCGGGTTGGCAAGACAGGCCGCCGTGCACATTTATCCGCAGCACATTGCCGGGAGTACATACTCCAACTACTGGACTGGGTCAAGTACACAGGTGGGATATGACCCTGATTCGCCTGAACAGGCCATTCGTCTGGCGCAAAGTCACATCAGGGCTGCACAGGAACCCACTTGCACTTACCTGTACCTGCCGCAGGTGGACAGCCTTGCCCATAAGCTGGGGTCGTCCCACGAGAGAACACTCGAAGCGGCCCGCCAGATGGACGCATTGCTAGGTGGCCTTGCGAATGACTTGCCGCCAGACAGCAGGCTGGTGATGACTGCGGACCACGGGCACCTTGACGCCCCGGAAGCGAAGACTTACAAAGTGAGCAGAGAAGACGAGATCATGAGGTATTGCCACACATTGACCGGCGATCAGCGGGCAGCGTATGCGCATATCGTCGAGGGGAAAATAGACGCGTTCAAATCGGCAATCAGGGATAAGTGTGGCGACGACTTCCTTGTGATCAGTTCCGATGATGTTGAAGATTTGGGCCTGCTTGGGCCTGTGCCGCTGGCACAAGCGACGCGGTCAAGAATAGGCGATGCACTGGTACTATCCGCCGGAGAAGCGGTGCTTGACTATCGTGCCGCACTGGGGGACGCTCTGCATCCAATGCTGTCACACCACGGCGGGCTCACTCCGGCCGAGATGCGGATTCCGCTGGTCGTAGCTTAGGGCGCAGGGCTCGAGGCGTTAAGGCGGGCTGGTTCAGTTCTTGAGCAGCATCCCGGGCTGGCAGCGCCGGCAGTAGCTGGTGATGCGCTTGTTTGCGGTGATCTGACTAATCTTGTTTCCACAGCGCGGGCAGGGGTCCCCTCCCCTGTTATGAACCCGTAGGAAGTCGCGCGCCTTCAGGTGGATGTCGTCGCCGATGGACTGACGCACCACGGGAACGGCATCCGCCACTACCTTGCGAGACTGATCGTACAGCCGCCGCAACTCATCATCGGACAGCGCCTTTCTTCTCTTGAAGGGATATATCATCGCAGCGAAGAGGATCTCGTCCGACCATGCGTTGCCGATGCCGGAAATTACCCGGCCCCTCGTCAGCACTCCCTTTATCTCTCCATGGAAGCGCTTGAGCGATTGCCTGAATTCGTCGAACGTAAAGTCGTCGAGTACATCGGGACCCTGCTCGTGCAGGCGCGGGATTTCAGAACGCTGGTCCTCACGGACGTAATAGACCATACCCATCTGCTTTTCGTCGATGTATCGCAGTTCCTTGCCGTTGGAGAGCGCAAAGCTCAGGCAGGTGCGCTTGTACACGCGCTGCCGTGGGGGGCAATACTGCAGCGCACCGGTGAGCATGGGATTGATGGATAGCAGGCGCTCACCGGACAGACCCAGCAGCAGGAATTTGCCCCGTCGCCGAACGCTTTCGAATGTGCGTCCTTCGATGTCTTCGGCAATGTCGCCGCAAAGGGAGCGCAGTACGCTGGGCTTCAGCACGGCGGCAGATTCGACGGATACGCCGACCAGGTTCTCGATCAGAAAGTCCTTGACGACCTCTAGTTCAGGAGCTTCCGGCATGGCAATTCCTCCGGGAAAGTCGCCTCTGGCCAATCGTGTGTTAATGCGTACCTATAGCAGTTTAGCATCACGCTTATCGAGTTGCGCAAGGGGACGTATGCTAGAATTGGCGGGTCAGCCGTAACTTTACGCGACGGGCACATAATGTGATGTATGCAATTGGATTAGAGGGAGTCTTCAATGGAGAAGCGACGACTGGGAAGAACGGGCCACGAGAGCACAGTAGTTACATTCGGCACGGCGGGCATTGGACGTGTCAGCCAGGAGGTTGCAGACGTTGCCGTTCGGCAAATTCTGGAGCACGGCGTGAACCACATAGACATCGCCCCTTCATACGGCGAAGCAATGGAGCGGATGGCACCGTGGATGCCGAAAATTCGTGACAGCGTATTCCTGGGTGCCAAGACAAGGGAGCGCAGCCGGCATGCAGCCTGGGAGAACATCGAGAGCTGCATGAGCAGGCTCGGCGTGGAGTCGTTCGACCTGTTCCAGCTGCATTCGGTGGGCACGATGGACGACCTCGATTTGGTCACCGGCAGTGGCGGCGCGCTGGAGGCGCTGGTTGAACTGCGCGACCGGGGCCTGACCACCTGGCTGGGCATTACGGGGCACGGACCAGACGCACCTCGCGTCCACCGAGAGGCGCTGGAGCGGTTCGACTTCGATACCGTGATGTTTCCTCTGAATGCCACGCTATACCGCAACGACGAATACCGGGAAGCGGCGCAGGAACTGCTTTCGGTTGCAAATGAACGAGATGTGGGAGTCCACACGATCAAGATGCTTGCACGAGGCGGATGGGGAAACGGCGAAAGGGAGCATTCGACCTGGTATGACCCACACCGAGAGCAATCGGAGATAGATGGAGCGCTCTGGTGGCTCCTGTCGCAACCGATGCACACGGCACCCAGTGTCGGAGATGTGCAATTGCTGCCAAGAGCGCTGGACGCCGCGGAACGCTTCCGACCGCTCAGTGCAGAGGAGCAAGTAGCTGTGGTCGGCAGGCAGCAGCCTCCCCTACCCGAACCCGGACTTGGCATTCTGGCGGCTGACTAGCTAAGGTTGCCGCTCGGAAGACTCCTGGGTTTTTGTCGCTGCAACGACATAGACCGGGTCTGAGTAGTGTGGCAACTCAGGAGTGATATTGATCGCCCGGATATCGTCCCAGCCGCCGGAGTTCTGGAAGTAGGAGGCGATCAGCTGCGCGCGGCGGCGGTCGTCGAGAGATTGCCACACGGCCACAGCCTTTGTGGGAAACATCCGGTTGGAGTAGATTACGTGGAACGCCGCTCCCGGCTTCAGAAGCCGGTTGACCTCGCGGAAGACCTCGACGGGCTGAATCATGTACTGGATCGAGACTGTCACAACTGCGGCGTCGAGGCTGTCGTCATGTAGAGGCAGGACAGGGTCGGTATTAATGTCGTGGATGATCCGCCGGTCGAGTTGTGGGTTCTCACGCAGCTCCACCTCGTTCAGGCCGATGCCGATAAGACTGCCAATCGGCAGGTCCGGCGGCATATGCGAACGCCAACTTGACATGAGGTCCAGGACAACTCCACGCGGAGGAATTGCATCGCTGAAGTATGCACTTATCGCACCGATGGCAGGATAGTCAATATGCACAACCAGGCGCGGCTCCGCATAGAAGAGGCTATCGTCAGATTCGTCCTGCCGTCTGAAGACTTCGGGCGGGTATTGGCTTTGCGTCTCTTCGATTGACAAGTGGTAGTGGCCTCAAACCGAATCTTTACTGTGGAAGAAGCGAGAGGAAAATGGCAAGTAGATGGGATTTGAGCGACGAGGACTGGGTTGAATCGGCTGACCGAAGCCTGGCATTCGTGGATGATCCGGACGCGAGAGGCCTGATCCTCTATCGCTTCGAGGGGCAATATCTGCCTGCGCTGAGAAAGGCGCGGAATCCCGAGCAGGTCTGGAGGGCGTGGAACGCCTTCTTCAATTATCTCACCTTCAGGGAGTCAAGGCGAAAGTTCTTCTCCCTTTCAGAGGAGGACGCACTGCGTGTGATAACGACCTTGACCGATGTCCTCGACCTTCCGCCTTATGCAGGCGATTAGCGAGGACATCGACCATCGTCAGCCAACTGATGGGGCTGGAGCTACTAGCTTATCGTCGAATTCGGATTGCGTACTGATAGTTCCTGCACTACGTGATCCCGGTCGGTGTCCGAGGACCAGGGCGTGGGTATGACATTCGTGCCGAAGAGCTTCACAAGTTGCTGGTCAGGGGCGCCATCGATGAGATGTTCGGTGCTCCAGCCGTCATCGCCCTCTACCACCTTGATTTCCCTGTTCTCGCCCGTCCAGCCGAAACTAACCATTACTGGTGTGGCCATCTGTTACCTCCTAATTAAAGTTCAAGTGCGCGGCACAAGTTCTCAAGTCAAGTCGGGTATCTGCATCTACCGCCGACGTATATCCGCGCTATCTGCTCAGGGCTAGATTTTAGAAAAATGACCACCTCGTAGTCAATACGCCCTCAGGAATCAGGCGCCGACATCTATGCCGGCAAGATATACGCAGAACGCCGCTCACTTTGTTTCGTGAGCGGCGCACATTCACAACGGATACCAGTGACCGCGTTGAACGGTCAATGGAGGTTGTTTTCTAGTTTCTGGAAGCTCCCGACCTGAAGCAGTCATAGCAGTACACCGGGCGAGCGCCGGTGGGCCTGAACGGAACCTCATCCTCCTTGCCGCACTCGGCGCAGGTGATGGAATAGGTCTGGCGATTTCCGCCGCCGAATCCGCCGCCACCGCCGCCGCCAAATCCGCCACCACCGCCGCCGCCGCCACGGTTGTACGACGCGCGACGCGTACGCCGGCAATCTATGCAGCGCTTGGGCTCGTTAGTGTAGCCCTTCTCCAAATGATACTGCTGATCGTCGATTGAGAAAATAAAGTCGTCGCCGCAATCCGAACAAACTAACGTCCTATCCTGAAAGACCAAGGTGATCTCCTTAAAAGAAAAAATCGTTGCCCACTCAATCTCACTGGGGTATCCGAAATTTCTTCAGGACTCACCAGGTACTATATTTCTGGAACAACCGCGCAAATTGTAACATAGAGAAGAGTCGCAATCAATGAATAGATCGGTCAGGCAGGGACGGGAGATCGACCAGTCACCCTGCCCGAATTGACCGCGTTCCCGCTCGCTGGTAGATTTGTGCGAGCCAAATGACTTGACGGTTGGTATCAAGAAGACAGCAGACAGCAGGCGGAATCGGGACCCCATGGACAATGCCGAGGCGAGAGGAAGCAGCATCAGGCGCGTTGCCGTTCTGGGTGCAGGCGTCATGGGTTCGCAGATAGCAGCGCTCATCGCGGAGCGCGGCATCGAGTGCGACCTGCTGGACTTAACCGTCGATGTCGCTGAAGATGCCAGGCAGCGGCTGACGACGATGCGCCCCAGGGTGCTTGACGATAATTCCTCGTTGGACAGGATCCGCCCGGGCTCATTCGGGGAAAGCCTTGACAGACTGTCGGGCGCCGACTGGGTCATCGAGGCGATAGTGGAGCGAGAGGAACCAAAGCTGGCTCTTTGGAGAAGGATCGCGCCACATACGCGTCCGGGCGCCGTTCTGAGCACGAATACTTCAGGCATTCCCATAGGCGCGATCGCGCGGGCGCTCCCTGAAGAGCTGCGGGCAAACTTCCTGGGAACACACTTCTTCAATCCGCCGAAATACCTGCACCTGCTCGAACTGATACCCACAGATACTACCCATATTCACACGGTTGAATCCGTCCGCCGGTTCGCCGAGGACACATTGAGCAAGGGGGTGGTAACCGCGAAAGACGTGCCCGGATTCATCACGAATCGGATTGGCTGCTTCTACTTTCTTACCGCGATGAGGGCAGCGGACTCACTTCGTCTTTCGCCTGATGAGGTTGACGCAATTTCGGGACCCCTGATGGGTCGTTCTAATAGCGCGACATACCGGACGATCGATCTCGTGGGAGCGGATATACTGCTGGACATTTGCGACAACACTCGCGACGCTGTGACGTCGAACGAAGAAAAGCTGGCATTCGAAGCGCCGGGCTATCTGAGGGAAATGGTTCGGCGGAACTGGCTTGGAAATAAGGCAGGACAAGGGTTTTACAGGCGTGAGAGGGTAGATGGGCGGGCTAAGATACTTGCGCTGGATACCGGGTGCTTTCGATATGAGGAACGCAAGACGGCACTGAGGGATGAACTTTCCACACTTGAGGCCATTGGCGATACCGCGGAACGTCTTCGACAGTTGATTACGGCAGAAGGGGCGGCTGGGCGATTCTCCTGGCACACGCTGTCGCGCCTGTTGGCTTTCTCAGCCGGTAAAGTCGGAGAGGTCGCCGAAGACATAATCAGCATAGACAGGGCGATGCGCTGGGGATTCAACTGGGAACTCGGCCCGTTCGAGACATGGGACGCGCTAGGTGTCGCTGAGACGGCCGATCGCATGCTCGTCGAAGGGGTGACGGTGCCCGACTGGGTTTCCAATATCGCGGGGGTTGGCGGGAGCTTCTATATGGAAGAGGATGGGGTGCTGTTGCAGGCTACTCCTCGCGGCGGCTATCGCAGGATTCCGGGCTGAGGTGGATCGTGTCCGTCAAACCTTGCCCCCTATGTAGCGCCGACAGCGCCAGTCCGCTATTCAGGGGCGGCAAAGCGTCGGGATTCAGGGATTTTCTGCACTGCGAGTACTGCGACCTGGTGTTCGTGCCACGCGCCCAACTGCTTGACGCGGCGGGGCAGAAGGCGAGATACCTGGAGCACAACAACGATGTGGACGACCCGGATTACCGAAAGTTCCTGCGAAGGATGTACGACGAGTTGCGCCCTCACCTCAGGACCGGTGGTAAAGGGCTCGACTACGGTGCCGGCCCGGGGCCCGCGCTGCAGCAGATGATGCTGGAAGACGGATTCGAGGCGCAGGTTTACGATATCTACTTTCATCCCGACAGAACAGTTCTTGCTCAGAGCTATGACTTCGTCACCTGCACGGAAACAGTCGAACATTTCGACGATCCTATCGGAGAACTGGAGCGCATCGACGGCCTGCTAATGCCCGGAGGCTGGCTGGGCGTAATGACTGGCATGCTGGAAAGCTGGGATGACTTTCCAGATTGGTACTACCATCGCGACCCGACTCATGTGAACTTTTTCAGCAGGAAGACAATGCGATGGATTGCGAACCGATTCTGCTGGACGGAGCAATTTCCGCGCGATAACGTGGCGCTCTTCAGGAAGCCGGGCTAATCGGGATTCGGACGGCGCTCCGATGGTCGTGCGGGCGCGCGTTGATGCGCCGACGCCGTTCGGCTATACTCGCCTTAGATGACTGTTAGACCCCCGAACGGAAGAAGGAGGATCAGAAATGGCAAAGCCAAGGCAATTGGGACATCTGGTGTTGCGCGTGCGCGACCTTGAAGCCTCCGAGAAATGGTACCAGGAAGTGCTTGGCCTTCACACAACGAACAAGCGGCCGGGCAGCATGACGTTCATGAGCGCCAAGCCGGGCTCGTCGCATGAACTAGCACTTGTAAGTGTGGGCCCCGAAGCACCCGGTCCTGAAGAGTCGCGGGTGGGCTTATATCACTTCGCCTGGGAAATGGACTCCCTCGACGATCTGAAGGAGCTCTACCAGCACATGAAAGCCAAGGATGTGAACATAGGCGGAATCGGCGACCATGGGATTTCCCTGGGCGTCTATCTCTTCGACCCCGACGGAAACGAGATCGAGGTCTATTACGAGATGCCGGAAGAGAACTGGCCGGAAGAGGGTGATCTCTTTGAGGGCGAGTTCCCCGGGAAGCTCGAAGCCGAAGAAGTGGCCGTGTAGCGGTTCAAATTTCTGGGCGCAGGCTATTTTCCTGAGCTTGCGCCCGATCTGCTCTTACGTCACTTGAAAGAGGAGGTCCGGTGTGGTTAAACCAAGGCAACTTGGACATGTGGTTATCCGAGTGCGGGACCTGGAAGTGTCTGAGAAGTGGTATTCAGAGGCGCTGGGGCTGCAGACGATGAAGCGGTATCCCGGGCGGATGACCTTCATGAGCGCCCGCGAGGACTCCACTCACGAACTTGCCCTGATGGGGCTTGGCAGGGAGGCGGGCGGTCCTGACAGCAGTCGCGTCGGGCTGGCCCACTTCGCCTGGGAGATGGATACCTTCGAGGACCTCAGGAGCCTTTATGAGCACCTGAAGGCGATGAATGTTGATATCCGGGGCATAGGAGATCACGGCCTTTCGCTCGGCGTCTATATCGCCGACCCCGACGGTAACGAGATCGAGGTCTATTACGAGATGCCGGTGGAGGAGTGGCCCGAAGAGGGAGTGCTCTTCAAGGGAGAGTTCCCAATGAAGCTGGAAGCGGAAGAGGCCGCCGTGTAGCGTCACAACGGCAACTGGGACATCTCGCCGGACGTCCGTGCTTTCGTGAAGGCGTCTCTACCTGGCGGCACTTTGGATCAGAGCCCCTATGTGGCTCGGAAATGATCCCAGCCTCCAGAGCCTACTTCCATTTCTACGCCGTCCTCGTCCAAGACAGTGACTCCCTGCCTTGCTCCAACGATTTCCCCTATGACGGATATGGGCGTGGGGATAGACTCTGCGGCACGTCTTATGATTTTGGAGGGCGCCGCGAAGAGAAGCTCATAGTCTTCACCGCCGCCAAGGGCAAGTGAGAGCCAGCTTGAAGGAAATGTCGATTTCAGGCGAGGATTCACCGGTATGTCGGCTCCACGAACCCGTGCGCCCACGCCGCTCGCGCGGCAAAGCTTGCCCAGGTCGTCAACAAGGCCGTCGCTCACGTCCATCGCACAGTTCACGCCCAGGCTCGCAAGCAGAACACCCTCTTCATAGCGGGGAATCGGTCGGTTGTGTGCATTCGTCAGAAGGCGGTGACTCGAAAGTCCGGCGGAATCGGCTCCTTCCGTCAGAAGCCGCAGTCCAGCCCCTGAAGAGCCAAGTTCGCCAGTTACGGCAATCAAGTCGCCGACCTTCGCCCTGTCGCGGAGCATAAGTCCGTCGCTGTCGTCAGAAGCAAGCACACCTTCCAGGGACACCGAAATGAAGAAGACGGGCGATTTCACTATGTCGCCCCCGATTACTGCGCCGCCGCACTTCTCCGTCAACGACATCATCCCTCTATACATATCCATCAGCCCATCAACTGGCAGGTCTCCGCGAAGCCCCAGCGTAACTGTGGCATAAGATGGCGCACAGCCCATGGCCGCGATGTCGCTGACGTTGGTAGCAAGGGCCTTCCATCCGAGGTCGGTCCAGCCGGTGTAACGGAGGTCGAAGTGAACGCCCTCGACCATGGTGTCCGTGGTGAGGACCCTGATGCCCGAGGTCGAGTGCCAAGCCGCTGCGTCGTCGCCAATGGCGCGCAATATCGTCAAGCCACGGCCGCCAAGCGATGCTATGTTCCGGCGGTTGTTGTCAGCAATGACGCCAGCCAGCATGTCGATGAGTTCAAATTCGCCAATGTCCTGCACAAGCATAGTGAAAGGATTATATCTGCGGGGTGCGCATCCTCTCAACGGTCCCTCCAGGATGTCTTCGGCCAGCGAAACGGTATGGCTTCTCACCGGCTGTTATGCCGAACTCTGTGGTGGACTGCAATTGCCAGGCGACAACTGGCTAGCTCGCCTGTGAGGAGGTCAATGTTTTGAGAATCTTGTGCAGGTGAAGCGGACTTCACGAGGGCAATTGTTCAGACCCGGGCCAACTCCTGATGTACCGGCAGTCAGATTGAATTGGCCAAGGCTACTGCTCGTCCTTCATCCACGTCATCCTGTAGCCGCCCATGACTTCCTCTATTTCCTGAAGATCGTGGGGCGTAAGACTCCAATCTGCAGCTTTCGCGTTGTGCCGGACCTGCTCGGGAGACTTGGCACCAACCAGGGCAGAAGATACCGCAGGATTTGCGAGAACCCACGCAATTGCGAGCTGTACGATATCCCTGCCGTTGTCGCGCGCCCAGGCATCGAGGCGCTTCGCAACGGCGTATGCCTCCTCAAAGTCCTCGCCACGGAAGAAGCTAAAGAGCCGGCGTTCGTCGTCCTGGGCGAACCGGTGGCCCGGCCTGTGCTTTCCTGCAAGCACTCCCTTGGAAAGGACGGAATGCGGGATGACGCCAATGCCATTTTCCAGGCAGAATGGGAGCACATCGTCTTCCAGGTTGCGCCACACGAGGTTGTAACGCGGCTGGGAGCTGTAAATCGCGGCATATTGCATAGCTTCCCTGGTCTGGTCCGGGGAGAAGTTCGAGACGCCGATGTATCGAATCTTGCCAGCCTCACGAAGGGTAAGCAGGTTCTCCATAGTCTCACCAATTGGCCAGTGCGGCGACGGGCTATGGAGTTGGTATAGGTCGATGTAATCGGTGCCGAGCGAGCGCAAGCTGTTGTCTATCGCTGTGAGTATGTGCCGGGCTGAGTGATCGTCGCCGGAGAGCTTCGTGGCCAGGAACACCTCGTCCCGCCGGCCCGCAATTGCCTTACCAACCACCGTCTCACTGGTCTGGTAGCCCTCCGCAGTGTCGATGAAGGTCATTCCCACATCCAGGGCAGCCTCGACCGCGGCGATACCCTGCGCTTCAGGAACGGTCCCGAGTCCGCCGCCTATTGGCCAGGCACCAAACGCTATTACTGAAACTTCAGGTCCATTCCGCCCGAGTGATCTCTTGTCCATTATGCCTCTACAGGAATCTGTTCTGGATTCTCCGGCTGTATCGAATTATGAGATATCCCGCTACGCCTGCTACTAGAGATGCGAGTAGTATTGCAAGCTTGGACTGGGCGATCAAGGCATCGTCCACGAATGCCAGACCGGTGATGAAGATCGACATCGTGAAGCCAATACCTCCCAACAGGGAGGCGCCGAGTATCTGCAGCCATCCGATGTCCCTCGGGATGGCTGCAATCCCAAGCTTCACCGCCACCCACGAGAAGAGCACGATGCCCACGGGTTTGCCAACCACCAGCCCGATTACGATGCCCAGCGTTACGGGGGAAGCCAGCCCGTCCAACCCCACGTCTCCAACCGAAACACCGGCGTTTGCAAGCGCGAACACGGGTATGATCACGAAGGCAACCCACGGATGTAGAATGTGCTCGATGCGTTGAAGTGGTGATTCAACCTCTTTGGAGGCATCATCCAGTTCCTCCAGCACGCCGCGCTGTTGCGAAGTAGTGAGAGCGAAGTGTCCCCTGCGCGTTGTGCTAGGTCCTTCCCTTTCAAATATATCCATCAGTGCTCTACCGCGCTGAACGAACTGTTGTGTATCGATCCTAACCTTCAGTGGAATCGTCATTGCTATCAGGACGCCGGATATAGTCGCATGAATTCCTGACTCGAAGAACGCGATCCAGACCATGATGCTGATGACAAGGTAGACGAGCGAGTTCGTTACCCCGGAGAGATTCAATGCCACCAGGAATACCAGCAATCCCAGCCCGACGCCCAGATCCGCCCAGCTGATGCTCTCGGTGTAGAAGACTGCTATGACGGTAATGGCGCCGATGTCATCAACGATTGCGAAGGCGGTAAGGAAGACCTTCAGCGATAGCGGCGCACGCGTACCCAGCAGGGCGAGCACGCCAAGAGAGAAGGCAATATCTGTCGCAACCGGTACTCCCCAGCCCCTAGCGGCCTCCCCGTCGCTGTTGAATAACAGGTAAAAACCCGCGGGGACGACCATGCCACCCAGTGCGGCAACAATGGGCAAGGCTGCTCGGCGCACGGACGCCAGCTCACCCAGGACGAGAGATCTCTTGATTTCAAGGCCTACGACGAAGAAGAAGACCGCCATCAGCGCGTCGTTTATCCAGTGATGGAAGGTCTTGTCGTAGTGAAAGGATTCCAGCCCGATGATGAAGTGAGTTTCCCAGAGGTCGCTGAATCCCTGTCGCAGAGGAGAATTAGCGAGCGTAAACGCGACGATAGCCGCAATCAGCAGCACAATGCCGCTGCCGGCCTCGCGATGCATGAATCTCTGTACCGGTACCAGCAGCCTTTCGATTGGCGGCTCGTCACCGTTCCGTAGGTCGGATAAGCGGTTCATCATTTATGGATAAGTCCAGGCCGTCCTCGCACGGCAGACGCTCTCGGTTTGCTGGAGCGGACGGCACAGCGGAATATAAGGAAAGTATCGCCGGAAATGTCCGCAGTGGGCTCGATGCGGCACGGTCGCCGCACTTCAGTAGGCATGGAAATACTAGGTGCCATCTATGCTGGCAGAAGCAGCGCTAAGGGTGAATGGCACGTTTATTCCGTCGGGCACCACCACACGTATGCGAACCGCGTAGGAGACTACGCCGCGCTCAGTTCGCGCCTCGGTGCCAATGTAGCTGACGCTGCCCCCGAGTGAGGTATCACCCAGGCTGTCAATACTCACGAGAGCACTCGCTCCTTCGCTGACAAAGGGCCTGCCCGCAGCGTCGATCACACCGTCAATCTCGATCACATCAGTCGATACGACATGGATTGCCGAAAGCTCTTCTCCGACGGGGTCATCCACTTCGACATTTACCAATGCGACCACTCCATCCATCGGAGAGGAAATTACCGCGCCGTCGAGAGCCTCCTGCGCGCTATCAAGCGTCGCGAGAGCCAGGGAGAGTTCGGATTCAGCGGCGGCGATCTGGTCACCCACAAGGTCCCGGACGCTGCTAAGCTTCGTTTCCGCATCTATCAGTGCGGCCGACGCCAACTCGAGGCCCTTCTCAGCCTGCAAAACTAGCAAGTCGTCATCTTTCGCGCGATCCAGCGCATCCGTTGCCTCTTCGTGAACGAATTCGGCATGTGCGACTGCAGCACGCGCAAGGGTCACATTCAGCGGATCGATATCAACCGTCAGTTCCGCCAGGTCTTCTTCAGCCTCAACCAGGGACGCCTGGGCGAGCTGAAGGCGCTTCTCTGCGCTCTCGACCAGGCTGGCGTCGGGGCCGTCTTCCACTTCCTGGAGCGCGTCCTGAGCATCGGAGAGCGCTGCCTCAGCGGCGGCCACGGCGTCTTCAGTGCGTTCCATCGTCGACGCTTCATTGTTTATAGCGGCGTCAAGCGCGTCCTGCGCCCTGTCGTATGCATCGTAGGCGCCCTGAAGTTCCCGGGTTATACAGCGCTTGTTCCTGGCTATTGCATCCTCGTCGGTACACGTAGGCACAATTGCAGGGAAATCAACGCTCAGGTTAAGCCAGGCCCAAATCGTTAGTTCATTCCAGCGGGTCGCAGGATTGTCGGGAGTGGGCTCTATGCTCGCGTAGTCAGGATTGAGACGCTCGAATGTGGCCTCGAGATCGATATCCCATGCCTCGAGAACCTCGTCAGCGGTCATCTGTAGTTCGTCATCTGTCAGCTCGGCACCGAACCAGAACTTGAACAGCGCTGTGTACCGCTCCCTTACCAGATATTCCGCATCCCTCGCCTGCACCAGCGCATTCGTTGCGGCTGCCTGGGCGTCGTTACTGCCCCGCCTGGCAGTCTCCAGAGCGGTTGTGGCAAAGGAGACACCGTTCTGAGCGTCTCGCAGCAATTCCTCCGGGAAGGCGCCATCTCTGATGTCGTCGTATGCCTCCTGCGCAGCATCCAGTTCTACTTTAGCAGCCGCTACTCTTGCCTCCGCCCCGGAGACGGCGATCTGCTGTGGTGCGAGGAGGTCATTTAGCCGCTCACGCGCATCGTCCAGGGCTATGCCTGATTGGGCGACGGCGAGATCCGAGGCAGCGACATTTACGCCGGGCCTCTGCCGCAGGTGATCCAGCGCCGCCTCTGCTTCGTCAAGTGCAACCTCTGCAGAGGCAACCGCCAGTTCCGCACTCGCAACTTGAGCGTTTGGTTCCAGGCGGAGCGCGGCGACGTTGTTTTCCGCCGCTGTTACTGCCAATTGGGCACCGGCTACCGCCGTCCTCAATTGGGAAACCGTCCGCTCGTCCAGGGACGCGAGGGGCTGACCGCTCCGGACTACGTCGCCTTCCGTCACGAGCACTTCGCCGACGATGCCCGGAGACTCGAATGACAGATGCGCCGCGTTCGGAAATGTCAGGCTGCCCGAAACCGGGATGCCAGCCTGGCCCGCTTGAGCCTGCGATGATCCTGCTGCCGGGGCAGGAGCCTCGCCCTCCGATGAATTATCGCGCCCTCCGCAGGCGGCCAGAAGAAGGATTGAGATGGTTGCTGCCAGAAGTAGAATATATGGAAAGTTCAGGTCGCGCTTCACTGATTCATCCACCGGATTGCTCATGCCAGTATAAACCTCTTTAATCGAAGCCTAATGCCGAATAATATGCACTATTCTATTTCATTCGTACAAAAAGCACCTAGAGCATGATATCACAGCGGGAGATAAGGCGTGATGTCCGGCGAATCAATTGGAGTAGAATCCATGGAACCGGTGTAAGAGAGAAGGTGGACTGTAGCAAGTAAATCCGCCGCGTCAATCGTGGGAATAATACACCACAATTGGGACAGCGAGGCGTCTGTGAAGGCGGGAGCGGGATACTGCGAACGCGGCCGGTTGCGGCCTGATTGCACACAAATGCCAGGTTCATCACCGCCACGGTCATCTTGGGCAACTTTATCCAGTCCAGGATGAGCACGGGAAAAACCGAATTGAGTTGGCGTATATGCCCGCATCGTGGGGGGGGGGAATGAAAGGGGGGTGGGATGGTCTTATGGTGGGCCATCGTGGACTCGAACCACGGACCTCAGTCTTATCAGGACTGCGCTCTAACCGGCTGAGCTAATGGCCCACAAGGGGAAGCTGTCTTCGGGCTACGCCACGGGACTACCCGAATCCGGGTCGAATTCTACAACGATCTCGACAGGTGCGTTTCTCGCTACGATGAGTTCCATCTGTTCTGACAGACTGTCGTTAACAGGCTGATGTACAGAGTCGGGTGGGACATAGATGAAGTCGCCCTTCTCAATTTCCAGGGTGTTCTCCAAGTGCCTGCCCGTGAGGAAGCGTCCCTTGCCACTCATCACATATATCGCGGACTCGCAGTTGACATGGTAATGCGGACTGGAGGCGCATCCCGGCGGGATCGTAGCTATCGCCAGGTGAATGCCCTCCGTACCCGCCAGCGCCTTGGAGACTCCCGCGAGCCGGGTCATACTACCGGACGCCACCTCGACTTCAAGACTGTCGGGATGAATTACACTGCATTTCGCGTCAAATTGCTTGTCCATAATTCAAAAGTATATCATTCAACGAAGTGCAAGGGAATAGAAATCATGGCAATCGCAATTCACTGGTGAGAATAGGGAGAGCAGATGTCGGACGAAGAGTTCAGGTTTCGCCATAGGCTGCGAGTCCGATGGGGGGAGTGTGACATGCAGGGCATCGTATTCAATGCCCAGTATATGAACTTCATAGAAGTGGCGCAGGCCGAGTACTTTCGCAATCTGGGAATGCCGCACTACACGGAAGACATACGGAAGCGGTTCGACCTAGCGACAGTGAAGGCGACTATGGAGTTCCTTGCACCGGCACGTGTTGACGACCTGCTTGACATCTATAGTCGGGTGTCACGCATCGGGAACAGCAGCATCACGTTCAGGACTGAGATGTACCTGATAGGGAGCGATGCACCCTGCCACCGCGCTGAGACGATCTACGCCAATTTCGATGCGGATACCGGCGTGCCGAGACGGGTCCCCGATGACATACGAGAGATCATAGAGGCCTTCGAGTCGGATGCGCCGGAATCCCGCACCGATTAGACAAGCACAGTGGACTAATCGATATTCACTTTCACGACCACCGCAGCATTCGCCATTACGGTTACGTCGCCAGACCCTTCCCTGCTCTCGATCTCAAGGCCACCTTTAACCACATTGAGCACGCCCTTGCCATGCGGAAGCACGCTCAGAACCTCATCTTGGTCGACGGCGTCGGGCTTGGGAATACCGATTGTCACCTCGACGATCATCTCCCTTGATGTGTTCGGTCCAAGTAGCCCGAGAAACATCAGGCTGCTCTGGTGTACTGCGTTCCAGGTAGCACGCTTGGCAGCTTCGGTGTAGTTCTGACCATGTAGGTCAATTCCCATGCCCATTTCCAGGATTGCGGGTGTCAGCGGCATAGTCGTCCTCCTCCAGTTGTTTTCATACTATATTCGCAAATGATTCCGAGACGGGCCCCGGAATCGGCTAAAAGTGTGGGTCTATTGTTTCCGCGTGTCAAGTGAGCACTCCGTTGCGGTCGGGTCGGGATGGACACGCGCATTGACGCCCTGCTAAAATCGCTGCGTATGCGGGAGTAGCTCAGGGGTAGAGCATCTGCTTCCCAAGCAGAATGTCGCGGGTTCGAATCCCGTCTCCCGCTCCAATGACAAATGCGATTATTCTTCGGATCCGGCATTCCCTACACTCACTGTACAGGTCGTGCTGCGCGAAGAATACCCACCAGACGCAATGCGAATCCAAGGAGAAGAGAAATGCCCGTCCTGAATCGAGATGACTACGAAAAAGCGGAACTCTCCCCAGGAGTTGACCGATGGGCGCTCGTCGATGGAGAAAAGGGGTCCGAATCGACAAGCGTCGGCGATGTATTTGTGGGCGTGGACGGAGTTGTGCCGACGCACATTCATCCCACGGAGGAGGCCATGGTCATCCTCGAAGGTGAGATGGACGCAATTCTCGGTGACGACGTGATCACCGTTCGTGAGGGTCAAACGGTACTCGCGCCTCCTGGTGTCAGGCACGGCTTTGTTAACCGCTCCGGTGCGCCGGCAAGAGTGCTCGCCATATTCCCAACTGCCCATATGGAGAGAACACTCGTAGACTAGCGCAGCACCATTTGGTCTGGAAACGTCAAGGAGTCACAATGCAGGCAACTGCAAAGCGCGTCGAAGAGGTAGTCGAGAACATCAAGGAACTGTCTTCCCGGTTCGCTGCGGAACGGTCCGAGAGGCAGGAGCGGCGCTCGTTGGAGCGGGCGGACTTCGACGCACTGACTGAAGCCGGATTCCACCTTACCGGCGCGCCTCCCGAAATGGGCGGCATCAACGGAGGCGTTGTGGAGTTTACGAGACCGCTTTGCGAAATGCTTCGCATCCTGGCAAAGGGTGATCCGAGCGTGTCTCTCGTGGCTTCAATGCACCCAGCGGTTCTCGGCGGATGGCTGGAGGTCGAAAAAGCCCCATCACCCTACACCGGAGCCTGGCAGGAGCAGCGTAGAGCGGTGTTTGAGACTGCACTCGAAGGCTGCTGGTGGGGCACAATCATCTCGGAGCCTGGCAGCGGCGGCGATCCGTCGAAGAGCAGGGCGACCGCCACGCCTCTGACGGAAGATGGCAAGTACCTAATCAGCGGGCAGAAGCACTTCGGGAGTGGTTCCGGAATCACTTCGTTCATGATTACGCAGGCGGTGCCTCAGGGAGAAAGCGCGCCCGATGTTTTCTACATGGATATGCGCGGCGTCCCCTGGGATGGATCTGCAGGCGCGCAGTTGACCCGGGCATGGGACGGGCACGGCATGACCGCCACACAGAGTCATGCCATGGACTTCAAGGACATGCCCGCTACACGCGCTGCCTGGCCGGATAACGGCGCGAGGCAGCGAGCGCGAGAAATTGCGGGGCGTCCCGCCGGTCACCTCTTCACCTCGGTCATCGTGGGTGTCGTGGAGTCGGCAGTGGAGACCGCCCGCCAGCAGGTGCAGCCGAAGAAAGAGTCCATGCGACCATTCGAACGGGTGGAATGGTCTCGCGTTGAGTTGGAAGCCTGGCTGGTCCAGCAGGCATACGAGGGTGTGCTGCGAGACGTGGAGAGTGGAAGCGGAGAGGCAAGCCGCAGCGGGCTGCTGTGCAAGGAGGCTGTGGCGGAGCTCGCAGACTCGATACTTGCGCGAATAGGCAAAGTTGTCGGCGGCGGGGCGTACTCCCGCAGTTCGCCGTATGGCTTCTGGCTGCAGGATGTGAGGGCGCTGGGCTTCCTCCGACCTCCGTGGGGATTTGCCTTCGACCGCATTTTTGATGGGAGCTGGTATGTCGAGTAGGACGAGACGACTCGTTCTTATGGACGTCCATGTCATCGACGGCGTCTCGCCGTTCCCTATACCCAATGCGAGCGTTACGGTAGAAGAGGGGCGGATCGTCGAGGTGCTGGACGGTGCAAAATCGCCGGACACGCGCGACGCCAGGGTTCTCGAACTAGACGGCGCATTCCTGCTTCCCGGACTTTGGGACGTGCATGTTCATCCCGAGTACCCTCTGCCATCCGGTATCTCGCTTGCGCAGCAAACCGCCGACTTCGGCGCACAACTGTCCCGCGCAATCATAGACGGGGGCGTAACCAGCGTTCGCTGCGGCGGGGCTGCGAACTACATGGATGTCGCGTGGAAACGCGTGTTCGACAGCGGCGGGATGGTAGGACCCCGGGTGTTCGCGAGTGGATATTTCCTCACCACGACGGGCGGGCACTTCCTGACATCCGGGCAGGCACGGGAGTGCGACGGTCCCTACGGGTTCGTCCACGCAATCCGCGAGGGGATAAAGAGCGGGGTCGATCACATAAAGCTGAACCTGACGGGCGGCATTATGGGACCGCCGTGGGACCTGCACAAGCATTCCTTCCTGCTCCAGGATGAACTAGAGGCAGCGTTTGCAATCTGTCACCAGCGAGAATTCAAGGTGATGGCACACGCAACCAACCCGGACGCGGTCAAGGCGGCTATTCAGCTGGGAGCTCACACGGTTGAGCACGGATATATCCAGGACGAAGAGTGCCTGGATATGTTTCGAGACAGCGGCACCTGGTATGTGCCGACTCTTGCAATCTCCCACCTCACATGGGAACAGGCGGCGAACGACTGGGAGCGCGACTGGCTGGGGAGGAGGCAGATCGCCGAAGACCTGCAGCGGCGCGCGGATGCGGCGAGTGACGAACATGCCATGTGGTTCAAGCGCGCGCTGGATTCCGGGATCAAGATGGCGCTTGGTTCGGACATCCGCCCCCTGAGCGAAGCGGCTCTGCTGGAGATGGGACTCTGGGTTAGGGATGGCGCGACACCCTGGCAGGCGATACAGGCGGCGACGAAGAATGCAGCCGAACTGTGCGGCGTTGGCGACGATCTTGGTACGGTGGAGGCGGGAAAGCTGGCAGACCTGATCGTGGTGGCGGACAATCCACTTGACGACATCACCAACATGCGGAAGCTCATGCTTGTGGTAAAGGACGGGCAGATTGTGTCCGACAAGCGCGATCAAGTAGTTTCCGACGGCTAATGCAGCCTGGAGGCTCTTGAGATCAAGCTCCCCTTCCGCACAACCGAAGCAGGTTACGCACCCAGTGGAGCAAGCCACCGTGCAACTCGGGGCGAGCGTCAGGTGATATGTTGGTCAGAATCCACATGTAGGTCATTGCCTGGTGGAGGGTACCCAGGGGCCGTGAATGCTCGAATTCCTCAACGAGTCTTTCCATCGGCAGTATTCCCGTCCAGGGTTTGAGGTATGCGTCCCGCAATCGGGTTTCCGCATCGGGATTGTCCCGCAACACGCTCTCGTCAAAGTACGCACCGGAGATTGTCGCCATCTCGAAGAAGGGATGCGAAATACAGACATCGGTCCAGTCGAAGTATGTGTAGCCTGCGTCGGTCATGAGGATGTTGCCGCCAAGGTCGCCGTGAACCAGGGTGTGCGGAACGCCGAACTGTGCAAGACGGGCGCACACCAACTTCAGCGGCATCGACAGGGAGCGCAGGTCGTTGATCTCCGCTTCAGTAAGTCCGTCGGAGCCGCCATTCAACATCTGAGCGCACGAGGCGATTAGAGGGTCAATCATAGCGACCATCCTGGTGAGTCGCCTGTCCGGAATATTCTGCGTCATCCAGAATCCGACATGGTCAGCCTGCCTGACCTGTGCAGTCGAGAATATCCTCAGTGCCTCTTCCCAGCGCCGAATATCCGGGCATTCGTGGAGCATGCGTCCGCCGAAGTCCGGCATCAGCAGCCAGCCTCGTTCGGAGTCCAGAGCTAGCGGGGGCGGCACCAGTTCGGGGCAGTTCTCAGCGACCGCCTGCATTGCCCTGCCCTCGTGCGCCATAAAGGGTGGTGTCGCCTTGAAATAGACATTGCCGGATTCGGTGGCGATTCTCATCGTGCAAGACAAGCCCCATGCTCGGTCTTGAATGATCGGACCGCTCGCCGGAAGTCCAATCGAGGAGAGTTGATCACGAATCCAGGAACAGGCGGAATCGTGCCAGCCAATATCCTCCCAGGGCGCGCGCAGATCGTGAGGCCTATCGATTTCGGCAAACCACTTCTCCACGGCGGCACTCACCGACGCGTTGTCGAAGTGGGCGGTGCTCGCTTGGTCACGCGATAGCCACCTCGCACCCTCCGGGATTGCAACCCTGCTCTCCCGAGCCACGGAAAAGAATATGCGCCAACGATCACCGTCAGTTTCGCCGCGGTCAGCGCACCTCAGAGTCCATACTTGAAACCCCATCTGGCGCTGCAGCTCGTCGTTGATATGATCGACGATTCGCGCATCTGTCGTGACAGGCTCAAAGACGGGAACTGCCCATCCGCCAGAAGACGGCAGCGCCAGAACACTGCCGTCCTCAGGACGAGCTACCAGCACATGGTACTTCACGATGGGTACTAGAAGGGGCGCCGGTGTGAGAAGGCCCGTTCTTCGTTCGTGATGAATTCCAGCAGCGCAGCCTGACCGTTCTCTGTGGCTTCCTTTGCTCGGAGGATCGCGGCCGCAACCTCATTCGGGTCTTCGACGCGTTCTGCCCAGCCACCCATGTCGCGGCCCAGTTCGGCATAGCGACCGCCGAGGTCTCGCGTACCGTACAGGTCGTGCGAGAGTGACATCGCGTCAGTCTCGATCGCCATAGTCGAGTTATTGAAGACCACCGTGAGAATTGGAATGTTGCTGCGAACGGCGGTCTCGAAGTCCAGGCCGATCATGCCGAATGCCGCATCGCCCATGAAGTTGACCACGAACTTGTCCGGGTCGGCCAGCTTGGCGCCGATGTTCAAGCCCAGTCCGGTGCCCAGGCCGTGGGACTTGCCCCAGCCAAGATAGGTTCTTGGACCGCCTGCCTGATAGAAGGGCATAATCTGGTCACGGGGGCTTCCAGAGTCGTGAGTTACTATGGCGTCGTCAGAGTTCACATTCTGCATGAACTCCCAGATGACCCTGTAAGGCGTGATGGGCTTCTGGTTCGATGTTAGAGTTGGCATCCACTCGTCAAGCCACTCCTGCCGGACCGATGCGATCTCTTCGGCGACCGATGCGTCCGTCCGCTGCCTGTCACCAAGAATGTCCTTGCAAGCGTCTATGAACTGCCTCAGCACCAGCTTGGCATCGCCGACGATGGGGTGATCTATGGAGTAGTTCTTGTCGATGTCCACCGGATCGTTCGTGGCGTGGATGAGCGTCTTGCCGCCGGGAACGTTCATTGTCATGCCGTGCTGAGTGAAGCTGGTGCCGATGCCGAATACCACATCCGCCCTGCTGACGAAGTGATAGACCGGACGGCTCATCACACCGGAGCCGCTTCCAAGTGCGAGCGGGTGCTTTTCGGGGAAGGCGCTCTTGCCTGCCATGGTGGTCATGACCGGGAGCTGCGCGAGTTCCGCAAGCTCGACAAGCTCGTCGGTTGCACCGGCGTACATCACGCCCTGCCCGGCGTGAATGACCGGATTCTCCGCGCTCATCAGCGCCTCCGCTGCTGCCTGGATGTCAGCCGGATTTCCGGCAGCAGGAGACGGCTTCACCGGTCGGTAGCCGTCCACGATGTTGTCCAGTACTTCAGCGGTCGCAACATCGGCGGGTATCTCCACCATCACAGGCCCGGGCCTGCCCCGCTTGAGCGCCGAGAATGCACGGCGCATCGTATCTACGACTCGCTCCGGCACATTGATCTGCTCGATCTGCTTCGTCACGGAGGAGTAGCTGCGCAGCGAGCTGTAGTGCGGGAAGATGCCATCGCGCTCTCGCGGATGGCCAAGCGGCAGAAGAAGCATTGGCACGGCATCGGAGAATGCAGTCGCCACACCGGCGTAGGCGTTCTCCGCGCCGGGACCATACTGCATGGCGAATACACCGGGAGGCCTGCCGTTGGTGACGCGGGTGTAGCCGTCCCCGATTCCAACGCCGGCACGCTCCTGGCGGCAGATTATCGGTCGGATGCCAGCGTCCGCCGCGGCTTCGATTACAGGTGTTGTGGGGAACGCGCTAAGATATTCGATCCCCTCTTTCTTCATAATCTGGGCGATGGCGTCGATTGTTCTCATAATTTTTCCTTCTGACAAGGGTGTATTGCGATTCGCAGAGTGTACCACAGCTTTATGCAGAGTCAGATCAGCCTATTCATCGGAGATCTTTATAAGCAGCTTGCCGAAATTCTCGCCATGCATCATTCCGATGAATGCGGCGGGCGCATTCTCGATGCCCTCCACCACGTCTTCCCTGTATTTCAGCTTCCCTTCCCTGATCCAGCCAGCCATGCGCTGGCGGGCTGTTTCGTGACGGTTGGCAAACTGGAAAACCAAGAAGCCTTCCATGCGCGCCTGATGGGTGGTGAGGTTGCGGGTATTCCTGGGGCCCATCTCAGGGTCGGCAAGGTTGTACTGCGAAATCTGACCGCACACTGAGATGCGGGCGAAGTCAGCAAGATTCTCCATCACGGCGTCCGTAACCGGGCCGCCTACATTGTCGAAATACACATCGATTCCCAGTGGACAGGCAGCAGCCAGAGCCTCGGGGACATCCTCAGTCTTGTAGTTGATGCCGACGTCGAATCCAAGCTCGCTTACGATGTAGTCTATCTTTTCCTGCGAACCTGCCGTCCCCACCACATAGCAGCCCATCAACTTCGCGATCTGCCCTACGACCTGCCCTACGGCCCCGGATGCAGCCGATACAACCACAGTGTCCCCGGGCCTGGGATCGCAGATATCCAGAAAGCCAAAGTAGGCGGTCATACCAGGCATGCCCAGTATGCCAAGTGAGGTCGAGAGGGGGCCAAGAGCGGGATCGACACGTCGAAGGTCGCTCCCGTCGGAAACGGCGTATTCCTGCCAGCCGAGCCTGCCCTCCACGATTTCACCGACGCTGAATGCGGGTGTGCGCGACTCGATGATGCGTCCGACAGCGCCTCCGACCATGACATCGCCCAATTGGACAGACGGGGCGTAAGACGCTGCATCACGCATGCGACCTCGCATATAGGGATCGAGCGAGAGCCAGTTCGACTGTATTAGCACCTCCCCTTCCCGTGGCTGAGGGATCGGTTCTTCGATTAGTTCGAAGTCGGAGGGCTTTGGATAGCCATCGGGCCTCGATTTGAGGGTTATTTTGCGATTGGATTCGTTTGCCACTGGCTTGCTCCTTATTGGTTCCATCCGGTTTCTATTCTTAACTTAATGAATGTTGTTCAGGCTTCCCGCAGTGCCCGCTCAACGCGCCGTCGGATCCGCCGAATCCAAAAGCTCGTCAGCGCATTGGAGCGCCCGCACACGAGGGACAGCGCAATTATGCCATATACGGTGCGACGCGGTACTCTGACGCGTACTGCTGGATCCAGCCAGTCTTTGCTTTGCGCCAACCTGGCGAGCGTCCCAAGGCCGATAAGGACGGGCCAGAGGGCGGCAAGCCGCAGACGGAGATTGCGGCGCGGAAGCGCGAGAATGTACTGTTCCGCCGCTTCGTAGTGATCCAATGTACGACTAATGCCCCAGTTCAGAAGCGGCCTCGCTCTCCGGGTATCCAGGGGATCCTGCAGATCATCGAATCGTAAGCCCACGCGCTCGATCTCAGCCTGCGGCAGGTAACAGCGCCCCATCTGCAAGTCTCTCGGCACGTCTCTCAGGATATTGGTCATTTGAAGTGCGAGACCGAAGCGTACCCCAATTGCTCTCATTCGGGCGGCATCCCACTTCGACAGGGGCGGATTGTAGGCAATGGAAATGTCCGTCCAGAACTCACCCACGCAGCCTGCAATAAGGTAGCAGTAACGGTCGAGCTCTTCGGTCGTTGCCAGCGCGGTTATCTCTCCGGCACTCTCAGCGCGAAAAGTCCTGAGGTCGAAGAGCATGCCGTCCGTCAGCGTCGTCAAAACCGAGCGTACCGACCTGGCGTCTGCTTCGCTCAGCACCTGCATCAGGCCAAATGCGGACTGCAACTCTCCGAGCAGCGCGCGCTCGCCTTCCGTGGGCTGCAGGTCTGTCAGCTCGGCGGATAGTCTTGAAGGGGCGCCGTCCTCGCCCTCACCCAAGGTTAATCGCCTGAACTCGTTCAGGTGCTTTATGCGCTCTTCGACGGGGACGGTGGCGGTGTCTGCGATTGTATCCGCAGCACGGGCGAGCAGGTAAGCAATAGCAACGGGCACCCGCATTCCGGGGGGCAGCACGCGAATGGACAGGTAGAAGGCGCGAGAAACGCGCTTCAACAGCGTAGTAAGCAGGTACTTATGCTCTGCTTGCGACGTTTTCCTCCTCGATTTCCAGGTTCCCCTGGTCATGCCGAGCTTAATTTCCGGACCTTGCTTCGCCAAGGTTCGACACTACTTGCCGAAGCCGCGTTGGAGGCCCCGGATGTAGGATACCTGACCGAGATGCTGGTCTTCTTCGCCGACCAGCTGGCGGAATATACCCCCAATGCTGCGGCCCCTGAAATATCGGACCGTCGCCGGGAACTCGGGGAATGGCGTCCTGTCCTCGGGCACTGCATCGAAGTCATCATCGTCCAGGCCGCGAAGGTATGTAAGCGTTTCCTCTCGCACCGCTTCGAGGTATTCCTGCAGATCCTCCTTAGTGATGGGCGGCAGGGCTGCGACCTGCTCAAGCGAATAATTCACGCCGTGGTCTGCTTCGGGGATTCCGGTTCTGGCACTCCAGCCGTCTCTAGTCCATACCTCTTCCGCGCCACGCGCGAAGACATTAACAAGCCGATCCTCAACACGCGCGGTGTGCCACATGATGAACGCGATGGAGTTGGATTCGGCGTCAGGTCTCCACCCCATCTCCTCTTCCGTAAGTGGCGCTGTCGCGGCATCTACGCGCCTGCGATAGTCCTCAAGGCATTGTTCGATGAATTCATTGAGTTGCATACTCTGACCTTTCATTCAGTTCCGAATTGACGGCATTATCTCATGCCCCCTTATGGCCGCGTAAGTCGGGCTTTCGGCATTTGACGCCCGGCTGCACGCGGAATAAACTCTCTTGGCAAACAGTTTATCGATTCCTGGAGCAAGTCCTTGACTATCAATCGTGCGGCTCTCCCGCAGCCAACGCCCGAAAGCAAGCCTTTCTTCGACGCGCTTAAGGAGCGCAGGCTACTGATTCAGCGATGCGGAGAATGCGGTCACGCATACTACTACCCGCGTCCTTTCTGCCCCTCATGTCTTTCGGCCAATGTGGAGTGGGAGGAGGCGAGCGGACGAGGCAGACTTTACTCATTCGTCATCAATCATCGCGCCGCTCCCGGATTTGTAGCGCCATACATCATTGCGGTAGTCGAACTGGACGAGGGGCCGAGAATGATGACGAACCTAGTTGGCGTCGAGCCCGACCCGGAGCTGGTGCAGTGCGAAATGCCTGTCGAGATTGTCTTCGATGATGTGGATGACGACTTCACGCTGCCTCGCTTTAGTCCTGCCACGTTCCAGCAGGATGAACGGGATGTGACTTAAATGGCCAATGATGCGAAGAGCCTTAGGGGACGAGTCGCGATCGTCGGCGCCAGTGAGTCAGATGAGATCGGCGTGCTCCCCGACAAGTCCGCGCTGACACTGCACGCGGAAGCTGCACGCAATGCGCTCAATGACGCGGGGCTGACCATCGCCGATGTGGACGGGCTGTTTACGGCGGGGGTTACGAGCGTTCAGCTTGGCGAATACCTGGGAATCGTGCCACGCTATAGCGACGGCACCAACGTCGGCGGCTGCTCATTCATCATGCATGTGGAACATGCGATGCTCGCCATAGAGGCAGGGCTAATCGAGGTTGCCCTCATAACCCACGGAGAGAGCGGCCGGTCGCGCGTGGGAATGGGCATCGGCGGCATTCCACCGGACTCGCCTCAGGGACAGTTCGAGGCGCCTTTTGGCACTTTTGGGCCCACAACCCTGTTTTCCCTGCCGGCAACGAGGCACATGCACGAATACGGCACAACGCGCGAGCAGATGGCCGAGGTAGCGGTGTCGAATCGAAAGTGGGCGGCTATGCATCCGATGGCGATGATGAAGGAGCCGATCACTGTCGATGACGTAATGAACTCCCGGCCTATCTGCTGGCCTTACACGCTCTTCATGTGCTGCCTCGTGGCTGATGCTGGGGGGGCAATCGTCCTGACCGGCGCTGAGAGAGCGAGGGCGCTACGGAGGCCCCCTGTATTCATACTCGGCACCGGCGAGGCCACAGAGCATAACATGGTGAGCATGATGGCCGATATGACGACATCGAGAGCGGCGAAGGTATCCGGCAAGGCGGCGTTTGAAATGGCAGGGGTATCGCAAACGGATATTGATGTCGCCGAACTCTACGACGCTTTCGCATTCACGCCGATGCTCGCCCTCGAAGACCTCGGATTCGTGAAGCCGGGGGAGAGCGGACCATTTATGGCGGAGCAGCGAACCGGACCGGGCGGAGATTTCCCAATGAACACGAACGGGGGCGGTCTGTCCTACACCCACTCCGGGATGTACGGGATGTTCACCCTAATTGAGCTTACCCGGCAGTTGCGGGGAGAAGCGGGCGAACGTCAAGTCAAGGGGGCAGAGGTTGGAATTGCCCACGGTCCCGGCGGCATGTTCGCGGCAGCCAGCACGCTGATCGCAGGCACCGCCGCTACACTGTAGCCGCGTGCTGAGACAACTTTATGGCAATTGACAGGGTTACACTCGCTGTGGAGATCGAAGGCGATGCGCGCGCCAGTGAGATCCTTGCGGACCTGCGTACAGTGGCTGAAACGCTGTTCTTCCCTATGAAACTCGTGGGCTTCTGGGATTTTCAGGCAGACCTGCACCTTTGCCCGCAGGAGGAGCGCAGGGAGACTTGCCCGCACAAGTTACCAGCCGACCATCCTGAGCGCGTGGACTATGTCAGCACACTGCAGCGGGAGCGTCGCGCGAGTATCGAATTGAACTTCCCTCACGCAGGGATTACGATATTTCTGAGCTGACGACTGTCAGCGACAAAGTGCACACCTTCCATTTGAACTCGATTGAGGAAAGGAGGCGATACATGCCGAGCGCAAAAGCAACCCGTCCATCATTAGCCCCCTACCCTACGCATCCGCTTCAACAGATTCTGTCGGATACGGCGCGGCGTCTTCCTCAGAAAGTCGCAGTGATTGATGGCGAGTTTACCTACTCATACCAGCAGCTCGATATGTACAGCAACAGATTCGGTGCGGCTCTGGCAAGATTGGGCGTCAGGAAGGGCGACCGGGTCGGTCTGCTTGCTCCGAACTGCGTCGAGTTTGAGATTGCATTCTTTGGCATCATCAAGGCGGGCGCAGTTGTGACGACAATCAACTCAGGCTACCGGGAACGGGAGATCGCCCACCAGCTTGACAACAGCGGCGCGGAGATTCTGGTAGTGCATGACTCGCTGGTGCAGATGGCGGAATCAGCGCGAGACGGCGCCCCCAAAGTGAAACGCCTGATAGTCATCGAGCAGACATCACGGGAGTCGGACTCGTTCTGGGGTCTGATAGAGCGGTCGCCCGCGACTCCGCCGCCCGTCAGTATAGACGCAAAAGAAGATCTGGCGGCGCTCCCCTATTCGAGCGGCACAACGGGCCTTTCAAAAGGCGTAATGCTGACGCATTACAACATGACTGCAAACATCAGGCAGTTCATAGAAAGGCCGGGGGAAGCTCTTCAGCAGGTGGAGGATGATGTGCTGCTGGTACACCTCCCGCTGTTTCACATCTATGGCATGCAGGTGCTCATGAACGCCGTCATCGCCACGGGTGGGACTCAGATAATGATGGGCCGCTTTGACATGGCAGAGATGCTGAGCCTGATTTCTACGCACAATGTTACGCACCTCTACACCGTCCCACCGGTGGGAATTGGTCTTTCGCTGCTTCCCGACATGGAAGGGTATGACCTTTCATCGATGAAGGCGGCGTGTCTTGCGGCGGCGCCTGCATCGGAAGAGCTGCAGATGCGCGTACAGGATGTCGCCGGCTTCCCCGTATTCCAGGCTTACGGTATGACCGAACTGTCGCCGGTATCCAATCTGGATTACATTGAACCGGACAGGATGACGGCGGGTTCGGTAGGACCCGCAATTGCAGATACCGAGGAACGTGTAGTCGACCTTGAGACAGCCACAAAAGATGTGCCTGCCGGTGAGGTTGGCGAGCTTCTTGTTAGAGGCCCTCAGGTGATGAAGGGCTATTACAACAACGAGGAAGCGACGCGAGAGACGATTGACGATGACGGCTGGCTTTACACGGGCGATATCGTGCGTATGAACGAAGACGGCTGCGTCTGGATACTGGACCGCAAGAAAGAGCTGATCAAGTACAAGGGATTCCAGGTTCCGCCTGCTGAACTTGAAGGGCTGCTACTGGAGCATCCCGGAATCGCGGACGCCGCGGTCGTTCCCAAGCCCGATGTCGAGGCAGGCGAAGTGCCAAAGGCGTTTGTGGTCGCACGGCAAGGCGTCGAACTGTCAGGTGATGATGTGATGAGCTTCGTGGCATCACGGGTCGCCACCTTTAAGCACGTGCGCGAGGTCGAGTTTATTGACGCGATACCGAAGAACCCGTCGGGCAAGATTCTCCGACGGATGCTGACCGACGCCGCGCAATAGGGTTTGCACGGAGTCTCGGTTTTGCGCTCGGCGGTAAGTTGAGGCTATCATGCAATGCAGCGAGACAAGTAAGACGCGAGGAGAGTAAGCAAATTGGCTGACAAGGTACTGGTCTATTCTACGATCGGATGCGGATACACGGACATAGTCAAGGCCGACCTGGAAAAGGCCGGCACGCCATACGAGGAGATCAACCTCTCCCTGCACCCGGAACGCTGGCCCGAGATTCTGCCGCACACCGACGGGATCAGGCTTACGCCGGTGGTGATCGATGGTGACGAGGTCACCGTAGGCGTCAACGGAATCGGCTGCGTGTCCTAGAGCGGCTCATGTAACTGCAGCGCCGAACACTTGACTAACGGAGGCGAGACTTGGCAGAGTCCAACATTTTGATCTATACGCATCCCACCTGCGAGATCTGCGTTACCGTAAAGATGGAACTTGACGATCAGGGCAAGGAATACGAGGAAATCGACCTTGCGGAGTACCCCGAGAGATGGGCGGAGGTGGAGGAGCTTGCGGACGGTGACAGGATTACGCCTGTAACGGTGGAGAACGGCGAGGTTACGATAGGCTATCACGGCATAGGCTGCATGTTCTACGACTAGCCGGGCCCTCGTCGTGCTACGTTGAGCGGTTACGAGACGTCATGGGCGCGCATCAGGCACACCCAGCTCTTCAGAGTCATCTCAACGCGGCGGCGGCGAAGTTCGTTCTCGTTTTCCCACAACTCCCTATTGACGCCAAGAGGCCGCGCTCCGTCGTAACGGGTCTGCTCCCAGTGCGCCGGGCTATCGTAGCCGGTTGCCAGCACAATCTCCATTGGGCGGGCCATCGCGGTCGGCGTCCACATCCCCAGTATGCTCGCACCCATCGACTCGATTCTCGGCCAGATGCCATCTTCTGAACAGTGGACGAACTCGTCGACATCCTGCGTTTCGATGAAGAAGCGGCGGAAACCATACACGGGACGCCGGTCCCTGGCAGGAATCACTGACTTGGGACGCGAGGAGATTGAGCGCAGCATACGCACTTCCTCTGAACGGTAGATTCCAGGCAAGTCCACACGCACGTCAGGCTGTGCCTTCTCCCACGCATACAGGGACCGCCAGGATGTTATCTGGACCAGCTCATTCTGCGGATTCCCGATCATTCCGCTGAGCAGGCACACGACACGACCACCCGAGGACCGAATCAACGGCCAGATCTGCCTGTGACAGGCATTCACATAATCGTCCAACTTGTCGGGCTCGACGACGGTACGGCGCTCCTCAAAAATCATCGCTTCCTCGGTTCCCACACACACATGGAGTATTTTGCAATCATTAAAGTCTCGTTCAGAACAATCATATCGCATTGCGGGATTGGCGCAAAGTGAATTGGGGTTCCCGGCGTTGCCAATTTGCTGGAACGAGGCTTGACCGACCCATTGCGAAAGCGTAGGCTTGCCACAAGTTCCCACTGGGGAATATCGCAACCGTCACAGGGAGAGAAAGAGATGCAGTTCGGGTCTTTTATGGAGTTTCACCGCCGGGAAGGTACGACACAAGCCGATGCATTCCGAGAAGCGTTCGACCACATCGCGCTTGCGGAAGAACTTGGCCTGGGCGGCGTCTGGCTCGCGGAATCGCACTTCAATCCCGCGCGTTCCGTGCTGTCTTCCCCCCACGCAATCGCGTCGGCAATAGCCTCTCGAACCGAGCGGCTCAGAGTTGGAACCGCAGTCAGCGTGTTGCCTCTCGGCAATCCTCTTCGTACTGCGGAAGAGGCAGCTACCATAGATCACATCAGCGAAGGCCGCTTCGACTTCGGTGTGGGGCGCAGCGGTCTTCCAGGCTCCTATGAGGGTTACAACATACCCTATTCCGAAAGCCGCGAGCGCTTTTACGAGTACCTCGACATCATAATGACGGCATGGCGCGAAGAGCGCTTCAGTTACGAGGGTGACTACTACAGCTATAGCGATGTCTGCCTGGTACCGAAGCCGTACCAGCAGCCCCACCCGCCAATCCGCATTGCGGCAACAACATCCGACACCTTCCCGGTTATCGGGGAAATGGGATTCGCGGTGTTCGTCGGCGTGAGAGGCCTGAGCCTCAACCAGGTTGGTGAGCAGGTCGAGAGCTATCGGGCGGCCTGGGAACAGGCGGGGCACGATGGCGAGATTGACGTATCGCTGCGGGTGCCCGTGTATGTCGGCGAGACCGAGAAGGACGCGATAGCCGTACCTGAAGAGAGCTTCATGCGCCAGTTCCGAAGGCTGGGCGGCCAGCTCTCGGCCTCGGCCTCGCGCGCCGGAGCTGACCCCGGAGAGGAACGGGCAGAACGCGGCGCACAGCTTGCCGTCCTCGAATGGGAGCGCGATGTTATAGGGCAGAAGGCAGCGGTAGGCACACCCGAGATGGTCATAGAGCAACTGCGGAACATGAGGGATACCCTGAGCTTGACAGGGGTAGTAGCCGAATTCAACGCCGGAGAACTCATCCCGGAGGACAAGATATCCAGTTCGCTGCGGCTCTTCTGCGAAGAAGTGATGCCGGCCTTCAAGTGACCCGTAAAGTGCCCTAAAACCGAACGGCGAAGGCCGACTCGTGGCTCCGACATAGCTGAAATTATTCTTTTACGCATAAAAGTGCTATAATGCGTCGAGTAAATGCCAGCGATAAAATCAATGCGAATGGACAAGAGATTTTGGTTGACGCAAATGTTGCAGTATTAATTGACTACGAAAATGTCGGGCTTGACGCCATCCAGCATCTGCTTGACCAGCTATCCGACGTAGGGCGCGTCATAATTCGACGGGCCTACGGCGACTGGTCGGTCCAGCGTGGAAAGCAGGATCAGCTCCTCGAACTGGGCATAGAGCCCATCCACCAGTACCACTCCAACAAGTCCGGCAAGAATTCGAGCGACATCCGTCTGGCAATTGAAGCCATCGACCTGCTCTACAGTTCTCCGATTGACACGTTTGTAATTGTGTCTTCCGATAGTGACTTCGTACCGCTCGTTGGCAAGCTTCGATCTTCGGGCAAGAGCGTAATCGTCGCCGGACGCCGTGAAGCGACTTCCCCCACGCTCATAAAGAGCTGCGACCGCTACATCTTCCTCGATGCGGAAAAGCGGGTTTCCTCCCAGGGTTCCCAGCCTCGACGCCGGTCAGGCCGTCGCAACGGAAGCCAGGCGTCGCAATCGGCCTCTGCTGAAGCGGATGCCAAGGCCCTCCTCCTTCGAGCAATGGACGTCTCAATGGACGAAGTAGGCGAGGTAGTCGGGTCCAAGTTGTACCAGACGATGCGCCGCATCGAGCCCAGCTTTAACTTCAAGGACCTCAAATTCCGACTGTTCACGCAGTTCCTGGATGCGAACACCGACATCATAGATGTCACTCGACCGAAGGACGGAAGCGGAGACGTCGTTGTCCAGTTGGTTGGTCGAGATCAGATTACACCGCCGGTGCGAACGGACAATGTAACGCCGCCACCGGTTCGGGCGGACAATGAGAATCGTGCCGCGAGGCTTGTTGACCCAAGGGATGCCACGCAGGAGCCAGCCGATTCGAGGGCCAAGGACGAGAAGCCCAAGAGCAGCCGCGCCAAGTCGGGTCGCAGGCAGAGTGAATCCAGACCCCAGTCCGGCCGTAGGCTCTTGGGATCAACGAGACCTCCCTCTGCCAGGAGTACCTCGACTGCAAAGTCGGAAGAAAACGGCACCACCGACAATACTGTCGACGATATTGCCGCTTCCGAAAGCAAGGCGAAGCCTGCCAGCGAAGCCATGCCGGTTGAGTCACAGGCTGAACCAAAGCAGGAAAAGGCGGATTCGGACAGTTCCAATGGAGTGGTTGTGGGCGTAAGCTGGGAAGTCGCAGTTGATGCAGCCTGGTCGGAGCGTGAAGCGGAAAAGATCGCGGGAAGGTCAGCGGCGTCCGACGCGGCGAAAATCCTTGGGGCCTCCAGGCTTAGCGACTCCGAGTATCCGACCCTTGAGAAGTTGCTCTCCGCCAGCACGCTGCTTCAGTTGAACTGGCGCCGAGAAGGCAACGCAATCTTCCGCAAGTAGCAGGGCAAAGCAGCCCGGCAACTGGTAATGCCCGGAGTTTCATCGACTGACGGGAGACCGCTTCTATGCTGTTAGCCTTGGACATCGGCAATACGAACATCACCCTTGGCGTATTCGACGGCGAGCGCCTTACGGCAACGTGGAGGCTCTCCACCGATCGGTCGAAGACGCCGGATGAGTACAGCATCGTCCTCACGCAGTTGCTAAACCTTCGCGGTATGTCGGCGCAGGACATAAATGATGTTGCATTGTGCAGCGTGGTTCCGCCGCTTACACCGATGTTCGCCGAGTTGTGCCGGCAATACTTCAAGGTGGACCCCCTGGTTGTAGCTGCGGGCACCCGCACCGGAATACGCATCTTGTACGACAACCCACGCGACGTTGGTGCTGACCGCATCGTCGACGCGGCAGCAGCGCTGAAGCTATATGGTGGGCCCGTCATCGTCGTAGATATGGGCACGGCAACTGTATTCGATGCCGTTACCGCCGGAGGAGACTACCTGGGCGGAGCGATTGCGCCTGGTATGACGATCGCCCACGATGCGCTCTTCAGCAACACCTCGCAGCTCCGGCGCGTGGAACTGGTCAGCCCGGAGACACCGATCGGAAGAAACACCATCCACGCAATTCAGTCGGGCATAGTGTTGGGCTACGCGGAGCTGGTTAAAGGGATGGTGGCTCGCTTCGACAAGGAGCTTGGCGGAGGCGCCAAAGTTGTCGCCACAGGTGGCATGGCTCACGTCATCGAAAAAGAGGCGGGCGTGTTTGACGATGTCAATCCCGACCTCACTCTGACCGGGCTGCGGCTGATTCACGGAATGTCCGGTTAGTGCCCGGTTCCAGGATGGAGGTGTAATGTGCCGGATCCCCTGGCAAACGCAAGCATTGCACTCGGCGTGACGGGCAGTATTGCCTGCTACAAGGCGGTTGATCTC
The DNA here is from genome assembly GCA_964632415.1 of uncultured Dehalococcoidia bacterium. Classification (GTDB taxonomy): domain Bacteria; phylum Chloroflexota; class Dehalococcoidia; order Lucifugimonadales; family JADFKI01; genus Bin90. Next base: position 129,597 of record CAZWDM010000001.1, on the reverse strand, counting down.
GCCAGCAAGCTCAGGCAGTCCGGCGCCCTGGTCGATGTGCTGATGTCACCCGATGCCTGCAAGTTTCTGTCTCCACTGACATTCCAGAGCATTACGCATCGCAGTGTCATCACGGATGTGTTCGATCCCCAGTCCGAGCTGAGCATCGACCACGTTGCCGTCGCGGAGCGCGCCGACGCAGTTATCGTGGCGCCCGCTACCGCGAATACCATAGCCAAGATAGCCAATGGGTTAGCCGACGACGCGCTGACCACCACGATTCTGGCGACCAGGGCACCTCTGATTGTTGCACCTGCAATGGATGCTCACATGTACGACAACCCTGCGACGCAGCAAAATATAGAGACTCTGCTGGCAAGGGGGTGCGTGATCGCGGGGCCTGCGAGCGGCCGTCTTGCATCGGGGCTGGTCGGGAAAGGACGACTGTTGGAGACTCCCGACCTTCTGGGCTGCCTGCGACAGACTCTCGGCCGCCACGGAGACTTAACCGGACGCAAGGTAGTGGTGAGCGCGGGAGGAACTCAGGAGCCAATCGACCCGGTGCGTGTCATCGCCAATCACTCGTCGGGCAAGATGGGCTTCGCCGTCGCCGAAGCGGCAAGGGACCGGGGAGCTACCGTTACCATCGTATCCGCACCAACTGCCCTGCCCGACCCGTTTGGCATCAAGGTGGTCAAGGTGCAAAGCGCCCTGCAGATGCAGACTGCCCTGGACATTGAGTGCGAGGATGCGGACGCGCTCGTGATGGCGGCGGCAGTTGCGGACTGGCGTCCCCTGAACGCCTCCGAGCAAAAAGTGAAGAAGGGCGCGGCAGACACATGGGAAATCGAGCTGGTGAAGAACCCGGACATTGTCGCGGAGATCGCCAACGAGCATCTGGTGAAGGTTGGATTCGCGGCTGAGAGCGAGGACCTCCTTGCTAATGCGAAGAGCAAGTTACTGGGCAAGGGACTGCACCTGATCGCCGCGAACGACATAACCGCGCAGGACAGCGGCTTCGCTGTGGATACGAACAGGGTTTTGCTTCTGGATAGGGAAGGCGGTCAGGATGCGCTGCCACTGATGAGCAAGTACGATGTGGGCTGCGCGATTCTTGACAGAGTCGCGGGCTATCTAACCTGATCCCGGATCGTCTGCGACAATTAACCAATCAGGCCAATGGAGAATGCTCGTGTCTTTGCAGGACATTTTTAGAAGCGTCACGGAGCGTATTGAAGGCACGGCGAATGTTCACACTGTCTATGGCGAACCAATCACCGCGGAAGGCAGGACGATCATTCCCGTGGCAAAGGTTCGGTATGGATTCGGCGGCGGCTTCGGAGAAGGAAATGGAGATGAAGCCCAGAGACAAGGCGGTGGCGGTGGCGGTGGGGGCGTCGAAGTGAAACCGATCGGTATCATCGAGATTACCCCTGAGGAGACGCGTTACATTTCGTTTGAAGACAGGGGCAGGCTCATAAGGGCTGGTATCGCGGTTGGATTGATTGCGATGTTCATTCTTGGTAGGATGCTCCTG
>CAZWDM010000001.1:70949-127981 GCA_964632415.1 uncultured Dehalococcoidia bacterium | reverse complement strand
GGCTGGTATCGCGGTTGGATTGATTGCGATGTTCATTCTTGGTAGGATGCTCCTGCGAAGAAACTGAACTCCAACTCTGCATTCATGAGACTCATAGTCTGCGCAGACAGGAATCGACAGGAGTAAGAAATGCCTATAGTACGAGTAGAGATGTGGCCGGGCAGGACGCACGAGCAGAAGGCAAAGCTCGCGAAAGCCATTACTGATGCAGTCCATGACATCGCCGGTGCCCCTCCTGAGGCGACCATCATTGTCTTCGAGGACGTGTCGAAGGATAACTGGGCGGAGAGTGGCAAACTGGCATCGGATGCGTAAAGCGCCACCATCTAAACATTGACAGATGCAAACCAAACCCGCTAACATTTTTTGCATAGGCTAAAGTCTAAAGGCATTGAGCAGGATTAGTAAGTCATCCAGCGGAGTCTCAGAGAGCCGGGCAAGGTGAGAGCCGGCACTCGCGTAGATGATCGAATGGGCCTGTGAGCCGCCACCCGAACGCCCTTTCTGGGTTAGTAGGCGTGGCCGGATAGGGCACCGTTACAGAGCCCAGGGTATCGAAGGCGCAATCGCAAGCCTTCCGTACCTTTAAGAAGGTCACCGGCGACTGCTAATATCAAGGGCAGCGGTGGCAAACTAGGGTGGCACCACGGATTAAACCCGTCCCTTCGAAGGACGGGTTTTTTGTTGTCAATTTTTTCTAGCGCATGGAGGCAATTGCACGATGGTACGCATCGGCACACCGTTCTGGCGAAGTCTGTAGTCGTATCAGAACTCCTGAAATTTCATAGAGGTCGATTGCAATATGGCAACACAGATACACAAGAAGGTCGCAGAACTCCAAACATCCGAAAGGCGTCGAGTGTTCAGCGGCATACAGCCGTCGGGTGAGGTGCAGTTGGGCAACTACCTCGGCGCGATAAAGGGCTGGGTTGACGGACAGGAAGAGAAGGTGAACTTCTTCTGCCTGGTTGACCTGCATGCGATTACCGTTTACCAGGACCCGGAAGAGTTGCGAAAGCAGACCCGATCGCTTGCGGCGGTACTGTTCGCCGCAGGACTGCATCCCGACAAGAGCACGGTGTTCGTGCAAAGCCATGTGGCGGCGCACGCGGAGTCTTGCTGGGTCCTGAATTGCGTAACTCCGATGGGATGGCTGGAGCGAATGACCCAGTTCAAGGACAAGTCCTCGCGACAGGAAAGTGTCTCCGCGGGCCTGTTCGATTATCCTGTGCTCATGGCGGGCGACATCCTCCTATACGACTCACACGAGGTGCCGGTCGGCGACGACCAGCGCCAGCATGTGGAGTTGGCGCGTGACATCGCGATCCGCTTCAACCGGATTTACGGGGAGACATTCGTAGTGCCGGAGCCGATGATACCCGAAATCGGCGCACGTGTTATGGGGATGAACGATCCGACGGTCAAGATGTCCAAGAGCTACGCGCACATTCGCGGCCACGCGGTGCGAATGCTCGATGAGCCGAAGGAAATCGAGCGCACAATCAAGCGCGCCGTAACCGACTCGGGCAGCGAGATAGAATTCTCCGAAGAACCGGAGAAGGCCGGCGTCAATAACCTGCTCGGCATCTACAAGGTAATCACGGACAAGTCGCAGGACGAAGTCATCTCCGACTTCGCGGATGCCCGAGGATACGGCGACCTGAAGTCGCGAGTCGCGGAGGTTGTCATCGACGCCCTTGCGCCCATTCAGCAACGGTATTCCGAATTCATGGACGACCCCGCAGAACTCGATCGCATGCTGGCAAGAGGTGCGGAGAGCGCAGCTGCGGTGGCGACTCCCAAGATGGATGAGATAAAGCAAAGAGTAGGCTTTACCCTGCCGCAATACCAGTAACATAGTTATTTGGGGCTGCTGTCGAGCTAATTCACAGCAGCCCAGTTTTTGGAGGCACTCCGGATATGTACTACCCTGACCTGCAGCAGGTGAAGGAGCTTGCTCACAAGGGCAACTTGATTCCAATCTGCCGTGAAATTAGCGCTGACCTGGACACACCGGTCAGCGCGTATTTGAAGGTCGCTCGTCCGCCCTACTCTTTTCTGCTGGAGAGCGTAGAGGGAGGAGAGCGCGTCGCACGATACAGTTTCATCGGAACTGAACCGGACACCGTAATCAGGACCGGTAAAGGCCAGACCCTGGGAAAGACCGACCCATTGGTCCCAATTGAGCGCGAGCTCAACCGCTACAAGCTGATCGAAGTCCCCGGAATGCAGCGCTTTAATGGGGGCGCCGTCGGCTATCTGTCATACGAATCGGTCAATTACTTTGAAGACCTGCCAACCCCGGACGCCGACGTGCTTAACTTGCCGGAGTCCGTCTTCATGCTGACGAAGACATACATGGTCTTCGATCATGTGGGGCACAAGATCAGCGTGGTCAGCAACGCGCACCTGAATGGCAACATTGAGCGCGCGTACAACGAGGCAACGGCTCGGATAGACGAGATTATCAGCCGGCTGCAGTCTCCGCTTTCGATGCCAATGAGCGCGAATAGTTCGCCTAGTCAGAGACTGGCAACCGAATCGAACATGACGCCGGAAGAGTTTTACGACATGGTGAATCATGTCAAGGAGTACATCGTCGCGGGTGATGTAATTCAGACTGTGGTCTCGCAGCGCCTTTCTCGGCCGACAACCGCGGATCCCTTTCAAATATATCGCTCATTGCGGGCTATCAACCCATCGCCCTACATGTACTACTTTGAACTCGACGGCTTTCAGATAGTTGGCGCGTCTCCAGAGATGCTTGTGCAGGTGGAAAACGGCATCGTTTCAACGAACCCCATTGCGGGCACGCGGCCAAGGGGTGCTGACCAGCAAGAAGATGATGCTAATGAGGTCGAACTGCGCTCCGACGAAAAGGAGCGCGCCGAGCACATAATGCTGGTTGACCTAGGGCGAAACGACATTGGACGCGTCAGTGAACCAGGCTCAGTTTCGGTGAACCAGCTCATGGATGTCGAAAGGTATTCACATGTGATGCACCTGGTGTCTCGCGTAAGCGGGAAACTGCGCGACGGCTACACGAACTTCGATGCCCTTCGCGCCTGCTTCCCCGCCGGGACGGTTTCCGGCGCTCCGAAGATTCGCGCGATGGAGATCATCGCCGAGCTCGAGCCGGATCAACGTGGGCCCTACGCCGGCGCTGTCGGCTATTTTGACTTCACCGGCAATATGGACACTGCCATCGACATTCGCACGCTCGTCATCAAGGATGGCATCGCCCACGCGCAGGCGGGCGGCGGTATCGTATATGACAGCACGCCTGACTTCGAATATCGCGAGACGCTGCACAAGGCATCTGCCCTGATGCGCGCGATCGATGCCGCAGAAGAGGTTGGGCTCGCGCACGAATAAGCTCCGGGAGGCGATGCAACGAGGAAAGTGAAATGATTCTTCTGATAGACAACTACGACAGCTTCACATACAACCTATACCAGTACCTGTGTGAACTGGGTGCGGAGGTCGAGGTTAGGCGTAACGACAAGACGACGATCGAGGAGATCGAGTCGATGGCACCCGAAAAGATCGTGATCTCGCCCGGTCCCTGTACTCCAAAAGAGGCAGGCATATCAAACGATGTCATTTTGCACTTCGGCGAGCACACTCCCACTCTTGGCGTGTGCCTCGGTCACCAGTGCATAGGCGACGCCTATGGTGGCACGGTGGGTGGCGCCGGAGAGATTATGCATGGCAAGATGTCGCTCATACACCATGACGGCGAAGGCGTGTTCGCCGGACTACCCAACCCATTCGAGGCGATACGCTACCATTCACTCGCAGTGTACAAGGATGACATGCCCGAAGACCTTGACGTTACCGCGTGGACGGACAGTGGAATCGTGATGGGCGTGAGGCACAAGAGCCATCCGGTGGAGGGAATTCAGTTCCATCCCGAGTCGATCATGACGAAGGTCGGACATGACCTGCTTCGCAATTTCCTTGAAATGTAAGGCAGGCAACGGTAAGGAATTAAACTATGATTCGAGAAGCAATCGAGACGCTGGTAAACGGCCATTCCCTGACCCTGGAGGACGCCGCAGCAGTTATGAACGAGATTATGAGCGGCGAAGCGACGCCATCACAATTTGGCGCGTTCGTCACTGCTCTGCGACTGAAGGGCGAGACGGTTGACGAGATCGCGGGCATGGCTCGCGTGATGCGAGAGCACTCGCTGAAAGTCGAAGTGGATGGCGAACTCGTTGATACCTGCGGCACGGGTGGCGACGGCTCTGGCACATTCAATATCTCCACTGCTGCCGCATTCGTGGCGGCAGGCGCAGGCGCAAAAGTGGCAAAGCATGGAAACCGCGCTATGTCAGGAGCGTCCGGCAGCGCGGATGTCCTCGAGGCTCTGGGGGCGAAGATAGACCTTAGCCCCGAGTCGGTAGCCCGCTGCATCAACGAGACCGGCTTCGGCTTCATGTTCGCGCAGGGGTTTCACCCGTCGATGCGGTTTGCCGCGGCGCCACGTCGAGAGATCGGGATCCGCACCGTATTCAACATACTGGGGCCGCTCACAAACCCGGCGGGCGCCGGAGCGCAAGTCATAGGCGTTGCCGATGCTGCAATGGCGTCCAAGATGGCACAGGCGCTGGGAACGCTTGGCAGCAGCCGCGCATTAGTGGTGCATGGCAATGACGGACTTGACGAGATCACTATCGCCGGCACTAGCCGTGTATGGGAACTCAACGAGGGCGCCGTAAGCGAATACGAGATCTCACCTGAAGAGTTTGGACTGGGAAGGGCGTCACTCGACAGCATTACGGCATTGGACGCAGATGCCAGTGCCGCGATGATACGCGCTGTGGTGGATGGTAAAATCGGCCCTGCGCGGGACATCGTGGTGCTCAATGCAGCTGCCGCTCTGCTTGCCGGCAACATTGTGGAGACGCTTGGTGAAGGCGTGGAGTGTGCCGCGACTTCAATAAATGATGGAAGCGCAAAAGAGCACCTGGAAGCGTTCACGGCACTGAGTCTGAGCTTGGAATAGAGGACGGCATGGCAGACATTCTGCGACGCATAGTTGACGTTAAACGGCGAGAAGTTGAGCGCCTGAAGGTTGAGCTTCCCATCGCCCAACTAGAGGGGCGCATCGAGGCACAGCCACCACCTCTGAACCTGGCCGGGGCGCTGTTCGGCGATTCGGTTCGGATTATCGCCGAGGTGAAGAAGGCATCCCCCTCAAAGGGCCTGCTGCGGGAAGACTTCGACCCTGAGGTGCTGGCGAAGACTTATGCCGACAACGGTGCCGCTGCGATTTCCGTGCTAACGAACTCCGACCACTTTCAGGGGAGTATCGAGCACCTTGCCTCTGTCCATTCAGTAGCCAACCCGCGCAAAATCCCGGTGCTGCGGAAAGAGTTCATATTCGACGAGTACCAGGTATATGAGGCGCGTGCGTTCGGCGCGGACGCCTTGCTGCTAATTGTCGCGATGCTGTCCCCGTCGGATCTGAAGGGGCTAATGGAGTTGAGCCAGAAATTCTGGATGCAATGCCTGGTCGAGGTACACGACGAAGAAGAGTTGAGAATTGCTCTCGATGCCGGCGCGGAGATCATTGGCATTAACAACCGCGACCTACGGACATTCAACACCGACCTGGAAGTTACCGAGAGACTGGCATCAAGAATACCGTTCGGCAATGTTGTGGTTAGCGAAAGCGGCATAAACAACCGGGAGCACCTGAAACGCATCAAGGCCGCAGGCGCTCACGCGGCACTGATCGGAGAGGCACTGGTAACTGCCCCAGATGTTGGCGCAAAGTTAGGAGAGCTTGTGTGATAGAGTTCAAGATCTGTGGCTTGAAATCTTTGGAGCACGCTGTGGCGGCAGCGGATGCGGGAGCCTCACTGCTTGGTTTCGTGTTTGTGGAGGGTGTGCGGCGGCAGGTGCCGGTCGAGCAGGCACGAAGTGTCATCCGACAGCTACGTGAACTCCGCGGGGAATCCTGCCCTCAGATTGTTGGGTTATTCGCGAACCAACCACTCAAGGAAGTCAACGATGTAATCCGCCGGTGCGAGCTGGATTTCGCGCAGCTTTGCGGAGACGAACCGTCCGACTACTGGGACAACGTCGATTCCTGGGTGCTGCGCCAGGTGAAAGTCGATGACAGCGTGCCAAGCTCGGAAGCCGTGAAGGACGCGCTCAACGAAATAGAGAAGGTGGTGAGTCGCCTGCACCTGACGCTGCTGGACAAACGGCTAAAGGGAGCGCTCGGGGGAACGGGCCATACCTTCGACTGGAACATAGCAGCGGAGATAGCCCGAAGGCATCCGGTTTTCCTTGCGGGTGGCCTGGCACCCGACAATGTAACGCAAGCCATAGATACCGTTCAGCCATGGGGTGTCGATGTTTCTAGCGGTGTTGAGACTAACGGCATCAAGGACACCGCAAAGATCTCGGAGTTCGGAGCCAGGGTCCGCGCTTCGAGCGTCCGGGTTTTTGCCAATGGCTGATCCGATTAAGTTACGCCCGCACTCCATTCGCATACAAGCGCCACGCGAGCTTGTATTTCAGATGATGTCGCACTTCGGCAGGGGTAGACTGCCGGGCGACAACAACGAGTCCTCCAAAGTGATCGAACGCGACGGCAATCGCCTGGTTGTTGAATTTCAGACGAAGGCGCTCTTCACTACATACACCACAGTGGAAGAAGTCATTCTGTCCCCACCGGATCAAATTGCCTTCGAGCACCTGTCAGGCCCACTTCACTATGCCCGTGAAGAGTTCACGTTCGAAGAAGTCGATGGCAGGCAGACCGATCTGATTCACACCGGAGAGTTCATCTGGAGCCGATTTCCGTTCTTCGGTTGGTTCGGTGGAATCATCTACACGCGACCAGTCTTCGAGCGAACGATTGCAAAGCACCTGGCGCAGGTCAAGGAAGCGGCTGAAGCCCGCGCGGCAAGGAGTCGTGTGTTTCCGTGGGAATGACAAGTGCCCAGTGCTATTATGCCCTACCCGGCTCTGACAGCCTTAGTCACAGATGTCGATGAGACTTTCGGACCCCAGCTTGGGATCACAGCACACATTGTGCGCTCTTCCCCACCGGCGAATGTGACCAGTATATCGTCGGGCGTCGCAATCAGCGGCAGCCAGTGTTGTTCGTCTTCCGCGGTCACTTCGCCGCTCACCTCGCCGGCCCGCTTGATGTCCGCCAGTGTTCGTCGGACCTTCGGCTGAAGGGTAGCGCGGACGTCCTCCTTGCTCCAGCCGTCCCACACATAGCTCTCGCCCGAGATTACTACAGCCAGTTCGCCCTGTCGCACTACGGCAGACCTGTCGTCGGTGGAGCCGACCGTCGAAAGTGATGTGCCCAGCGCCGATGCCACATCCGCGACGGTGTTGAGCATCGTCGCGGGACCTCCGCTGGCGCGCACCTGCCGGGGCGACTCGCACGCGAACACGGTTACAGCGCTCTGCGTGCGCTCGAATCCGCGCTCAACATGCAGCGGATTCCAGTGCGTCTCATTTTCCGCTTCCGCTATGCAGTAGCTGTACTTTCCCGGGTGTCCGAGAATGCTGCGGTCGAACAGGCCCGGGATCGCAGCGCAGGCGTTCATCAGCATCAAGCGCACTGCACGGCCGATGGTAGCATTTGCGCGGTTGCCGGGTCCGAACAGGTTGTTCCGGGCGTTAATGCCCAACTCGCGTGTGACTGGTCCATTGACGATGACCATGATCCCAGACCCGCCCAAGCTTGAAGAAGGGCCTACAAGGTTAAACTTCGGGTCCAGCATAGCCTCCGCTGCGGCTAGTACCACCGGCATGTATTCGGGAAGGCAGCCGGCCATGACCGCATTTGCCGCGACCTTCTCCACGCTTACTTCCCTGCGGCGTTCAGGCAGTTCCCCTACTATCTCACCTGCTGGCCTGCCGCCGCGCTCGATGAACTCAGCTACTCTGTCGGCAGTCGGCGGCACGACCGGAAGGCCGTCAGTCCAGCCAAGCTCGTACATTCGCTCCATAGCCTCAATAGGGTCGTCCCATTCAATTCCGATTCCTGCAGCTTCCGTGCTCATCTGCTCCTCCTGCTCGTAGAAGTAGTGGCAAGTCATTGTTCGATCAATCGGCTTGCCAGTATATCAGTTTGTCAGGTCAATAGCGGCAGACCGTCAAGTCTTGACACGCGGGATTGGCTAACATAGGCTTTAGCGCGTCCATTTATTGATACTGGAACAGGAGGGGTGAATTGGCTTATCGAATGGAGCACATCCATCTAAAGGCGCCGGATCCTGAGAAGACGGCAAACTGGTATGTGAAGGCATTCAATTTCGAGATCTTCAACGACCGCGGCGTGCGCCCCACGGGAGACAGGTTCATCGAATGCAAGATGGAAGACGGTACAATAGTCCGCATCTCCGGCGCGCGAACGAATGAGGATATGGGACAGGGCGACGCCGATGTCCATTATGGACTGGAGCATTTCGGAATCACCGTTGATGATATGGATGCGGAACTGGAACGGCTCCAGGCTCTCGGCGCTGAGCTTGCGGAAGGACCAATCTCAAATCCCGGCGGGCCGACAATCGCGTTCGTCAAAGTACCGGACGATGTACGAATCGAACTTCTTCAGCTCCCCAATTAGCAATGGAGTGAATCAAATTGGCAAGAGAAGTCTTCTTTCCAAACCCTGACAACAAGCCAGTCGGATTTTCGCCCGCAACAAGCGTGGGAAACCAGGTGTTTGTGTCCGGTCAAGTGGCTACGAACTCTGAAGGCGAAATGGTCGGGTTAGGTGATGCAAAAGCCCAGTGTGAGCAGTGCTTCAGGAATGTGGAAGCCGCTCTTACCGCCGCAGGTGCGGACTGGGCAGACGTCACCAAGATAACCTGCTTCATGGTAAACGCCGACGACTACGCGGCATACGCTGAAGTGCGAAACGGGATTTTCCCGGAAAACGGCCCTGCGAGCAGCACCGTATTCGTGAAGGGGCTTGTGCGCCCTGAGATGCTGGTGGAGATTGAAGCGTTCGCGGTAATCGCGTAGGCGAGGTGGCGAAGATGGCAGAAGACTGCATTTTCTGCAAGATCAGGGACGGCGAAATCCCAAGTGAGAAACTCCACAGCGACAGCGACTGCTTCGTTATACGAGACATCAACCCGGTCGCGCCAACGCACCTGCTGGTAATCCCGAACCAGCACTTCGCGCAACTGTCGGAGCTAGGGCCGGAGCCGAATCCCGCCTTCGCCGGCATGTTCGACGCGGCGCGAGCAATGGCGGAGCAGGAAGGCGTCGCCGAGTCTGGCTACCGGCTGATCATCAACCAAGGCAGCGACGGCGGCCAGGAGGTCATGCACCTTCACATGCATCTACTCGGCGGTAGACCGCTGCGCGGGCTTGGGTTGAGGTAGCTCTATACCGGCATCGTGCGTCCGGTGTGCGCCCTGCCGACGCGGGCGGTTTCTTCGCTGCCACCGGCGCACACCATTACGCCTTCGTCAATCATCGCTGCTACATTTTCAGGGCGCACTGAATCCAGGAAAATAACACCGGCGTCGCGGCACGCCTGAAACACGCGATTTCTGGCGGCGACTATCTCAGGCGGCCTGGGATCCACGGGCGTCTTGTAGCCGTGCGACATGTGCATGTCACCGACGCCCCACTCAGCATAAGCGATGCCCGGAATGCGCGTGCTCAATTCGGCATTGGCAAGCGCGCGCCTGTTTTCGATCTTCAGACCCAGCATCAGCTCGCCATTCGGATTGAGAGGCCAGGGGTCAGCCTTGTCCAGGTATTCGTCTGCCGAGATGCCCCAGACTTCGCCTGCGGGGCCCTGCGCCCCGGCTCCGCGAGTTCCCCTGCCGATAAGCTCCCCTACCCCAATGTCCTGGAAGGTGTATCGGCACGATTCGACGAATGCTCGCACCGCGCCCGGCGTCTCCGCGTTGCAAAGGATGATGCCATGCACGCCCCTCGCCAGAATCTGGCGAAACTGCCAGGCGTTGTATCGGATGATATCCTCGCTGCCACCGTCCACGGGGACTTCCACGATGACGGCGGGAGTTCTGTGTCCGCTGTTGGTGGGACCGCCATCAATGAGTCCTTTCATGAACTGGTCCAGCCCGGCCATGTCGAATGCGCCATGCTCCATGCCTATGTTGATGTAGTCAGCCCATGTATGCGCCATTTCCTTGCCCATCTCGTAGGTGAGGACGGCGCCTGAGTGCGCGCCCGTATAGTAAATGGGCTGTCCCTGCTCGAGTAGTTCTATGGCGCGGTTGATTCGCTTTGGCATATCTTACGTGTTCCTTCCATTTCTTCCGTGCGGTTGGTGACCTTGAGCACCGTTTGAGGTGGCTAGACTGCCATCGTCCTTCCCGTAATCTTGCGTCCAATCGACGCACCTTCTTCGCCAACACCGGACAGAATCTTCACGCCGTCGTCCATCAGCTTATTCACTCTGTCCTCGGTGCTGATAGTGAAATCATTCCAGCCGCAGAGGAATGCCAGCCCTGCAGCGTCACAGGCTGCCTTCACGCGGTGGCGGGCAGCGTCCATGTCGTCAGGATACGGCGGGTCGTGAGCATCGGCATAGCCGAACGACAACCCCATGTCGCCCGGCCCCCACTCGGCAAAGGCGATGCCCGGAACTGCCGCACTCGCTTCGCAATTCTCCAATGCTCGGCTGTTCTCCAGCTTCAAGCCGAGGAACAGTTCGCCTTCCGGGTTGAGTGGCCAGGGGTCGGCAATCTTCATGTACTCGTCCGGTGCGACGCCCCAGATCTCTGCCGCGCCGCGCTGTCCGCCGCCGCCGCGGCGTCCAACCTCAAGTCCCTCTCCAACCCCAATTGTCTGGAACGGGTAACGACAGGACTCGACGAAGGCCCTTACCGCGCCTTCGGTTTCCGCGTGGCAGAGGAGGATTCCGTGTATGCCCCTGGCGAGCGCCTGTTTCATCATCCAGGCATTTGCGCGGACCACATCTTCGTTGGTGCCGTCCGTGGGGATGGTCATGATCACGGGTGGAGTGCGATGTCCGCTCGGAGTTGGTCCGCCATCAACCAGGCCACGCATAAATTCGTCGAGCGCGGACATGTCGAAGGAGCCATGCTCCATCTCCACGCCGATGTAGTCGGCCCAGGTTGAAGCCATTGCCTTGCCATTTTCATAGGAAAGGTCGTGCGTGCCTGAGTTATAGATCGGCTGACCTTGCTCCAGAAGCTCGATTACGCGGTTAATTCGCCTTGCCATATTTCACCTCTGCCTACTTCGAAGTCCTGATTATCCGGCGCGGAGTTTACCCCAAGGAAGCGCCAACCTCCAGCCCTCTCGTCAATTGTCGTCGCGTCGACACATTATCTATCTTGCCGGCACGATCGTTTTCACCTCGGCACTGTATGTGCCGTTGTCGATTGTCAGGACCGCAATGGTTGCCGCGACCATGAAAGATGGATAGCCCTGACCCGGATTCAGATAATGCACTCCGTCAATCGTTTCGTTCAACGTTTCGTGGATGTGCCCGTACAGTATGACATCGGGCGGGTCATCGAAGTCTCCCAGCAGGTCCTCCGGTGGAAATTCCGGCCCGCCCCAGGCAGGATGCGTAATTCCGATGCGCACGCCCTCGACCTCGATCACCTCAACATACGGGAGCACGCTCCTCACATCCGCCGGGTCGGAATTGCCATGCACTACAATGGCCTCTTTCGCAGCCCTCCGCATGCCGTCGACCACATCCATGCGCACCAGATCCCCACAGTGAACGGCGATATCGGCTCGCGCGACCTCAGCCCTTATGTCGGGATGCACCTCTTCCCATGTGTGGCAGTGGGTATCCGAAAATACTACAATACGCGTGCTCATTTCGCCGTGCATTCTATCACAGACTGCGTGGGTGACGGCGCATGTGTTACAATCGCCGAAGTGTTTGACAGGCCGTAATCGCATCAGCGCATAGCATGTATGCGCATTAACAGATGGCTGGAGGTACAGACTATGGTTTCCAATGGTCACTACTCCGGCAACGGTCCCCTCAAGGGCATCCGCGTGCTGGATATGACAGTATGGCAATTCGGACCGGTGAGCACCGCGATGATGGGTGACATGGGTGCCGATGTCATCAAGATCGAAGCGCTAGACGGGGACGCCGGGCGTGGCTTATGGCGCGCCTCAACGCTCAATATGGATTTGGGTGAGGGACGCAACGCATACTTCGAAGCCTGCAACCGCAACAAGAGAGGCATCGCAGTCAACCTGAAGACCGAAGAGGGCCGGCAGATCATATACCGGCTCGTCGAAAAGGCAGATGTGTTCGTGCAGAACTATCGTCAGGGCGTCGCAGAACGGCTTGGCGTTGGATACGAGACTCTGCGCGAAATCAACCCGATGCTGGTATATGGCTCTGCCAACGGCTACGGGCCTGCTGGACCCGACTCCCACCTTCCATCGTTCGACGGCTGCGGACAGGCACGCGCAGGTCTGATGATGTCAGCGACTGAACCCGGGGCGGAATACCCCACACGCATCTCGCAGGGCGTCTCCGACCAGATGGGCGCGATTATGATGTGCCTTGGGGTGCTGTCCGCTCTGGTGTGCCGGAACCAGCAGGGCGTCGGGCAAAAAATAGAGGCGTCCCACCTGAGCGCGAATATGTGGCTGCAGGGGCTTGGTATCAGCATGAGCCTGCTTAACAACGGCCAGACATTCGGCTCGTACGAGCGCGGCGCCCCCACGAACCCGCTATCAAACCTGTACAAGTGCAAGGACGGACGCTGCATCCAGCTTATGCACTTGCAGCCCGATCCGTACTGGCGGCCGATCTGCCGTGCGATGGGCATGGACGACATTATCGACGATCCGCGATTCACGGACATGCGGGCGCGCGCCGAAAATACCGTTGAGCTCGTCAGGATTATGGACGAGAAATTTGCGTCGAAAACGGTGGACGAGTGGGACAAAGTGTTTCGGGACTTTGAGGTGGATTTCATATACTCGAAGGTGCAGTCCATCACAGACCTTGAGGACGACGTTCAGGTAGTCGCCAACGACTACATAACGAACTTCGACCATCCCGTTCTTGGCGATGTGAAGATGTGCAATCATCCGAACATTTACAGCGAGACGCCTGCCGGACTCTGGCGCGAAGCCCCGGAACTCGGGCAGCACACCGAGGATATCCTGATAGACGAACTGGGCTACGACTGGGACGGCATAAAAGAGCTGCAGGACGCAGGGGCGATTCTCTAATAGGGACCCAACTGAAGATATGAGATGGATAGATCTATCCATCCTATCACCTCCTCAACGGTAGGAGGGCAAAATTGCCAGACATAGGAGGAGAAATGGCAGAGATCGACGGCGGACGATTGTTCGCCAAAGCACTGAAGAGAGAAGGCGTGGAGTATGTCTTCACACTAAACGGCGGGCACATCTACAACCTTTACGAAGGATGTGTTGACGAGGGCATCAAGGTTATAGACTTCCGGCACGAGCAGGTAGCCGCCCACGCCGCCGAAGGTTGGGCGAAGGTTACCGGAAAGCCAGGCGTGGCGATCGTTACGGCGGGCCCGGGCGTTACGGATGCTGTAACGGGCATCGCGAACGCGTTCCAGGCACCCAGCCCCATGATCCTGATTGGCGGCAATGCCGGAATCACCGATCACCTGCGCGGCGGACTACAGGACTTCGACAGCGCGACATTCCTGAAGCCGGTTACCAAGTTCTCGGAGCAGGTCAAGAGAGTCGAGCGCATACCGGAGTATGTTTCCATTGCATTCCGCCATGCCACATCGGGCGTTCCGGGGCCTGCGTACCTCGAAATCCCTATCGACGTCGTTGGTGGCGTCACCGACGAAGAAAACGTAAAGTACCCGGGCAGCTATCGCACAGAGTCGAAAGCGTACGGAGACCCCGAGTACATCAAGCAGGTCGTGGACATCCTGCACAACACGGAGCGTCCTATGGTGCTCGCAGGCTCCGATATCTGGTGGAACGATGCGTCGGAAGAGCTGCGAGAGTTTGTCGAGATGATCGACTCGCCAGTTTTCCTGAACGCGATGGGGCGAGGGAGCATTCCTTCCGATCATCCCAACCTCGGCAGCCTTGGCAGGCGCTATGGCATGGTGAAGTCCGACACTGTCATCCTCATTGGAACTCCCATCGACTTCAGACTCAGCTATGGTTCGGACAGCCTGTTCCCCCAGAATCCGAAGCTCGTTGAGATCATGATGGACGGCAGCAAGATCGGTCAGAACCGCGATATCGATGTGGGAGTCGTTGGCGACTCCAAGGCAGTGCTCCGCCAGATCATGGATGAACTGAAGGCGACCGGCTACAAGTCTCCAGGCAAGGGATGGGTGGAAGAGGTCATCACGGAGGACCAGTCCCTGAAGGCGGCCGACGAAGGCATGCTCAATAGCGATCAGTCCCCTATTCACCCCATGCGGCTGATGAAGGAGCTGCGAGACGTTCTGGACCACGACGCCACGGTCATAGGCGACGGCGGCGACATCGTGACCTTCGCGGCGCGTGTTCTGAACATCAACGAGCCGGGCCACTGGCTGGATCCGGGACAGTTCGGCTGCCTGGGCGCGGGCAGCGGATTTGCGGCGGCTGCGCAGCTCGCGCGACCGGGCAAGCAGGTATGCATCGTCTATGGCGACGGCGGCTTTGGGCTGACAGGATTTGACGTCGAGAGCTATGTCCGCTTCAATCTGCCGATCGTATCCATCGTCGGCAACAACGGTGCGTGGAACCAGACGACTCAGGGTGTTGTGCGGCGTGGCATGCGCGGCATCGGCACTTACCTGTCGCAGGACACCGACTATGCAAAGATAATGGAAGGCATGGGCGGACACGCGGAACGCGTCACCGACCCGGAGGAGATACGGCCGGCCCTCGAGCGCGCGTTCAACTCCGGCAAGCCTGCGCTGCTGGACGTGGTAACTGACCCCGAAGCAGCCTACGCCTCAATGGGTGGCCGCTCGAGGCAGCAGAGGCAGTACTAGAATCTGGACCGTTTACCAGACTTAGTCGCTTGAATCATAGACTGGGCGGTCCATAATGGGCCGCCCTTCTCTTTTGGCGCGACAAAGTCGTCTGCAAGGTGAATCAATGAACAATAGTCAGCAGCAGAAGAGTGGGCCGTTATCCGGAATGCGGGTCATAGACTGGACGATGTGGCAGTTCGGCCCCGTGTCCACGATGATGCTCGCGGACTTGGGAGCCGATGTAATCAAGGTCGAGTCGCTGGACGGCGATCACGGCAGGCAATTCGCCAGCGTCGCCGGTGTGGTCAACGGACTTGAGGGCAGCAGCGCATACTACGAGAGTCTGAATCGCAATAAGCGAGGCATAGCACTTGACCTCAAGCATCCTAAGGGCCTCGAAGTGATGCTCAAGCTTGTGGACAAGTCGGACATATTCGTCGAGAATTTTCGACAGGGCGTGGCAGAACGCCTGGGACTGGGATACGAAGACCTGCAGGGCAGGAATCCTGGGATCATTTACGCTTCCGCGACGGGATACGGGCCAAAGGGCGACGACTCTAACAAGCCCGCATTCGCACTGACGGGTGAGGCGCGCGCCGGCTCACTCTGGTGGGCGGGCCCCGGTGACGGCATTCCGTACAACATCAACGGCATGGCAGACCAGATTGCCGGGATAATGCTCTCCTACGGCGTTCTCGGGGCAGTTGTCGCCCGCGAGCGGTTCGGCGTATCTCAGCGAGTTGATGTCTCGCACCTGGGAAGCCTCATGTGGCTCGGTGGAATGCGGGACGGCATTGCCCTTCTGATGGGGAGCGCATTCGAGAGACAGCCGAGAACACGAGCCGGCAACATCCTATGGAACTACTACCGCTGCAAGGATGACAAATGGATTGCTTTCTCGATGAGCCAGGGCGACAGGTACTGGCCCACATTCTGCAAGGCTCTGGGACGCGAAGACCTTGTCAACGACGAGAGATACTCGAGCATGGAGGCCAGACGTGACAACAGAGAAGATCTGATTGCCATTCTCGACGATGTCTTCATCAAGCGCACGCGGGATGAGTGGGAGCAGCGACTTGACGCAGCGGGCGACCTGATATGGGAGCGCGTGCAGTCAATCATGGACCTGCCAGACGATCCCCAGGTTGTGCAGAACGACTACCTCATCGACTTCGAGCACGCCACTCTTGGCCCGACGAAGTGGCACCAGACGCCAATCGCTTACAGCGAAACCCCGGTCTCCACCGAGCGCCTGGCTCCGGCACACGGTGAGCATACCGAGTCGGTGCTGATGGATTTGCTCGAATACACATGGGACGACATTGAGGAATTGCAGGGAGAAGGCGTCATCCTTTGATGCGCCGTTTGCGTATCGCGGGCAAATGCGTAAAATACCCAGCAGAACGGTTTTGAAAGTAAGAGACAACACGGAGGGAACGATGACGCAGCAGCAAACTCGCGACTCGGAAGAAGCCTATGTGGGAAAAGACCTGGGAAGCAACGAATTCGCCGCCACGGATGAAATAATTCATCACTATTTTGACGGTCTCGAAGTTGACCCCACCTTCTATGGCGAGGGATCACCCTATGGCAAGCCGGTGGTGCCCTCCATGATTCTCACCAATGTGGACGGTGGGTTCAGCGGCGCAGGCTTCAGCGATAACTTTGGCAACCTGTGGATTCGTCAGGAATGGGATCTGCACAAGCCAATGTACCCGGCAGAGACCTACCGCCGGACTTCCACAGTAGCCGACATATACGACTGGCGAGACCGCACGGTTGTAAAGCAGGTCGTGGATCTATGGTCTGACGACGGCGAACTCATGGCGAGGGGCACCCATCACCAGAGCTACCTGCTCGGCAAAAGCCATCTGGGAAAGGTTCAGCTCCGTGACCCCAAGAAGAAGGAGGGCATCCGCAAGTTCCAGGTTCCCGAAGGGGAGGCAATCGCTCCCGTCGAAAGCGATATCACCCTGGAGATGTGCGGACTGTTCTTCCACGGCAACAAGAACTATCACACGGACAGGCAGGCGGCCGAAGAACTTGGCTTCGAAGAGGTGGTTGTCGGCGGCAGGATGACGATGTCCTACATTGGCGACATGATGGACAGGCGATTCGGCAAGGGCTGGTTTGAGGGCGGCAAGCTGGATATCAAGTTTACCAACATAGTCTGGCCCGATGATCATGTCATCGCACGAGGCGTAATCACAGACCGAGTGCCCGAGAACGGCGGCACACGAGCCAGTGTCGCAGTATGGATGGAGAAGCCCGACGGCACTGTCTGCATAGTTGGCACGGCGAGTGCTCTGGAATAGAAATACGGCCGTCGGTAATACCTAGAGATATGGGGCAGCCTTCGGGCTGCCCTATTGCATATGACCCTTCTGCGGAACAATCTCGGGCAGACTTCAAATGCCAACGCTCTACATAGTCTCAACGCCCATCGGCAACTTAGAGGACATCACTATGCGCGCACTTCGCATTCTCGGCGAAGTGGGCTTGATTGCCGCTGAGGACACACGCGTGACGCGCAAGCTCCTCAGCCGCTACGACGTCCATACCCGGATGACAAGCTTCAACGAGCATAACCAGTCGTCCCGTGTGCCGGAGCTGTTGTCGGCCTTACGGGAGATGGATGTTGCGCTTGTCTCGGATGCAGGAACGCCCGGTGTGAACGATCCCGGCAAGGCGCTCGTGTCTGCGGCAGCGGATGCAGGCCTTCCGATCGTCGCGGTCCCCGGCGCGTCAGCCGTCACTGCGGCGGTCGCTGTCTCCGGACTCGTGGACGAACCCTTCGTCTATCTGGGCTTTTTGCCACGAAAGAATGGTGACCGAAGACGCTTAATCGCATCTCTCATGGGTGAGCATCGTCCCGTAGTGTTCTTCGAGTCGCCTCGTCGACTGCGCAATACACTGCAGGAGGTTGCGGACGTCTTGGGAACCAGACCCATTGCCGTCTGCCGCGAGCTGACAAAAGTTCACGAAGAGGTCTTTCGAGGCACGGCCTCGGAGGCGCTGGCATATTTTGAATCGCCAAGGGGCGAATTCACACTCGTCATGGCAGGCGCATCGATTGATGTGGAGGCAGATGGCAGCACCCATGAACTGGCATCTACCCTGATCGAAGAGTTACGGCTAGAAGGGAGCGGCGCGAAGCACGCAATCGCTCACGTTACTGCCGTTACGGGCATGTCAAGGCGAGAGGTTTACCGGATGTGGCTGGCAGGCGCGAAGTCTGAGCGCCGGCCTGAGGACAAATAAGTTCATTGTCAGTTTGCCTTGTGATATCATTACCCGCAGGAATATCACCCACTCGGAACATGTACATCAATGCCTGAACGCATACTTACGGCCGTCGCCTGGCCCTACGCGAACGGCTCCATACACATAGGGCATGTGGCGGGAACCTACTTGCCCGCCGATATATTTGCCCGGTATCACCGGATGAAGGGCAATGAGGTCCTGATGGTGTCCGGCAGCGACGCCCACGGCACTCCGGTTACGCTTACAGCTGAACAAGAGGGCGTCACGCCCGAGGAGATATCCAGCAAGTATCAGGCAGAGTTCCTCGACAGCTGGAAACGGCTGGGCATCAGTTTCGACCTGTTCACGACCACGCACACCGATAACCACACTGCAGTGTCCCAGGACATTTTCACCAGGCTGCTCGAGCGAGACTACATCTACAAGGACACCATGGTGCAGCCGTTCTGCGAGAACGAAAAGCGCTTTCTCGCTGACAGATATGTTGAGGGCACCTGCCCGCATTGCAACTTTGACGGCGCCCGAGGTGATCAGTGCGATGACTGCGGTCGGACTCTGGATCCGAAGGACCTGATCAGCATGAAGTGTCGGATATGCGCGAGCGCACCCGAGTTCAGGGAGACCGAGCACTTTTTCCTGAGGCTTAGCGCATTCGAGGACCAATTACTGGAGTGGGTCCGTGAGCAGGAACACTGGCGTCCCAACGTGCGCAACTTCACTATCGGCTATCTTGAGGGCGGCCTGCACGACCGGGCCATAACCCGCGATATCGAATGGGGCGTTCGCCTGCCGCTTGAAGGTTACGAGGACAAGCGCATCTATGTCTGGTTTGAAGCGGTCATCGGCTACCTGTCGGCGTCAATCGAGTGGGCGAGGAACTCCGGCGATCCTGAAGCCTGGAAGCCATACTGGGAAGACGGAAGCCGCGCCTACTACTTCATGGGGAAGGACAACATCCCCTTCCACACCGTGATCTGGCCTGCGATGCTTCTCGGCTACGGCGGGCTGAACCTTCCGTATGATGTACCCGCCAACGAATATCTCAATTTGGAGGGGTTCAAGCTATCCACAAGCCGTAACTGGGCGGTTTGGCTGCCCGAATACCTCGACACTTACGAGCCTGACCCACTGAGGTATGTCATCGCTGCGAACCTGCCCGAGACATCGGACTCGGATTTTTCCTGGCGCGAATACGTGCGGCGGAACAATGATGAGCTTGTGGCGACTTACGGAAATCTCGTGCATCGAGTGCTCTCGATGCTCAATCGGAACTTTGACGGCTCGCTTCCAGACCCGGGCGAGCTTGACGAAGTCAGCAGCAATTTACTTGAAGAGGCGCATAATCGCTTTGGCGAGGTCGAGTCATATCTTAGGGCAGTACGACTGAGGCAGGCATTGCAGTCGTCTATGGCGCTCGCGCAGGCAGCGAATCGCTATCTCGACCAGAAGGAGCCTTGGCGGGCTGTGCGCAATGACAAAGAGGATGCAGCACAGACTCTTTGGACTGCATTGACGGTGATCAATTGTCTCAAGACTACGCTTAATCCCTTTCTCCCGTTTAGCTCGCAAAAGCTCCACGAGATGCTGGGACTCGACGGCCGGGTCGAGGACGCGGGCTGGGCATGGGATCCGGGTGCATTGAAGGCCGGTCAGCAGCTGCAAAGACCTACCCCCTTGTTCCAGAAACTGGACGAAGAAGTTATCGCCGCCGAAGAGCAGCGACTCAGCGAATAGAAACCGCTAGAAGGAACAACAACGAGTGCAGTCCGTATCGTTTTATGAGCCCGTCAGAGAACGCCTGTCGAAAGTAAACGCATCTCTTACGGAGATGGCCGAGAAGAAGCACCCGTTCCTCGCTCAGCTTCTGGATCACACATTCTCGACTCCCGGGAAGAATATAAGGCCCGCAATTACCCTGCTTGCCTCTAACTTCTACGCGCACGACGAGCGCACCACGGAGAAGATGGCGACGGGCGTGGAGCTTCTGCACATCGCCTCTCTCATCCACGACGACACGGTGGACGGCGCTGCGCTTCGCAGGGGCAAACTCACCATAAGCAGCCTATGGGGCCCAAAGGCAGCCGTGCTGGCGGGGGACTACATATTCGCGGCTTCGGCGACGCTGGTCTGCGACACGGGTAATATCCGAGTCATACGGCGCTTTGCCGAGACTATAATGGAGCTTTCGAGCGGCGAACTCCAGGAAATGGCAGAAACCTACAATCCGGAGCAGTCTCTGGAGGGTTATCTGGACCGCATCTATAACAAGACCGCGTCACTCTTCACCACTGCCGCGGAGTCGGGCGCAATTCTAAGCGGCGCACCAGAGGCCTGCTCTGCAGCTCTGAGAAGCTACGGTCACAATCTTGGAATGGCTTTCCAGGTCGTTGACGACATTCTCGACTTCGATGGCACCGAAGAGGAATTTGGCAAACCGATTGGAAGCGACCTGGCAAACGGAGTGGTTACCCTACCAACGCTGATCGCGATGAAGCGGAAGACCTGCAACGCTGCCGTGCAAAAGGCTATGGCACATCCAGACGATGAAGACCTGATGAGAGAGGCTGTCAGTTTTATCCAGGACGATGCTGTGCTGGATGAATCTTACAGATTTGCCAACGGGTTCTGCGAGAAGGCGCTTTCTAATCTGGCTAGCCTGCCTCCCTGCCCCTCCCGAGATTCGCTTGAGGAACTTGTCAGCCATGTGAAAGTCAGGCGTAACTGATTTCGGAGCCCGGATACTTACAAGTACCCGACCAAGAGCCCTATTCACCTCTCCACACTACTTCGCCTCCGCAGATTGTCATAGTCACTCGAAGATGAGGCGAGGAATCGGGCCCCACTCTGGTTGGGTCACCATCGAGCACGACGATGTCAGCCCTTTTCCCCGGTGCGATAGTTCCCGTTTCGCCCTCAGACCCAACCGCAAAGGCAGCGTTGACAGTGTGCATCTTCAGCGCCTGCGAAACCGTGATCCTCTCCGAGTCGCCTAGAACACGCCCCGACCGCGATTGTCGGGTAACTGCGGCGTGAATGCTCGACAGCGGACTGGGCGTGCTCACCGGGGCATCCGAAGAGGCAGCGAGAGTGATTCCGCTGCCTGCAAGAGTCCTGAACCGGTACAGCCACCGCGCGTTTTCCCCCATCTCGGCAAGATATCTGTCTCCATTCTCGCCTACGAAGGCAGGCTGCGACACTACGACAGGTCGCGCACGGAGGATAGCACTCAGTGAGTCAGGCGTGCATTCTGACGCATGCTCAATGCGGTCTCGCAGGCCCGCTGTCCGCTTCTCCGAAATTGCATTTGCCGCGGCTGTCACAGTCTTCGATTCGACTGCGTGAATCGCTACGGGAAATCCACGTTCGTGCGCACCCGCAACCATGTGCTTCAATCTTTCATCGGATGGCTCGAGTCGGCCGCCAGAATGCGTAACCATTATCTTGGCGTGTCCGAGTGAAGACAGTTCGTCGGAATAGCCAAAGGTGAGCCCTGTTTCCATGAATTCATGGAGTCGCTCCCAGCCGGGCATCACTGAGAGCGTTGGTATCAAACTCCCGTCAGACTTCAGCCGTCTTAGCAGGTGCCATCTCTTTAGGGAGTTTGTCACTGTGGCATCCATAACGGTGGTAATGCCTTGTGACGAGAACAAGCGGCTCGCCTCAGTCACTGCTTGGCGAAGCTCAGCATCGCTCAAGGGAGGAATCCGCCCTTCCAACCAGGCTGCCATTTCAAGTAGCAGGCCATCTGGCTCGCCCGTCGTTATTTCTCTAGACACGGTGCCGCCGTCCGGCTCTTCAAATGAGGAACTTATGCCAACTCGCCGAAGCGCAAGCGAGTTCAGGACGCAGGCGTGGCCGGAACGGTGATTGAGGCGGACAGGATGATTGGGCGCAGCCTGGTCCAGATCCCAGCGTGTTGGATGACGCTTCTCCTGCAGGTCGAACTCGCTGTATTTGGCCGCTCGTATCCATTCGCCGCGAGGGGTGATGGCCGCACGCTCACGTATGGCATTCTGAATGCCTCCAATCGAGGACACCGCGCGAGGAGAGCAATCGACGGACACGAGGCTCACCGCAAAGGCAAGCACATGGCAGTGGGCGTCAATGAATCCCGGGATGATTGTCTGACCGCCGCAATCAACGACGGTCGATGAGGCAAGTACTGCTGGAGAAAGGTCCCGGCGCATTCCCACCCAGGCGATGCGCCCACGGGCAAGGACTATGGTGTCCGCAGCAGGTTGGGCGGCATTGAGCGTAAGGACATTGCCGTTCACGAGCGATATGTACGGGTGCTCGCCGTCGACTGTCATGACGCTAATGCCGCGCTGATGTAGGTGCCGTAAGGGAACGGGCTAGTGAATGACGGAAAGCGGGGTGGCTTCTATTCGCCTCACAACAATCTTGTCGCGCTGCATCATATCGGGGATGGCGGGCGCGATATCGTTCTTCCAGGTGTCGCTGTCGTACACAGCTTCGTAGAGCTGCTCACGCTGCTCCTCGCTCTCGAATCGGCGAACCCAGATGTACAGGTCGTCCTCTTCCTCGCCGACGAAGCTGCCCACGATGACCATGCCCTTGCCAGTCTGGAAAGGGATAATGGTCTCTTCCATAAATCTGACCCAGTTCTCACGCTGACCGGGTTGAGTACGGTACTCCCTCAATTCGAAAAACATCATTGTCTCCTTCTGCTCGATGATTCTGAAGTAATGTATTCTCGTCCTATGAATGTGTCAAGATACCCGCGCTTCGTCAAGCCGAAGTGCGCGCTGGGACAGTGCTATGTTGCGAACCGAAATACATAGAGGCTTGCCGCTGCGTAGAGGGCGATAAGCGCTGCCGACTCGTAAGTGATGAATCCAAAGGGCCGCTTTCTGTCTCTGGCCGTGAGACCAATAAGGACAACGCTAGTCATGATTATGGCGAAGAAGGCCGTAGCCACATGAATCGAGGAGATTGACGACCAGAGTGGCTCGCCTACGAGCGCGATATCGTCAATTGTCAGAATGAAACCCATATTGAACAGGTTGCTGCCGAGGACATTGCTAATGGCAAGCTCAGGTGCATTGATTCTCAGAGCCGCCAGTGACGCTGCCAGCTCCGGCAGCGAAGTGCTGAAGGCGAGGAACTGTGTCCCCACGAAACTCGCCTCCCAGTGCATTGCGTGGGCAATCCCCTCACCCGTGAACGCCAGCCAAATCGCCGCCCCGATGATCGCTGCCGCCGAGAGGAAATAGGTCAAACCCGCCTTAAGTAGGCTTTCAGATTCGTAGCTTTCACTGGCTGGCTCCCCCTGTTCGTCCGTGCGCGTAACTCGATAGATCATGTACATCGACATCAGAAAGAGTGCGAACAAGATGATAGTAACGGGGCTGACGAACCATCCGGCAAACGATCCATTTGGGAACTGTCCATGGAAATTAACGGCAACAACCGCAACGGAGATTACCAGGATTCCCAGGATTCCGACGAACACCGAGGTAGTGCTAACACAATTCAGAATTGGCTTGTCCGAATTGCGCCAGAAGAGGTCTAGCAACCCGATAATGAAGAGATTAAACAGATTGCTCCCGAAAGCGTCGCCTACAGCGAGGTCAGGCGCGCCCACTATGGTAATCGCGCTTACACCAGTTCCTAACTCAGGTAGCGATGTCGCGGTCGCGAGGAGGACAACTCCGATGAATGAGCGTCCCAGACCAGTCCGAAGCGCAATGACGTCGGCGGACTTCGCGAGGAAGTTCGATGCGAAAAGTATGAGTCCGGCAGTTGCCAGGAGTTGTATCCAAAGGGCGGGGACTGACTGGGCAAATTCAGGCAATTGGGTTCCTCTATCCAACGATCAGGGTCATATAGCGCAAAAAAACGACCCCGAAATTAACGGGGCCGTGAGCGTGTCCGACAAATATACGATTGATTTCAGTCCTACTTCTGGTTGCAGGCCAGCAGATCCGCCCGATCGCCCCACCTGTCGAGGAAGCGACCATAGTTCTTGCGGCTCAGTTCGTCCCGCTCTGCCTCTCCCAGTTCCGACCACACGCGATGCTCGTGCTGCTCAACCGGGAGCTCGGGATCGGCAACTATTTTATACCCCTGCGCCTTGAATTGGAAACTGAAATCGAGATCCAGATTGCGGTAGAACCGGAACACCTGCCTGGGCAAGCCTACGTCCTTCAGGCGCGACCTTCGGAACGCAAAGCAATATGCCTGCATCGCGTCCATTTCTCCGCTCTCGCCTTCGCCGTCGTGGAAATGGTGCAGATCCGTAGTGCGCAGGCCGAATGGCCCGGTAACACCTACGGCTTCATCTTCGAGAGCCAGGTCAATAGGGCCAAAGATGTCGCCCTGCACCTCCACGCTGGTATCAACCATTACGACCGTCCTGCCGGCACATTGCTTGAGCAGGATTCGCTTCGCGGAGCCTTCTCCCAAAGGGTGATCGATATGAATAACCCTCAGGCGGCTCTCGTTCGCGGCCGCCTCTTCGAGCCATTCGTCGGTGCCGTCGGTCGAGCCGTTGTCAACCACTACAACTTCGGAGTTTCGCTCTCCGAGCCACTCCAGGGCGCTTTCAACGCAGCGCTTCACGTCAAGCATGTAGTTGCACGCAACGATCCCAACAGAGATTTCCACCTCGTCAGTCTCACCTACGAGCGATCCCACTTCTGCCTCGGAGGAGTAAGTGTGCCATCGCTCCTGTCGCATTTCCCAGTCCGTCTTGGGACGCACGAAAGTGGCTGTGTCGCCGTCCTGAACGACGAAGCCCGAATCGAGAAGGTCCGACCGTATCGAATCCGCACGGGCGTAGTCCTGCCTGCCGCGATGCTTTGTGCGATGAGAAATCTCGTCAGAAACTTCTGTAGGCACCTTATAATCGTCGATTACACTTGTGACATTAAGGCCCAGCACTCTGTCGAAGTAGGATAGGGCGTCCAGTTTAACTGACGGCGGCATGTCAGAGTGGGCAAGTTCCCAGGTCAGCGCAAGCGCGCCGGGCAGATTCAGGTTATCTTCGACGAGCGACTTGAAGCGCTGCTGCCATTCAAGGGCCGCTTCACTGTGGACCGCGCTGCCGTTCGCCTGCAGGTTCCAATGCCAGACCATATTGCGCAATCTGAGGAGCGCACGCTGGGAAGCCTTGAGAGACGTGAATGTGAAGTTAAGGCGCGAATCATACTGCGCCGTCAGGCAAAGATAGCGGAATGCCAGCGGATCTATCCCCTGTGCCTCGATGTCCGAGAGGATGAACGAATTCCCCATGGACTTCGCCATCTTCACACCGTCCGCAAGCAGGTGCTGGCCGTGCGTCCAGATGTTCACCACCTGCTCACCGGCATAGCCCTCGCTCTGGGCGATTTCGCCTTCGTGATGAGGGAATATGTTGTCCACACCGCCTGTATGTATGTCGAACTGAGAGCCCAGATACTTGATGGACATGGCTGAGCATTCTATGTGCCAGCCGGGGAAGCCCTCACCCCATATGCTGGGCCATTTCAAGTCCCTGCCCGGTTCCGCAGCCTTCCACAGCGTAAAGTCTCGCGGGTCGCGCTTTAGTGGGTCGGCTTCCACCCGCACTGCTTCAAGGAGGTCTCCTTCAGCGATATTCCCGGAAAGCTTGCCATAGTCGCTGAATTTTCCCACCTCGTAATAGACATTTCCGTTGACCTCGTAGGCGAGCCCCCTCTGAAGAAGTCTCTCGGTGATCTCCAGCATCTCAGGTACATGATCGGTCGCCTTGGGGAACTCCTGTGCCGGAATGATATTCAGCTTCAGTTCGTCGTTCAGGAACCTGTCCGTGTAGAACTGGGCAATCTCGGCGGGCGTCTTCCCTTCGGCCCTGGCGGCGGCGATGACCTTGTCCCCGCCCTGTTCCAGGACTTCCTGGCGCATATGCCCAACATCGGTGATGTTCTTGATATGGACTACGTTCAGTCCGTCAAGTTCAAGGGTTCTGCGAATCCAGTCGGCCATCAAGTACGAACGCAGGTTACCGATATGTGCGTCGCGGTATACCGTTGGTCCGCATGTGTACATCTTGACTACGCCGGGGTCGATCGGGCGAACTTCGTCAATCTGTTTGGACAGGGTATTGTATAGCCTGAGCACTTGCTTACTCCCCCTCCATCAAGCAGTCGGTTGTGAACTAGATTTTACATCGGAGTCCTGAAATTGTCTAACGCCATTCTAAACAGGACCGCAACATGCAAAAACGGTTATTCTATTGGAATGACGCGCAACAGATTCGTGCTGCCCTTAACACCCATTGGAAGTCCTGCGACGAGGACAACAGACGAACCCGGAATTACGCTGTCTATCTTCCGCGCCTGGATTTCACCGATTTCGAAAAGGTCTTCTCCGGACTGGAACTGCGGAACGGAGACCGGTATCGTGCCCCAGTAGATGGTCAGTCTCCTGCGAATATATTCGTAAGGCGTGAGGGCGAGTATGGACGACTTGGGGCGATACTTGGAAACTCTTGCGGGCGTGCTCCCACTCTCAGTGAACGCGACAATGAGTGGTGACTCCAGCTGGTGGGCGGTCCGCACCGCAGAAAAACTGATCGCATCGTCAGTCCTCTGATATTCCGTACGCTGTGACATAGCGGCGAGAATTTCCTCATAGGGCAGGTTCTGCTCCGCCTCCAGGGCTGTCTGTGCCATAGCGTGAACTGCTTCCACCGGATACCAGCCGGTTGCAGTCTCCCCCGACAGCATCACTGCGTCGGTACCATCGTAGATGGCATTTGCGACATCGTTAACCTCCGCCCTGGTTGGGATCGGCGCCCGCACCATTGACTCCATCATCTGTGTAGCCGTGATGACGGGCTTCCCAGCCAAGTTGCACTTCGCGATGAGGTCTTTTTGTCTCACGGGAATGCTATAGAGGGAAACATGCACTCCCATGTCTCCCCTCGCTACCATAACGCTGTCGCTGGCTTCGAGGATGCTATCGAAGTTGTCCAGTGCCTCCTTGGTTTCAATCTTGGAGACCAAAATGGGATTGGCCCCGTGCATATTCAGAATCTCCCGCGGGATATTTACATCGTCGGCACTGTTGACCATCGAGAGCGCGACGAAGTCCGCCTGCTGGTCGGCAGCAAAGAGCAAGTCCTCCCGAGCGTCGTCATCGGGAAACGGCTGTGATGGTGAAGTGCCGGGCGTAGTAACGCCGCGCCCTTCAGTCATACGACCTCCAATGACCACCCTGCATTTCACGTCCTGTCCTTCGATTCCTATAACGGCAAGCCTGAGCAGGCCGTCGTCCAACAGTATTACGCCGTTAATGACGGCGTCGCGATGAATGCCTGGTGGCGAAACCGATACGACCGATCCGTCGCCAACGATGTCCCGACTTGTCAGGGTGATGTCGGCGCCCTCTTCCAGAATCAGCTCTCCCGGACTAGTGGGACCGGTTCGATACTTGCGGCCACGCACGTCAACCATGATGCCCACCGGGATGTCGAACCGCCTCGACACCCTTCTGACTCGATCAATCACCGCAGCGTGATCTGACTTTGCGCCGTGTGACATATTCAGGCGAGCAATATTCATGCCACGCCGAACAAGCCTCTCGACCGTCGCTTCCGACACAATTTCTATGGGACCTCCGTCCATCCCCGGCTTCGGTTCCAGAGCCAATGTGCAGACGATCTTCGTCTTTCGTATCTTCCTTGGCGCGCCGGCAGTGACCATTAATCATCACCTCATTAGCAGACGTTTGTTGCAGATAGATCTTCCTCACTGCCTGAACTTTACCCGTGCTGAAATACAGAGAATTATACGAATGCCCGCGTTCAGACTGCGAGGCTTGAGGACCGATACTGATCCATAGCCCGAATGGTAATCATATTCCCAAAAACGCACAAGTGAAAGAAGAAAACGATAATTCGGAACAATACATACCTATAATCTAAGCCTGTGATCATCTTATCGTAAGGACAAGCCCAAAATCTTTCAGTGTGTCAGGTGAAATTGTCGTTCGCAGAACTCTACAGACTCCAACAGCTTGACCTGATAAGGGCCGAGAAACAGCAGGCCTTAAGTGAGGTGAGGACTGAACTCGCCGATGAGTCCGATCTGCGTCGCGCTCAACAGCGCTTCGCGCAGCTTGACGCTCAGCATACCAGTCGAAGTGCGCTTCGGCGAGACGCACAACTCGCGGTCGAGCAGCTTGAGGCGCGAGAGGAGACCGTGCAGCAGAGGCTCTACAGCGGTTTCGTGACCAACCCTCGTGAACTGGAGGCCTTCCAGGAAGAACAAGCGATGCTGCGCAGACAGATAGCAGAAGCCGAGGACGTTCTGCTGGAACGAATGGTAGAGACCGAGGAACTGGAAGAAGCCCTTGCTTCCGCACGGGCGGCTCTGGGAGCAATCGAGGAAAGACGTAGGGTGCGATTACCCCAGTTGGGTCTGCAGGAGCAGACGCTGGTCGCCGAGCTGGAAACTCTCGAACAGACGCGGTCCGAAATGCTACCTCAGTTTCCGCCTCAGACGCTTTCGATATACGAGACCCTGCTTGCAAGCCGCGACGGGCACGCCGTGAGCATGGTGGAGTTCGCGAGGGGCAGGGAAATATGTGGAGTGTGCAGGGTGGCGCTTCCCACAACGGATTCGCAAAGACTCAGAAGCAGCGATGCGCTTGTTCAGTGCAACAATTGTCGACGCATACTATATATGGAATGAGAATACAATGCGCGCAATAGCTTATTACAGACTAAAAGATGACGACGACGAAGACGCCATTGAGGAGCATAATGAACGATTCGAGCAATACTGCGAGCGGTACCTTCATCAGCCGGTAGCCATATTCGGGGACGCACTGGCGAATGGTGAAGCACATTTCGCAAATGGCAACGGCAACGGACACGGCGAGGGCGGGCTAAAGAGCAGGTTTCCCCAGTATGGTCGTATGCTCGAACACATCGTGAACTCTCGGAGCAACTACCTTGTGGTCGTCCCCGATACCACGCACCTTGGCGAAGACCTGGAAGAGGTCATCCGCACGATTATCGAAATCGAAGCCACTGGATGCAAGGTGATATGCGAAGACGATGAAATTCCCGACCCACTTCAGAATGCGCTTGATTCCCTGGGTCCTGCCGGGGTCTCCAAGGAAAGAAGTGAGCGCATCAAGGACTCGATGCGTCGAAGAGCCATGCTTGGAAAGGGGCTGGGCAAGCCTCCGTTTGGCTATCACAACGGCGCTGACGGCAACCTAGAAGTCGTCGGAGAAGAGGCCTCAACGGTGAGGCTCATATACGACAAGTACATTAGCGAAGGGTTGGGGCTGCGGCTGATCGCGCAGTATCTGAATGAGCGAGATATCAAGACAAGGCGCGGTGGCCGCTGGAACATGGTCACGATCCGCGACATTCTCAGGAACCCAACCTATACCGGCACCTACTATCGATTCGGTCTTCGTCTTCCGAAGGCGCATGAGGCGATCATCACCCCCCAGACGTACAGAATGGCGCAGGATCAGACCAAGGCCAGGCGTCCTTCTTCAAGATCGGTCAGCACCGAACCCTTCCTCCTGTCCGGACTCGCAGAGTGCGGATACTGCGGCAACAAGATGATGGGGGTAACGCGAAGGCAATCCTGGAAGCGAAAGGACGGCAGGAGCGCACAAGGGATTTATCGCTACTACCAGTGCCAGAGCCGGAACAATCAGAGCCTGTGCGGCTACCACACCTGGCGCGCCGGTGGGCTCGAATCCGCGGTACTTTCGCAGATCAGGGAGTCACTTGTCGAGGGAGAGCCATCGTCAGGTGGCGTTGCCGTTGCGCGGCGCAGTCGGGACAGGCTGCAGGCTATGTGGGACAAGCGTGTGAAGAATGCGGAGCGCCGATTCCTCCTGAACCTGAAGCGAGCGGCCAGGGGTGAATTCGGACTTGGAGCGGTACAGGATCACCTGAAGCAACTGGACAATGCGAGAATGAGCGCCAATTCGTGGGACCGTCACTGGGATGTCGATGACACGATAGAAAACTGGGGCTCGCTTCCCTTCGAAGAGCAGCAAGCGTTCCTGCAACTGCACGTATCGAGGATAATTGTCCACGACGAGTCGGCTGAAGTGGTGAGCTAGTCGATCTCCCTGACCTGATGATCAGGGCCAAGGGTGTGTTCCTGCCGCCAGCGCCGAAAGCTCAGCGCTGCTTACGCGCAGTCAGAGAGCAGTTGCCATTGCTCCATAACACCTACATCGGTCAACACTGAGACCTGAAATGATGCCATCCGGCGTCAATTCCCGTATCCGGTGGTAGAATGTAGCGACCAAGGAGGCTGGGCGACCGCTGTTTCGTCGCAAGACGGGAGAGAGGAAAGTCCGAGCTCCTCCGGGCAGGATGCCCGCTAACGGCGGGGCGGGGCGACCCGACGGACAGTGCCACAGAAATATACCGCCTCGGCTGATGTCGTGGTAAGGGTGAAAAGGTGCGGTAAGAGCGCACCGCTGCGGTGGTAACATCGGAGGTCCAGGCAAACCCCATCCGGAGCAAGGCCTAATAGGGGGACTAAGGGGCCCGACCCTCCCCGGGTTGGCCGCAAGACCGCGTCGGCAACGGCGCGGCTAGATAGATGGTCGCCACTCGGCAACACACTTGTCGAGTACAGAACTCGGCTTACAGGCCTCCTTGGTGTCAAACACTTGCCGCACTCTCCCGCCCTTCCCTGGCGCCATCTCTCCTCCGATTGTTTGACCCAAAGTGGTCAAGCCGCTAAAATTATATGTGGTCGGCGCAGGAGCGTAGCTCAGCTTGGTAGAGCATCGGTCTCCAAAACCGAGTGTCGCGGGTTCGAGTCCTGCCGCTCCTGCCATTTCCCCCTTTCCCCCTAGATTCAGTCCGGCCAGGTCTCGCCACCTGCTTCACCGCGGGAAGCGCACGCAGACCGGGTAGGCAGGATCAATTGAGGGTGCCTCACTATTGTGGGGAAGCTGCCCGGCGAGGATTCGAACCTCGGTCAAAGGATCCAAAGTCCTTTGTGCTACCACTACACCACCGGGCATTGAGAGAGTCCAAGAGTTGGCAATGAATCGACTGTCTGCAGTCGCGGGAAGTGCCAAGCTGAGGGGGTGACGTAGCATTAAATATAGCGTATCCACAACGCTGAAACCAGTAATTGACTGACTCGGCTAGTGGATTGCCCCTGCGTGCTTTATACTTACGGCAAATCTCGACATACGACCCTCTAGTCGACTATTGAGCCGAGTGGCCGCATTAGCCGTTGAGGCAAGCGAGGCAGCATTTGACCGAAGCAATCGCAGTTGAAAGCGTCCAGCGGATGGCAGCGCGCATTAGAGAGAATGTGCAGCGCGTCATAGTGGGTAAAGATGAAGCCATCAATCTGGCCATCATTGCTCTGCTCTGTCGCGGTCATATCCTTGTGGAAGACGCTCCCGGCATAGGCAAGACGACCCTCGCTAAATCGCTGGCTCAGTCGCTGAACTGCACTTTCAAGCGCATCCAGTTCACGCCTGATCTTATGCCCACTGACGTTCTTGGGGTCAACTATTACAACCAGCGGACCGGCGACTTCGAATTTCGCAAAGGGCCCATCTTCAGTCAGTTGCTTCTTGCCGACGAAATCAACCGCGCGACACCCCGCACCCAGTCCTCACTGCTTGAGGCCATGCAAGAGCGGCAGGCCACCCTTGACGGTGAAACGCGGCAGCTTCCTGACCCGTTTCTCGTAATGGCGACACAGAACCCCATCGAGATGGAAGGAACATTCCCTTTGCCCGAAGCCCAGCTGGACCGCTTCATGCTTCGTATCACGCTCGGGTACCCGACGCCGGAGGAAGAATCTGATATTCTTCTTCGCTTCGAGCGGGATTCGGAGCCGCCGGAGGTGAGTGCGGTTGCGGACGCTGAGGAACTTGCAGGCATACAATCTCTTGTAAACGGAGTCCTCGTAGATGACACAATCAGGCAGTATATCGTCGATATCCTGCAGGCTTCACGCACCAACCAGTCTCTCACTCTCGGCGCGAGCCCACGGGCAGGCCTTGCCCTCTACAAGGCGTGCCAAGCACGCGCTGCCCTGGATGGGCGCGACTTCGTAACGCCGGACGATGTCAAGGCGCTGGCAATACCCGTGCTGTCCCACCGCTTCATCGTAGCTTCCAATGCGCGACTCCGAGGAAGGACGTCCGGACAGATTGTAAGGGACATCCTTGCCGGCATTCCCGTGCCTATCGAAAGGTAGCCGCCCATGCTTAGCCAGATGTGGCAAGAGCTGTGGATACTGATTTTCGTTGTGCTGATCTTCATTGGCATATTCGCCGGAGAAGGCTTGCTCATTGGATTCAGTACTATGGGTCTTCTCGTAGTCGGCACGGCGCGGCTATGGAACAAGGCTTCACTGGAAGACCTGACGTATGAGCGCGAGTTCTCCCAGCAGCGAGTTTTCATCGGCGAAAAGGCGACACTCTCCCTGACTCTCACGAATCGAAAGCCACTTCCGCTTGGCCGCGTGCGGATTGAGGACGATGTCCCGGCCTGCATGACGCTGGACGGAGGGGATGTCGTTGGAAGCCCGAATCCCGAAGGGCAGACCTTGAGGCACTCAACATCCATGTCTTGGTATGAGCGCATTCGCTGGACTTACGAATTCGAGTGCAGCCGCAGAGGGTACTTCCGTGTAGGACCTTCTACCTTGCGCAGCGGCGATCTCTTCGGGTTTTTCGGAAGTGAGAGGGAATCGCAGGACCGCGACTATGTGCTGGTCTATCCGCGAATCGTCTCGCTACCAGAGATTGGGATGCCATCAGCGCGTCCGCTGGGAGAGACACTTGGCGGCATCCGAATATTCGAAGATATGTCGAGGCCGATGGGCCTGCGGGAATACCAGCCCGGAGACGCATTGAAGACAGTGGACTGGAAGGCAACGGCGCGCAGGCAGGACCTCCAGGTGCGCACCTACGAGCCAAGTTCCTCGATGACGGTTCTCCTCGCGGTCGCCGTCGATACCATGTCGCACACCTGGGAAGGATATTCGGCCGTTCACCTTGAGCGTATTATCACGGCGGCCGCATCACTCGCCGTATATGCCTCCGAACGGCAGTACAGCCTGGGGTTGTTCTCCAACGGAACGCCGGTGCTGGCGGACAGACCAATGAAAATTGCCCCAAGCCAGTCTCCCGACCAGTTGACGATCATCCTGGAGGCGCTTGCCTCAATCCGACCGCTTCCCATCGGATCGATCGCCAGCCAGCTGGGGCAGCAGTGGCGCCGACTCCCGCTGGGATCGACCGTTATCGTTATCCTGTCTCTCGTCGCAGAGGAACTTCCGCAGATTTTGGAGAACATGCGCACGCATGGTTACAAGATCGTAGTGGTTTACGTTGGGGACAAGCCCTGCCCTCCGATGCCAGATGGTGTGCTGCTGTACGAAATTGGTGACCGATTCGAGGGTCTGGAATTCGCTGATCAAAGACACTCTCGACGCTTTGCCGGCGTATCCTCGAGCTGAGCGGCACTATGAACATGACGCGCGACAACCTTGTTACTGCAGCTCTTCTCCTGTCGGAAAGCGCCTGGCTCGTTGCCCTGCTGGGAATCCTGAGCTTCCCATTCGGGGCAACTGGCAGCCCTATTTCGTGGATTGCCGTGCTTGCGGTGCTGGGGCTCTCCCTCGTTTGGGCGCGCGCGTTATCTATGGTTATTATGCCGGCACTGATGGCGTACGCACTGCAGATGGTTGCCGGGGTTATCATAATCTACCTGATGGTTGCTTCGCAGGTAACGCCTGAGACCGAAGTCCTGAACCTGAGCTGGATCGGCACATTGATTTCGGGCGAGGCACCTGAGAATTTCACACTCAGGGCATTGTACGGAAGCCTCGGAGGCACGGCGCTCTGGTGGCGTGGCGGACATATGGGTTCGGTTGACATTCCCTCGGAGAGCTTGAGTACAAGCTTCCGAGTTGGCATTTTGGTCCTAGCAATAGCCGCTGTCATCGACATCGCTCACCCCGCCGACCTCAATGTATTTCCGATGATGTTCATCTTCTTTGCGTCTGGCGTTGCGGGCCTCGCACTTGGATATATGGCTCCCACCTCAAGTCAGGCAAACGTCAGGAGCATGTGGACAAGGGTTATCGGTGGCATGGTGGGCGTGCTCGTCGTGCTAGGTCTCCTGTTTAGTCTCCTGAGAAGGGATGTATTGGCTGTCGTAGCCGCTCCATTGCTCTGGATTCTGGAACTGCTGGCAAAGGTCGTCTTCTACGTTGTGATCTTCCCATTGGCTTACGTCGTGGATTTCCTGACGCGTGCGATCTTCGGACTTCTGCTCTGGCTGGGAGGTGAGCCCGAGCAGCAGCGGGAGCTGGCTCTAGCGGAGGGCCTGGGGGCCTTCGAAGGCATAACCAGGGACGGTGAGGCTGAACCCGCTGCCTTGCTTCTACTGCAGATTATGCAGTGGACAATTGTGGCTGCCATCATCATTGGAGCCCTCCTCGTATTGGCACTGGCTTTCAGGCGTCGCTTACAACGCAGGACGGACGCCGTTGACGGGCAGCGCGAATCCCTTATCGAAGGTGCCGACGTTTCCTACGACTTCGCCAACCTGCTGTTCAATATGCTGCCCTCCCGGTTTCGCAAGCAGAGTTCAGAACGACCGCTACGGGTGCCGTCCGGCGACCCGAATGTTGCCGACGTATTCCGCATTTATTTCGGAATGTTGATGCTCGCAGAGAAGCGCGAGCATCCTCGGCATTACAGCGAGACTCCTCTTGAGTTCCAGCGGACCCTCGAAATGGTTTTCCCCAGACGGCTCGTGAGAAGTGCGACAAGGGCGTTCGTGCGCGCCTGCTACGGGCATCACCCGTCAACACGGGAGGAAATTGATGATATGAGAACTGAGCTGGAACGAGTGTCCAGTTCGAAGCGTGGACCTCAGGATTCCGACGGTTAGACAACTGCCGCCCAACATCGATTGCGGAGGATCAGATCCTTGACTGAGTTCGAATTTGCATCAGGAATAGAAATTTGGAAGGCAGTCCTACTGACCGTCATCTCATTCGCCGTGGGCATTCTGGGCGGATTCGTTGGCCTGGCACTAGGGACGATTCGATTGCCCGCTATGCTGCTGCTGGGAATGGCAGCCCCAATAGCAGGAGGAACCAACATCTTGGTTAGCGGTCTGGCGTCCCTCACGGGAGCCATTCGCCACCTGCGGGAAGGTCGCGTCAACCTCCGCATCGTGCTGGTAATGGGCGTACCCGCATTCATTGGAGCTTTCATCGGCGGATTCCTGAGTGACGACGCACCCACGGGAGTGCTGATGCTCCTTGCCGGCCTTCTTGTCTTCTGGCAAGGCGTGGAGTTTCTCATCATGGCGCAGGAACGCAGGAGAGAGGGCGGAACCGATACGAATCTCTTCGGCGGAGAATTGTCGGGCTCCGAAGGAACCTTCACCGCGCCAAGGATGTCTGCCGAGGCCGGAATCGGCTTGGGTGTAGGACTGCTCGGCGGCGCGGTTGGCCTCATATTGGGCAGCATCCGCCTCCCTGCCCTGATACGCATCCTGAGAGTCGACCCGCGCATTGCTGCGGGAACGAATCTGTTCATCGGCATGTTGATCGGCGCATTCGGCTGGGTCGGGCATGTCCTGGAGGGAGAAGTAGATTACGTGCTGCTGGTTCCGATGGGAGCCGCAGCAATGATAGGCAGCTACTACGGCGCAAAACTCACGGGAAGAGTGCGGCTTGTCAACCTGATCCTGGCAATGGGGCTTGTTCTCCTGGTGGTAGGCATATTCCTGACGGTGCGCGGCGCGAGGGACATGTTCTAGGTCGGGAGCATCTGCCTTATAATCCTCCCAATCAGAACACCGCCCTGCCCACCAGTATTCCCGCGAGCGCGGCGACTACGCCAACCACAATGCTTCCTACGACGTTGACCGTGGCCTTCGCCCAGTCACCGTCTGCAGCAAGTTGTACGCTCGCCACTGTAAGCGTCGAAAACGTGGTATAGGAGCCCAAAAAGCCCACAGCGGCAATCGCCCTGGCCTCCTCGGACAGTCCGAAGCGGCCTGCAGACGCCGCGACAAGCATACCCAGAATGAACGAACCGCTTATGTTGGCGGCGAAAGTGCCAAGCACCACCGTTCCGAAGAGTTCGTTAACAGCCCGGTCAACGGCAAAGCGCGAGATTGCGCCGAGCGCGCCTCCCAATGCTACCAGCGCCCAGAGGAGCAACTTATTAGCCCCTTGGCAGACCCAGCCCGCGGGAGGCGATTATGTTGCGCTGAATCTCAGAGGTCCCCGCCCTGATAGTGAGCGAAACCGAGTCCATCCACTGCTGGGCGATCCTGCCGTTGATGTATGCCCACTTCGACCCCTCATCGAGCAGGCCGTACATTCCCAGCATGTGCATCCCTAGCTGGCTGATTCGCTGGCTGACCTCGCTGCCAACGAGCTTTGATGCCGATGCTTCTTTGTTGGGCACCATGCCTTCGCTCTGCATCCAGGCAACATTGTAGGCGACCAATCGGCCGGCTTCGTTAGACGTCCAGAGTTCGGCCAACCTGCTGCGGAATTTCGGGTCATTGTTGAGCGTGCTTCCGTTTAGCTTGATCTCCTTTGACAGGTCGGCAAGCTCTTCCAGATCACGCCGGTTGGAGCCGTACCGCCCGACCCCCGACCGTTCGAAGTCGAGCGTCGTCGCGGCGACATACCAGCCACGATTCTTCTCGCCGATCATGTTCTGCTTGGGGACGCGCACATTTTCGAAGAAGACCTGGTTGAAGTAATGCACACCGAACATGTTGATGATGGGAGCGACTTCTATCCCCGGCGTGTTCATGTCCACGATGAGAACGCTGATGCCGCGGTGCTTCGGTGCATCCGGGTCGGTTCGCACCATTATGTAACAGCGATTGGCACGGTGCGCTCCGCTGGTCCAGATCTTCGATCCGTTCAGCACAAAATCGTCGCCATCCTCGACAGCACGAAGCTGCAGCGATGCCAGATCCGAACCGGATTCCGGCTCGCTGAAACCCTGGCAGTACACGGCATCACCACTTGCGATCTCAGGCAAGTAGCGAGCCTTCTGCTCGTCCGTGCCGTAAAGCATAATGGACGGGCCGACCATGTGCGTGCCCATGCTCGTGTCTCTGGTGGGCGCGCGGAAGTACGCCGTCTCTTCGTTGTATATCATCTGCTCGATGTGCGGCCTGCCCTGCCCGCCGTATTCTTCAGGCCATGCGAGCGTAAGCCAGCCACGGTCAACGAGCTCGCCGGTCAGACTTCGGATGGTCTTCCAGTTCTCATCCGTGAAGTAGTCGTCAGGCACGATTCCGTTCCAGTCATCGCCGAGGTTCTCCGCGAGAAAATCGCGCACCTCCCGCCGGAAGTCCTCTTGTTCCCGTGTAAATTGAAAATCCATGTCGCGTATATTCTTTCAGTCTTCAGGTGTATCCAAGGCTTCCAGCTCTTGGTTCCAGTCAAGCAGATCGAGAACTATATTTCTTATAGTGCGTCAAGGTATCGCCGCGCCGCGATTGCGGCGGTTGCCCCGTCACCTGCAGCGCTCACCAGCTGTGCCGCCGAGTTCTGGCGTATGTCACCAGCCGCAAATATGCCTGGTACTGGCGTATTCAACCAGATATCGGTCGGGATGTGACCGGCATTGTCGAGGGGAAGCAATTCGCGAAGGTACTCGGTATTCGGATCAAGACCGATGTAGATGAACACCCCTGACAGGTCCACGCGAGACGTCTCCCCAGATTGCTCATCCCTGGTCGAGACGCCCTCTACCTGCCCTTCTCCGAGAATGTCGGTGACGGAAGTGTTCCAGCGTACCTCGATCTTGGGATGCGACTCCACACGTTCCTGCAGTATCTTCTCGCCGGAGAATGCGTCACTCCTATGAAACAGAATCACCTTACTCGCGTACTCGGTCAGCACCAGCGCTTCGTCCAACGCGGAGTCGCCTCCTCCCACCACAGCAACGGTCTGGTCCATGAAAAACCCGCCGTCGCACGTCGCGCAGTAGGAGACGCCGGCTCCGAAATACTCCTCTTCACCGGGAACGCCGAGCTTTCTCAGTGTGGACCCGCCTGCAATTATGACAGACCTTCCGATGTACTCGGTGCCCCACGCCGAGACTTGCCAATTTTCGCCCGACCTGATCAGTTCATCGACCTCTCCGAGCTGGATCTCCAGACCATAGCTCATGGCCTGCTGCTGCATTAGAGGCCCGATCTCAGCGCCGGAGATTCCGTCAGGAAACCCTGGGAAGTTCTCGATGCGCTCCGCATTGATGACCTGTCCGCCCGGCATCAGCCGCTCCAGCATTATGGTCTTCAATCCGGCGCGGCAAGTGTAGATGGCAGCCGTAAGGCCTGCAGCGCCGCCGCCGACAATGATCACATCGTAAATGTCGTCCTGCATTCAGAACCCTCTGCTGGCACTAAACCAGTCCCTGCTCCCGAATATCCGACAGTGCGTTTCCGATTGCCTCCACGGAGTCGTCAATATCCTGCTCAGTATGCGCTGCGCTGAGAATGAATCTTGCCCCGCCGTGAGCATTGCCGGCGTGAACGCCGTGATTGAGCATCGCCAGGTTGAGCTGCGTCTGCATCTCAGCGTCGTCGGCATTTCGCATGTCGCGAGCCGCGTTCAGGTTCTTGTCCGGGTCAGCCGCGTCCTCGTCCACATTCAGGCGCAGGAATATGAGCGAATTGATCCCCGTGGCACACCCCGGGATTTCGAGCTTCGTAAGCATCTCGTTCATTCCCGCCTTCAGTCGCTCTCCCATCGCCGCCGCCCTGTCATTGACGTCGGAGGTCGCGACAAGTTCCAGCGCCCTGATTCCCGCGACCGCAGAGAGTGGGTTTGCGTTGAAAGTGCCATTGTGAGCGATCCGCCTCTCGGGATCATTGCCGCCCTCGATCATATTGACGATGTCCGCCTTCCCTGCCACGGCGCCACCCGGCAGCCCTCCACCCAATATCTTTGCCATCGTGGTCATGTCGGGAGTAACGCCGTAGAGGTCCTGCGCGCCGCCCTTCGCCACACGGAAGCCCGTCACCACCTCATCGAAAATCAGCACGAGGCCGTTCTTTTCGGTAATGTCTCGAAGTTCGTGAAGGAATCCTGGACGAATTGGCTCCAGTCCCATATGAGCACCCGTCGGCTCCAAAATTATGCCGGCGATGTCGTCGCTCTGCTGCAGAGCCTGCTCCACCGCGCCAATGTCATTCGGCGGCAGCACGATCATCGTGCTGAGCGTTTCTTGCGGAATACCGCCCAGGCCCGCGCCACCTGCCGCAAGGTAGTCGCTCCAGCCGTGAAAGTGCTCCTCGAACTTGATGATCTTCGTCTTGCCCGTATAGGCGCGAGCCATTCGAATCGCCATCATCGTCGCTTCCGTACCGGAACTGTGGAAGCGAACTTTTTCAGCACACGGAATCAGCTGCTGCACAAGCTGCGCCCAGCGAATTTCCAGGTCGGAAGACATGCTCAGGTGAGTGCCGATAGCAACCTGTTCCTGCACAACGCTGACGATGTCGGGATGTGCATGGCCAAGAAGCATGGAGCCATGACCGGTCCAGAAGTCCGCAATACGATTGCCATCGACATCCCACTTGACTCCGCCCTGCCCGTGCGTGCCATAAAGCGGAAATGGCGACATCCTTCTGCCGTCGTGAGTGACGCCGTCCGGAAATATTTCGCGTGCCGTTGCCCAGCGTTCTGCCGAGCCAGTATGCAAGTCATAGTAGCGTTGCTCTATCGTGGATACCATGTTCAACCTTCCAGTCTGCTTGTTGGCTTTGTCGGTCATATGCTGACCGTATTATAGCCGCAAGCGTATAATATGCAACGAACAATCAACTACCGCCAAACGGCAGAATGGAAGGGGATATGAAGAGCTTTCTGACGAACCTGGAGTGTACCTACTGTGGACTAGAACTGTCGGCGGACGAACCAAACCGCACCTGCCCCAAGACTGAATGCGGCAAGGTCCTCTATCCACGCTACGACTTGCACGCAGCAAGCGCTGCACTAAAGCGGGAGGACCTCAGGGACCGCCCGACCAACATGTGGCGTTACTTCGAAGTCATGCCAGTGCGCGACGAAAATAATGTCGTGACGCTCGGCGAGGGTTTCACGCCCATATTCAAGACGGACAGGCTGGGCGCCGACACGGGATGTTCCGCCCTGTACATCAAGGACGAGGGCATAAACCCTACCGGGTCGTTCAAGGCGCGCGGGCTTGGAGCGGCGGTCTCGAAGGCGAAGGAACTCGGCATAACCCGGCTGACCATGCCGTCCGCAGGGAACGCCGCCGGCGCGATGACGGCATATGCGGCGAAAGCGGGCATGGAAGCGTATGTGTTCATGCCCAAGGATGCCCCCGAAGCAAACCGCGTCGAGGTCGAAATCACAGGCGCGAACCTGGAACTGGTTGACGGCTTCATCACGGACGCGGGACGGATTTCCG
Organism: uncultured Dehalococcoidia bacterium; assembly: GCA_964632415.1. Taxonomy (GTDB): domain Bacteria; phylum Chloroflexota; class Dehalococcoidia; order Lucifugimonadales; family JADFKI01; genus Bin90. Next base: position 87,326 of record CAZWDM010000001.1, on the reverse strand, counting down.
GCGAGCGCGCTGAAGAACTGGGCCTGTTCGATGTATCCACTTTACGCGAGCCTTACCGCGTCGAAGGCAAGAAGACGATGGGATACGAGATTGCGGAGCAGATGGACTGGACGCTGCCGGATGTCATCCTTTATCCCACGGGAGGCGGTACGGGGATTGTTGGAATGTGGAAGGCGTTCGACGAGATGGAGGAGATGGGGTGGATAGGACCCGAACGACCAAAAATGTTCGCCGTGCAATCGGAAGGCTGCGCCCCAATCGTACGCGCATTCAATGAAGGGACGGAGTTCGCCGAACCCTGGGAGAACCCGGACACGCTCGCGGCGGGGATCCGAGTACCCGCGGCAATCGGAGACTACCTGATCCTGCAGGCGCTGAGGGAGAGCAGTGGCGGCGCGATTACCGTTAGGGAGGACGAGATCCTATCCGACATGCGTGCAGTAGCATCGCTGGAAGGGATGTTTGTATGCCCCGAGGGGGCCGCACTTTCGGCAGCGCTGAGAAAGTTGCTCGCCGACAGCACGATCTCACCCGATGCGTCCATCCTGCTGCTCAACACCGGCACAGGACTGAAGTATCTCGATATGATCAGGTGATCCTGAACTAAAGCAGTTCCAGGTCCCTTACATAGGGCGTGAATGTCGCCATGGAGGTGCGGAACATCTGCTCGACGAGGGCGTGATCGGGAACACACTCAGGGCACTCTTCGTTCACGCCCTTGTGGTACTTGACCGTAAGGGTTCCGCCCTTCATGTCGATGTATTCGAGCGATCCGCCTTCAGATCCGACGATCACCTGCATGTTGTCCAGGATTGCCTGCACTCCGGGGTCTGCGTTGACTGCCAACGGGGGCCTCCTCTTCCTATGAAAACCAAACCAATAGTGAGGTTATGGTTTCCGTAAGCGCCTGTCAAATTATTTCTCCGCAGGAAAGTCCTGGCTACGCTTTGACACCCGCTTCCCAACTATATCCCGTACAGCCGCTCCGTATTTCTGGCGAACAGGTCTCGCTTCTCGTCGTCTGAGAAGTCAGCAACAATCTCCGTGTACGCATCGATAAGCGTCTCGTAGCTGCTGAACAAGCTATCGACCGGCCAGTTAGTCGCGAAGATGCACCGGTCAACACCGAAGGCTTCAACGCATCCCAGCACCCACGGACGTATGCTCTCCACTGTCCAGTTGTGGTCTCCCATGCCAAGACCCGAAATCTTGCAGATTATGTTCTCCGCGGTGGCTGCGGTCTCCATGCCGCGCTTCCAGAGCGCGAAGTACTCGTCGGTTCGCTCCGCAGGATTGCCGGCGTGGTCTATGACAATGACGGTATTTGGGAATAAGTTCGCGAGGGCTGCCAATTTTTCCATATCCTGGCACTGGGCGGCGATGCTGGCGTGCAAGCCGTATTTTTCGAGCAGCGCGTAACCCCTGTGAAAGTCATCATCGACAAGGAAGTCCCCATAGGAGAAGTCACGGATTCCCTTCATACGTGGAAACTCGCAGTGCCTCTCAAGGACGGATTCCACATCCGGGTCCCTTAGGTCGGCGTATGCCACGATCGCGTGAGGAAAACCGGTGCGCTCCGCTGCCTCTTCGAGCCATTCCGTTTCCTTCACAGGGTCCTTGCTGCCAATCGCCGCCTGCACATGCACCGCCTTGGTCACATTGGATGAGCGAGTTACCGTAATGAAGTCCTCTGCCAGAAAGTTGCGCTCACCCAGCTTGCGCATCTGTTTGCCAATTAGCGGTGGATCGACGTCAGGCTGCCAGTGCCCGTAGAACAGTTCGGGATGCTGCATGTCGTAGAAATGTACATGGGAGTCAACAAACTCTAGGCGGTCCATTCAACGATCCCTCCTGCAAGGAAACCAAAACGGCAAATATCGGCTTCGTGTGGCATTAGCCACTGCCCTTTTCAAGACCTCTTACGAATTCCCATTCTTCCTCGGTCAAGTCGGCATTCGCAAGGAGGTCAGGACGCCGATCAGATGTCCGCCGCAGGGACTCCCGCCGGCGCCATCGCTCGATCTCACCGTGATTGCCGGAGAGAAGAATCTCTGGCACTTCCTTGCCATTATACGACTGCGGACGGGTGTACTGGGGAAACTGGAGTAGTCCGGTGGAGAAGGAGTCGTTCTGAGTAGATTCGATAGAACCGACTGCGCCGGGAATCAGGCGAGTCACCGCGTCTATGACGATCATGGCTGCCAGTTCGCCGCCGCTCAGCACATAGTCCCCGATACTGATCTCGTGCGTTACGATGCTCTCTCGAACACGCTCGTCCACCCCTTCGTAGCGGCCACAGATCAGTACGATATCATCGTAGCCAGACAGGCGTTCCACCAAGGGCTGCGACAGCGGAGTGCCCTGCGGCGTCAAGAGAATTACGGGGTCCGCTTCCTTCAGGCCAGAGGTCTCCCTGACATGCCCGAGCGAGTCGAAGATCGGCTCCGGCTTCATCACCATTCCGTAGCCGCCGCCGTATGGGTAGTCGTCAACGCTGCGGTGCCTGTCGGTGGCGTAGTCGCGAATGTCGTAGAGACTAATCTCGACCAGTCCCCGGTCAACGGCGCGGGAGATGATGCTCTCAGACATGGGCCCGTCGAACATCCCCGGAAAGATAGTCAGCACATGGAAGCGCATTGCGTCAGGGAACGGCGTGAGTTCGCCAGCCCTTGACCATCTCGAGTCCGTGGGCTAGCGCGGGCATCGCCACTGCAAGCGTTTCACGAACAGCTTTCTCGCTGCCCGGCAAATTGACTATCAGACAGCCCGACCGGACGCCGGCGGTGGCGCGGCTGAGCATTGCGAAGGGAGTGAACTGAAGCGTCTGCATCCGCATCGCCTCTCCTATTCCTGGCGCTTCGATGTCAAGAATGGCCCGGGTCGCCTCGGGCGTAACATCGCGAGGACCAAGCCCGGTACCGCCGGTCGTCAGTATGAGATCCACACTTCCGCTATCACACCACTCCTGAAGCGTCGCGGATATCTGAGGGACGTCGTCGGCAACCATGCCTCGCTTCGAAAGCAGGAATCCCTTCTCCCCCATAACTTCGCAGATGGCGTCACCGCTTCCGTCAACGGCTCGTTCACCACTAGCGCCGGTGTCGCTCACCGTCAATACACCAAGGCTGAATTTGCTTTCAGTGTTCTCTGTCATATCTATCATTCCATCCGAAAAGTGTTTAACAAAGGTCTTGGAAATGTTGCAAACATATACACAAAAAGTCCTTGCGTAATCCGAGAATTCTTTGCGAAACTCGTTGCACGGTGAGAGAAGACCGAGCCGCATGTGACGAAGACATTCTAACATGCTGGCTTGAAATCACTCCACAGGTTGAATGAAGTATTCGAATCTCGTAAGGAGGCGCCAGGTTGCAAACCGCATTGGCATCGGCTGAGCAAGTCATCTCCTTCAGGCGGTGAATGTCCATCACATTCCGGTGATGGTGGCTGAGGTACTCGATGCGCTGCAGGTCAGGACCGGAGGCAGATACATCGATTGCACTGCCGGAGAAGGGGGACACTCCGTTGCGATTCTTGGAGCAGTAGAGCCGCCGCCGTCGATTCTTTGCATAGACAAGGATGATGAAGCGCTGCGGACTGCAAGGGAACGAACCCTGGGTGGGTCTGCAACCATCAGAAAAGGGACCTACGCAGCAGTGGGTCAGATTGCATCAGAGTCAGGGTTTTCGCCCTCAGACGGCGTGCTCCTGGATCTAGGGGTTTCATCTCTTCAGTTGGACAGGAGGGAACGGGGATTCAGCTTCAGGCACGAGGCACGCCTGGACATGCGGTTCGACACATCACAGGAATTTGATGCTTACGCGATCGTGAATGGATACAGGGAAGAAGAACTGGCGACCATTATCTATCGCCTGGGGGAAGAACGAAGATCGAGGAGAATCGCGAGGGCAATAGTAAGAAACCGTCCTGTGTCCACGACCAAGCAGCTGGCGGACATAGTTTTGAATTCTATCGGAAGGCAGAGGGGCAGGATCCATCCTGCGACGAGGACATTTCAGGCGTTACGCATTGCGGTTAATGATGAGTTTGGCAACATTCAACGAGGACTCGAGGGAGCGGTCGAAACGCTTGGCGTTGGAGGACGTCTTGCCGTCATTACATACCATTCGCTGGAAGACCGCATCGTCAAGGACACACTCCGCTTTATGGCTTCGGGGTGCATCTGCCCCCCTTCGATACCGCAGTGTGTTTGCGATCACGAACCGGTTGTCAAACTCGTCAATCGCCGCGTCATCAGGCCCTCGGATGAAGAGACGCAGCGCAATGCTAGAAGCCGAAGCGCTCGCCTTCGGATAGCCGAACGCATCTGAAGGGAAACAAGTCCGATCGTCCCGTCACAGCGAGGAAACAGGTATAGGAAGGAAGCAACAATGCGTGGAGTAGGAATGGACAGCTCCAAGGTTTATGCAGCAATTGACATCGGCACCACCAAGGTGTTGACCGTCATCGGCAAAAAGGCGGGTGATGGGAGAGTCGAGATTCTGGGGCACGGTGTAGCACCTTGCGCCGGAGTCCGCAAAGGTGTGGTGGAGGATGTTCATGCCACACAGACCGCTGTACGCAGTTCCGTCGGGAAGGCGGAGAGTGCCAGCGGTGTTCACATAGATACCGCATTTGTGGGGATAACGGGTACGGGAATTTCGTACGAGAGGCGTCTGGATACCATCGACTGGGTCGGCGAGCACGGCGTAATAACCTATAACGAAGTGGAGAAGGTACCTGGTTCGGTCGCCGGAGACGGCACCAACGGCTATAACTTCGGGCGGAGGGTAATCCACGCCATCCCACGCACTTACTCCATCGACGGAAAGCAGGGCGTTTCAGACCCCATGGGGATGCACACGTCAAAGGTGGATGTTGAGACACACCTTGTGCAGGCTTCCGAGCTGGAAATCTCCAGGCTGACGCAAGCAGTGGAAGGGGCAGGTATCAGGATTGAGGCACTGGTTCTCGAGGCGCTTGCGAGTTGCGAGTCGGCGCTGATGCAAGAAGAAAAGGTGCGAGGCGCAGCTCTTATAGACATTGGGGGCGGCACTACCGACGTGATGATCTTCCGTGACGGAACAATGCAGTATTCCTCTGTCATACCGGTTGGTGGTTATCAGTTCACCAACGACATCTGCGTCGTGTACAACACCTCCTACGAGGCCGCCGAAGAGGTAAAGGTGAATAGGACCAGCGTGCTTCCCGATTCCTCGAAGATACATGAGGAAGTTGCCCTGCCGATTTCAGGAGGCCACACTTCTCTTCGAGTGTCCCTGCACGATATATGCCAGCTTACTCGCGAGCGCGCCCAGGAATTGATGCGACTCATTATTCTGAAGCTTCGTGAGGGCGGACTTGAGGACCTGACCGACTACCGAATAGTCCTGTCCGGTGGAGCGTCAAGACTAGACGGCTTCTACGAACTGTTCAGGGTTGGCACTTCCGCGGATGTGCGGCTCGGCGCTCCTCTCGGCTATTTTGGTGTGCCGCGTGAACTGCAGACACCGACCTGCAGCACCGGAGCGGGTATTCTCCTGTGGGCGGTGCAGCAGGAAGATGACCAACCGAAGCCTCATGCCATCGGGCACCACAGACAGCAGCGCCAGGAGAAGCGCAAGCACGAGTACTCGGTTAACGGCAACGGACACGGTGGACGCGTCGCCCACACAAATGGCGGAAGAAGCAAGGGAATACTAAGCCTGTTCAAGAGATAGGGCAATCGAAATTTATCGGGGAATCCAAAGAAGAAGTCTTTTAGGCGAACGTACATAGGGGAGGAAAGAATGGCTACAGCGACACCAGAGCTTGATTACGTTAGAGAAATGGATGGGATGGCTCGCATCAAAGTCGTCGGCGTCGGTGGGGGTGGCTCGAACGCCGTCTCCAGGATGTTCCGTGAGCGAGTTCCTTCCGTCGAGTACATGATTGTGAATACGGATGCCCAGGCTCTCGTGACCTGCGACGTGCCTCTCAAGATGCGCATAGGCGACGGGCTCACCATGGGCAAGGGCGTCGGCGGGAATGCCGAACTCGGCATGAAGTCGGCTGAGGAAAGCCGTGAAGAGCTGTACGACGTGATTCGTGACGCGGACATGATCTTCGTCGCGGCAGGCATGGGTGGCGGAACCGGAACCGGCGCCGCGCCCGTTATCGCCGAGATCGCCAGGGAGACCGGGGCGCTCACCGTCGGAGTTGTCACCCGGCCATTTGCCTTCGAGGGCAAGCGGCGCGCGGATTCGGCCGAAGAGGGAATCCAGCGCCTCAAGGAGCATGTGGACACCCTGCTCGTTATTCCAAACGAGCGCCTCCACATTATCTGCGAGGAGGAGATCACCGCGCAGAACGCGTTCCTCATGGCTGACGATGTGCTGCGAATGGGCGTTCAGTCCATCGCGGAGCTGATCACCGTGCCGGGCGAGATCAACCTGGACTTCGCCGACGTGCAGTCCATCATGCAGAACTCTGGACCCGCCTGGATGTCGATTGGCTGGGGTGTGGGTGAGCATCGCGCCAGGAGCGCGGCGCAGACTGCGATCACCAACCCGCTTCTCGATGTCTCGATCGAGGGTGCGAGAGGCGTCCTGTTCAACATCACCGGTGGAAGCGACCTGAAGCTGTCCGAACTTCACGAGGCCGCCGAGGTCATTCAGCGAGTGGTGGATCCCGAATGCAACATCATCTTCGGTATGGCTACCGACCTGAAGATGGAGAACGAAATCAAGCTCACCATCATTGCAACGGGATTCGAGCAGCCCGGAGACATCAAGGATACCGACGAAGGCTACGCCAATATGCTCCTCGAAGCGATGGCAAGCGATACCGGCAAACTCGACCTGCCGCCCTTCCTGCGCCGCTATTCCAAGCCGCAGAAGTCGCAGACGAGCAAGAACGGCGTGCGCTAACCCTGCCGCCGGCTACATAGCCTGACGTCAAAGAGCTAGCCTCCCCGAATGAGCGGGTCGCCTCCCAATGGCGGCTCGCTCATAGTATTGCAGGCGGACGATTGATGCTGTGGCTATTACGGGGACTATGCTCGTGGTTTCTCTAAGAAACTTCTGAGTTTTGGACAGTACAATGTCGGGACTTCAGAAGTTTGCCTCCATATCGAAAACCTTCTGCATCCGCCTCACGTGACGTTCCTCCCCTGAGAATTCGGCGGACGCAAACGAGCTGACAATCTCCCTTACCAGCTCCTCTCCGATTATCCGCACGCCCATGCAGAGAATGTTCATGTCATCGTGCTCCACACCCTGGTGTGCCGAATAAGTGTCATGGCACACGCTCGCCCTGATTCCCCTGACCTTATTGGACGCAACCGAAGCCCCTACCCCGCTGCCGCACAGCACAACGCCTCTGTCCGCGTTCTCAGCCGCGACATATTCTGCGACGGCCTTGGCAAAGTCGGGGTAATCGTCCAGCGCGTCGTAAGTGTGCGCTCCAAGGTCAATCACTTCGTGCCCGTAGGATTCCAGCACTTCTTTGACCGGCTCTTTCGCAGGGTAGCCCGCATGGTCCGCACCTATCGCAATTCGCATTTTCGTTCCTCGCTTTTCTGTAATGATCGCCGCTTGGCCGCATATCGGTTTCTTCGCCTGAATTATAACCGACACCAATGTGTGAGGCTCAACTGCGACCTCACCCTCAGGAGAAAAGCTTCACAGCGTCATCTGGATTGTCGGGCCGGAGTGCAATTGAGATAAGTGTCGCCCGGTGCTAGACTGCACGGCAAATCAGACTCGAGAGGTGGGACCGATGAAGATCACGGAAGTTAAGGCATTCGCTACGAGACCACCGGAAGCCACCCGAAACTACGTATTCGTGAAGGTCACCACGGATGAAGGCATCGTTGGCTGGGGAGAAGCAACAGTAGGGGCAATATCCGTCGGGGCGGTCGTCGAAGAGTTGGGCGAGACCCTGGTGGGCAAAGATCCCTTTAGAATCGAGGAACACTGGCAGAGTCTTTACAACTTCGGGCACAACGTTCGTGGCGGCGTACTCCACATGGCTGCGATCAGTGGCATCGATATTGCTCTCTGGGACATCAAGGGCAAAGCGCTGAACGTACCAGTTTACGAGCTTCTCGGCGGCGCGATGCGCGACAAGTTCTGGGCTTACGGCCGGTTCGATGGCCGCACACCCGACGACGCCGTGAAGAACGCTCTCTCGTGGGTTGGACAAGGACTCACCGCCCTGAAGGGTGATCCCTTCGCGCATCAGGGTCTGTTCACGACCGGCGAGTCCGAGCGCGACGCCCTCGCCAAGGTCAGAGCCGTGCGAGAAGCCGTCGGCGACGATGTCGAGCTTCTGATTGAGGTACACGGGAGGCTTGCGCCTCACGAGGCAATCCGAATGGGCAATGCCCTCGAGGAGTACCGTCCATTCTGGTTCGAGGAACCTGTTCCCCCTGAGAATATCGACGCTATGGCCAAGGTAACCGCCGGGGTAAACATACCGATTGCCACCGGCGAGCGTATCTACACCAAGTGGGGGTTCAGGGAGCTATTCGAAAAGCAGGTCATCGACATGGCGCAACCGGACATCTGCCATGCCGGGGGCATCCTGGAACTGAAGAAGATTGCCGCACTGGCTGAGACCTACTATGTCGGATTCTGTCCCCACAACCCTTACGGTCCGATCAACACGATGGCAGCTTTGCATGTTGATGCCACCTGCCCGAACTTCCTGATCCAGGAAGGCGGTCATGGCGCATGGTATGAGCATGTGGTCAAGGGCGAGTTCCCGTTCCAGAAGGATGGCTATTTCAGGCTGCCTGAGGGCATCGGGCTTGGCATCGAGTTGGACGAAAGAGCGATTCTCGCACACCCTCCCGGAATTGACAGCCATCCGGAGGGGTACTTACAGGCTGCACACTTCCCTTCCCGCCAGCAGAATACCTGGATCTGATTGAAGCACTGATTGAAGGTCTTCCAGACTTCCCACTCAGCGCATCAACGTGGGGACCGCCAGTTCCCTTTCTTGTTGAGACCAGAGACATTTCCTGCTACTATGTCCGCGCAGCCAATCCTAACTGGAACGGTGAGCACTAAAAATGATCTCGCTGAACAATGACAGAACTGTCCGCAAGGACAGCAATAAGAGCACTCGCACCGAAAAGCCTTCCCGCAAAGGCGTGGGAAGGCTTTTATTCGTTTGAGGCAGTTCATGGGCAAGTCCAGCATAACGGATGTCCCAGGAATCCGCGTGGGGCACTACACGGACGAAGACGCGGCGACAGGCTGCACGGTCGTCCTGTGCGAGGACGGCGCTGTCGGGGGTGTTGATGTGCGCGGATCTGCACCCGGAACGCGCGAAACCGACCTCCTGCGCCCGACGGCACTCGTGAATGAAGTGCATGCTGTTCTGTTGAGCGGTGGCAGTGCATTTGGCTTGGCAGCGGCTACGGGCGTTGTCAGACACTTGGAGTCGCGAGGCATCGGATTGCAGTTTGGTGGAGCAAACATCCCCATAGTTCCCGCGGCAATCCTGTTCGACCTCGGACTGATTCGAGGCGATGTCCGCCCAACCGCCGCCGACGGAGAGGCTGCCTGCGTCGATGCATCTTGTGCAGCGCCAAAACAGGGCAGCGTGGGTGCAGGCACCGGGGCTACCGTGGGTAAGGCGCTCGGCATCGATCGAGCCATGAAGGGCGGCATTGGTTCCGCTAGCATATCGCTTGGCGAAGGCCTAGTCGTCGGAGCAATTGTCGCCGTAAACGCCATAGGGGGCGTGTACGAGGCGGCGACAGGACGCATCATCGCCGGCCCCCGAAGCGAAGACGGTACAGCGATACTCGATGCAATGGAGATCGCGGTCTCGCCTTCACACGCCGAACGTCAACCGGTCTCCGCCACCAATACGACAATCGGAGTCGTTGCCACGAATGCCAACCTGAACAAGGAACAGGCGAATAAGCTCGCCTCCGCAGGGCAAGACGGAATTGCCCTCGCAGTGCGCCCCGCTCACCTGATGGGGGACGGAGATACGGTGTTCGCTCTCGCGACGGGCGGGAGGGAAGCCCCTGTCAACATGAACCAACTTCTCGCGGCTGCCGTGATGTGTGTGAGCAACGCCATAGTCCATGCCGTCTCTGAAGCCGAGTCGCTTGGCGGCATCCCCGCAGTCAAGGACCTGAATTTTCATGGTTAGTCTCGACAAGACCTCTCCAATCGGCTTCATCGGCGCCGGCAGGGTCGGCGGCTCACTTGCAGTCGCAATGTCGAATGCGGGATATCCTGTAGTGGCAGTTTCCAGCCGCACACCCGCCTCTGCAAGCACATTTGCCTCTCGAATAGATGGTTGCGAAGCGTTCGCTGACGCGCAGCAGGTCGTAGATGCCAGCACGATGGTCTTCATCACCACATCAGACGATGCGATCCCACGTGCCACGGGATCTGTCGTCTGGAGCGCGGGTAAGGCGGTGGCGCACAGCTCGGGCGCAGCCTCCACCGATGTGCTTGAGTCCGCGGCGAACCAGGGAGCTTCTACGGGGGCATTTCACCCCTTGCAGGCATTCTCCTCAGTCGAGAACGGCGTTGAGAGCATCCCCGGCATTACCTTTGGCATTGAGGGTGACCCCGGGATGCGAGAATATCTCGGCACTCTTGCCGGAGACATCGGAGGCATTCCAGTATTCCTGAATGCCGAAGACAAACCGCTCTACCATCTCAGCGGCGTATTAATGGGCAATCTCCTGACCTGTCTGGTTGGGATATCCGCAGAGGTGTGGGAGCACATAGGCTACACACGCGACGATGGCGTGAGGGCGCTGATTCCCATGATGCGCGCCGTCGCTCACAATGTGGAGACGTCGGGCATTCCTGCTGCTGTGGCGGGCCCCTATCCTCGCGGAGACACGGGTACAGCTCGCAAGCACATCGAAGCCCTGCTGGCGAATCACCCCGACCTGCTTCCGCTATACCGGGAGTTGTCTCTCGCGGGACTACATCTCGCTGTCGAACAGGGGCTCTCGGCTGAGGGAGAGAGCGAGTTCAGAAAGATCCTGAATCAAGGCCGAACTAGCGAATGAGGTGAGATATGAGGACCACAATTCGTGAACTGGCGGCAATGAGGCGCCGGGGCGAGCGCATCGCCATGATTACGGCGTACGATTATACGTCTGCCCGCATCGTGGAGGCGGCGGGTATCGATATCATCCTCGTTGGGGACAGCCTGGGGCAGGTTGTGCTCGGTTACGATTCCACCGTGCCGGTCACGATGGAGGACATGATCCACCACATCCGGGCCGTAGTGCGGGGCACCGAGAAGGTCCATATTGTGGGAGACCTTCCATTCATGAGCTACCAGGCGCGCCGTTCAGAAGCAATACACAATGCTGGGAGACTACTGAAGGAAGGGGGCGCCCAGTCCGTCAAGCTCGAAGGAGGAAGGCACATCGCCAAGACGATGCGGCGCATCGTGCAGGCAGGAATACCGGTGATGGGACATATCGGCCTTACGCCTCAGGCAGTGAACCAGCTCGGCGGATACAGGATTCAGGGTAGGACTACCAAGGCGGCGGTCGAGCTGATAGAAGATGCGAAAGCGGTGGAGGACGCCGGCGCGTACTCGCTTGTACTCGAAGGTGTGCCGTCACAGTTGGCCAAAATGGTTACGGAGCGATTGACGATTCCTACAATCGGAATCGGCGCAGGTGTCCATTGCGACGGACAGGTGCAGGTCTTCCACGACATGATGGGTCTGTACACAGACTTTACTCCCAAGCACGCCCGCAAATACGCCCACCTAGCGGAACTGATGGACAGCGCCGTTACCGAATATGTCGGCGATGTTCGCGACCAGACTTTCCCCTCCGAGGACGAGAGCTTCACGCTTTCACCGGGGGTCCTCGCGGAGCTAACCGGCGACGCAAATGCGGCGGCCCAGAGCTAGCGCCTATGCAAGTCATCGAGTCCGTAAACGGCTTTCGACAGGCCCACTCCCGCGCCGAAAAACCTATTGGTCTTGTGCCAACCATGGGCTTTCTGCACGAAGGGCATATGGCGCTGGTTCGTCGTGCCTGCTCTGAAAATTCAACGGCGGCGGTAAGCATCTTCGTAAACCCGACACAGTTCGGACCCAGCGAGGACTTCGAGACCTACCCTCGCGACATGGAATCCGACCTCGCCAAGCTTGAAGCTGCTGGCGTTGATCTCGTGCTCGCCCCACCCGTTGAAGAGATTTATCCATCGGGCTTCGACACATACGTAGATGTCGGGGCAATCGGCGGTCGGCTGGAGGGTGAGCATCGCGCCGGCCACTTCCGAGGTGTAGCTACCGTAGTCTGCAAGCTCCTGACCATCGTGCGACCCGACCGCGCATATTTCGGCCAGAAGGACGCGCAGCAATGCCTCGTCGTGAAGCGCCTGAATGAAGACCTCAACCTCGGGGCAGAAATCGTAGTGTGCCCCACAGTCCGCGATTTGGACGGCCTAGCTCTCAGCAGTCGCAATGTGTACCTCAGCCCGGAGGAACGCCAGGCTGCCCTATCGCTCTACCAGTCGCTCAGGATCGCGCAAGAAATGCGCGGCCGAGGGGTTGCGGACGCCTCGGAGATCAGAAAGCGAATGTGTGAGCACATTTCCGCCTCACCATTGGCGAGCATCGACTACATCAGCATTGCGGACGCAGGGAGCCTTGCGGAGTTGGACTTAATCGACCGCCCTGCACTTGTGTCACTGGCGGTCCGATATGGCAGGACTCGTTTGATCGACAATGTGATAATATGACGACGCTAATCCTATGGATATGACGGGAAGGAAAGCCAATTGAAAATACTAGTGACGAACGACGATGGCGTTGAAGCGCCGGGGCTTTGGAAGATGGCGGGCGCGCTCAAAAGCCTCGGTGAAGTTGTAGTTGCGGCGCCCGATCGGGACCAGAGCGGGATCGGCAGTGCACGGACGCTCCTGGATGTCGTCAAAGTGCGCGAGGTGATCAATCCTCCCATCGAGGGCGTCAAGACGTTCGCAGTCGAGGGAACGCCCGCGGATAGCGCGATTCTTGGACTGGAGATGCTCTCGCCCGGAAAGTTCGACTTCATGCTCTCCGGCATAAATGAAGGCTCGAACCTCGGGATGGACATACTGGTGTCGGGCACCGTCGGTGCAGCCATCCAGGGCTACTACCGCCAGATGCACTCGATAGCAATGTCTGTCGCGTCTATAACCAACCTGCAATACGACGCCGCGGCAACCACCGCCGCCTCTCTCGTCAAGACCATAGCAGCCGACGACAGCCTCCCTCCTCTCTTCCTGAACGTCAACGTGCCGAACGCGACGACGGAGGGTATCAAGGGCGCCGAGATCACATCGCTGGGGCCACGCCTATACCTTGAGAATGTCGAGCGCGGCAGCAACGGACGCAGAACATACTACTGGATCAAGCACAACCGAATGACGAATCGCAGCGTCGGAGAGGACACCGACATCGCCGCCGTCCGCAACCACCGCATCGCGATCTCCGCTGTAAATGCCGTATTGGAACCCGACTTCGAGTGCCCTGACTTGCAGCCTCTGGCGCACGGAGTCATGGCCGCGCTGGGATTGACCAACGGCGTCGCGGCATTGTAATCCCGAACCCTATGAAACGAATCTCTAAGTACAATCACAAGGAGTAAAGCATGCTGTACGAATACCGAGTATACGAAACGCTTCCCGGCAGACTTCCGAATATCAATGCCCGCTTCCGTGACCATACGATGAAGATCTTTGAGAAGCATGGCATCACAAACGTCGGCTATTTCACGGCCGACGTCGGCGACTACAGCGACCGCCTGATATACATCATCGGCTTTGAAGACGCCGCCCACCGAGAACGCGCGTGGGAAGCTTTCCGCAACGACCCTGAATGGCAGAAGGTGCGCGCCGAATCGGAGGCGGATGGCCTGATAGTCAGTCGCGTCTTCAACACCACCTTGACGCCTACGGACTACTCCCCCCTCCAATAGTCAATCTGGTCCAGGACAATGACGGGCGGGGGATGAACAAATCGGCGAATGGACGACCATGAATCCAGTCCAGAAATCCCCCGAACGCCTCAAAAAGCTCGAACGCGTTACCGAGCTACCCTTGATGCTGGGCTCGTTCGCGATGATACCCGTCTTCGCCGGCCTCTACCTCTGGGATCTCAACCCTGTACAGGAACGCATCTACGCGGCCATCGAGGTTGCAATTTGGGCGTTCTTCGCGGTCGCATTCCTGTCGAAGCTCGCTTTCGCCCCCGGAAAGCTCGACTACTTGCGGCGGAACTGGCTTGAGGCTCTCATAGTACTCATTCCCATTATTCGCCCGCTCCGCATCGTCCGCGCTATCTTTTGGATAGCCCGCGACATTGGCCGTGTGAACCGCCTGGTAACATTCGAGAGCCTCCTCGGATACGGAATCGGCATGGTCCTTCTGGCAGCCACCATCGTCACAACCGCCGAGCGGAACGCAGTTGGTGCGAATATCCAGAGCTTCCCCGACGCACTCTACTGGTCACTCGTCACTGTCTCCACGGTAGGGTATGGCGACCATTACCCTGTGACCGTCGTCGGAAAATTCACCGCAATCTTCCTGATGTTCTTCGGCATCGGTATATTTGGCGGCATTATCGGAAAGATCGTCACATCGTTTTCCAGATCGGAATAGGCTCTAAGCACAGGTTGAGTTCACAAGAACCTCGGATTCCAACCCCCGCCTTATCGCCGCATTAACTTGCCTTAACTTCCCGCACGGTATATCCTGTTTGGCGGCATTTGGCGCGCCGCGCGCGCCTTTAGAATAAGACTGCGATTTGGCAGAAACCACACGGGAGGTGCCATATAAGATGGCCGATTTGAGCAAGTCGGTTGCCATTGTTGGGGTGGCAGAATCCGACGAAATAGGAAGAGTCGAAAAGTCTAACCTTCAGCTGCACGCTGAGGCTGCATACAACGCCCTCGAAGACGCCGGGCTGTCCATGAGTGACGTGAACGGCCTGATGACCGCGGGTACTTCGACGATAAACCTGGGCGAGTACCTGGGTATCAACCCGACATACACTGATACGACGGCCGTCGGCGGTTCGTCGTTCATCATACACATCGCCCATGCCGTAGCCGCTATCAATGCCGGCTACTGCGATACCGTCCTGGTCACGCACGGCGAGGCAGGCCGCAGCGCACGCTCCCGCGCCGGCGCCAACGGCTCCGATGCAGGCCCGCAGTACGAATCCCCCTACGGATTCATTGGCGCACCCATCAACTACGCGATGGCAGCACGCCGCTACATGCACATGTACGGCGAGCGCAGGGTGCGGCAGGGCATGGCTGAGGTCGCCGTTGCGACGCGCAAGTGGGCGAATCTCAACCCCAAGGCGTACTTCAAGGACACACCGATGTCCTTCGACGACTATCACGACTCACGCTGGATCGCATGGCCGTTCCACCTGCCCGACTGCTGTCTGGTAACGGACGCCGGCGGCGCGTACATCGTAACTACTCCCGAAAGGGCGCGCGATCTTCCCAAGGCTCCCGTATATGTCCTCGGCGCGGCAGAAGGCCATGACCACGGCGTCATAAGCCAGATGAAGAACCTGACCCGCACCTGGGCACGCTACTCCGGCCCCGCGGCACTGCAGATGGCAGGCGTGACCCATGACGACATTGACCTCGCCATGATTTACGACTCTTTCACGTTCACGGTTCTGGCGACTCTGGAAAGCCTCGGATACTGCGAGCCGGGCGAGGGCCCAGACTTTGTGGCGAATCAGCGCACCGCTCCCGGCGGCGACTTCCC
This sequence comes from uncultured Dehalococcoidia bacterium, assembly GCA_964632415.1. Lineage (GTDB taxonomy): Bacteria > Chloroflexota > Dehalococcoidia > Lucifugimonadales > JADFKI01 > Bin90. The sequence goes on along the minus strand of CAZWDM010000001.1, from coordinate 71,565 downwards.
GATGAACACCAGCGGTGGCGGTCTGTCCTACACCCACTCCGGCATGTACGGCATGTTCCTCGTGCTGGAGGCAGTACGGCAGCTTCGCGGCGAGACCGGCGAACGTCAGCTCGACGATCCCAAGCTCTGCCTGATCAACGGCACCGGCGGCTCCCTGTCCTCCACTGGCACGGTGGTTCTCGGAGTTGACTAGTCGGAAGAACGCATAAGTTCCTTCTACCCTTAAGGGGGAAGGCAAGGTTTGGGCATACGATAGCCGCCCTACAGAGAAAATCAGGAGAATCTGAATGACGCAAGCATACAATAAGCCGCTGCCAACGCCGCAGGTCGAGTCCGATGTTTACTGGCAGAAGGCAAAGGAACACGAGCTCTGGCTGCGTTACGACAATGACGCCCAGCAGTATTACTTCTACCCGCGCGACATCTCACCTATCACCTTCTCGCGAAATACCGAGTGGCGGCAGGTAAGCGGGCGCGCAACTCTCTACACCTACGCCATCGTACATCGCGCCCCCCATCCGGGCTTCGTTGGTGATGTGCCATTCGTTACCGCGCTAGTGGAACTCGAAGAGGGCCCCATCATGCCGACCAACATCGTAATGGACGATCCCACGCC
>CAZWDM010000001.1:0-70849 GCA_964632415.1 uncultured Dehalococcoidia bacterium | reverse complement strand
CCGCTCTCGCACATCTTCCGCAGAATCTCGAATGGGTAGATTCCCGTGTAGTGCGCATCGCTCCATAGAAATTGCAGAGCGTACCTGCCAATCGGCAGGTAGTCCACGGCGCGGATATTTGCATCAACCGTCGCGGGATCCAGAATCCTGCGCTGCGTCCACTCTTCCACGCACTCCGCGCAGGCGCAGTTTACCCGCAGGTACTTGCCTGTGTAGAAGCAGGTATGACCATCCGTCCAATGAATGGTAACTCCCTCATCCGACAATTCTACGTTCTCTACGCCCAATTCCGTCGCCATGCCGTGTATTGTCCTTCTAAACCAATTCGATCCCCGGTGAGACTACCGACTAAACTTCAATCTCACTCTTATTGCTTGATCAGCTTCTGCATCGAGCGCAGTTCCTGTGGGGGGTCCATCCTGCTGCCGTAGTCCGCGTAAGACACTTCGGCAACATAGATGTCGCCCTTCGAGTCAACGGCGATTCCGTGCGGGGAATAGAACCTTCCCGGCTCATCGCCATAGGTCTGAGTGCCCAGTCGAGCAATCCTGTTCCCTTTCGTGTCGTAGATGCTCACGCGCGGACCTAGCTGCGTGCCCATTCTATTGGGGTTGATGCCGGAGAAATACTCGCCAACATAGATGAGCTCCTGTCCTCCCTTGGTATCGAGGTACAGGCACGCCGCGCGCGACATATTGATCCACTGTGCTTCGAACTTACCTTCGGGACTGAACACCTGAATGCGATGGTTCTCCCTGTCCGCGACGTAAACCCAGCCGTCCTTGTCCACGCCCACATAGTGAACGATGTTGAACTGGCCAGGATCGTTCCCCGACTCGCCCCAGGAGAACAGGTGCTTGCCGTCGGGCGAATACTTGTGAACGGCAGCATTCGTGTAGCCGTCGCCCACATAGAAGTCGCCGTTGCGCGGGTCGAATGCCACATGGGACGGCGCGTTGAACGGCTTCCCGCTCATAGGCGGTGACGGCTGCCCCGGAGTTCCAATGGTCATAAGCACCTTGCCGTCGGGCGACATCTGCCGAACCGTGTGGTCTCCGTTGTCCACGCACCACAGGTTGCCGTCCGGCCCCACGGTAACGCCGTGCGGGTTGTTGAATATGCCGTGGCCCCAGGTGCGCTGCACATTGCCCTCGGTGTCGAAGACGATCATTGGGTGCGTGCCACGATTGAACACGTACACATTGTCATTCTCGTCCACATCGACGGCGGTGGCTTCCTTGTAGGTCGCACCCTCGGGCAGGTTTCCCCAATCCTCGCCTGACACTTCATAGACCCAGTCGCCTGATCCCAGCAGTACCATTGTCGTTTCCTCCGTCATTCAGGTGTTGATTGCGAATGTCAGCGCCGACCAAAAATCGGCTCACCAGATGGTAACAGCCACCCGCCCCATAAACAAGAACAGGTCAATGCCGCGCCTTGACCGCACCCACATTGAGCATATAATACTGGCATTAGTATCAGGTCCAAGCGGTTTGATGCCCAACCAGCAGGTATACGCGAAGGGAGTCTAGCCATGGCAACCATCGAAGAACGCTACAACGACATGTTTGGCAAGTCTATTGCATGGTACGAGAGAGGCAGGTCCCTCTTCGCGGGTGGCATAACGCACCAGACTCGCTTCACATCCCCCTTCCCTGCCTATATCGATTACGCCGAGGGCCCGTTTAAGTACGATGTTGACGAGAACCAGATAATCGACTATGTAATGGGCAACGGCAGCCTGCTCATGGGACACACCAAGCCGGAGATAATCGAGTCGATTCGGGAGCAGGTTGGCAGGGGCACGCATGCGGGCGGCGCATCCACCCACGAGGTTCGATACGCTGAAGCGGTCAAGCGCCTCGTCCCTTCCCTCGAACGAGTGCGCTTCACTGCCTCAGGCACAGAGTCCACCTATCTCGCACTCAGGCTCGCCCGTGCCTTTACCGGCAAGTCGAAAATCGTCAAGTTCCACGAACACTTCCATGGATGGCACGACTACGTTACGCCGGAGTCCGGTCAATCGCTCGGCGGCGTACCGCAAGAAGTGCTCGATACTGTCATCGTCGCACCTGTAGATATCGCAGCCGTTGACGAAATCCTCACGAATGACAGCGATGTCGCAGCCGTCATCGTCGAGTGCAACGGCGCTCACTACGGCACATTCCCCCTGCAGAACCCGCAGTTCCTCCAGGACCTGCAGGATCTCACGAGAAAGCACGGCGTCATCTTTATCATGGACGAAGTCGTTACTGGCTTCCGCTTGTCCCCGGGCGGCGCACAGGTTCGCTGGGGCCTCGAGCCCGACATCACCACGATGGCTAAGATTATCGCTGGAGGCCAGCCCGGCGCGGCCGTCGGCGGCAGAGCCGACATAATGGAATTGATGGCATTCCGCGAAGACCCCGAGTGGGATAGCTTCGGCAGAGTCGCTCAGGGCGGCACCTACAACGCCCAGCCCGTAACTGCCGCCGCAGGCATAGCCGCCCTCGAAGCAATCGCCAACGAGGGCATCAACGCCAGGGCCGACGCGATGGCACAGCGGCTCAAAGACGGCCTCAATACCGCATTCATCCAGAACGAAGTCACCGGCCACGCTCACGGCATCGCGTCAATCATCCATATCAACCTTGGCGCCGACTGCAACTGCGACCGCGGTATCTGCAACATGCCCTACCAGCAGATATACGACTCCATGCCCACGAAGATGACGCGTTCCATCCGCCGTGCGATGCTTGTGAACGGCGTCGACATGATGGGCGGCCGTGCATTCCTCGTCTCATCGGCTCACGACGAAGAAGTGATCGACCGCACAACGGCCGCCTTCTCACAGTCCCTCAAAGACCTCCGCGCAGAGGGCGAACTATAACCGTGACATCCAATAGAACTACAATGAATCCAGGAGAGAACATGACCCGATTCGAGAATCAGGTTGCAATCGTAACGGGCGGAGCCACCGGTATCGGCTACGGCGTTGCCCGCCGTCTCGCATCCGAGGGCGCACGCCTGGTGATGGTCGATATCGACGGCGATCTCGGTGAGCAGTCCGCCAGCGAGCTTTCCGCACGAGGCAGCGACACCCGCCTGGTAGTCGGCGACGTTTCCGAGCAGTCAACAGCCGAAGCCGCCGTTCAGGCAGCCCTCGACGCTTGGGGCCGCATCGACATACTGGTGAACAATGCGGGTATCACCGGCATCGACGGCAACATCTGGGAGACCTCTCTCGATGAGATGGATCGTGTCTATCGAATCAACCTGCGCGGCGTTTTCGCCTTCTGCCATTCGGCGATTCCGCACATGATGGAGCGTGACTATGGGCGTGTCGTCAACATCGCTTCCATCGCCGGCAAGGAAGGAAACCCTCGCATGGTGCCGTACTCCGCCACAAAGGCCGCGGTCATTGGCCTGACTAAGTCCGTCGGCAAGGAGCTCGCCAAGACGGGCATCCGCGTCAACTGCGTTACCCCGGCAGTCGTGCATACCCGCATTCTGGACGAGCTCACACCCGAGCAGGTGAACTACATGGTCGAGCGCATACCGATCGGTCGCACGGGCGAAATCGACGAGATTGCCGCGCTCGTCGCCTGGCTTGCCTCCGAGGAATGCTCGTTCAGCACCGGCGGCGTCTTCGATATCAGCGGTGGCAGGGCAACCTACTGAGTTCTTCAATTGCTAGATTCAGTAGAGAAAGAGGATGCCTTGGATTCGTGAAGCCGAAGAGCGCCCGCACTGGGCAAATGTGATCAATATCATGCCCATCAATCCGAAGGCGATGCAGGCCGTAAACGACCTGAACAACGCGATAACCTTTGGCTCGTCAAAACTATGACGAACGGGGAGTTTCTCCGCCATGCTTACCACGATCCGGATCTCGCCAGCCACGTCCTGCACGACTACCGCAACGCCGATCTCGACCCGCAGACTCGCGCAATGCTCGATTACGCCAGAAGCTGACCCGTGAGCCTGCCGATATGCAGATGAAGGCTAAAGACTAGGCTGCAATAGGACGACGTCAGTCCCCCGCCGAGGCGCCCTGAGCGGCCTCCTCGGCCTCCCAGTCGGGAATCAGCAGCTTGTCGGTCGGCTCCAGCACCAAGATGTTGAGCGCCCCCGCAAGGCTCGTCGCAATCGAAATCCACAGCGCGACATCGTAGCTGCCGAAGATGTCAAATATCGGTCCGCCTATCCACCCGCCCAGCGCCATTCCAAGTCCTGCGCCGAGCATCTGCACACCATACGGTGATCCCGTAGGCGCGTGCCCATAGTACCGCCGGTTCAGTATGGGGAATCCGCCTGTTTCGCCTCCATAGCCTATACCGAAGGTCACGGCGAACACGTAGAACATCCACAGGTCGTGCGTCCAGAACAGCATCACGACCAGGATGCCCTGCGCCGCGAAAAAGACGAACATTATCGTCCTGGTCCCAATGGTATCGCACATTATCGGAACCAGGATGCGCGTCAATATGCTGACTGCGGAGAGGACTGTGAGCACGCTGGCAGCCTGCACAAGCGTCAACCCTTCTTTCACAGCCAGCGGCACGATGTAAACCAGGATGATTGCGTGCCCCACGCATCCCAGAAAGTGAATCGAGCTCATGTTCCAGAATGCGCCGGTCTTCCGCATGTGCCTGTTGAAGACCTTGGTTCTCTCGGGGTCGGCCTTGCGCTTCTTCACCTCAACATCGCCGGGCCTGTACCCGTACGGCTGGATTCCCCTGTCCGCGGGCGTGTCCTTGAACAGACCAATCAGTACGAACATGATCGCCGCCGAACCAATGCCAAGCGCGATAAAGCCGTTCTGCCAGCCAATCCCTTCGAGCAGCAGGCTTACCACGACGGCGGCGAGTGCCGGTCCGAGTCCCCAGGAAGCCATAATCAGGCCCATGCCTATTCCCAGGTGTCTCCTGAACCAGTACATCGCAGATGGAATCAGAGGAACGAGGAATATCGCTTGGGCCATGCCGAGTAACACGCCGAAATACAGGTAGAGTTCCCAGATGGTGGTGATGAATCCGGTCAGCAGCATGCCCAGCAGGAACATCGCAGTGCCGGCCGTCATTGACTTGCGCGCGCCAAACCGGTCTCCTAACCAGCCGGCGAAAGGCGAAGCGAGTGCCGTCACCACGCTCGAAATCGCATATGCGAGTGTGATGCTTCCCTGGCTCCACTGGAAGGTCTGCTCAAGCGGCTCGATGAATACGCCAAACGCCATGCGGATGGAAGTTCCCACCATCTGCATCACAGAAATGACAGCGACGATCACCCACACGTAATGCGGGTAGATTACGCGTCCATAGTTCGACCGCTCACTGCTCGAAGAGGTTCCAGGTTCTCTTGACATATTTCAGTCTAATAGTCCTCAATGCAGCGGACAGGCAAATAGGAACATATTCTCCCACGCCTGTGCTTCGGCCGCCCCCGAGCTTGAGTCCGAAGTTCCCTTGCCAAGTCCACCCGCAAGCCCCGCGCCGCCTGATGAACTCGCACCGGGCCGAAAGTCGAACTGCTGAACCGTCTGGCCGGTGGCCCTCGCGTCGATGCGTGCGTCCGCAGCCCACGCACCGAAATATATGGTTAGCGCCAAGCTGACGACGACGACGACGACGAACTGAACCGGCATTCCCAATATGCGCATGTCGTTGAGCCGGGACTCCATCTATTTGCTCCACCGGGTGACTTGAGCTGGCACTCTCTAACACGATAGCCGGGGGAGAGATTTCTCTGCCCCCTGCCTCTGCAATAAATCTAACTCTGCACTGCAGCCTGTGCAATCTCCATCAGTTCTTCGTCGGTCATTTCCAATTCGATGTGATCGCCGTGCGGCTGGGGCACTTCGAGTCCTGTCTTGTAATAGACCTCGAGGGTATTGCCCTCAGGGTCATCAGCATACATCCCGAATGCGTTTCCGTGGCTGACAATCCGCTGGATGCTCACGCCTTCGCTTCGGAAGGTTTGATAGAAGTCCTTAAGTTCGGCGATGCTCTCAACCGTGAAGGAAATCTGTTGAACCAGCTTCGCCTCCGCCGGCACGTCCCTTCCCTCCATCAGAACGAACTCGTGATGCTCCACATCGGGGTTCGCACTCAGGAAGACCATCCTTCGCTGCTCCAAGTCCTCGTCGGTGATCTCGAGTCCCATGACACGCGAGTAGAAGTCCCGCTGTCCCATAAGGTCATTTACATAGATGCCCACATGTCCGAGTCCGCTTACCTTTGGCATAAGTACCTCCAAGTTTCGGTGAAATTGGCATCGAGTTCCATCTCTAATCAGGGGGGATTGTATCATCAATTCCAGGAAGGTCGAAAGTTCATTCCCTCGATGGCAGTTTCTAAGGACAAATGGCTTTATTCAGCTTATTCAAGAGCGTGCGTAATGGAAGATCCGACAGTGACTCCAGGCGGATATCCGCCGAGCCAAAATCCATGCCGCTCGTCATCGGATTAGGCACGACTACGCAATGAAGACCGGCGGCTTTGGCGGATGCCAGCCCGTTGACCGAATCTTCGACCGCCACGGCGTTCCGAGGATGCACTCCCAGCCGTTCAACAGACATGGTGTAGAGTTCCGGATCGGGTTTTGCGTTTTCGACGTCGCCTGAGTCAAGGACGAATTCGAAATGCTGCAGCAATCCCCGGCTTTCAAGATGCCCTGCCGCCCAGCCCGGTGACGAACTTGAAGCCACTGACAGCTTCAGGCCCATATCCTTGGCTGCACAGAGGTATTCTTCGACACCCGGCAATACCGGATTCTCGTCAATCCTCTCAAGGTACCGCTTACGCATGCGAGGCCTGACAACCTCTCGCTCTATGTGCCTCCCGGACAGCTCGGCAAGATGAGCGTATATGTCGAAATCCGTACTGTGACGTCCGATTGCCCAATCCCAGTCATGCCTTTCGAGCGTTGCGCCGTAGAACTCGAACACCTCTTGCCAAGTTTCAAATTCCGGCGTTTCCGTGTCAATTATCAGGCCATCAAAGTCGAAAACGATTGCCTCAATCAAGTCCTTCCCTCTCCTGCTATTAGACGAAATTATACCATCATGGGATTTCAGGGCGCCGATTCCCGGTCAGGCTCCGGCCCGTGCCGTATCTTTCCGATGCTGAGCGAGACATGAACACCCACGTATCAGGTCAGAGGCATTTGGCAATATTGACACCACGGATATAATGTCATCATCTATTTTTGGAAATGGTGGTGTAACGATGTGCGCCCTGCAAGTTGACCTGCAGCAGGAAGAAGAAATACTAAGTGAGGCGGAATGGGCCGTCCTCACCAATAAGCGTCTTGTCGCCGCGCTCAATCGAAAGGATCGCGAAGAGATCACCGACGTGGCTGAACTCTCCGACATTGTGAGCTACAAGAAGTCAAACGGCGGCCAGGAGAGCCGCATGCGACCAGGTCTCCAGTTCCTAGGCGCGGGTGCTGCAATTACCATACTCCAGGTGATCTTCAACAATCTGCTGCCTTCCGAGCTGGTAGAGGTCATCCTGTTTCTTCTCGGTGCGGCGGGAATCCTGATAGGGTTCTATCTTGTCATCGGCAGCGTCATGCGCATCAGGCCTTTCACTGTTGTCGTCTTCACTGTTGTCGGCGCGCGCGACATCCCGGTCCACTTCCCCGGACAGGACAATCCGGAGGCCGACCGCATGACGAGCCTGTTCACGAGGGCAAAGCGCGGACTCTGACCTCGACCGCCGCTTCGAGATGCCGACGATATCCTGATTCTGGAAGCATAGACCGAATCCCTTCGAGTATGTTCCGCCAGCACCGGCTCTTCGACTCTACGCGTCCATATCAGTTCTCGGATTCTCCGGCCTGAGAGCGGAGATGATCATCGCCGCGAACATAACAATGGCGGCAGCGAAGAATGCCCTGCTCATACCTTCGATGAACACAAGCCTCACCGAGTTCCCGCCCACATCACCTACCGCGGAAAGGTCGGGTTCGAAGCCTTGAGATGCCATCGTGAAGACAACGATGGCAGTGAATATCGCGATTCCGCTCAGTCCCGCTGATGTCCGCACCAGGTTCAGGAATGCCGATGCCACGCTGAACTTACGGCTGTCGATTGCGGTCATAATTGCGCTTGTATTCGGCGACGAGAAGAGGCCAATCCCGGTTCCTTCGATGAATATGCTAACCGTCACGCGAATGTAGGACGAGTTTTCATCAAGCCCGGCGAACATCAGCATTCCTATCGTTGTCAGTGCCATACCTGCGACCGTCAGCCAGCGAGTACCTATCTTGTCGGACAGCCTGCCACTAAGCGGACCCCAGATTGCGATTGCAACGGAACCGGGGACCATCAGGAATCCTGCCGTCCTCGGCTCGAGGCCCAGCCCTTGTACGAGGTAGAAGGGCATAATGAAATACACGGCCGACCCTGCCAGGAATGAAAGGAAGCGTGCCGCTACACCCAGCGTGAATACTCTGCTCTGGAAGAAGCTGAGATCCAGCATTGGCGACTCTGCCCTGCCCTCCCACCAGATGAACACAGCGAGAGCGGTCGCCGAACCTGCGAAGCCTGCGACTATCGCCGGAGAGTCCCAGCCCAGCTTGTGAGCGTTAGTTATGGAGAGAAGAAAGCAGACAAGGACGATCGCAGAGAGTGCTGCGCCTGTCCAGTCAAAGTTCGTTCTTCTTGCCTCACCGGCACGATCGCCGATGCCCCTCCGAAGCACCAGCGCAGCAATCAGCAGCGCAAGTATTCCCACGCAGGCACTTGTCGCGTAGATAGATCTCCAGCCCAGGAGGCTTACGAGATTCCCCCCAATGACGGGTCCACCGACCGCTCCCGCGCCAATGATCGACATGTACAAGCCAATTGCCTTGCCGCGCTCCTTCTCTGGGAAGATGTCGGCGACCATCGCCATGCCGTTCGCCTCGATCCCCGCCACGCCGATTCCCTGCAAAATCTTGGCGGCAATTAGGATTGGGAAGGCGACTGCGGTGCCACCTAGCACGGCGGCAACAACGAAGACACCAAATCCAAGCATGAATACTTGCGCTCGCCCAATGATGTCGGACAGCCTGCCGACGGGAAGGAACATGACGCTGGTACTCAGAGTGAAGCCAAGCGCGATCCACTGGGCTGAAGGCAAGTCCGCGCCAAAGTGTTGGGCGATCCTCGGCAGCGCAATGTTCACGCCCGACTGGTCGGTAACAGTCAGGAATAGTCCAAGAGCAACCGAGGCGAACACCCACCACTTGTAATTGGCGCTGTGCGTGATTCGGGCGACAGGGCCGAAAGCGAGATTCATCCAGCCGTCGGGTTATTCGGCGTCGCCGGGAAGGATGAGTTTCCTGAGGGTATGCCTGCGGTTATGGGTGTATGGTCGAACCTCTGCCGGCCAGCGGCCTGCCTCGGACGCTTCCATCCACGCATCGCTCTTTATTACATCCGGGCTCTCCACCTCGTAAATGGCGCTATAGACCGGTTCGTCCTCCACTACAATCGTCTGCAATTCTCCCCCGATGGCGAGCGTCAGCTCCTGCCTCTTGAATCGCGCAATCGAAACTACTCCGGGCACGCTGTTGAGCAGGGGGACGTGCTCCTTGTCGTACACTTCGTTGAATATCGCCTCCTGCTCCGCCGGAATGTCCATACTTGCCGTAAACAGATATCGTCCCTTAACTGGCATTAGCAGCCTCCTTCAATATGTCTATTAGTGCGCGATTATAGCAGACAATTTCATCCACAAGCCCTCTTAACCATGCGTGGCAGGGTTTCAGAGTTTATGCCGCGCTCGCTTCATACTTGACACCTTACAGCGCTCCTCTACAATAAGGCGAGAATCCCGCCATGAGTAATTTTGGAGGCTCGCTAATGATTAATAGGTTCGGAAGCCTGTTCGCAGGGCATATCGACTTGGACGACATGGGCTTCGACGCCACGCCCGCAAACGACCGCTTCTACTCCAACGAGCGCCTCGCGTCTGTCTTCGACAAGACAGACGCTATCGCGACGACAATGGACAAGAAGGGCTACAGTACATTCTGGATGGCCGAGCACCACTTCCAGCGCGAGGGCTATGAGTGCCTCGGCAATCTGCTGATGGAGGCAGTGCATCTCTGCCACATCACGGACAACATCAAGATAGGCTGCGGCTTCAACATCGCTCCCATGTGGCATCCCCTGCGGCTCGCGGAAGACTACGCAACCGCTGATATCCTAACCAAGGGACGCACGATATTCGGAGTCGGGAGAGGCTATCACACACGCGAAGTAGAGGTCTACGGTGCGCCAATGCTGGACGCGGACGCCAATCGCGACCTGTTCGAGGAGCAGGTTGACATCATTATGAAGGCGTTCCATTCCGAATCATTCTCTCATCATGGCAAGAACTACACGATACCACCGCGTGTGCCTTACCGTGGGTATGAGCTCGAAGAGATAACGCTGGTTCCGCGACCCCTAAACCAGCCCGTGGAGTGCTGGCAGCCGGTCGTCAGCGCAAGCGACCGCGGACTGCGCTTTATGGCAAAGCACGGAATCAAAGGCATCATCGGAGGCGGAGCAGCTCCCGGTGGCGCACAGCAGAGCGTTGTCGAGGCGTGGCAGAAGATTGAGGCGGAACACGGCAGAGAGACGGAGCTGGGCGGGAATCTCATCATCAGCTTCTCAGTGTATCTTGCCGAATCCCCGGATCAGGGTATCCGCGAGGCTCGCTCATTCTTCGAGGAAAACATGAAGATGTTCGCTCCGCTCGGTTTCGTGCGCGGACTTACCGACGACCAGATAGAGGCGCTGGGCGACCCGGACCGGGCATATGCGGCCAACCTGCCCACCCTGGAGCAAGGGGTAGAGGGTGGCTCCTGGCTGATCGGTACTCCTGAGCAGGTGACAGAACAGCTAATGAGCATCCAGAAGCAGTACCCCGGCCTCGAAGAGATCAATGTCGGAATGCCCGTGGGCACACCACAGTCAGTCATAATCGAGCAGCTTGAACAGTTCGCGGAAGAGGTAATGCCAGCCTTCAACGACTAAGAGTCGCGTTGCGGCGTTCCCACCATTCGTAGTACCTGGACAATGGAAGCCGTCCGCCTCTTGAGAGGTGGACGGCTTCTCTGTATGCGGCACCTATCTCCTTCAGGAAATCGTCGAGCTTGCCGTCGTTATGGAACACATGGTCCGCTGCGGGCTCACGATCCCGCCATGGACGCTGACTCGCGAGGCGCTGGTTGGCCTCCTCTTCAGAAAAGCCGTTTCGCTGCATGAGTCGTCTTCGTGCAGTATCCTCGTCGCAGGCGAACAGCCAGACCGCATCGCACCACTGCCCATATCCGGCCTCGATCAGATTTACCGCCTCGAGCACCGCGACATCGTCGTTGCCCAGAGTGTCGTTCCACTCATCGACAACTCCCTTTACCGCCTCAGCTATGTTGCCGATTGCCGTCGTTAGCTTCGTCATCTCCTCCGGCTTCCCGAAGACCTTCGAGCCGAGGATTTTCCTGTCGATGTACCCATCCTCCCCAACGACCTCTTCCCCGAATACGGCTACGATTCGGTCGAAGGCAGGCTTGCCAGGATCATACAGCCGGTGGACCAGGCGATCCGCATCCAGATGGATTGCGCCCTGCTCTACCATCAGGCGACATGCGCTACTCTTGCCAGTCGCGATTGATCCCGTTACTCCAATGATCAGAGGCATACTCGCCCCTCCTGATTCCAAATTATCTTCGCGCGGTGCTATGATACCCGATCAGTGGACACAAAGTGACTTTCCCAAGATTCATTTATGCAAACAGTCACAAATCTGCAGAGATTCCGGCTGGAAGGTAAGATAGGTGAGGGCGCGGACTCGGAAGTGTTCGCTGCCACTGACGCTGATACCGGCGAGGCGGTTGTGCTCAAGCGACCGCACCCGGCGCTGATCATGCGCGGTCAGCACGGTGCCGTCGAACGCAGAATGTCGAAGGTTATCGCGCTCCGCGGACAAATGGCGCCGTCGCGGCCGCAGCTTTCGAGCCTGCTGGCCTGCACCGCCCCAGCCAATCATGACGCATACTTCGGCGACGCCCTTTCTGAGTCGTACATAGTCGTGGTGGAGGAAAGGGCGTCTGGCGTTCCTTTGGTAGCCAGCGCCACCGACGGCATCAAAGGGCATCCGATCGGCGCGCCCCAGAACCTGTTCGCTCTGCACCCGGTCGTTCCCCATCGTACTCGAGGAAGATTCAGCATTGTGCGCGACCTGATGGAAGTCGCCGAAGCCTTCGAGAATGTCGGAGCGCTGATACTCGATTTGCGGCCACAGAATATCTACTTCGAACCACGGGATGCCGGCATTACGGTAATCGATATCGGCGGCGTCACGGAACCGCGCCCTGGCGGTGGGAGGAACCCGCCTCTCGACTTGCATGACTTTTACCTGGAACTGTTCAAGTGGTATGTGCCTCTTGAATATCCCCCACAAGATGCAGAAAGCTACGGGCATCCGGTTGGCATGGATACCGTCCCGATGTTCAACCAAAACCTTGACACGATGATGCGGCGATTGTCAGAGCCACCTGCTCAAGAGTGGAAGTCAACAGCAATTGAGATTTTGAGCAAGGTCAAGCAGCGAGATTATCCCCGACTGCAGGCTTTCAGGAATGACTTCGAGGGATTTCTAACGCTGCTGGAGCAGCACTACGACCGCCTGCAAGCCGATGCCCGCGCAAGAGAAGCGTGGCAGGCTGCCCTGTCCCGGCTCACGGATGAATATTGGCGGAAATACCGCTTTGACCCGCTTAGCCTGCAAGCGTATAGCCTGACTCGGTAGCGAACTGAGTTCTGCGGCCAATTAGCCTTCACCCGCATTTGCTCCGTAGTCGTTCGTGGGATCTCGATAGATCGAGTGGTAGTGACCGGAATCCGCGCCGACACCATTCTGCGTAGAGTACTCGATCAGAAGTCTCGGACCTTGAAGGCGATAATAGACTGGTCCGCTGCCGTCGAATTTCCCATGCCAAGCGAAGAATGTGTCATTGAGGTCGGCCGTTATTTCTTTCATTCTTTCGCTGCCGCTGACTTCGTCAACGAGGCCGGTCCACATCGCGACCGTATCGAGCAGTATCTGCCTTTGCTCTCCACTCCACAATGCCACACTTGAGCCTTCGAGCTCGGGCATGAAACCGTCTTGCTGCGCTCCTGCCCAGACTTCCTCCGGTCGATCTTCGACGAGCGCTCTCTGACGTTCAGTTTCATCCAAAGAGGCGGCCAGAGCTATGCCGGCGTTCAATTCAGGTGCCAGCGGTGCGACAGTGCGTTGCCCGGACTGGTACGCTGCCGGCTCAACTCCAATGAATGTTGGTGAGAAATAGCTCCTGCCATCGGCCAGAGTTACGTTCACTCCCAAGTGATGCCCGCCGAATTGCCACGACCACTTCTCCGATTCGGATGGCTTGCCGAAGAAGGCTAACCAGTAGTTCTCATCCGTCCACGCAAAGTGTCCGGCACGCTCGGAATGCGACAGCACTTCGTCGGCGCCAACTACGTCAATGACTTTCCTGTAGCCGTCAGCGCTTAGGGCAGTTGCAAGGAAATCGAACACCTGGCGGACTTGTTCGTCGTCCAGTTCGCCGAGGCGAACGCCGTTACGCTCGAAGTCGAGGATTCCGGCAGGCAGATTGGACCAGTATGGCCGCCTCAAATCGTCGAAGTCATAGATTGCCCTGGACTGTTGTTCCTTGGACAGCGTGGCGATAAAGGCAATCGCGGCCGTGGTTGGGTTTTGCATCGCGCCGTTATTGCCCAACATGGCAATCTCTTGCGCTATATCCGTTACTCGCGACGACGCCATTTTCGCAATCCGCATCTTGCCCCCTCTCCTAAACAGAGTTCTCTGGGTCGCCGCCAACGACGCGCAACAAATCGGAACTTCCCTCAGCCGTATTCATTGCAGGACACTGTCCCTTACAGGTCGTCCGCCGAATCCTTGGGCACATAGCCGAGCACCTCTCGCGGGTGTTCCAGGTCCCTGTAAGTCCATTTGTTGTTCGAGGTCGCCAGGAATACATCAAACTTCAGGCTCTCAGGCGCGTCCACGCAAAGGTGCAGAATCTGCGCCACATCGTCGTGGCTAAGGTAGATTGAACGATCACGGACGGCACCGAGCTTGTTGTCCCGCGTGACTCTGCCGATTCGGACGCAGAGAACCGAAAGGCCGTAAGCATCAGAATAGAAGCTGCCCAGCGCCTCTCCGAATACCTTTGCGGCTCCGTAGATGCCCTCCGGACGAATCATCTGATGCGTGACCATCGGATAGTCGTCAGGCACGTTGTCGTAGTCGCCTTCAGAGATCGACTTGTACGGCTCGACCAGCTCATAGCCGCGGATGGTGTTGCCGCTGCTGGCGAACACCACACGCTTGACACCGGCAAGGCGCGCCGCCTCCAGCACATTGTATGTACCTACGATATTACCTCTGAACTGCCCCTCGAAGTCATCGCTGCCCAGGTACGCCGCCAGGTGCACAACAATATCCTTGCCCTCGCATGCCTCCCTTACCGCATCAAAGTCGGAGATATCGGCACGGTAGCACTGTACACCCTCTACTTCGCTTCGATTCAGTGCGCTCAGCTCATAGCCGCCTGCAGCCTCTAACCGTCTTCGGAGCAGACCGCCGATTAGCCCGCTCATTCCTGTAATCAAAACCTTCGTCATGTGGTTGTTTCCTTTCTGTGCATTGCTTCGGTGAATTCCTGCTATTTGCATTTGCAATTATAGGGTAACATTAGGGGCAAATCTCAGATACGGACACTGAAAGGTAATGGAATGCCCGGCGCACTCGACGGAATCAGGATTCTGGAGTTCACGGAGATCATTGCGGGTCCTTTTGGAGGCATGCTCCTTTCGGACATGGGAGCGGATGTCATCAAGATAGAGCCGCCCTGGGGCGATCCCTGGCGCCACGCCTCGCCAATCGAACCGGGAGAGAGCAAGACATTCATGAGCCTGAACCGGGGCAAACGCAGCCTGCCCCTCGACCTTACAAAGGAAGAAGGCCGGGAGATCGTCTATCGCCTCATCCCCGACACCGACGTGGTCATCATCAACTACCGTCCCGATGTGGCGCACAACTTGGGCATCGACTATGACACCCTTTCAGACATCAACCCGAGGCTCGTCTATTGCGACAACACGGCGTTCGGAAGACTGGGCCCGGATAGCCAGCGCCCCGGCTACGACATCATCGCGCAGGCACTTACCGGAATCATGGCATCCGAAGACAAGATAGAGGACGGAGTTCCGCAGCAGGTGACCTCAACCCCCGTCGCCGACTTCTCCACCGCCCTCGCGATAGCGTGGTCGGTTTGTGCGGGCCTGTTTCACCGGGAACGCAGTGGCAAGGGACAGATGATCGAGACGACGCTTCTGGGATCTGCGCTTGCCGTTCAGTCCTCCCGCTTCATGGAAGTGGAGCGCACGGATACAGCGGCAAGGGCCGAATTCTTTGAGAGCCTGGAGCTGATGCAGGAGGCGGGCGTGCCCTATGAGGAGACGCACAGTTTCTACCGGGAGCACTTCGACGCGGCAAGGGGCCGTGGAACGAAGCACGCCTACTATCGCACTTACCAGGCGGCGGACGGCGTACTCGCAGTCGGCTGCTTGAGCGACCCGCTCAGAAAACGAATGCTGGATGTACTAGGGCTTCACGACATCCGATTCGACCCGGATTACGACATGTTCAGCGGGGAGACACGCGAGTTCAACCGGAATCTGAACATTCAGGCTGAAGAGATATTCAGGCAGCGCACCGTTGCAGAATGGCTGAGAGTCCTCGACGAAGCCGGTGTCCCTGCCGGACCGGTACGATTCATCGAAGATCTGACAGATGACGAGCAAGTCACTTCAAACGGTCTCGTCGTGGAACTTGAGCACTCGGTAGTCGGCAAGGTCAAGATGGTGGGCCCGATGGTCAAAATGAGCGAAACTCCACTGGAAGCTGAAAATGCTTCGCCCGCGCTGGGCGAGCACACCGACGAAGTCCTAGCCGAGTGTGGCCTCACCACCGAACAAATAGAGACCCTACGCGACAAAGGCGTTACACTTTGACGTCTAAACTCGCAAGTCTGGCAATCGTCCACCTTACTTATTGGTTGAAAGCCAAGCCTTTAGCGATTTATAATTCAGGAATAGTTGCAGCCGTCGGACAGACCGCTGGCTGGCCACAGCGAGAAAGCAGGAGGAAGTCGTAGAGATGACCTACATCATAGCCGAGCCTTGTATTGACCTGAAGGACAGCGCCTGCGTGGACGTCTGCCCCGTGGACTGCATATACACGGAGGACGAGGACAACCAGTATTTCATTCACCCGGACGAGTGCATTGACTGCGCCGCGTGCGAGCCCGTATGCCCCGTAGTCGCCATCTTCGCCGAGGACGATGTGCCGGAAGAGTGGCGAAGCTTCATCGACCTGAACTACGAGTACTTCGGCCTCACGCGGTAACTGGCTTCTGCCAAGCTCAATTGACGCCCGGACTGACGAGGCTCGATTCAATTGAGGTAAATCGAATCCAGCATTAATGGCATTGTCAGATTTACCGACAATGCCATTTCACTAGACGCTGCGTAAGGGCGCAAGTACGAAACGAACTAACTGTTGGCACTGGGAGGGCAGCATCAATATGGTAACCATCGAATCCACGCCGGAAATGGCGGCGAAGGTTTACGAGACAATCGAGCGTAACCTCAAGGTTGTTCGACGCAGGCTCAACAGGCCACTCACGCTTGCCGACAAGGTGCTGCTCGGTCACCTGGACGATCCCGAGAACCAGGAGATGAACCCTGGTGAGAGCTATCTGAATGTCCGCCCGGACCGCGTGATCCTTCAGGACGTGCTCGGTCAGACGGGCATGCTCCAGTTCATGCAGACTCAGCGTGAATCAGTTGCCGTGCCGACGACCATCCATTGCGACCACCTCATTCAGGCGCGCGTAGAAGGCGCAGCCGACCTGCGGGAGTCACTCGCCGAGAACAGCGAGGTCTATAACTTCCTGCGCTCTGCCGCCGCCAAGTACGGCGCAGGTTTCTGGGGGCCCGGCGCGGGCATCATCCACCAGGTCGCGCTCGAAAACTACGCATTCCCCGGCTCGCTGATGATTGGGACTGACTCGCACACGCCGAACGGCGGCGGGCTAGGCTCCTGCTCAGTAGGTGTAGGTGGAGCCGATGCCGTAGAAGTGATGGCAGGCCTCCCCTGGGAGGTTCTCTATCCCCGCCACATCGCGGTCTATCTCACCGGTGAAATGAGCGGGTGGACGGCTCCCAAGGACATAATCCTATACGTAGCCGGTGAACTCACCGTTTCGGGCGGGACTAATGCCATCGTGGAGTACATTGGTCCCGGCGCTCGCACCATAAGCGCCACCGGCAAGGCCACTATCACCAATATGGGCGCGGAGATTGGCGCAACCACATCGATGTTCCCCTATGACGACCACATGGCAGCCTATCTCAGGGCAACAGACCGGGGAGGAATAGTCCCGCACGCCGAGGCGAACAGGCATCTGCTAGAGCCGGACGCTGAAGTCGAGGCTAATCCTGAGGCCCACTACGATCGCGTAGTTCGCCTGGACCTGTCAACGCTCGAGCCTCACCTGGTGGGGCCGCACTCTCCCGACCGGGCACGCCCCATTTCTCAGATGGCGGCCGAGGTCGCCGACGGCGGCAACGAGTTTGTGGACGACATCGCTGCGGCTCTTATCGGCAGTTGCACCAACTCGTCCTACGAAGACATGAGCCGCGCCGCTGATGTCGCGGAGCAGGCGAAAGCCCGCGGACTTTCGACTGCTGTGCCATTCATGGTCACTCCAGGCTCCGAACAGGTGCGAGCGACAATAGAACGCGACGGTCAGATGTCATCCCTACTCGACATCAACGCGACAGTGCTTGCGAACGCCTGCGGACCTTGCATTGGCCAGTGGAGGCGCTCTCAGGAAGCGAACGCAGAGCCAAACACTATCGTTACCTCCTACAACCGCAATTTCCCCCGTCGCAACGATGGCGCGCCCACCACGATGAACTTCATTGGCAGTCCCGAGATTGTGACGGCAATGGCAATCGCCGGGAGCCTGTCATTCAATCCGCTCACGGATACTCTCAGGGATGGTGACGGCAACGAGTTCATGTTCCAGCCACCGGCGACCGCCCCCGAAGTTCCCGGCCAGGACTTCGCAAGCGGAGCTTCTGTCTATGAGCCGCCTCCCGCCGATGGGGGCGACATCGAGCTTGCAGTAGCGCCGGACAGCGAGCGCATTCAGTTGATGCAGCCTTGGCCCGCCTGGGACGGCGAAGATTTCACTGACATGCCAGTTCTCATGAAGACCGAGGGCAAGACGACGACCGACCACATTTCGCCCGCAGGTCCCTGGCTGCGCTACCGCGGACACCTCGACAAGTTCAGCGACAACATGTTCATGGGCGCAACGAACGCCTACACGGGGAATGCCGGCACAGGCAAGAATGTCATAACAGGCGAAGAGGGCAAGGCAATATCTGCGATAGCGCGAAACTACCAGTCGCAGGATGTCAAGTGGGTTGTCGTTGGCGACGATAACTATGGCGAGGGAAGCAGCCGTGAGCACGCGGCCCTGTCGCCTCGCCTGCTTGGGGGCGCCGCAGTAATCGCCCGGAGCTTCGCGCGCATCCACGAGTCGAACCTCAAGAAGCAGGGCTTGCTCGCCCTCACCTTCCAGGACTCGGGGGATTATGAGAAGATTCGAGAGGATGACCGAATCAGCCTTGTAGGGCTTTCGGACATCGCACCAGGTAAAGCCGTGCAGTGCGTCATCGCACATTCTGATGGAACAAGCGAAACCCTGCAGCTGAACCACACTTTTGGTGAATCACAGCTCGAATGGTTCCGGCTCGGCTCGGCGCTGAACCTCTTCCATAGGTAAAACAAATTCCGCCAAATCAGAGGGGCAACCTTTGCGGTTGCCCCTTCTTCTTTTGACTCGCTTCGGCAAGTTGACTATTCAGGGCCGGTGCCTACCCATCCGCCCTGGGAGATGTCAATCATGACTCCATCAGGACCTCCGTACTTCGTCTCGACGTTCCGTCCGTGACCTTGCTGTGGCGCATCCATTCCGCCGTGCAGAGCTTCGTTTACATCGTCCATGGGAAAGGCATTAGCATCCTTCAAGCGCTTATCCATATCGGCCGCATCCTCGACCTGAAAGCCAATATGATGGACGCCGCTGTAATCGCTGTCAACGTCTCCCGTCACCACATCGTTCTTGAACTTGAGGATTGCCATGTTAACGTTTCCGTCGCTCAAGTAGTATCCATCAGCGTTGGCGCTGCGAACCTTTCCAACCTCTTCGAGTCCAAGAACGCTCTTGTAGAATTCCGCAGTCTTATCCGGGTCTTGTGACGAGATTGCTATGTGCTTGATCTTAGCCATGATTCTCTCCTAATCTGGTGATCGCCTTCCTTTAGTCGTTTAAGCTTAGAATAAGCAAGATGCCGTCAATATATGGGCGCATATGCGGATTGTCAATCGCAGGACACAGTTGTATGAACTCTGTGCAAATGGACATGCGACATGGGCCTTAACATTCCGTGCTAGCTGATTTCGACTGGATGGCTGTCTCTGAACTGCTTGAACCTTGTGGCAAGCGCAGAATGCTCCGGCGCCGTCAAACTTTGATCGACACTCAGCAGGCGCCTGGCCTCTTGCCGCGCCATCTGCATAATGTCGAAGTCCATGAGTGTTGCCACCTTCAGGTCGTTCAGACCGCTTTGCCGCGTCCCCATGTATTCGCCTGCTCCGCGAATTCGCAGGTCCTCCTCGGCGATTTCGAACCCGTCCATTGTACGCTCCAGAATGCGAATGCGTTCTCGCGCCGATGCCGTGGGGCTGTCCGATAGCAGCAGGCACTGACTGGGATGCTCACCCCTACCTACGCGCCCTCGGAACTGATGAAGCTGCGCCAATCCAAACCGATCGGCTCCGTCGATTAGCATGACAGTGGCATTCGGGATATCTATTCCGACCTCGATGACTGAAGTTGCCACGAGAATGTCGGTTTCTCCCTCTTTGAATCGACGCATTGCCGCTTCACTTTCATCTGGATTCAGTCGCCCGTGCAAGAGCCCAAGCCGAAGATCGCTGAAAACCATTCGAGACAGCCTTTCATACTCCTCAGTCGCCGCCCGAGCCTGAATCGCTTCAGATTCCTCGATGAGCGGACAGATGATGAATGCCTGTCTTCCTTCATTCACCTCTTCTCTCACTATTTCATAGGCGTTCTCGCGCTGGTCCGGCGCAATCCAGCGAGTCCTTATCTGTTGCCGTCCGGGCGGCATCTCGTCGATCGCGGACAACTCCAGGTCACCCAGCATTGTCAGCCGCACGGAGCGGGGGATAGGAGTGGCGGACATGGCCAGCATATGGGGGGTGCCGCCCCTGCGCCGTAGATTCATCCGCTGCAACACACCAAAGCGGTGTTGCTCGTCCACTACGACGAGGGCTAGGTTCGGTATGTCAACCGTATCCTGTATCAGCGCCTGAGTGCCGATTATGATGTCGATTTCCCCTGCCGCGATTCGACCATGCATCTCTTCTCTCGCACGGCGATTCAAGCTTCCAGTTAGCAGGCAAACATTGATTTCCCGGTCCAGGGAAGGCAATTGGGCAGAGTAATAGGTGTCTGCAATCAGATCTGATTCTTCGCCTCCCAGCAGTTCTGACACCGTCAGGAAGTGCTGCTCTGAGAGAATCGTTGTGGGGGCCATAAGCGCTCCCTGCTGACCGTTGAGTGCAGCAAGAAGCAGTGCAGCAGTGGCGACTACGGTCTTGCCGCTGCCGACATCGCCTTGGAGGAGGCGGCTCATTGGTATCTCACGGTTCAGGTCGGCAAGTATCTCGTCAAGTGAGCGGCTCTGGGCACTTGTAAGGGAGTATGGCAGGGAGTCGATAAACGCGTCGAGAAGTCCGCCATCCGAATTCAGCCTAACCGCGCCGCCAGACGACTGCCACTCGATTCTGCGCTGCGCCACGACCAACTGGAGCATCAGCATCTCGTCGAAGGCGATTCGGCGTCTGGCCTGTTCGACTTGCTCGAGAGACTCCGGATAGTGCATCAGCCTTATGGCCGTCCGAATGTCCATCAGGTCGTAGAGATGCAAGGTATCGGACGGTGCGTACTCCTGTATCCGATTCACGGCTACATCCAATGCCTGCTTCACGGCTCGGCGGATAGTGCGCTGGTACAATCCGTCTGTCAGAGGATATATTGGCACAAGCCGTCCGGCGTGAAGTGGGCCCTCTTCCTCATTGAAGATATCGTACTCAGGGGACTGGAAAACGATCCTACCGCGATAGACCTTTGCCATGCCGCTGATTACGATGCGCATGCCAGGGCTAAGTGTCCTTGCAAGGTACCCCTGATTGAACCAGACGACCCTTATGTTGCCGGTCTTGTCCCCAAGAACTGCCTGCGCGTTCTTGACCCGACCTCGTCCTGTTACACTGACTTCCCAGACTGTGGCGACAAGCGTTTGTATTTCCCCCGGGACCAATTCGGAGATCTTCCGAACATTCGTAAAGTCGTCGTGTCTGTGCGGGAAGTGATATATAAGGTCCTCTACCGTTTCAATGCCGAGCGTACTGAGTCGAGCTTTGGTCCGGGCATTCACACTACTCAACAGCGCGACATCGTCGCCGAGGCTCAGTTCTGTTCGCTGTGAGGCCGGCTTTGGAGTGCTGACGGTCTTGCGCTGCGTAGTCTGACGAGTGTCCCGAGCAGTTGCATCGCCCGAGTCGCTTCGCTCGGATAGGTCGCCATTTGGACGAGTTTCAAGCGCAGGCGGTTCCCGCTCGGGCGTGCCCTCACTCAATGGTGTCTCAACGGGCAACGTATCAAGAGAGGTCCCTGACCCGATGCTGGATTGTGAATAATCGGCCCACCTTGCGCGCTGGGCGACAGTCAGTGAGGCGTATGAACGAGGAATCCTAAGCGACGGGCTGATTTCGTTACTCCACCGCTTCAGGAACGCGTCCAGCCCGCCGATGACGGCGTCGTCTCGGAATCCTCGCTGTCTTTCCAGACGGAGAATATCCGCAAGGATCTCTAGCTTGTCTCCGCCTGCCGGGATGGTCATGCCTGAATTTTATCGCAGATCACTGCAACGGGACACAGACCGAAGGGCAAGATGGCCCAGCAAATGAAAATTGAAGGGTATGTCCGTTGGCGGACTTATCCGTCTGATGACCGCAGCAGCGACACGCCAAGCGCTGCAGGACCGGTATAGGTGCCGACCGCAGGCCCAATCTGGGCAATGAATGGTTCTTTGTGCTCGGGCAGCAGCGGACTGAGTTGTTCGGCGAACGCCCGCGCCTCATCCGGCGTTGTAGCGTAGTTGACGCAAAGATCTTCAATCGGGGCGAAATTCTCCGTGACGCGCCGAAGCCTCGCCATACCTTTCCTGTGCGTGCGCTCTTTGCCCAGTTCATCAACTATACCGCCGCGCAAGATGATCATCGGCTTGACGCTCAGGAGCGTTGCAACCATTGCCCTTGCCTTGCCAATCCTGCCACCCTTCTGAAGATATTCCAGTGTGTCGAGAAGCACATAGGTCTCGCAGCGGCTGACTGCGGCCTGCGCCGCGTCGACCACTTGCTGCATGTCTCCGCCTTCTTGCGCTACCCTTGCTGCCGCAATCGCTATGAGGCCCGTTCCCATGCTTGCCTGCAGGGAATCAACCACCTCAACTGGACACTCGATGTCAGCCTGGTCGCCACCCGATCTTGCGGAATCAACGGTCCCGCTAAGCTCTCCGGAAACATGCACGGAAACTATGCCATCAGTACCTCCAGCAATGGACTCGTAGAGCTCCCTGAATTCCCCGGGTGATGCTTGGGACGTCGTTGGAAGCGTAGGGCTAGTTGAAACGCGCTGATAGAACTCGTCGCCGGTTATGTCAACGCCGCCACGAAGCTCCTCTGTACCGAATATTACCTTCTGGGGGATAACGCTTATTCCATACTGTTCCGCAATATCACGCGGCATATCTGAACTGCTGTCAGTAACTACTCTTATGCTCATCTTACTCACTCACTCTATTGAGACTATGAAATGGTAGAAGGGCTGACCACCGTAATAGTGCTGCAAGTCAATCATAGGAAACTCTCGCTCCAGTGCTTCGACCACTTCCTCCGCGTCAGACTCGGTAATTGGGTCGCCACGATAGAGCGTTACCAGATCTCCATCCTCAACATCGGCGCTGTGCAGAATAGCTTTAGTAGTTTCAGCCAACCCCTCCCCGGCTGCGACCATGCGGCGCTCGAACATCCCAATCAGTTGTCCTTCCTCCGCGCTAATGCCGTCAAGCGTAACCGTGCGGGCGGAACGGGTAACCTCGCCCGTGCGAACATCCTCGATGACCTCCTCCATAGCGGAAGTATTGTCCCCGATGCTCCTGTATGGCTGGAACTCAAGGATTGCCGCGACACCCTGCGGAATCGTTGTCGTCGGAACCACCCTGACTGTCTTGTCGGATGCCTCCGCAGCCTGCTGCGCGGCAGGCACAATGTTCCCGTTGTTCGGAAGGATAATAACGTTCTCAGATGGCACTGCGTCAACGGCATCGAGTATCTGGCGAACGCTTGGGTTCATAGTATCTCCGGCAACCATGACGGCCGCGCCTTCGCGCCGGAATATCTCCTCCAGCCCTTCGCCCCAGGCCACAACGAGAACGGGGATCGGTATTATCTGTGCGAGTTCGTCTTCCTCCTGCTGGCGCTGTCTCGCAGCAAGGCGCTCACGCTGTTCATCCATGTTCTCGACGCTGACGCGGCTGACCCTTCCCAGGGAACGGGCATACTCCAGAATCTCGTCCGGGACTTCGGTATGCACATGCACTTTGATCAACGATTCGTCGCCGATGACTACGGCGGACCGCCCTCGGCTTGCCATCTCTTCTCGCAGTCCATCAACATTCAAGGCCTCGCCACGAATTACGAACTGGGTGCAGTTGCCGTACTCCTCATCTTCCGTCAGATCCAGAAATTCGAGAGAAACCCCCGTTTCAGATACATCGATCCCATCAGGCAGAGGCATGTCCAGCTCATCCGGCGAGATGTCGTCCTGAGCTACCCAGCGCCTAATCCCCTCAAGGATCATCCACAAACCGAGCCCGCCGGAGTCAACCACGCCGGCCTCTTGAAGTCTGGGCAATAGAGACGGGGTGAGAATAACGGCTTCCCTGGCGGCGATGGTCACGGTTTCAAGCATGTCGTCTGCACCGTCGCCGCATTCAATACTCTGGGACGCTGCATTCGCTGCGTAAGTGAATACAGTCAGCATTGTCCCTTCGACGGGATTGCCTATGGCGTTGTATGCGTGACCTCGTGCCAGTCCAAGAGCGATGGCGAAATCCTGGGCTGTGACGGCATCCTTCCCGTCAAAGGCTTCGGACATACCCTTGAATAGTTGGGAGACTATCGAGCCTCCGTTCCCCTTGGCACCCATGCATGCGCCGTCCCACATAGCCCTTGCAATCTCTCCCGCACTGTCTGCATCTGCAGACCGTGCCTCCTCGAGCGTATCGCGAAGAGTCAGCAGCATGTTAATGCCGGTGTCCCCGTCCTGCACGGGGAAGACGTTTAGCCGGTTCACCAGATTTACGTGGCTTTCCAGAACCTGCGCGCCCGCGGTAAACATGGCGAGAAGCGAGTCTCCTGACCACACTGGTAAATCTCTGACACCTTGAATGTTGTTTGCCATTATCGTTGCCGTTTCACGTCAAATGTGCTATCTTTGTGTACGAATTCACAGGCTATTTTTCGGTATTTGCCTAACGATTTCGTGGGGGTTGGGCATATACTTAAGTCTGGCTGATTTTACTCAACCAAATGGGAATAGTAAAGGTGGACTATGGCGGTTTGTGAAGTGTGCAATAAGATCGGGCAGTCAGGGAACAATGTCAGCCACTCAAAGAGGCGCACCCGAACGCGATGGCTGCCTAACGTCCAGAAGGCAACGGTTATGGTGGATGGAACGGCGAAGAAGATGCGGATCTGTACGAGGTGCCTTCGGACTCACTACAAGCAGTTAATGAAGGGCTGAGTCAGTCTTGCAGCAGATTCTTCTAGTTGGCCTAAGCCATAAAACTGCCCCTCTCGAGATCCGGGAATCGGTCTCATTCAGAAGTGACCAGATTCTGGAATCCCTGCCCCTGCTCAGAAATGAGCTCGGCGAGGCTATAATTCTCTCCACTTGCAACCGGTCGGAGATTTACACGGTTACGGACGATTCGGTCTCCGACATTTCTCGCGTTCACGAATTCGTTGCCGACTACCATGATCTATCTGAGGATGAAATATCTCCCCACATGTATGCCCGCGAAGGGGAAGAAGCCGTCAGGCACCTTTTCAGGGTTTCAAGCGGGTTAGACTCGATGATCGTTGGCGAGTCCGAGATACTCGGCCAAATTCGAGGCGCTCTGACAGCTGCCACCGAGGCAAAGTCGACTAATACGGCCAACACTGCTTGCGGAAGACTCTTTCACGCTGCACTTCGCGTTGGAAGGCGGGCCCGCATCGAGACCAACATCAGTCGGAACCCACTCTCTATCAGCTATGCGGGTGTCAGGCTCGCACAGCGTGTCCTGGGAAACCTCTCAGGCAAGCGCGCCCTACTGATCGGCGCCGGTGAGGCAGGCAGTCTCGTCGCCAGGGCGCTCCGAACCGTCGGAGTTGCCGACCTGATGATTGCAAATCGCACTGAGAGCAAGGCCGAAGAGCTTGCCAACTACCTCAGCAGCAGGGTGGTAGGATTTGAGAACCTGGACGAATCGCTAAAGGTAGCGGACATAGTAATCGCAGCAACAGATTCCCCTTCCTACATCATCAATGGATCAATGAGCGATTCACTCGTCCGTGGGCCGGGTGAGACTCCATTGTTCGCGTTTGATTTGGCGGTCCCTCGCGATATCGACCCCGCCGTGGAGTCCGAGTGTGGGGTCCGGCTATTCAACGTCGAGGACTTGTCCGCAATCGCCGAAGAGAATATGGCAGAGCGACAACGAGCTGCTGGGGAAGCCGAGCTCATTGTCGATGAAGAGGTAGCCAAGTTCATGAAGTGGTGGGACTCGCTGGATGTGCTACCGACCGTCAAGGCAATTCGCCAGAACGCGGAAGACATTCGTCAGCGTGAGCTCGCAAAGGCTTTAGGAATCCTAGACGACTTATCGCAAGAAGATCGCCAGATCGTCGAGACCTTAACCCGATCCATTGTCAATAGGATTCTGCACGACCCCACCGATTCTCTGAAGAACGGCGCAACAAAGTCGCAGCTTCGCGCAGCCAAAGAGTTGTTCCGTCTGTAATGTGCCTGGATATTTCGGTTATACTGGTTTTGCGCTAATTCTGTGCGTAATGAACCTCGTCGATTTAGTGGAGCGTACCACGGATAAGAGATTGTAATAGAGTGCCTTGGCAGGCTTCATAGACGATTGACGCAGTCTGCATAGTTAGCTGAATGGCTTTTTACATGGCGCCGAGAGCTACCCAGGAGGTAGAAATGGCCGAATACACGAAGAGTGAAGCGATGGGTTGGGCCCGCGAGAATCTGCGGGGCCAATGGACGACACTAATGACGCCTTTCACTCCGGACGATGAGTTTGACGAAAAGGGCATGCGAGCTAACATTCGCCACATTCGCTCGCTTGGCACTCAGGGTGCGGGTTGCACCTGGGGGATGGGCGAGTTCTGGAGCCTGACCCTTGAGGAGAGGATGCGGGTGTTCGACGTAGTCGCCGACGAGGCAGGCGGCGAATGGCCTATCGCCGCTCACGTGACGCATACCTCGTACAAGGATATGATCGCCCTCGCAAAGCACGCGGAGGAAATAGGCTTTGATCTACTGATCTGCGCGGCCCCCTATTTCGTCACAAAAACGGAAGACCAGGTTGTTGAATGGATGAAAATGCTTGCCGACAACACTGACCTGGCGATCATGTACTACAACTCCCCTCAATTCGGCATCGTCATGAGCGCGGAGGGCCTGGGGCAGATCTGCTCAATCCCGAATGTAGTTGGGGTCAAAGAGGCGAGCTTCAACCAGGAGCTGTCCATAGAAGCACATCAGCTGCTCGGCAGGAATGCGATAATCAGCACACCTGACGAATGGATTATGTTTAAGGGCAGAGAGCTGGGATTCGAACAGCAGGTAATGTTCGCCAATACATCCGACTGGCGATTCGATAAGCCCGGCAAGAACTTCTACAACCAGTTTATCGACAAGGCAATGAGGGGCGACCTTGACGACGACTTCTACGCCAAGCATGTAAGGCCAATCAAAGCCGTCTCGGACAAGTGGTGGGCGAGCACCGTTCAGAAGGCTAACGGCGCCCTACCCGCCCCGATGTGCAAGTATTGGGGTGAGGTTATGGGCATGGCCGGCGGACACGTGAGACAGCCGCACATTAATCTCACTGATGACGAAAAGGCGGAGCTGAAGTCGGACGTCGAAGCCGCACTCGCCGAACTCTAAGATTCATAAACAAGGAAGGTACTCGCTATGATACTTATGGTGAGCGTTCAGAACCTGCAGGAAGCTCTGCAAGCCCTTAAGGGCGGCGCCGACATAATCGACGTCAAGAACCTGCAGGAAGCTCTCGTAGGGTCTGCGCACCCACACATTGTCCGCGACGTGCGCACCGCAATACCCATGGAGCGACACGCAAGCGTAACGCTAGGAGTTGTTCCTCATCAGGTTGGCACGGTTGCAATGGCGGTCTATGCCGCCGGCGTCATTCAGGCGACATCAGTCAAAGTGGGTTTCATGGACCACGACTACGCACTTGCGGAGGAGACTCTCCATGCCTGCAAGGAAGCGCTCGATGGCTTCGAGACAAAGCTGATCGGTTCGCTCTTTGCTGACAACACTTTGTTTGGCGGCCTTGAGCCGCATCTGATGAACAAGCTTGCAATGGAAACAAAGTGCGACGGCTGGCTTATTGACACGCTGACGAAGGACGGTCGGAACCTCTTCGACTTCATCCGTGAAGAAGAGCTGCGAGACATGGTCTTCGAGGGCAAGGAAGCCGGAATGAGCACGGCGCTTTCAGGGCACCTGCGCATCAGCGACCTTGACGAGCTCGCGCGAATCAATCCCGATATCGTGGGAGTGCGCGGCGCGGCGTGCCAGAAGTCCGACGACAGGACTTCGAGTGTTCACTGGGAACCCGTCTCCGAATTCAAGCGGCAATTGGACATGCGCCTCAGTGGTGAGGTTGACGTGTTCGACGGCGTACCGGCAGCCTCCTCCGGCAATGGTTCATCCAATGGCAGCGCCGGTAGCGAGTGGGTGGTGATCGACGGCACCGGGAAGACATGCGCAGGAATAATCGCAGCCTTGACTGAGCACATCGACAACGACGATGAGTCCTTCGTAGAGGTGCTCATTCCTGACGTCCTAAACACCTACGATGTGATCGTGTGGGCAGAGAGACGCAACCATAGTATATTGACCCAACGCAACGATGACTCCGGGTTCGTCAGAATGCTGATCAAGCCCTAGAGAAACACCTATTGCCATCCGGGATCATACCCAGGTGCTCAATTCTCGGGGAGGATTGAGCACCTTATGTTTATGGGCAGGCCTCCAATCAGAGAAGCCGGGCTAGAGAAGGAAGATCCACCAAAGAATGAGATGCAAATACGTCTCCAACGGCAGATGGGCCGGCCTTGAGTGTCACAACAGTTTGCCGCCTCAAATGCAGCCGTGATACGATTAAAGCAAGGTAGAGAAAGTTAATTTGTAATGGTTCCAGACATCATCCAGGATATAGCCTTCTATGTAGGTTTCATTAGAGACCTTCTCTTGCTCACAATTCTTCTAGTCATATTGGTACTCTTGATTTCGATATATAGGAAGGTATCACAAGCCTTGAACTCTGCCGGACGCATCTTGGACAATACAGAGGAGATCGTAAACACGGTGTCTGAAAACTTGGTCAGACCTGCAGCGTCAGGCTCTGGATTCGCATTCGGCCTTGGTAAGATGATCGCATTCTTTAGAGGCACGAAACGCAAAGATTAGAAGGAGGAAGCATATGGCAAACGGAGACAATGGTGGCTCATTCGCAATTGGCTTTCTGATTGGTGGATTAGTTGGGGCGGCGGCCGCTCTACTGCTTGCGCCCAAGAAGGGTTCCGAAACTCGCAGCGACCTGCTGGAACGTAGCCTCGCAATGCGCTCCCGAGCAGAAGAGCTGGCGGCCCAAGCCCGAACGCAGGCGCAGGATCGTGCGGCTGTTGGCGTGGCGACGGCGCGCGAGCGCATAGGACCGGCTTACGAAGGTGTGCGCGAACGCGTTGCACCCATGGTCGAGCAAGTAAGTGCCCGCATGCCGGGATCCAACTCTGGCGACTCCCACGCCCCGGGCAAAGAGGAAGCGTCCAAAGAGTAAAGCGGCCGAACGGCCTATAGCAATATCCAGTAGATAGAATAGGACCCCCTGCCATTATGCAAATTCTGGCAGGGGGTCTGTGGTTGTGCCTCTGAAGGGCTCCGACTGTCTTCAGCCCTGCTTACTCGGACGGAGAGTATCTCGGATATGAACCTAACACTTTCAGCATCGACACCCTTTCCCCCACAGTTATGAGCGCACTTCTAACTGCCTCCTCGTTGCGGTGGCCGTCAATGTCGGCGAGGAAGAAATATCTGCCCAGACTCTCTCTTGTAGGTCGCGATTCAATCTTGTTGAGGTTGATTCCGCGATTGGAAAACTCCTGAAGTACTCCCACCAGGCTTCCAGGTCTGTCAACGTCGAAGTTAAAGCAGATGGAGGTCTTGTCCCTGCCAGTGGGTTCTCCGTCCCTGTCTGACAATACTATGAAGCGTGTCGCGTTACTGTGATTGTCTTCAACCCCCTCTTCCAGAATCTTCACATCGAAGAAGCACACAGCGCGCCTTCCGGCAATCGCGAGTGCTTTCCTATCGCTACTCAACATGTCGCTGACCGCGGTTGAATTGCTAAGCGAGGGCATCAGCGAAGCGTTCGGGAAGTTCTCCTGAATGTAGCCCCTGCATTGCCCGAGAGACTGGGGATGCGAGTACACAACCTCGACATCTTCAGCATTGCCACCCGGTTTCGCCAAGAGACAGTGATGTATGGGCAGAACCAATTCGCTCTTGATCTTCAGTGAAGTTTCTTGGATCAGCAGGTCTGCGGTGAAGGTGACCGCACCTTCGAGGCTGTTCTCAACCGGCACGATCCCCTCTTCGGCCTCGCCATTCCGCACCCGCTGAATCACTCCCGGCAGCGTTGTGGCAGGCACAAGTTCCGCATCCCCGTCGTAGAGCATTGCGGCCTCTTCAGAGTAGGTGCCGGGCGGTCCCAGATATGCCAGCCTCATTGCCATCAGTGAGTTCTCCGTATCGGCGCATAACTGCCAGCGCATGCGCCATCGATGAAATTACTAGCTTGCCAAGCTGTCCAGAAGGTCGTTGTCTGCGGCAAGAACAAGCCAGTCATTTGCTCTCAGCCTGTCTTTGCTCTCAGGCTTCAGCGTGATGTTCCTGCCCCGGGATATTGCCAGCACGGCCTGGCTGGCATCGCGCGGATTCGCAAACCCCGGCAGTTCATCAATCGAGAACTCGGCAAAGCGGCTGGGGACCCTGATCTTACTAATGCCAAAATTAGGGAGAATCTCCATATATTCCTGAACGTCCGGATGGAACAGGGAATGTGCGAGCCGCGCGCCCATCTCAGATTCAACCTGTACTATTCTGTCCACACCAAGTCTTTCCAGGGTATTGGCGTGGAGCTGGTCCTTTGCGCGAGCTACGATGTACTTGACGCCCATGTCCTTGAGCATCACCGTCACCATAACGCTGGCAACCAGGTCGCTGCCGATAGCGACGATGGCAACGTCAAAGTCGTGAATACCCAATTCTCTCAGTACGAGATCATTAGTGGCGTCGCCGGTAATCGTGTGGGTCGCCTTACCCATCATGAATTGCACCTGCAACTCATCGTCGTCTATGGCGAGCACATCGTGTCCCTGATTATAGAGAGACTGCGCCACGCTGGATCCGAATCTACCAAGCCCTATTACGACAATCTGTTTCTTCATTGCCCCTCACCTTGAAGAGTGCTGCGTTTACTAGCCTATTGTAACCCTTTCCTGTGCGTAACGATACAGGTCACTTTCAGACCCCTGAGACATAGTGACTCCTATCATGAGCGGTCCGAGCTTTCCAATGAACATAGTCGCAGCAATAATCAGCTGGCCGATCGGCGACAATGATGAAGTGAGTCCCAAGCTCAGCCCACATGTACCGAACGCTGAAATTGCCTCAAACAGGACGGCTAGCGTATCCGCTCCATCCTCGGTAATGCTCAAGAGCATTACGACCATAAACACGAAGGCAACGGATACGCTCAATATTAGATATGCCCTTTGCACCTGTCGTTCCGGCAACTCCCTGCCGAATGCGGATACGCTATTTCTCTGCTTAATTTGTGCAACCAGAGCCACGAAGACAACCGCCATAGTGTTGACTTTGATCCCGCCTGCCACTGATGCTGAGGCACCTCCGATGAACATCAGCGCCATCTGCAGCACGTTCGTCCCATCGTGTGACCTACTGATGTCCACTATGCCGAAACCGGCGGTGCGGTCACTTATGGACTGGAAGAGAGACACCATAATCTTATCAATCAGCGACAGGCGCCCGATGGTTTCAGGGTTGTTGAACTCCAGCAGAAAAATTGCGGCGAATCCCAGAAAGAGCAGTGACGCAGTGCCCGCAAGGACCAGCTTTGTATTGAGCGAGAACCTGGAAAAGCGCCTCGCACGTATCAGGTCTATCACGACGAGATAACTGATTCCTCCCACGAAAATGAGAGTGCCCAACGCCACGATGACAAATTTGTCCTCTTGAAATACGGTGAGGCCGCTCGGATGATTGAAGACAATGAAGCCAGCGTTGTTGAAGGCGGATACCGCGTGGAATGCAGCCTGCCAGATCGCCTCGCCAAATGGGTATAAGAACAGAAAGAAGTATGTGAAGAGAACGATAAACCCAAGAAACTGTATTGCTGTGGCAACCAGGACTATTGCCACAGTAAGCCTGACCAGATTCCCGAACTGGTCGAGCATCAGATTCTCGCGCATCAGCAGCCTCTGCGTCAGAGTTACGCGCTGCCCAAGCAATATGAGAAGGAATGTCGCAATCGTCATGAAGCCCAGGCCGCCAATATAGATCATGCCCATGATTATGGCCTGCCCCACACGCGTCCAGTAGAATGCCGTCTCCTGTACCACGAGGCCGGTGACCGTAATGGCTGATGTGGCCGTAAAGAGCGCAACGGTGAAGGGTGCTGAGCCTTCGACTTTGCTGGAGAAGGGCAGGAGCAACAGCATTGTGCCCAAGCAGATAATTGCAACGAAGAAATAGATGATTATGAGAGGGCTGGTAGCAAACCTTGATTGCATCCGGCGATTTGAAACTGTGACCAGAACGGATTCGGTCTGGGTTTGATCGGACAGGCTCTCCTTTTCCTCGGATGACCTGGGATTCCAGATGTTTTGCACAGTCCACCCTTGCTACGTCAGTGATATTGGCGATGCAGTGCCGCCTACCAGCGCACGCTGTTACTCTGCCTATACAATGTATAATATTACATCCAAAAATGGCAGTATCCAGCGCTACAGTCTCAGAGCCCTTGTAGTCCTTCATCAGGAAGGACATCGGACAGTTGATTTCGAAGATTTCATATGTCAGTTGCACAGTGTTCTTGGTTAATGGGTTCCTACTTTGCCGGCGAACCAGTCGAAGCGGGACAGTCAGTATCCTCTGCGGGTAAGTCATCCGGAGGCCATTTCAATTGATAAGAACGGCTTGCCCAACTGTCCCAAATGGACAGCATTCCCTCGGAAGGGTGAGGACGCGGACGCCCACGCGATTGCCAGTGTCTGGGCCGCTTCTGATACAATTCATCCATCGGTAAATCTCACGAAGTGCTCTCACAAGGACATTCGCGGTCCCATGACTTCAGACGTTCGGACTCGAACCGCGGTAATACAGCGCATACACGATAGCGAAACAAAGGCGGTGGTGTCGGTCGCAGGTGCTGGAACGGCCGCTATTTCCTGGCTGCTAGGCGTTGCCGGTGCATCGCGTACAGTGCTTGAAATCACCGTTCCTTACGCGTCGTCCGCGCTGGTTGATTTTGTCGGCTCAGAGCCGGCTCAGTTCGTTTCCGAGGAGACGGCACTGGCAATGGCGCGAGCCGCCTATAACCGCGCGCTTCTCCTCAGGGAAGGATCCGAACCCGCCGTCGGCATAGCCTGCACTGCGACTATCGCAACCGACCGCCCCAAGAGGGGAGACCATCGGTGTCATATCGCTGCCTGGAGCGGCAATGGGCACAGGACTTACAGCCTGACATTCATAAAGGGGTTACGCGATCGTTCGGCCGAAGACGAGATTGCAAGCAAGCTCGTTCTGCGCGCCCTTGCGGAAGCATCAGATGTGGACTTTGATGCTCATTTAAGACTTGACCCAGGCGAGAGAGTTCAGACTTCAACACTGCAGTTCACGGACGCAATAGAAGCGCTGATGGCCGGGCACATAGGCAAGGCTGTGGTGCATGGAGACGGCAGGCAGATCGCCGACGAGACATTCCGCGGTGTTGTGCTTTCCGGCTCGTTCAATCCTCTGCACGATGGTCACGAGTCACTGGCAAAGGCCGCTTCCAAGATTGTAGGCAGCCCTGTTTCTTACGAAATCTCTGTGACTAACGTCGACAAGCCGCCTCTCTCTGATGACGAAATAAGACGTCGCCTCACACAGTTCTCCGAAGATGACACAGTCATATTGACCCGTGCCACAGTCTTCTACAAGAAGGCTGATCTTCTTCCAGGATGTACATTTGTCATAGGCGTGGACACCGCCGAGAGATTGTTCGACCCACTCTACTATGACGGCAGCATGGGCCGGATGCTGCACGCTATGCAGCGCCTGCAGCAAAACGAATGCCGTTTCCTTGTAGCAGGAAGACTTGATGGCGAGGTGTTTCGCACCCTTTCGGATATCCGAGTTCCCGACGGATTTGAGCACATGTTTAAGGAAATACCGGAGTCGGACTTTCGAATGGACATTTCGTCTACGGAACTCAGGCAGACGCGGGGCGCAGTCAGCACATGAGCAACTTCAAGGATCTGCGCGAATTCGTCAGCTTCCTGGAGCGGAAGGGCGAACTTCATCGAATCAAAGCGCCCGTCAGCAGCGAGCTCGAAATTACGGAGATTGCCAGCCGCGTCATTGCCGAGGGCGGACCCGCACTGCTCTTCGAGGACGTGGACGGCGGCGATATCCCGGTACTCATAAACATCTTCGGCACACATCAACGAGTCGCCTGGGCGCTCGGCGTTGACCATATAGATGAGCTTACAGACCGCGTCCGAAAACTCCTCGAACTAACGCAGGGTCCCCCCGCGGGCATTGTCAACAAGCTAAGGACGGTCGGAGAGTTCGGGGGACTAGCCCGCAGCCGGCCCAAGACGGTGAGAAGCGGTCCATGCCAGGAAGTGGTGCTGACCGGACAAGAGGCGGACGTGAACGCTCTGCCAATTCTCAAGTGCTGGCCTCTCGACGGCGGGCGTTACATTACGCTGCCACTGGTCATTTCGCGCGATCCAACCTCGGGGCGCCGCAACGTAGGCACATACCGAATGCAAGTCTTCGATGGCCAGACGATGGGAATGCACTGGCAGTCACACAAGGTCGGCGCGCGCCATTATCGCGATGGGGAAGAGCGAAGTCTCGAACGTCTGGATGTAGCAGTTGCACTTGGCGGCGACCCTGCAACCATCTGGACGGGTTCAATGCCGGTGCCGCCGGACATGGACGAAATTGCTGTGTCAGGAGTGATCAGAGGAAAGGCCGTGGAAATGGTCAAGTGCAAGACCATCGACCTTGAGGTCCCGGCACAGGCGGAGATCATTCTCGAGGGATACGTCGAGCCTGGTGAACTTCGCGCAGAGGGTCCATTCGGCGATCATACGGGGTACTACTCGCTCGAAGACGACTATCCCGTCTTTCACCTGACTGCAATCACGCACCGCCGCAACCCGATCTACCCTACTACGTTTGTCGGTATCCCGCCTAAAGAGGACTTCTTTATGGGGAAGGCAACCGAGCGTATTATGCTCCCTGCGCTCCAGGCGGCGCTGCCGGAAGTGAACGACATAAACATGCCGGCAGAAGGAATTTTCCATAACCTTGTCATCGTCTCGATCAAGAAGGAGTACCCGGGGCATGCCCGCAAGGTCATGAACGCACTCTGGGGCTTGGGGCTGATGATGCTCACGAAAGTCATAGTGGTCGTGGACCATTACGTGGACGTTCAGGACCTTTCAGAAGTAGCATGGCGTGTAACGGCGAACCTTAATCCCGGCACTGACATCGTGTTCTCCGAGGGTCCACTAGATGACCTGGAGCACGCAAGCACAGCACCGCGATATGGCACTAAGATGGGCATTGACGCCACTGCAAAGGGACGCCTGGACGGTCGGACTAGAGAATGGCCACCCGACATCGTTATGAGCGAAGAGATCAAAACGCTGGTGGACTCCAAATGGCGGGAGTACGAGATATGAACGCGACAGCGATTCCGGTGAATGCAGCCCGTAAGGCAGGTCTGTTTCTCGACGCCATCAAGTTCCATGAGAGCATTTTTGCGCTCCCGTTCGCGTACACTGGCATGATATTGGCAGTTTGGACGGCATCCGGTGGCGCAAAATGGTATCCGACCTTCCATCAGTTCATCTGGATTACAGTTGCCATGGTCGGGGCGCGCACAGTGGGAATGGCGTCAAACCGTATTATCGACAGGCATATAGACGCTCGGAATCCCCGCAATTCGTCCAGGCACCTGCCGTCCGGGAAGCTAACTGTCCGGGAGATATCCGCGCTGACGCTCGCGGCTCTCGTTGTCTTCGTCTTCGCGGCTTACCAGTTGAATATGTTGGCGCTGGTGTTGGCTCCCGTGGCGCTCGCCTATCTTGTCTTTTACCCTTACACCAAGCGATTCACCTGGACTTCCAACTTGCTTCTTGGCTGGGCGCTGGCGATCGCCCCGTCCGCGGCATGGATTGGCGTAACCGGCAGCTTGGCGTGGCAGCCGGTACTGCTGTCGCTCGCGGTTGCTCTTTGGGCCGGCAGCTTCGACATTCTTTACCACACACAGGACTTCGACTTCCAGAGACAGGCCGGACTGCACTCCGTCGCCAGCAGGTTCGGCATCCATGGAGCATTCTGGTGGGCTCGTGTGATGGACACACTTGCGCTCGCAGCGTTAGTTGCCCTGGGTATATGGCTCACTCTGAGCTGGCCCTACTACATCGGCATTGCGGTGGCGGCCGGCTTCCTGATCTACAAGCATCGTCTGGTGTCCCCCGACGATCTTTCCAGCCTTGGAATGGCGTTTTTTCGCATTAACGCATATGTATCGACCACGATGTTCGCTGCAACACTAGTCGCGGTGCTGAAATGAACGAGCAATCTGCTCCCAATTTGCCCGTTGTCGTTGGCATCAGCGGTGCGAGCGGTTCCGCGATTGCCGGAGGCGTGATAGACGCGCTGCTGGAAATGGACCGCCCTGTAATTGCAACGGCCTCGTCCGCTGCAAGAATGGTATGGCAGCAAGAGATGGATATCTCATTTGGCGAGGCTCTTGAGAATTGGCGATCCACCGGTGAATTCACATATTACGCGCCCGGGGATATGCAGGCTCCAATCGCAAGCGGCTCCTACCCTGTCCAGAGCATGGTCGTCGCCCCTTGCAGCATGTCTACGGTTGCAGCCATTGCTAACGGGCTGTCAGACAACCTGATTCGCCGTGCAGCCGATGTATGCATCAAGGAACGCAGGCGCCTGACCATCGTCCCACGGGAAACGCCATTAAGCGCAATTCACCTCGAAAACCTCGCTTCGCTCGCGCGGCTCGGTGTGACCGTAATGCCCCCTGAGCCACCGTTTTATCTCAACCCAGAATCGATTGACGATATCGTCGATTACATAGTGCAGAAGACTCTGTCGAGCCTGGGTGTTATTCACACTTTACCTGCACAGATGCAATACAAGGGTCCTCCGGGACAGCTCCAAGGATGATAGATGTACGACTTCCACACTCACACATTTCTAAGTGACGGTGTGCTTGCGCCGACGGAACTGATTCGGCGGGCAATACAGAACGGGTATCGCGTAATGGCGGTGACTGACCATGTTGGCCTGGGCAACCTGGAATTCGTCGTGAAGACACTCGTGAAGGACTGTGCGGCTGCCTCAAAACGGTGGGACATTCTCGCACTGCCTGGCGTAGAGATCACATACGTGCCACTCGACGACATCGATCAAGTGGCGAGAGATGCCCGGGCGCTCGGTGCTCGAATGATAAACGTGCACGGAGAGACGGTCGTCGAGCCGGTCGAGCCGGGAACGAATCTCGCCGCCGTCAGCTCAAACCATGTCGATGTGCTTGCCCACCCGGGGCTTATCACCGTTGAGGAAGCTCGAATTGCGGCAGAAAAGGGAATCTTCCTTGAAGTGTCCGCGAGGAAGGGTCATGGCTTTGCCAACGGGCATGTTGTCCGCACGGCACACGAAGCCGGAGCCCGCTTAGTTCTTGACTCCGACGCCCATGCCCCCGAAGACCTGCTGACGCCGGAATTCGCGATGAATGTCGCCCGAGGAGCGGGGCTTGACGAAGACGAGGCGAACCACCTTTTGGCGTCCGCCCCGCTTGATCTGCTTAGGAAAGTCGGCGTTTCCTATCCTTAGTCGGGAAGAACGATCGACTCGGGATCCCCGCCGCTGGCTACCTTAGCCGTATTGTACATCGCAAATGCCCGGCTCCGCTCGCCCGATTCCTGTGTGAATGAAGCCAGGTGAGGCGTGATAAGCACGTTATCGAACTCAAAGAGAGGGTTGTCCGGCGAGGTGGGTTCGTCTTCGAGGACATCCAGCCCCGCGGCCATGATCTTCTCTTCCCGGATGGCGCGGATCAGGGCTGCCTCAT
This sequence comes from uncultured Dehalococcoidia bacterium, assembly GCA_964632415.1. Lineage (GTDB taxonomy): Bacteria > Chloroflexota > Dehalococcoidia > Lucifugimonadales > JADFKI01 > Bin90. The sequence continues at coordinate 32,820 of CAZWDM010000001.1, read as the reverse complement.
CGACGACCGGCCCGCGGCATGCATTTATGAGAACCGCCGTCGGCTTCATCAGGTTGAATTCGCGGTCACTGATTAGTTTTGTCGTAGCGCCATTCAATGGCACATGCAGCGTTATGATGTCGGAAGTCTGGAGCAATTCATCCAGAGACACTTTTGTCGCTCCAAGTTCGGATTCCAATTCGGGATCGACAGGCACGACATCGTAGTAGATGATCTCACATTCCCAGCCCAGAAGGCGGCGGGCCACTCGTGACCCGATGCGCCCCAGCCCAATAATCCCGACCGTCTTGCCCGCGACCTCGTGCGCCTGCGAAAACCAGTCGTTTCGTATGCTGCCAGCCCACTCCCCGGCCTTTACGGTGTTGTACTGCAGCTGCATCTTGCGAAAGACACTGACTAGAAGGGTAATTGTATGTTCCGCAACTGAAACGGCATTGCCGCCTCCGTTGTTCGCGACTCGGATGCCAAGTTCTCCAAGCGTCTGTTTGTCGATCATGTCGGTCCCGGCGCTCGTTGTCTGGACCAGCCTAACACTAGGCGTCAGACGGGCAAGCTCAACTGGATAAACGCTAGGCGACACTATGACCGCCGAGACCCCTTCCAGATCGGCTGCTTGTTGCTCCGTCGTCTGGGAGGAATCCACCCATTTTATTTCCGCACCCTCCGGCGCCTGCCCTTGAAACGATTCCAGAAGTTCCCCATTAGGGGCCAAATATGCGATATTGGCTACCATTGCCTTCTCCTCTAAACTCTAGATTTCAGTCCAATTATTGTTTGCACACTCGCAGCAAGGATTATATTCAGGAGAGAGTAGCGCGCGCAAGCGTACGAGGCTTACTTTGCTGCCCAACAGCCTGAAAGTTGCAGGCGTTCCAGCCTCAATGCCTTGCGTGCTATCAGAATTTGGCGATACAATGAAGAGTACGATCTGAATATCATCTAGCGGCCGTAGGACAGAGTAAATGGAAGCATATCAGTTGGTTCATCTGGAACCAAACCCCAACATAGAGGAATTTCAGCCTGGCGACACAGTCCGCGTTGAAATCAAGGTGACGGAAGGCGAGCGTACGAGGCTCCAGGCATTTCAAGGGGTCGTCATTCGCAAGCGCGGCGGAGGACCGGGAGCATCTTTCACCGTTCGCCGAGTCAGCTACGAGATTGGGGTTGAGCGCACATTCTTGATTCACTCCCCGAACGTGGAATCGGTCACAGTGACGCGTCGGGGTAAGGTTCGGCGCTCGCGGCTGTATTACCTCCGCGGTCGGTCCGGGCGCGCCGCCCGTATCAAGGAGCGCCGCTAGACCGTCGCAGTCTGAAAGGTTAGAAGCATCTCAGGGCAGGCTATGACAGGCCTGCCCTTTTGCAATCCCCTTATGCGTTTTACCCGAGTCTCCGAAGGCGTAGATTCTATCGAAACCACTAAGAGAGGCTAGCGTGGTCAAGTCGTACGCGGAAGTCGCCGTAGATGTGCCGGCATCCCCGGGACGGACATTCAGCTACCGCGTGCCAGACGGGCTGGATGTATCCGTCGGTCAACTGGTCCGTGTCCCTTTCGGCGCGCGAACACTGCAGGGTGTAGTCTTTTCGCTCGCTGCCAGTTCCCAGGTGGCTCCCGCCGAAACAAAGGACATTGCGGATCTCGTCTTCGAAGAACCACTGCTTGACGAGGTACATCTCAAACTCGCACGTTGGATGAGCGATTACTATCTCTGCTCTCTGTTTGACGCGGCAACGCCCATGCTTCCCCCGGGAAGCCGTGTCCGCGCCCGCATACACCTCACACTTCCTGACACGCCAATCGACCCCGATCCGCTGACACCGTTCCAGCAGCGAATCGTAGACTACATTGCACCGCGCGGTACTGTAACTCAGGACAGGCTGGCTAATGCACTGGGCGGCAGCGCGACAGCTTCCGTGCAGGCGCTCGTTCGCCGGGGCGTAGTCAATCGCGACTACTCCCTACCCGACCCTTCGGTCAAGAGCAGGTATCGCACACTCATTCATTTGGCCAGGGATGCCTCTGCTGCGGTGGACGAATGGCTTTCCTCAGCAGGCAAGAGAGCGCCGAAGCAAGCTGCGCTTGTCGCACATCTCCGTGAGATCAACACCGATATCGACATCGTCGAGGCCCGCAGGCAGTTCGGGCAGGGCGTGGTCAAGGCTGTTCAGAACAAGGGATGGCTGAGGACCAGAACCGTGGCAGTGGACCGGGACCCGCTCGACGGCAGAGACTTCAGTTCCCCTTCAACTCTCCGCCTCACCGTGGAACAATCGGATGTTGCCACGGCGATACATGGAGCATTTGAGCAGCCTGGCCCACTTGAAAATACCTTCCTGATCGAGGGCGTTACTGGCAGTGGAAAAACGGAGGTTTATATTGACGCGGTTGACTGCTGTCTGCAAATGGGCAAGCAGGCGATCATTCTTGTCCCCGAAATTGCGCTCACCTACCAGACCATAGAACGCTTCGCTTCGCGATTCCCCGGAAATGTAGCCGTCCTGCACAGCGGATTGTCGGATGGCGAGCGTTTCGATCAATGGTGGAAGATCAAGCGAGGAGAATACGGCCTCGTCATCGGTTCCAGGAGCGCTATTTTCGCTCCCTTTCCAAATCTCGGCCTTGTCGTAATCGATGAGGAGCACGAGTGGACCTACAAACAGCAGGACAGTTCGCCGCGATACCATGCCCGACAGGTCAGCCTGCGCTTATCCGAACTTACGCAAGCCTTAGTCATTCTAGGCAGCGCCTCCCCCGATGTCGGTACTTACTACAAAGCCATGAGGGGGAACCACCGCCTTCATAAGCTCACGAGGCGATATTCGGCCCACGAAGAAGATGCCGACACGCAGGGTAGGCTCCCTACAGTCAGCGTCATCGACATGAAGGACGAATTGAGATCAGGGAACACAGATATGTTCAGCCGGGCACTCAGTGAGTCTCTTGAGGAATGCCTGAAGTCGAATGAACAGGCGATGCTCTTTCTGAACCGTCGCGGCAGTTCCTCTCATCTTCGCTGCTTCAACTGCGGATATAACCTGCGATGCCGGAGCTGCGATGTCAGTCTAACGTATCATTTCGCTTCTAAGAGATACCTGTGCCACTATTGCGGTCGCAGACGGCGTCCCCCCGAATTGTGCCCTCAATGCCTGAGATTTCGGCTCAGAAATTATGGCATAGGCACAGAGGCGGTTGCCAAGGAGGTTGCCTCCCGATTCCCCGATGCGGTAGTGCTGCGATGGGACAGGGATGTCGCCACTTCTCCAAAAGCGCACGAGGACTTGCTGCTTCAATTCCGCTCGGGCAATGCGCAGGTGTTGGTCGGCACGCAGATGATAGCAAAGGGGCTCCACTTTCCCTCGGTATCGCTGGTTGGGGTCGTGTCTGCCGATGTCGGTCTCTCGATACCCGACTATCGCGCAGGCGAGAGAGCCTTCCAGCTTCTGCATCAGGTAGCAGGTAGGGCAGGACGCGGCAGCAGTGAGGGCAAGGTGATCGTCCAGACCTTCCAGCCCGACAATTACGCGATACAGGCCGCGGCCGAGCAAGACTTCCAGGCGTTTTACCTGCGAGAGATGGCTTATCGCCGGCATCAGCGAAACCCGCCTTACAGCCGACTCATCAGGATGCTGTACACGGATACCAACCAGGCCAAGTGCGAATCCGAAGCAATCAAAATGGCTGAAGTCCTGCGCACGCAGCAAGCCGATTGGGACATCTCGGGAGCGGAAGTACTTGGGCCCACGCCCGCTTACCCCGCACGGTTGCGAGGGCGCTATCGCTGGCACATCATCCTGCGAGGATCAAACCCTCGTTCACTGCTGGATAAGGTTCAGGTTCCAAGGAGCTGGTCAGTGGACATTGACCCGGTCGCGCTCACGTGAAGAAACTACCCATAAAACTCAAGTGGCGCCCTGCAATAATACAAAGCGCCACTCTTGACTTGCGATTACGACTTACAGTTACAGGTTGAACTGCGGATCCATGTAGTCCTTTTCCTTGGCATAGACCTGCAGGCGACCACGAGTACTGTCCGTTATTATTACCCGGTCCTCTTCATCAACGGCTATGCCCACCGGTCGCTCGAACAAGCCAAGCGGCCTGGTGTCCTTGACCCTGCGATACGCCTTGACGACATCGGGATTGGACTCTACGACCTCTTTGGCCCACTTGGAAAACTCTACGGCGTCGCCTTCGAGCTGCGTCAGCACGGGGCCTTGGTTCTCATAGATCTTGACGAGCTTGTTTCCCCAGTCAGAGACGTAAACGTCGCCTTCACTGTCGACCGCAACATCCGAGGGATGGTTGAGAGCACCAGCCGGTCCGCTCATTTCTTCGCCGTAGGTTGTGAGGTGCTCGCCGTCCGCGGAGAACTTCTGGGCGCGGTTGTTGCCCCAGTCAGCAACATAAACGCTGCCGTCAGAATCCACCGCAATGCCCCATGGCCTGTTGAGCTGTCCGGCTGCGCTGCCCGCACTCCCGAATGACGCCAGGTGCTTGCCTTCACTTGTGAACTTATGCACCTGATTTGAGTCGGCATCGGTGACATATACATTGTCGTCCGAATCGCAGGCAATTCCCGCAGGACTACCCAACTTACCTTCTCCTTGCCATTCGCCTACACGCTGCCCGTCCACATCGTAAATCTTGATCTGCTTGTCAAATTCGTCGGTACAATAGATATTGCCGGCACTGTCAACAGCGATTCCCATCGGCCAGACAAGCTCTTCACGAGCGAAGTCGCCGATAAATTCTTCCTCGATGGTGACCTTGCCGATTCGCTTATTCGGCGCCTGAACTCCACCGGCGCCTTCCTGTCCTCTACTGAGGACATAGAGGACTCCGCCAGGCGCCACCGCAACATCGGTCGGCTGCGTGAAGCCGTTGCCCGCCGCAGCGTTTCGCCCAATGGCATGACTGAAGTTCCAGGTGCGGCCTGATACAGTTGTCGTTAGCATCTTTTCACCTTCCGATATGTTCCGAACTCTGCTGCCATTTCCCTGCAATCCGACGGTCCGCCGAACTGCAGGGATACTCCTGGCAGCTAATCAGTCTCCAGAATTCGGCTTAGTGGCCGTTGGTGTGAACGAATTCAGGCTGCTCGAACTGGCCGTTGACCACGCTAGGGGCGTCCAACTTCATCCAGTCCTCGAGAATCGTCGAGTACACTCCGCGGAAGTCCTGGTTGGGGACGAGGTCGCCCTGCTGCAGCGCCTCCGCACGGGTCTCGGGGTACTCGCTGTAGAATCCGCCGTTGACATTCGGCCCAATCGCGAACGCGACGCCGGCTGCCCCGTGGTCGGTGCCCGAGCCGTTGTCCCTCACACGACGACCGAACTCCGAGAACAGGAACATGACCACATTGTCGTCGGCGTCATGCTCTCGAAGGTCATCCCAGAAGTCCGCAATTGCTTCCGAGACATCAGTCCACAGCTGCGCGTGGGTCGTAGCCTGCGCTGCGTGCGTGTCGAAGCTCCCGTGGTCTGTGTAGAATACTCGCGTCCCGACGTCTGCGGTGTGAATCATCGCAATGTCGCGAAGCTTCTGGGCGATGGGGCTGGAGCCGTACTCCACGCCGGACTCGTAACTCTGGGGCGCTACCTTAAGAATGTCCGCGCCCTTAAGCGCGTCCAATCCAGTCTGCCCAAGATATTCCATCACCTGCCCAGTGCCTACAGCAGGACCGTACATGTTGGCGAAGCGCTCCAGCACCTGCAGGCGCTGCTCTTCCTGCTCGATGTTGGTAAGAAGACCATAAGTGGAAACGTCGGCAACGGATGCGACGGACACCCCAGGTGCAACTAAGGCTCGAGGCAATGCCTGTCCGACGTTCACGCCGGTTACAGGATTCTCGGAGTTGGGGTCGAGCTGCTTGAGTGCGCGGCCCAGCCAGCCCTCGGTGCCGACCTTATCCGGCTCGCAAGTGTGCCAGATGTCCATCGACCTGAAGTGGGAACGCGGCGAATTCTCATAGCCGATCCCGTGTATTACTGCCATATCACCGCTCTCGAAGATGTCCTTCATGGGGGCCATCGCGGGATGCAGTCCGAGTTCGTCGTTCAGCTTCAACACCCGGTTCTCGGAAATGCCGAGCGAGCGGCGGCTGTCGAAGTAGTTGCCGTCGGTGTAGGGAATCACCGTATTAAAGTAGTCATTGCCGCCCGTGAGCTGCAGAACGACCAAAACCGGCGGTTTGTTTGTGTTTGCCATTTCTTCCTCCTGAAGAAAGAGTCTTACTGTTTTTTGCTCTGGTTCTAGCCGAACTGATACTCGCGGGTCGCACCGATAAGAGCGAGCATTTCGCCCGTGCGCCTTGCGGAATCATCATACGCATCATTCCAGTTGACCGTACCTTCGCTCTGCGCCTGGGTAACGAGCTCGCCCATTGTCTGCTCAGAAACTGGAAGCGGACCCATCTGGTCCAGGCAATTCTCCACCAGTTCTTCCGGAGTCATCGTAGGACCGTTGGCAGAAGCGATGCGCTCAACGATGCGCTTCACACCTGGCAAGCTTGTATCGCTGATTCTGTCGGCGACAAAATTGACGCGCTTTACAAGTGATCCGCTGTTAATCCACTCGTGACCGGTGTGCCAACCTTCCACGCTGGGCGGGTCGAGTATGTCTTGACCCATGTATCCGGGTTCCCTTGCAACCGCCTCCAGGCGCGGGTCGGGACCCTGAAGGTCTCCGGTTATGCGCAAGGTGCTCACAACCACTTCTGTGGGATTCTTGACCTTCTTGTAAAGAGACTCTTTGAAGAAGTCAGAATTGAAGAGGACACGAAGAACTGGCTTAATGTCGTAGTCGTTCTCCACAAGTGTTTCCGCCAGCAGTCGGATTGCCTCCGGGTTGCGCGGCTGGTCGATGTTCCAGGCTGGAACCTGAGGCTCATCCTCTACAAAGAAGTTATAGAGGTGGCGGGCAATGAATCTAGGGCAGGCAGGCTGCTTCAAGATGATCTCTATGATGTCTTCCCCGTTGAAGTTACCCGTGTAACCAAGGAATGTCTTGTCGGTTTCGTCATGGTCTTCGGCCCGATACTCGAAATGCCACGGGTGCCTGCCGTACGGGTAGCGCGGCATCTTCGCGGAGATTGTCCAGCCGGTGAATGCTCTCGAGCACTCAAAGACATCCGTCTCCGTGTAGTTGCCGACGCCCAACGAGAAGAGCTCGAGAAGTTCACGGCCCCAGTTTTCGTTGGGAGCAACTTTGTGATTCTCGTTGTTGTCCAGCCAGTAGATCATAGCTGGGTTGCTTGCCAGTTGAACGAGCAGGTCACGATAATTCTTCATTCCGACATCTCGGAACATCTGAATCTGCTCCAGCAGGTGGTTGCAGTTATCCACCTTGGCGTTGCCGGTAGCAAATACGTGGTGCCAGAAGAGAGCCATCTTTTCGTTAAGTGGCCTCTCCGTGTTCACCATGAAATACAGCCAGTTTGCCTGGCCCGGGGCTGCGGCGCCGCCCGGCACCTCAGTTATTGGGTGATACCTGTACAGAGTGTACTCGTCCACCGGTGGCTGGCTCTCATAATCAAGCAGCTGCTCTACCGTAGCCTCGTAACCCTGTTCCGCCATCGCCTCAACCTCATCGCGAGTCGCGCCAAATCCCGCGCGCCTCATCAGATGTGCCATCAAGGCAATATCCTCTCTGTTGGGCATTTGCTCACTCCTTTCTTGGTATGCGGACCTAAAGCTCTTGCCAATTGCAGAAATAACGATGTCCTCAGAGCTATAGGCACCCCCTTTCCCCCGATGCAGGAGCCTCCAGGCATTCGGGGCAGGTGCCGTAATAGTCAGTGCGGAGCCTAACGATATCGTATCCGGTAGCTCGAGAGACGAGCTCCAGCGGGTCGTGAGGCGCTGCACTTTCCATGTCTTCGACTTTTTCACATTGCAGGCACACAAGGTGCGGATGTGAATGAGGGATCCTGCCGTCATAGCGATTGGCAGAAGCACTAAACTCAATCTCCAGCACTTGACCGGTCTCTTTGAGAATCTCAATAGTGTTATAGATTGTGGCAAGACTCGTGCCGGGATAGGCCGACTTCACACCCTCGTGAATTTCGCTCGCTGAAGGGTGGCGGTCGCTCGCGAGGAGCACCTCTAGGAGCTTTGCCCGCTTACGCGTAACAACCACGCCCTTCTCCCTGAGCGCGTCCTTCATTTCCGCCAGACGGGACTCAAGAAATTCTGCCTGCTGGTACCCGTTTACTGATTCCCCGGAAATGCTTGTGTACACTATTTGACCTGCAAATTACTGATAATTAGAATGGTTCTAAATGATATTGGGTGTAAGGTAAGACAGACTGGGCGATATGTCAAGCACAAGATTTGCTTTGCTATGTTCGTTCCGCGCAAAACAAGATGATACGCTTGCGTTGACCTCTTGATTTTCCGGCTCATATAATTCATATAATATTGAGCACCCAACTCTTGGTCAGAATCCTTATCTACTCCATATCTGAACAGATTAGTCAGGAGTCCAATGATGGCCCTGCACCCCGTCATCTTGGCCGGCGGCTCAGGAACTCGAATGTGGCCCCTGTCCAGGGAGTCTTACCCAAAGCAGTTCTTGCGACTGATGGGCGAGCATTCTCTCTTTCAGGAAACGTTATTACGGCTCGATGGGATCAATGATATTGCGCCTCCGCTGATAGTGTGCAACGAGGATCACAGATTCTTAGTAGCGGAACACATGCGCCAGCTGGGGCAGAGTCCACTCGCAATTGCTCTTGAACCCGTTGGCAGAAACACCGCACCCGCTCTTACCATGGCCGCGCTAATGCTCCTGGATCAAGAAGCGGGTTTTTCGGATGGCGACCCAGTAATGCTTGTTCTGCCGGCCGATCACGTCATCCGAGATGGACCGACATTTCGTTCCTTCGTCGAATATGCTGGTGAACTTGCATCAAGGTCAGGCGTCATAACTTTCGGCATAGTGCCGGACTCCCCTAAGACCGGATACGGCTACATTCGCAAGGGCAGGGTTTGCTGCTCGGAAAATAGCAGGACCGCGTTTCAGGTTGCCGATTTTGTGGAGAAGCCTTCAGCGGACGCCGCGGAGCAGATGCTGGAATCAGAGTCCTACCTGTGGAACAGCGGGATGTTCGTGCTTCGCGCCTCCGTATGGCTGGATGAGATAACTCGAATGAGGCCGGACATTGCAAATGCCTGCATCGCGGCCTGCTCGGCCATTACGCGTGACGGCGACTTCTATCGCCCGGACTCAGGCCTGTTTGCCGAGTGCCCCAGCGAATCTATTGACTACGCGGTCATGGAACACTTGGCAGGAGGCTCGTGTCTCAACGGCAACACGGACTGCATCGTATTGCCGATGGAAGTTGGATGGACAGACCTCGGAGCGTGGTCCTCCCTCTGGGAAGAGAGTCCCAAGGATGACAGTGGAAACGTGGTCAAGGGAGACGTGTACGCACAGTCTGTCTCCAATTCGCTCATTGTGAGTGAGAAGCGATTGGTGGCAGCCGCCGGCCTCAAGGACACGATCCTTATTGAGACGGCTGACGCAGTCTTGGCGGCTCAAAGGGACCACGTTCAGGATGTTAGGCAACTGGTGGAGGAATTGAAGATCGACATGCGGGCGGAACAGGAAAACCACCTTACCGTCAACCGTCCCTGGGGTTCGTTCGAAACGATCGATTCCGGCAGCCGATTCCAGGTGAAACGCCTCACCATTCGGCCTGGAGAAGCACTCTCGCTCCAGATGCACCACCACAGGGCCGAACACTGGGTCGTTGTCAAAGGCACAGCAAGGGTTACGAGAGGAGACGACACCTTTCTTCTAACCGAAAATCAATCAGCCTATGTCCCGGTTGGCGTCGAGCATAGATTGGAAAATCCCGGCACTCTCCCACTAGAGGTCATCGAGGTTCAGACTGGCAGCTACCTCGAAGAGGACGATATTGTTCGCTTTGAAGACCGTTATCAACGCCATGTTGAGGGCAAGAGCCGGACGACCTGAAATTTGAACGGCCTCCAGGGAGTGCCGATAAGGTGAAATGATATGACAGGGAATACCTTACCGAAGTCGCGAATGCCTGCTGTTCCTCAGCGCATTCTGCTTGGACCGGGCCCGAGCAATGTCAATCCCAGTGTAGTACAAGCGATGATGCAGCCTATGATAGGGTACCTCGATCCTGATTTTATGCTTATCCTGGACGAGGTCAGAGAGCTGCTTAATCTCGTGTACCAGACGGAAAGTGCCAACACGATGGCACTTTCCGGGACCGGCACGGCGGGTATGGAGGCGGGACTAAGCAACCTTCTGGAGCCGGGGGACACGGTTGTAATGTGCATCTACGGCTTCTTTTGCGAGAGAATGGTCGATATGGCAACGCGGTTTGGCGCGAACGTGGTGCCGCTGCGGGCAGACTGGGGTAGGCCCTTCCCAGAAGAGTTGCTCGAGAACGAATTGAAGCGGCACTCCGACGTGAAACTCGTTACCGCAATTCACGCCGAGACTTCTACGGGAGTACGACAGCCAATAGACGGCATCGCGCGAATCGCAAAGGACCACGACGCTCTGCTCATGGTAGATGCAGTGACATCACTAGGCGGGCACGAGGTAGCATTCGACGACTGGGATGCGGACTACGCCTACTCGGCGACTCAGAAGTGCCTGGGCGCCCCGCCGGGCCTGTCGCCGATCGCCGTTAGCGACCGTGCATTGAATGTAATCCGTCAGCGCAATAATCCGCCATTCTCGTGGTATCTGGACCTGGACTTGCTTGGCAAGTATTGGGGTTGGGAGGGTCAGCGAGCGTATCACCACACTGTTCCGGTCAGCATGATATTGGCGCTAAGGGAAGGACTTCGCCAAGTGCTGTCGGAAGGTCTTGCCAATCGCTTCGAAAGGCATTCAACAAATGCCCGCGCCCTTTCCGCCGGACTGGAAGCACTAGGACTGGAATGCGTAGTGCCTCAGGAACACCGGCTGGCGCAGATCACGGTAATCAGAATACCCGATGGCCTCGACGACGTTCAGATCCGGCAGAGGCTCCTCCGAGGTTATGGGATTGAAATTGGAGGCGGGTTGGGAGAATTTGCCGGCAAAGTCTGGAGAGTCGGGCTGATGGGAGAATCCAGCAAGTCAGAATATGTCGTGGCACTGCTGTCGGCATTGGAGACCATTCTTCCTGAATTTGGGTACGAGGTCGCGAGCGGTGCAGCCGTGTCCGCCGCGAAAGCCACACTTGTACACTGAGCCCGCTCACTTGATCAATAGATAGGACGCTGGAAACAGTCGCCTCTTTTATGTATGCCCTAAAGATATGGGCGGAGAAACTAGCTCCGCCCATTGTCTCGACTGGCGTTCCGCACACTTAAGACTTGTTAGCTATGCGACGTTGTCTCTTAGGCCGGGTGGCGATACCGCTTCAATTGGCGTTGTCTTAACTATATCCGCCGTATAGCCACATTGGAGGCAATACACATACTTGCCATACTGGTCGCTCCGGACGCCTATGTCGCCATTACACCGGGGGCACATTTTCAGGTATATTGACCTTCTGCTGCGTGACTGCATCATACGAAGGCTGTCCTCCTATTCCCAGAATCACTTGATGTTGGGATAGTAGAACACTCGTACTTAGACGGTCAAGGGGAATTTGGACCAAATAGAAGATATATTCCAAACGATTAATCTAATAGCCACGTCTGGCATAACTTCCCGGTTACCATATCCGCACAAAAGGAAAGTGGACCGGGGTCACCGGTCCACCTGAAGATAACCTGTTGAAATGAGAACGACGCCTTACTGTTGAGCTGCCTTACTCAATTCAGCACCTGCCGAGAATCCCACTCGCTTGTGAGCAGGAACCTCAATCAGATCGCCCGCTTTGCTACCACGTATTGGCCTCACCTTACGAGCCTTCACGTCTCGCAATTCGAATGACCCAAACCCTGTAAGCACAACTCTGTCGCCAGCTGCAAGCGCCTCTTGTATGCTCTTCAGCACGGCATTCAAGGCTGCCTCACCTTGCGAATGAGTGCCGCCGAGCTTTCGAGCAACATCTCTCGAAATATCATTCTTCCTAAGAGTCGCCATTTATTCCCTACCTCCCTTGTCAATATCTCGGCCATTACCGATAATGACCGTACCTCTCACAAACTGATCGAGTGTACAATAATACCAGAGTTCGCATTGCTTTATATCTCTGATACCACCGTGAGAGACTACCTCATCCTCTCTTTAACGGAACCTGAGACAGTCTTTCGACACTAATTGCAGAGAATATATCCCAAACGACAAGGAAATGTAAAGACATAAGCTGAAGTTTCAAGCTAGGAGATCCGAATTGAATCTAGAACTGATCGCTGACTATAACTGTGTGGTGGGCGAGGGACCAATGTGGCATCCTACTGAGAGAGTCGTATATTGGGCGGATATCCCGCAGGGCAGGATTTTCCGGTACGACCCTGCGACCGGCGAACACGGCCTCGTTTTTGAGTGTGGTCAGGTCGGCGGATTCACCGTCCAGGGGGATGGCTCTCTACTGCTATTCATGGAAAGAGGGGCTGTCGCCTCGCTCTCGGAAGGCAATCTGGAATATCTCATCAATGAGATTCCGGAAGAGCGGAACACTCGCTTTAACGACGTAATCGCCGACCCTGCCGGGCGTGTGTTCTGCGGCACAATGCCCTCCCCAGACCATCCGGGCAGCCTTTATCGTCTGGACACTGACGGTTCAATTGCCCGAGTCCTTGAAGGGATCGGTATTTCGAATGGCATGGGCTTTACGCCTGACAACCAGCGCATGTATTTCACCGACTCCCCAACACATAACATTTACATATTCGACTACGACATTGACTCTGGAGAACTCTCTAACAAGCGTGTGTTCGTCAACACGGAAGAAAATGACGGCATACCGGACGGCATGACGATAGACTCCGAAGGGTTCGTATGGTCGGCTCGATGGGACGGCTCTTCCCTTGTTCGTTATTCCCCCCAAGGCGAGCAGGTCAATCGTATATGGTTTCCTGCTCGTAAGGTCTCAAGCGTCATATTCGGAGGCGAAGACTACACCGACATGTACGTCACAACCGCGGGCGGCGAGAATAAGACAGCTGAAGGTCCCGGTGCCGGATGTCTCTACAGGCTAAACCTTGGCATCAGCGGCAGACCCGAGTTCCTGTCAAGAGTAGAACTCTAGCTTGCCTTTGCAAGAGGAAGGTGTCAGGGTCATCGCGCGCTTTTGACCGACCCGATTGCCCGTGCTAAAATGGAGCACCTAACATAACACTTAGCATTGCAAAGGATGGCTTATGTCAGGTCATTCAAAATGGTCAACGATAAAGCACGCCAAGGCGGTTACAGACGCCCGTAGGGGTAAATTATTCACCAAGCTCACGCGCGAGGTGATTATTGCCGCGCGCCAGGGTGGTGGTGACCCCACCATGAACATTCGCCTTCGCATGGCTATCCAAAAGGCGAAAGACGCCAACATGCCCAACGACAACATCGACCGCGCCATCAAAAGGGGCACAGGCGAGTCGGGCGAGCAGGACCAGATGGTCGAATTTACCTACGAAGGCTACGGTCCCGGCGGCGTCGCTATCATGCTGCAAACTCTGACCGACAATCGAAATCGGACCGTGTCCAGCATCCGCTCTACGCTTACCAAGGCGGGCGGAAACCTGGCTCAGTCAGGCGCCGTTGCCTGGCAGTTCGAACCCAAGGGCATTGTGGTGGTCAACGCCGAGCCTGACGATGCGGAGGAATTTGCACTCGTTGCGATTGACGCCGGAGCGGATGATTTCGAGACCTTCGATTCCACTCTGCAGATCTACTCTCCGGTTGAGAGGCTGGAAGAGATTCGTCAGACGCTTACCGACACGGAAGCGGCTATCGTATCTTCAGAACTGTCCATGATCCCCAACAACACTGTCGTCCTCGATTCGAGGGCTGCGACTCAGACTCTTCGCCTGCTTGATCAGCTCGAAGAGTTGGACGATGTTCAGAAGGTCTACTCCAATGCGGACTTCCCCGACGAAGTCCTCGATCAATATCGAGACGAATAGCGGCTGTGCGCACTCTCGGCATTGATCCCGGTACTTACAACTTGGGAGTAGGCGTCGTTTCCTCGGAAGGCACCAACCTGAGTTATGTGGATGCCGAGGTATTGAAGGCACCGAGAAATACTCCGCTACCACAGCGTTTGCAAATTCTGCACTCGGCGCTGATAGACTACATCGCCCGCCAGCAGCCAAGTGAAGTTGCGATTGAAGAACCCTTTGTCGCGCGCAATGTGCGCTCAGCAATCGCCGTCGGGCAGGCCCAGGCGGTGGCGATGATCGCAGCAGCGGCTTCAGGCCTTGATGTAACGTCATTTGCTCCAAGAGAGGTAAAATTGGCAGTCACCGGTTTCGGCGACAGTTCGAAGGATCAGGTCCAGGAAATGGTGATATTGACTCTTGGCGCCGATACCCCGGCAATGCCGCTTGACGCCTCGGATGCCTTGGCAGTCGCCATATGCGCCGTGAATTCCAGGCGCGCACAGTCCTTGACCATGCGGGAATCCGGATAATTCAATGTCGTCACTCATCACTTCCGTCAGGGGCACCCTGGAGGGCACCGGTCCGGACTGGGCGGATGTCGGCATAGGCGGAATCACCTTGCGCGTCAGCGCTCCGGCACCGTCGATCGAGGCCCTGGGACGACCCGGCGACACAATAACGCTCTACACCTCGCTGCAGGTTAGAGAAGACAGCCTCAGCCTCTATGGGTTCGACACTTCGGAAGCACGCCACACGTTCGAGACTCTGATTGGCATAAGTGGCATCGGACCCCGTGTTGCTCTCAGCATCTTGTCCACATTCAAACCCCAGGACCTTGCCGGAGCTGTAGAGACGGGGGACGTAAAGAGCTTCACAGCAGTTCCAGGTGTCGGGAGAAAGACGGCGAGTCGAATCCTCCTGGAACTCAAGGGTAAGCTCGACCTGGACTGGAGCGCTGCCAACGGTGCGATGCTAGACAACGACGCCATTGACGCCTTGATTGCACTGGGTTACACGCAGGTCGAAGCTCGCGAAGCACTCTCCGAGCTTTCAGCGGAGGACTCGCCCACCACCGAGGACAAGGTCCGACTGGCACTCCAGAACCTGGCGGGTTAGCCGCCGTTATGCAGGTCTCGCCATACGACAGTTGGGCAGACATCTATGATGTCGTGTTTTCGTACGTGGAGGAAGATATTCCCTTCTATCTTGAGGAGGCCGAACGCTCAAGCGGCCCTGTGGTCGAGCTAGGGAGTGGAACCGGTCGCGTCGCAATCCCGATAGCAAGAAAGGGCGTAGAAGTCATAGGGGTAGACTCCTCTTCGCAGATGCTGAAGAGAGCCCGTCACAAGGCAGAACTGGCCGGGGCGACGAGGCTGACACTGGTGCAGGCCGATATGTCCAGTTTCGATCTCGGTGGCATCTTTCCGCTTGTAATAATCCCGTTTCGCGGACTGCTGTCCTTGCTGTCCGTAAAGGACACGGAACGCACCCTTGTGAATATACGGCGACATCTGGCTCCTGGCGGCAAGTTAATCTTCGACATATTTGTGCCTGACCTCGACATGATGGTTCAGCAAGGCGATGTGCCATACCACTTTCGCGATGTAAGCGACCAGAGAACCGGCAAGCGACTGGTCATTTGGAATCAAACCAACTACGACGCATTCAGCCAGATCATGAGCATACGTACTACGATCGAAGAGATCGGCGACGACGGCATAGTTGCGAGCAAGATGTACCGGGATTTTGCCCTGCGCTACATGTTTCGCTGGGAAATGTACTATCTTCTTCGGTCTTGCGGCTTTGACATAGTCGCACTGTACGGCGGATTTGGGCGCGAAGAATTCGACGAAAGCAGCACAGAGATGATCTGGGTCGCATCTCCAACCGTATGAGCATTCAGCGAATTTAGAGGGTTGTCTGCACTTCCTGTTCTCAATCTTTCAGTCGTTGTCACATTTTACTAACCGTTCTCAAGATATTTCGTTGTATCATTAGACTGCCGTTAGTCTCCGGTTGGAATTCCGGTGCATCCACCCTTGTAGGCAGTAAGTCCCAATCCTCAACTAGGAATCGAAATGACGAATGGTCTCGGGTCAGTCCGCTTAGTTCTACTTACCATTTTGCTCGTCTTTGCTGTTTCCTTGACGGCGTGTAGCCTCGCGCCTGCTGCCCAGGTGAAGAGCGAAGAGTCTCCAGGTGAAATACTTCAGGATACTGATGTAAGAACCGCAGACGCATCGTGGCGCACTACAGAACCGGCAGATGTCTCCGGGTCGGCTTCATCAACAGTTCCACAAGAGCAAGGCTCCGTGCCGTCTGACTCTTCCAATATTGACGCCGACGAGATTGTCGCGGCGTATGAGAGGGTAATAGGCGGAGTGCACACGAATGTCCTGCCTTCCGTAGTGAGCATTTTTGTGCTCAACCGTATTGAAGTCTCCGACACGTTTCCGGGATTCACTTCCCCGTTTTCTTTTGGTCAGAGAATCCCCCAGGGTGGCGGGCAGCAGCAAGAGTTCTTCTACCGAAACG
Organism: uncultured Dehalococcoidia bacterium; assembly: GCA_964632415.1. Classification (GTDB taxonomy): domain Bacteria; phylum Chloroflexota; class Dehalococcoidia; order Lucifugimonadales; family JADFKI01; genus Bin90. The sequence goes on along the minus strand of CAZWDM010000001.1, from coordinate 16,269 downwards.
GGCAGGGTTCAGGATTCGTGTGGGATGACAAAGGCCACATCGTGACGAATCGCCACGTCGTAGCTGACGCTGAGCGAATCACAGTAGTCTTTTCGGACGGAAGCGATGCTGAGGCGGAAATTGTTGGCATGGACGAAGATTCGGACCTGGCTGTTGTGAAGATTGAGCGCGACGCCGATTTACTGAAGCCCGTAACTCTGGGCGACAGCAATGAGGTCCGAGTAGGGCAGCTCGCCATCACTATTGGCAACCCGTTCGGGCAGGAGTTCTCAACTACCACAGGTATCGTGAGTGCGATTGGGCGAAGCATTCGAACGGGCGACTCTCATTTCACCCTGCCTAAAGTGTTGCAGACCGACGCTCCAATGAATCCCGGCAATTCCGGCGGGCCTCTACTTGACAGACTGGGGCGCGTCATTGGCATTGATGCCCAGATAATTACTCGGTCCGGGTCCAACACCGGAATCGGCTTTGCCATTCCTGTCAACATCGCCAAGCAGGTCATTCCGGTCCTCATTACCGAAGGTCACTTCACCTACTCCTGGCTCGGGATACGCGGTACGACAATCCGGAGCGAGGCAGTCGAATTAATGGGTGCCCCAGAGGGCACGAAAGGCGCTCAAGTTATTGCTTTGGCCGACGACGGCCCTGCACAGAAAGCAGGCCTCATGGGCAGCAGCAAGTCAAAGCAGCTGGACGATCGATCAGTCCGCTACGGCGGGGATGTGATTACTGGCATCGAAGGGCAGCCGATTGGCGGAATGAACGACCTCATCATTTACCTATTGGAGGAGACAAGACCCGGCGACGTGGTTACAATGAGCATTGTTCGAGACGGCGGCGAAAGCGCAGAGATTGAAGTAACCCTTGAGGAAAGGCCGGAGTCAGCGAATTGAGTCCGACGAGACCTCTGGCGCTGGGACGACGACGCAGTTCGTTAAAGCGCCGCCCACTGAGCATAAGAGGCAGATATATGGCGGGGGAATTCAAGCTGATTCGGCTACTGCCCCTTGGAGCTATGCTGGGAGTCCTGCTCGGATGCGGCGCTGTACCAACACCACAGACCGCCGATGTAGTAATCACTCCTGCCATCGCCGAGTCAGAACATGCGCCTGCTGAACCAGAGAAGCCCGAACCAGTTGTCCGGCCTGTACGCGCCGAATCAGGCCTACCCAAGACGGCCACCGCCGAATCAAGCGATCCTGACTCGCTGGCATTAGAGGTCGGGTACAAAATTGGTATGCGGGCGCCTGAATTCAGCATGAGCTTGAACGACGGTACCAAGGTCGCTTCACTAGATCTGGCCAACCAGGACAAGCCCACACTTCTGTATTTTCATGCCACCTGGTGAGGGACCTGCCGCGTCGAGTTACGGCGCATCAGGGACGAAGTCGGCGACAGCTATAACGACCGGATCGCGATCTATCTGGTAGGTACCGACCCCGCGGAGAGCCTGGAGTTTCTGGAAGCTGACAGGGTAGCTGAAGACTATCCCTGGATAACAGCATACGCAAACGAAGGCATGCTGAAGGAGCTGCAGATCTATGCTCAAGCGTCCAAGATCGCAATCAGTCCTGACGGCATAATCACTCACAGGTTTGGCTTCGGCAAAGGCAGTTATGAAAGCTGGGCCGAATTCTTTGACGACATCGCCGCCAACTAGATTCTCAACTCTTGACGCCCATATCCGCGCTCTCACACAGGCGGCAAATGTACCTCCGCACCGCTGCCCAACGCGCAAAGTCTGTGGCGGATCGGTTCCCCTACCCGCCTTCTATGCCCTGATAAACGATCGTGTCAGGCTTGAAGACAGCCCAGGCAAACCAGAAGTGGTTGCCATGAATTACAGGGGTGAGTGTTTCTCCCGAAAGAGGTCCTTCGACTGCTCTTCCCAAAATATTCCAAACGCTGCCCGTCTGTTCATCCACGATCATTCCATCTTCAACAGCGAAGGTAAGAATGTCGCCGCCCAATTCGGCATCGAATACACCTGCCGACCCCACGTCGCGAGATTCGGCTATTGAACTCGCGTCAAGTGCAGATGCTGTTCCAAGTTTGTGAAACACCGCAATGGAGCGATCACCAACGCTGTAGTTAATCACGCCTTCCTCCTGAAGCACAGTTAGCGGAAACGCGAGATCCACTTTTCCAATCGTTACGGCGATGACACGTTCGACCGGCAGCAGTCTTCCGTCAAGGTCGCCCCTGAACAGGAATGGATTACCGTCAGCCGTATCATATCCGGCATAAGGGTTGCGCCCGTACTGCCGGGCATATCCCGTGTCGCGGGACAGAATCTTCCCATCAGGGTGGGCCGTGCGAAAGTCAGCGAAGGAAACGATGAAGGCAGGTAGAAGTTCTAGACTGTGACCTGCATATTCGCCAACTATGCCTTCCCCAGTGAACTGCTGCCACCAGGAATGGGTCTGACGGTCGTACATGATCAGGTCCGAGTTACGCAGGTTGCCCGAGACACCAAATTCAAGCACCTTGTCGTCGAATCGCCTGTCGAATGCGATTGCTGAATTGCAGAGTGGACAGAAGGTTACTGCGACGGGGATGCCTCCGACATCGTCGTTCACTATCTCGTGCCAGGTGAGGATCTGGAGTGGGTACGCGCGCGCTTCGCCTTCAAGCTCAACCGAGACCACTGGCTCGACGTCCTTCAGCCACGCGGAGGCATCAGTCGTTGAAACGAACTGGGGGGCGTCGATTGACGGGATGTTGTCTCGAGGAATAACGGCTCGAATTTCGCTGTATGGAACCGTGTGCCGGCTGAAGTCCGTATTCCAGCCACGTTCGCTAATGTTGGCATCGAACATAGCCCGCTCGAAGTCAGGATCCGGGCTGACAACACCATCCTCAGCATCCGACGCGACACTACCTACAGATTCCAATGCCGGCGGCACGGCTGTGGCTGTGGCAGGCACGGCGGTCTCGGTGCTTTCGGCCGTTACCACGACTTGCGGGGCTTGAGGACTCGTCGCGCTGGGAGTTGGCGAGACATCGGAAGAAGCCGTCGGACTCGCACTAACGGCCTGCGTTGGTGCGGGAACTCGACGATCAGAAGAGGGCATCTGCGTCGAAGGTCCACTCAGTTCAGATAATGGCTCAGGATCTTCAGCACCACAGGCCAGGGCGAATGCACCAATCAAGGCAACTGAAATAGCAATTGCACCAACTGACATAATCCGAGTGAGTCTGTAAGGCAAGCGAACCTCCTCGCGTAATAGGACCGACCTTGAGTACGTTCTCGGAAACTGCCTTCAGCATTTGAAGCCCGAAAGAGCCGAGTCTAATGTGAAGTTCGTGGTCGTCAATGGGTTGGATGCGGTGAGAGCGGTAAGGGTGCAGTTACCACCCGCACCAAGCAGCTCAACTGGCTTGCCGTTCACCGCCCGAAGTTCGGGTGTTGAAAATCTGACATTTCCAACCGCTGCTTACTCGCGCTTCAGCCAGTTCCTGCCATCCTGCGCCAGTAGATGGTCCGCCGCCTTTGGACCCCAACTGCCAGGCTCATATATGTGCAGGGGAGACACATCACTATCCGACCAGGCTTCAATCAGCGGATCAACGATCTTCCAGGCCTCCTCAATATGGTCGTTGCGGATGAAAAGGCTCGCGTCCCCCAGGAATGCATCCTGAAGCAATCGCTCGTAGTCCTCAGGAATTGACTCGCCAAAGGCAGAACGGTAATGGAATTCCAGGTTTGTCCGCTCCATCGAACCCATGTCGGTGTCAGGAGTCTTGGTCTGGAATCCGAGGTGGATGCCCTCATTCGGCTGAAGCGTAACGCGGAGTAGATTCGAAGAGATCTCTTCCCCGGGCAGAAGTGGAAACATCGAGTGCGGAGGCCTCTGGAACTCAATGACAATCTCGGAGGTCTTCTCAGCCATCGCCTTTCCAGTCCTCAGGTAGAACGGGACTCCTCTCCATCGCCAGTTATCTACATAGAGCCGCAGCGCCGCATATGTGGGAGTAATGGAATCTTCTGGCACGCCATTCTCCGCAAGGTAGCCACGGTACTGGCCTCTCACCGCGTTCTGGGCCATTTCGAAGCCGGTCAGCCTGCGAATCGCCTGCAGCACCTCGACCTTTTTGTTGCGAAGGGACTCTGAATCAGCGCTATTTGGCGGTTCCATTGCCACCAGTGTTAGCAGCTGAAGAAGGTGATTCTGCACCATGTCGCGCACGACACCGGACTCGTCATAGTAGCTTCCCCGATCTTCTACTGAAATTGATTCTGCGACCGTTATCCGCACATTGTCGATATAATTCCGATTCCAGATAGGTTCGAATATCGCGTTCGCAAACCGGAAGACGAGAAGATTTTGCACCATATGCTTCCCGAGATAATGGTCGATCCTGAAGACCTGCTTCTCATCGAACACCTCTCCTACAAGGCTGTCCAAATCCACGGCCGAAGTCAGGTCATTACCGAATGGCTTTTCAATAACGACCCTGCGCCAGCCCGTTGTTTCGTCAGCTAGCCCCTCTGAGGCCAGATTCCGCAGCGCCGGCTCGAACAACCATGGTGCAACCGAGAGATAGAATAGCCAATTGGCAGGGACATCTTCACCGCCGTCAAGTTTCTGCAGCCCCCGCTTCAACACCCTCAGGCCCTCGGGCTCGCTCAGGTTTCCTCTTATGTAGTGGATTTTGCCAGCGAACTCCTGCCACGCATCCTTGCGATCCGCGAGGTCATGAATTTGGCTAACCTTCTCCCGCATGAATTCGCGGTAAGAGTCACTGGTGAAGTCTGAGCGCGCAAAGCAAATGATCCTGAGATTCTGAGGGATACGCTTGCGAAGATCCAACTCGAAGAGGGCGGGAACGAGCTTTCGTTGTGCGAGATCACCCGTTCCGCCAAAGATAACAATACTCGTACTCGCCTGTGACACTATTCGGTCCTTCTGACACTGTGGCCGCCAAACTGATTTCGCATCGCCGCCAGTAGCTTTGCCCCAAACGGCGACTCCTGTCTTGACCTGAAACGTGCTTGAACGGAAGCCGCGATTACCGGCAGTGGGACGGCTAGGTCTATTGATTCCTCAATTGTCCAGCGTCCTTCGCCTGAGTCCTCCACATATGCTTCTAAGCCTTCCAGTTTTCCGTCCTCATCCAGAGCCGCCGCCGTCAGATCCAGCAGCCAGGATCGGACCACACTGCCGTACCTCCAGATGTGCGCAATCTGCGCGAGATCCAGTTCCAGTTCATCCTTCGCTTCCATAAGTTCAAAGCCCTCGGCGAAGGCCTGCATCATCCCATATTCAATGCCGTTATGAACCATTTTCACGAAGTGACCGGCGCCGGGAGGGCCCACATGCCCAAGTCCAATGTCCTCGCCCGGAGCCAATGTTCGAAAGATAGGCAGCAGACGCTCGTATGCCTGGGAATCGCCTCCTACCATTAGGCTGTATCCCTCGGTCAGACCCCAGACTCCGCCACTTGTTCCGGCGTCGAGCATAAAGATGCCCTTCTCGGCCAGGGTGCCGGCACGGCGCATCGTGTCCTTGTAGTTGGAGTTTCCACCATCAATTACAGCATCCCCAGGCTCGAGAGCGGTCGACAGACTGCCGACTGTGCTGTCGGTAATTTCGCCTGCCGGCACCATCACCCATACGGCACGCGGTGGTGAGAGTTCCGCGACTAGCTCTTCGATCGACGCCGAACCAGTGGCGCCAAAGTGGATCGCCGCATCGCGAGCGTTCTCGTCCGGGTCGAAAACCACGACATCGTGCCCTCCACCCAGCAGGCGCCGCGTCATGTTGCCGCCCATTCGCCCCAGACCAATCATCCCTAGCTGCAATTTCTTCACCTCACGAACGAATCAGTGTAGATCGTTAGTCAATACTATTCACCAGCCTTTGGATCGCTTGCGGTGCATCCAAGCCAAGATCGACTCGAGCAACAGGTCGGCCACTATCAGCAAGAGCATCCAAATCTCCCTTCGCCTGCGCTGCGGCAAGTACGCCAAAGGTGAATTTCTCGCCGGGGATTTTAACGTCGGCATCACCAATCTGCGTTAACTGAAGAAACACTCCGGATGCGGTTCCGCCCTTGTGGAGTTGGCCCGTTGAGTGCAAGTAGCGCGGGCCATAGGCAAAGGTTGTAGCGATTCCGGCATTCAGGCTGACGCGTGCCCGCAGCACGGCTATGGCATCCTCTAGTTGCCGGCTTGGCGTCGTGTAAGCACATATAGCCAGGTATTCTCCGGTCTTTGATTGTGACAGCAGTTCAGCCAGTGAACCGACTGGTTCATGCGACGGGACTACAGCATCATGCTGGTATTCCTTCAGCAATCGTCCTGTATTGTCCTTGGCTCGCTGCACGTCGGGCTGATCGAAGGGATTAACTCGCAAAATGCTGCCCGCAATGGCGGTCGCAAATTCCCAGCGGAAAAACTCTGCCCCTATCGCGTACTTGTCTCGGAGGTGCATTCGAATTGTAGGAATGCCGGCGTGTTCGACCTGCCTGACATACGAGTCAGTTTCTTCATCTTCGTCCCCGTCAGCCCGCACATAGACGACCAGCCTGTCATGGCTCAATTCGCCGGGATCTAGACGTGGCTCGCCGACAATCGGGATTATTCCCCTACCCTGCTTTCCTACACTCTCGGCCAGAAGCTGCTCTACCCAAAGAGCGAATCCGCTCAGTGATTCCGTTGTTACAAGCGTAAGCTTGTCGCGACCGGCCATCGCAAGGCCCCCAATTGCCGCTCCGAGCCAGGCGCCCGGGTTCACAGACTGCGTCGAGACAGCGCCACAGGCAGTTCCCATAGTTTCGACGCGATCAAGAAGTTCCCCGATGTTGATGCCCATCAGGGCTGCCGGGACCAGACCAAACAGAGATTGCACAGAGTAGCGCCCACCGATATCGGAAGGGTTGATAAAAACTCTGCGAAAGCCACTTTCGTGTGCCAGTTTTTCAAGAGGAGTTCCTGCGTCACAGATTGCGACGAAACGCCTCCCGGCATCATCAGCGCCCAGTTGCTCGTCCGCGAGGGACCTGAAGTAGTGGTAGAGGGCATTCGTCTCGACCGTTGTTCCGGACTTTGAAGCGACGACGAAGAGCGTCTCCGAACAATCGACCGAAACCCCAACCTGGTTGATCGCACCGGGAATCGTTGTGTCCAACACTTTGACTTCCGGCCACCCTTCCTGTATGCCGAAGATTCGCTGCAAGGCCAATACACCAAGACTACTTCCACCCATACCAAGAACGACGACTTGCCGGCATCCCTCGCGCCGCAACTGGTTGGCGAAATCCACAATGCCTTCCACTTGGTCTCGCATCTCGGCTGCCGCGTTAAGCCACCCGAGCCGATCAGAAATCTCGTCTGGGACAGGCTTCCAGACAGTATGATCACCCTCCCAGACTCGGTGGACAATATCACGCTGTTCAATCTCCTTGGCCTTGGACTCCACGGTTTTTTCGTACTCGCCGAGTATGGCGCTGACCTCTGTATTTTGCGATAGCAGTACAGCGCATTTTTCATGTATGTTCGCCAGAAGTGCGTCGTAGGAGTCCGCGAATGCCTGCACTCCTTCGTGAAGGAGATTTTCTGTAATCTTCTCCAGGTCCACGCCAGCATCCTCTAGCCTCTCCATTGTGAGGACGGCGTCTTCCAGTTCCCGTTCAATGGAAGACGCCGGTCTGCCGTGGTCAAGGAATGCTTCGAGGGTTGCGTCCGGCAGCGTGGTTACAGTGTCGGCACCAACCAGTTCTTCTACATACAGCACATCGCTGTATTCAGGGTTCTTCGTGCTGGTGCTGGCCCAAAGCGGGCGTTGAAGCCGGGCGCCTTTATCCTGTAGTGCCTTAAACCTCTCTGTGACAAACTCGTGGCGAAAGTCACGGTATGCCATCTTTGCGTTCGATATTGCCGCCCTGCCCATCAGTTCACCCATTCCGGGATCACTGCTATTTGCGAGCCTTTCCAGATCTTTATCTACTGCGGCGTCCACTCTGCTCACAAAGAAGGAGGCGACAGACGAAACTTGAGACGGATCCCCTCCACGGTCGACGAGATGCTCCAATCCTTCTATGTACGCCTCACGTACTTGAGCGTACATGTTGAGCGAGAATATCAGTGTTACGTTAACACTGATCCCTTCGCCGATTAATTGGCGAATTGCTGGTATGCCCTCTGAAGTTGCAGGGACCTTAATCATCACATTAGGCCGCTCCAATGCTTCGTGCAGACGCCTAGCCTCGCCTACCGTTCCCTGAGTATCATTGGCAAGATGAGGGCTGACCTCAATTGAAGCAAAGCCATCTGCTCCATGCGCCTGATCGAAAACCGGCCGCAATAGGTCGGCGGCGTCCTGTATGTCCTTGATAGCAAGGCTCTCGAATATCTGTTGCGGCGCGTTACCGCGAATCGCGAGCTCCACGAGTGCATCGTCATAGTCAGAACTACCGATGATTGCCTTCTCGAAAATTGATGGGTTGGACGTAAGCCCGCAGACGCCCACATCAATGAGATGCTGCAATTCACCGGATTCAATAAACCCTCTCCGTATGTTGTCGAACCAGACGGATTGGCCCAGTTCTTTCAACCCTTGAAGGTTATTAGTCATAGCTCTCCACCCCCATCAGTCCCGAGAACGCCGCAATTGAAATATATAGGCTGGATGTTATGCCATCCATAAATCTATTGTAGTTCGTCGCAGAGTACCTATCAATTCAAGGGCGGCCAGCAAATTGCCGGCCGACACTACAGAAACTCGTGGCAATATTTTGCTCTGAGTTTTCAGAATGAGTATAATCGCCGACGTGCTCACTCGAAACTTCAGTTCAACTACACGGGGCGACCATTGCCACTAGGCAGACGGGATCGTCAGGCTAGATCTCACCCCAGAGGGGAATCTTCCTCAAGAACGGCCAGCCTAAGGCCTTGGTCGGCGCTTGCTTTCCGTGATTATCGCATGCTGTGGCTCTCCGGCGTCGCACAGATGGTTACGATGCAGATGCGGATGCTCGTAAGCATCGTATGGTTGTATGAAGAAACGGGATCCGGGTTACAGCTTGGGCTGCTTGGCGTTATCCAGCTCGTGGTGCAGCTGCCCGCGATTCTCTACGGAGGAGCGCTCGCGGACCAGATCGACCGCAAAAAGCTGATGTCGTATGCCCAGATGGTCAGCCTGGCCCTAATAGGCGCGATGACGCTGCTGGCTGCGACTGATAGCCTGCGACCCTGGCACATATACGCTGTAACGGCGATACTGAGCGTGGCAAGCACTCTGGGTTCTCCGTCACGCTCAGCCCTGACGGCGAACGTAGTGCCCCGCTCCCACCTTATGCACGCGGTCGCGCTGAACACTGCCACATTCCAGGTGGGCGCAGTGGCTGCTCCTCTGGCATTTGCTGCAGCGATCGAGGCGTTTCAGGGGCAGTACGTTTATATTTTCGCGATCACCACAATCATCGCGATTCCGAGTGTCGTACTGCCACTCTTGATCAAAGTGTCCGGGATACCTGCAAATCGACAGCAGGAGCGCTCGGTTCTGAAGCGAATGTGGGACGGGTTCATGTATGTGCGAACGCACCCGATTCTTCCAGGACTGTATATGATGGACATTGGGGTGACCATTGTCAGCCATTACAGACAGATACTTCCTTTGTTTGCCGACAAGCTGTTCAGAGGCGGTGCGGCGACGGTTGGAGTCTTGACTGCCGCCAACTCGGCCGGCGGAATCCTCGGCACATTCTCAGTGCTGTTCCTCACCAGATTTCGCGCCAAGGGCATGCTGGTCGTTTACGCAACGCTGGTCTATGCATTGCTTCTCATCGCATTCGGCTTCACGACGTCACTTTGGCTCGGCGTGATAATCCTCGCCGGACTTGGGGCGTCTGACGCTGTCGGCATGGCCACCCGCCAGACTACGGTCCAGCTGACGACCTCCGACAATATGCGTGGTCGCGCCGTGAGTTTCTCATCAGTCTCCGCCATGACTGCAAACAACCTGGGCACGTTCGAAGTGGGGTTTATGTCCGAGGTCATCGGCGCCGACAAGACATTGATTCTGGGTGGAGCGGTAGGCGTTGTTGTAGTATTTCTTGTGCTGCTCCTGGTACGAGGCATTAGAGACTACCGCTACCCCGAGGATTAGATCGATATTGTGCCGAGCCAACTCTGCTATAGTAGTGGGAGTTGTACAACGAACTGACTGGTGAAGTTACGGAGAAGAAAGAAATGACGGCTCAGGGATACGCCAACCCGGAGATACTGGTTGAGACCGACTGGCTCGAATGCAGATTAGACGACCCGGACATTCGCATCGTGGACTGCGACCCCTACGATGCCTACGGACGGGCACACATAAGAAACGCTATCGGGATACCCGTCCATCACTACATTAAGGAGCCGGGTTACGACGATGACCCACGCGGTTACCCGCTCGTAGCGCCGCCTGAGACAATGCAGGAGCTGATGGAGCGCATGGGCATTGGCGACGATAACCTAGTTGTTGCATATGACAGCAATGGGGCTCTATGGTCCACACGCCTTTGGTGGGTCCTTAACTACCACGGGCACACAAATGTCAAGGTTCTTAATGGCGGCTGGAAGAAGTGGTACGACGAGCAACGACCAACTTCGATCGCGGTGCCGACGCCGGCTGACGCATCATTCACATCTCGGGTGGACGAAAGCGTAGTTTGCACGCTCGACTACGGAGTCGGGAACGTAGGCAACGATGATATCGTTTTCTTGGATGTGCGCTCTACCGGCGAGTGGGATGGCAGTAACTCCCGAGGCAACACCAGGGCGGGCCGTATCCCCGGCTCCGTGCATCTCGAATGGCTGAACTTCATCACGGATGACAACCACCAGACCATTAAGCCCGCGGAAGAGCTCAGGGCAATGCTTGATCAAGTCGGGGCGACTCCTGACAAGGAGATAGTAACCTATTGACAGGGTGGCATCCGTGCGGCGCACGGTGTATTCGTACTGAAGCTCCTCGGTTATGAGCGGGCGCGAAACTACGACGGCTCGATGGGAGAGTGGGCAAACCGGGAAGACACGCCACTCATCGTCTAGCCAAAAAAGTGAAACTCGCGAGGCATGTAATTTGGAGTACGGCGTTTCCTTCCTAGTGAAGGGAACGCCAAATCGTGTTCCGAAGGAAGTCAGATTGCACTGGGTATTGCTGTGAGTATGTCTATGACTGGGTCCACCTTTCGACGGTCCGCACCATCGGACGTTAGTGCGGATATCAAGCACATTCTCGAACAACGCGTCATGGTAATGGATGGCGCGTGGGGTGTGTTGCTTCAGGACCTCAATCTCTCAGAGGCCGAATTCAGGGGCGACCACCTGAGTGACCATCCCGCGGATATTCGTGGTTGCATCGATGCTCTTAGCATCACACGACCGGACATTATCTCCGATGTGCAGCGACAGTACCTGGATGCCGGCGCCGACATCCTGACTACTAACACATTTACGTCCACACGATACGGTCTGACGGAGTTCGGCCTGGAAGACTATGTTTACGAGATAAACCATGAAGCTGCACGCATCGCTCGGAAGACTGTGGATGAGTACACGGCACGGACGCCCGACAGGCCCAGGTTTGCTGCGGGCAGCATCGGTCCGACAAATAAGACCCTTTCTTTGTCTCCTGATGTTAATGACCCGGGATTTCGCGACATAAGCTTCGACGACCTTGTTGGCGCGTATTCAGAAGCCGTCAGAGGTCTTCTAGATGGGGGTGTACACATCCTCCTTGTGGAGACGATATTCGACACACTGAATGCAAAGGCCGCGCTCTACGCCATTGAGGAAGTCTTCGAATCAGCTGGAGTGCGGGTGCCTGTAATGGTCTCCTTCACCGCGGTTGACCTTAGCGGACGAAACCTCTCAGGCCAGACGGCGGAAGCCTTCTACGCCTCCGTGTCGCACGTTCCACTCCTGAGTGTCGGCATAAACTGCTCACTAGGCAGCGACCAGTTGCGCCCCTTCTTGGCGGCGTTATCTGGCATATCGTCTCATTACGTGTCTTGTCATCCGAATGCGGGATTGCCGAATGAATTCGGAGAGTATGATGAATCGGCCGGGCATATGGCAGCTAATCTCGCGGAGTTCGCGACAAGCGGACTTGCCAATATCGTCGGGAGCTGCTGCGGATCCCGCCCGGAGCACACCCGCGCAATTGCTGCTGCCGTAGCAGGAATACCGCCCCGACGTCGCCCTGAACGACGTGTAAACACGGTATTGAGCGGACTAGAGGCCCTCGAAATAAGGCCGGATTCCAACTTCATCAATGTAGGCGAACGTGCGAATGTGACCGGATCCGCCCGCTTCAGGCGGCTGATACGGCGCGGCAGGTACGAGGAAGCGGTCTGGATTGCCCGCCAGCAAGTCGAAGACGGCGCCCAAATACTCGACATCAATATGGACGAAGGATTGCTGGAGTCCGAAGCGGCTATGGAACGCTATCTGAAACTGCTAGCTGCAGAGCCGGATATTGCCCGGCTTCCAATAATGATAGACAGTTCGAGATTCAGCGTCATTGAAGAGGGATTGAAGTGCGTCCAGGGTAAGGGCGTAGTCAACTCCATTTCGCTGAAAGAGGGCGAAGCCGAGTTCATAAGGCAAGCGAGGACGGTCAAGCGATTTGGCGCAGCAGTGGTAGTGATGGCATTTGACGAAAAAGGGCAGGCTGATACAACAGAGCGCAAGGTGGACATCTGCAGGCGCTCCTATGAAATCCTGACCGAGCAGGTGGGCTTTACTCCTGAGGAGATCATCTTCGACCCCAACATTTTCGCCGTTGGCACAGGGATAGAAGAGCATAACGACTACGCTGTCGCCTTCATAGAAGCAGCGGCCGAACTGAAGAGACGCTTCCCACATTCTCACGTCAGCGGAGGGGTCAGCAATGTCTCATTCTCCTTCAGAGGCAACGATCCGGTCAGAGAAGCATTACACTCCGTTTTTCTCTACCACGCAGTACGTGCAGGTATGGACATGGGGATTGTCAACGCCGGGCAGCTTGCAGTCTATGAACAGATCGATAGAGAACTGCGGGATGTTGCCGAAGACGTAATCCTTAACAGATGTGAAGACGCCACGGAACGGCTGCTGGATTTGGCCGCCAGGCTACAAGCAGAGGGGTTCGAGGGAAACCAATCTGCCGCCTCCAGGAGCACTGAAGACTGGCGAACTCTCCCCGTGAACGATCGCATCAAACATGCAATGGTAAACGGCATCGACGCCCATATCGAAGAGGACGTGGAGCAGGCAAGACTGAAGGCGGAGCGTGCCCTTCACGTCATAGAGGGCCCGCTGATGGAAGCCATGAATATCGTTGGCGATCTGTTTGGGTCGGGCCGCATGTTCCTGCCGCAGGTTGTAAAGAGTGCAAGGGTGATGAAGAAGGCCGTTTCCTCCCTCGTGCCATTCATTGAAGCCGAACACCAAGAAGGTGACGATCGGCGATCGAATGGCAGAATAGTGATTGCAACTGTAAAAGGGGATGTGCACGACATAGGAAAGAACATTGTTGGTGTGGTGCTCGGCTGCAACAATTATGAAGTGATCGACCTCGGCGTGATGACGCCCGCTCAGCAGATTCTGGAAGCCGCGAGAAGCTCGAATGCCGATGTTATCGGGCTAAGCGGGCTGATAACACCGTCTCTCGACGAGATGAAGACCGTAGCCATGGAAATGGAGCGCCAGGGGTTCGATATTCCGCTGCTAATTGGAGGTGCTGCCACATCGGCGGCACATACCGCCGTGAGGATAGCTCCGGAATATTCGCGGGGAGTCATACATGTTCGGGACGCCTCCCGTTCCGTGACGACTATGAATGCACTGGTGGACGAGAGGTCTCGCCGCAGCATCATCGCGGAGACTTATGAGCGTTATGCGGAAGTTAGAACTGATAGAGAGTCACGGACTGCCCAATCCAATCTTCTTTCACTCGATGAAGCACGAGACAGGCGCCACATCCTGGATTTGAGTGAAGTCGCCCCTGCTCCACGGATGCGGGAGGTAACGACCTTTAAGAGTTATCCTCTTGAAGAGCTCATCGATTACATAAGCTGGACGCCGTTTTTTGGCGCCTGGGAACTTCGCGGCGCATACCCTGCAATACTTGACAGCCCCATCTACGGGGATGAAGCCAGGCGATTGCTCGCCGATGCAAACCATCTCCTGGAGAAAATGATAAGCGAGAACGCCATCGAGGCACGGGCGGTTCTTGGCTTTTTCCCGGCAAATTCAAACGGCGACGACGTGGAAGTGTATTCGAATGATGAACGAAGTGAAGTCATTGCGACATTCCGCTTCTTGCGTCAGCAATGGGACAAGTCCCGCCAGCGCGCCAATCTACCGGTGAACGACTTTTGCCTGGCGGACTTTGTCGCACCGAAGGAGTCCAATGCTCTCGACTACATTGGGGCATTTGCCGTTACCGCAGGCATCGGGGGGGATGAGTACGCCGCCACCCTGGAGGCATCGAATGACGACTACAATGCGATACTTTCCAGGGCATTAGCCGACAGGTTAGCTGAAGCGTTCAGCGAACGCCTGCATGAGAGGGTCCGCAAGGAGTTCTGGGGCTACGCGGAGGGCGAGAACTTGAACAGCGAGAGGCTGCTGAAAGAGGACTATCAGGGCATCAGGCCGGCTTTCGGATACCCGGCATGCCCCGATCACACCGAAAACGCTACCATATGGCAGCTCCTTGACGTTGAACGGAGCACAGGAATGCGTCTAACAGAGAACTTTGCCATACTGCCTACGGCGTCCACTGCCGGGCTCTACTTCGCCCACCCCGCATCTCGATATTTCGGCGTTGGGCGCATTGGTAAGGACCAGGTTATAGACTATGCCGGGCGGAAGGACATGCCTGTGCCCACTGCCGAGCGCTGGCTATCCGCAAATCTGATGTAGCCTGCTGCTAATGAGGGAATAACGGGACTGACTGACTGAGAATTGTCTGCCCAACCGATCAGTCTCAGAGTGACGCCAGGGCAAATTATTGCTTAGCGATCGGCGTTCCAACGGTCAATGTGAAACTCACCTCTCCCGGATCGCTGCATTCATCCTCGTCGTCACAGGCGCTCACAGAAACCGTCGTTGTGCAGGCGCCTGAACCGTGCAGGGTCAAGATACCCGTATCTGTAATACTGCCGGAAGCGCAACCTGATTTGCTGAGACTGTACTTGTAGTCCACGATCCGGTCATTTTCCGGATCCTTGAATGCTTTGGATATATCCAGTGTTGCAGTATCCCCTACCATCATTGTCCGGTCCTGAATTGCACCGACTGCTTCTGGACTGGCATTCTGTTCTTCTTCAGAATCAGTCACTGTGAGAACGAATGAGAGATCCGAAAAGTTACTGCAGCCCGCATAACTGCAAGCTCTGACTGATACCCAAGTTCTTCCCGTCTCCGTCCCTTCCAGAGTCAGGATTCCCGCTCTGTCGATGTCACTGTCCAGACCAACTACAGGTTGATTCAGAAGGACATCGTAGCGGATTACACGGAATCTCGGTGAGGCTGCGAAGGCATGCGACACAGAAACTTCAGCTGAATCACCCAACGCCACGGTTTGATCCGGAACTGTTCCGACTACTTGCGGCGGACTCCTCGGTGGTTCGACAACCGTAAGATTGAAGGTAAGTCCCGCGCTTCTCTCTCCGGAACCACTGTCGTAGGCGTGAATAGACGCAGCTGTCCTCCCAACCTCTGCACCACGAACCATGAGAACCCCGGTCTCAGGATAGATTTCGCCGACGACTACACCCTTGTCTTGCCGTTCAAATGTGTAATCGTGAATCATATCTCCTTCCGGATCTTCGAAGAGGCTGCCCAAGTCCAATCTTATGGTCTCCCCTATGTGCAAGTTCTTGTCAGCTATTTTTTCCACGACTGAAGGAGGTTGATTTCTCCGATCTAGCACGTTCAGAACGAATCTCAGCGCAGAGTCAACGGACCCACACCCTTCGTTATCGCACGCAGTTACCGAGACGGAAGTTGTGCCTACTTGTTCCCCCCGCATTGTGAGCAGCCCTTTTGGAGTGACCGCAGCTCCTGTGACCAATTCTGCATCACCCAGACGTAAATGGTAATCCACGATAGGGTCCCCCTCGAAGTCCCAGAATGCGGAATCAATGGAGAGTGAGATGCTGTCTCCAACATGCACCTTCTGATCTTCAATGGCTTCAACGGCTTGAGGTGGCCGATTCTGGACTTGGGGAACGGTCACACGGATGGTCTTCTCCCCTAGTTTGGAACACTTCAGGGAATTGCAT